>NZ_JAGGKQ010000064.1 GCF_017873815.1 Halorubrum alkaliphilum | reverse complement strand
CTCAGTCGATCACATCGGGTTTGAGTGAAAGTGTCTGCTTGGGAAGAGTGTGGAACCTACCGAAGCAGACAACGAGATAGAAGAAGAGCATCTTCTTAATTTTGTCGTCAACAGCCTCGATGAAGAGCTTGAGATAGACCTCGACGAGAACGTCAAGGTCACGACAGAGACGTTGTACGAGGTCCTCGCCGGCGCCAGCGCCGGCGGGACCTCGATCAATCACGTCTGCGAAACGACCGAGGACTCGCCACACGCCAACACCGTCCGAGGACATCTCACCGAGCAGTTCGAACTTGACTCCGTTGAGGCGGTTGGCGACACGCTACTTCAACGAGATGCGCTTGAGACGCTTCCAGATCGACCGGTGGAGGTCTGTGCAGACCTCCACCTCGACCCCTACTACGGCGATGAAGACGAAACAGAAGCGCTGTACTCTTCACAGGCGAAACGGGGAACCACGACGTTTCACGCGTACGCGACGCTGTACGCGCGGGTACGCAACAAGCGGTACACGCTGGCGGTGCGCCAGCTTGTCGCTGGCGACACCACCAGCGACGTCCTTGGTGAGTTTCTCGAGCTCCTCGACGGCCTTGACCTCGGCGTCAAGGCCGTCTATCTCGATCGCGGATTCTACAACAGCACCTGTCTTGGGCTGTTGTCCACGCACAACTACGCCTACGTGATGCCGATCGTCAAGTGGGGTGAAACGATCCAAGACGAACTCAGTAGAGGCTGGAGCCGCGAGATCGAACACGATCTCGCCGGCAAGGTAACGTTCCCTGTGTTCATCGACTGCGTCTACCAACAGGGACGATACGACGAACACGGGGTGGCGCGTCACGGCTACGCCGCTGACGCGCCGTTTATCGACACGCCACGGGATGCCCGAGAGCACTACAGCAAGCGCTTCGGCATCGAGTCGAGCTACCGATTAGCCAAGCAGAGCCTCGCATTCACCAGTTCTCAGGACGCTGGGCTACGGCTGGTGATGTTTGTGGTGAGCCT
>NZ_JAGGKQ010000063.1 GCF_017873815.1 Halorubrum alkaliphilum | reverse complement strand
CCATACGAAGAGCTTCGTCGAGTCGTCAGCAACAATGAAATGATCTCACGGGCTCACGCTGTGCCGGCTGTCGAGACCTCGGGGTAAACACGTACGTTGTAATTATATCTCTATATGGACTCGCTGGATGTACTCGGATCGAAGCCCCGACTCGAACTGCTCCGATTGCTCTCGCGTCGCGATATGTACGTCTCGGAGTTGATGGAAGAGGTAGGAATGGATGGGAAAACTGCGACCCACCATCTTGACATCCTCACGGATGCAGATATACTAAGATCGTATAAAGACGGTCGACGACGGTATTATACGCTGGTTCGGGAAGTGCGACTCGAAATCACTCCATCCCCAAATCGTCGATTCGTTGCTCGGTTTCCCAGTCCCGATAAATCGTGATACGAGCCGAATCTAGAAAGGAAAACTGAATACAGCCGGTCGAAAAGAGATGCTTGAGTGCGGCGATGACGATCCTTTTACCCCCGCACTGAGCCCCTTGTGATGACAGCCATAACCGAGCCGCACTTGCTCTCGGAACCCCCAGAGACAGCTGTTGCCAAGTTCTGACGCTTCGGGTGGTTTTTATCCACAATTACTCGTAGGGCCGTATATGCCTCGAGAGTTCATTTCTGAGTACGGACTCGACCCAGGAGATTACGTCCAACATCTGGTCGATACCTTCTGTGAGCGCTGTCCGAAATTCTCCGAGCAGCCCGTTGAAGAAGCCATCTTCGTCGACGACGGTCCAGTCGATTACCTCGTCTGGTTTGCGCTCGAGGACTATGAGACACACACCTTTTTCTACCACGATGACGCGCCCGATCAGGAGGTGCTTCAGCGCTTCATTTTTCTCTCTCCATCACGCGAAGAGATATCGAAGTTCAAACTTTTCCTCCGGACGCAGTATGGTGTGTACAGAGAACTCGAGATTGCCCGACTTCTCGAACTCCCAGATGTTTATCAGCCACAATTAGGTGAACGTCCACGGGCGAATTTCGGTGTGTGTTACGAGCCAGAGGACATTCGTCTTTAGCTAAGACTCACACCTCGGTTGTGTAGCGGTAGCAAGTGTCTCTTGTAAGATCGGTCGTTGTTGATGGATCTTCTGAGCGTCC
>NZ_JAGGKQ010000062.1 GCF_017873815.1 Halorubrum alkaliphilum | reverse complement strand
TGCCTTGTTGAACGCAAGACTGCGTCGGGGTGGGGTCGATAATTCACGGTTTTACCGCGTCAGAGACCGGTTCTTGGAGTCAGAAGATGCGATAGCTGTCGTTAGCGGTGTTTCTCGAAGGGTCAAAACTATGGTACCTTGCTCCGTTGTTCCGGTGACGACGGCGATGCCTCTCCCGGATACGTTCGGAGAAGGGGGAGCAGGCGGCGAGCTCTAACTCGCCGCCTGCGTCAGGTTATGGATGATGCACTTCCGAGTCAGCTCCCGGAACTGGCCGTGCCAGCTCCGGGAGCGTAGCTTCTCGCCGTCGTCTTCCTTCAACTGCGAGAAGCCGGTTTCACTCATCCAGCGCTGGTTGTAGTCCTCGTTCATTCGGGCGTTGTGGGCCTTCTGCAACGGTGTTTGCTCTCTATGCCTGATCAACGGTCGCGTTGAGTCGGAGCGACACTCTTCACGGAGGTCGCTCCATGAGTAATTCGCGTCAGCAGACAACACGCGCAGGTCTTCCGCGTTCCGGCGGAAGACCTGCATCCCGATATGGCCGTCCCACGCCTTCTGCGTCGTGAAATGAACATCTTTGATCGCCAGCGAGTTCACATCGATCAAGATCGTTGTCTTCATTGACTGGAACGAGAAGTCTGCGCGGTCGCGGTAGTGGTAGCTGGTTTGATCGCGTTGAAAGCCGCTTGCGTCAATTGCAGCTTCACCACTCCAGCCCGCCTGCTCCGCCGAAGTGCGGAGCAGGCGGCGGAGTTCACGCATTCGGTACTCGTTTTCCCACCGACAAAACGAGCTGTAGTGGGGTGCTTCGTCGAGATCAAACACGGCAAGGACGCCGGGCATCTCGTTGAGGTAGTCTTCGGTCTCGCGGAGACTCTTTTCGAGTTCGACGCGGTACAGAATCAACGCGATCTGTACCCACTCGGCGTACCCGTCCGCGCCATCCGGCGCGGCGGGTACGTCCGGATTCTCAACATGCTGTTTGGCAAGGTCTCGACACATCCAAGCAAGCCGTCTGAGCGATGCCATATCGCCAGACGGCATCCATTTCCGGGTTAATCTGGCGGAATATTGCGGTAAGAACGTCTGAAGCGACCGTCAATCAGCGGCAAAACAAGGCA
>NZ_JAGGKQ010000061.1 GCF_017873815.1 Halorubrum alkaliphilum | reverse complement strand
TCTCGTTATGTTTTCGCTGGAATCCCGTTTTCCTGATTGAATGCTGAGGGAAGTCTTCGTGTACTTTCCACAATCACAGTTCATTTGGATGGGGCTGTATGAGGTCTTCACATTCTTGTATTTCATCATTGAACTGGAACCGGTGGAAATAACCTTATCGAAACGATACTATGCGTGTGAATCAAATTAATATTGCCGAATCAGCAGAACAACTGGACGAAGACGATGAGATAGAGATCGAGGCGATGCGAAAAGACTCCTTCAGCTTCCATGTCATGCGGTTTGAACCTGGAGACGAAGATTCGATGCACGCCCACTCCGTCGATGAGATTTATCATGTCGATACAGGAAAGGCGACGCTCGTAACAGAAGAGGAGTCCATCGAAGTTGAACCAGGCGACGTCATTCATCTCGAGCCTGAAACAGACCACCAGTTCATAGACTTTGAGGGTGAGTTCGTGGTCACAGTGACGTACGCACCTGGGGAGGGATCTGAATAAATAAATCCACTTCGGAAAGAATAGATTCAGCGTTTGCGGTCAATCGACTCGCGTTCGTGGTCTGTCGGCCTATAGCGGCTTTGCTGTCCGTGGTCGGGCCCTGCTTCTGCGCGCTCGCGTTCGCGATCGGCGTCGACTAACCGTTCGAGTCGGCGTTCAAACTCCGCATCAGTGAGTTCGCCATCGACGTATTGATGTTTCAGACGGTCGATTGGCGTCTCTGAGACTGTCGAATCGTCTGTCGACCACGGCAATTTCTCACCCGCGGATACCCTGTCGGCGAGGTATCCGCCAAGTGCGCTACTGCCAACGACGTATGCTGCACCGAGGAGTGTGAGCGCGAGTACCCCAACGGTTGCAGCCGGAGAGACGGTCGACGCAACGGCGACTGCAACAAATGTTAGCGGCAGCGAAAACAGCGTGACTAACCCACCCGCCGCGGCACCGATTTTAGCCCCACGGTCTGCCGTATTAGGGTCGGTCCAACTGGCAACACCGCCGCCAATTGCTGGAGCGATTAGCCCGACGACTGGCAAGACACCATTCGTCTTTAGCTAAGACTCACACCTCGGTTGTGTAGCGGTAGCAAGCGTCTCTTGTAAGATCGGTCGTTGTTGATGGATCTTCTGAGCATCCTCGATGAGCCGCTCCAGCAACGGTGGTGGTGAGTAGCCGAGGTACTCACCGAGTTCGTGGAGAACAAGCTGGGCGTGCGACCGGAAGGTCGC
>NZ_JAGGKQ010000060.1 GCF_017873815.1 Halorubrum alkaliphilum | reverse complement strand
TGCATGGGTTGCCTCGTAGGTTGGACACCAGAGGCAACCCGTTCCTCACGGGAGCCAGTTGCTACTGAACTCTAGAGGACTTTGTGACACGACCAGCAATTCGACGGTGATTGGATCGCCAGCTGTGATCGCATCCAATCCGTGCGTCAGCGCGTGTAGATAGTTCACGACTTCTTGGGTACCCTGCTGCCTGTCTTCGTCGATGAGATCCTCCTGTCCAGCCTCATAGGCGTAGATGTCTGAAAGAGTAGCATGTGTGCCCTCGATTTGCGAGGACTCCAGCGCTTCTTTTCGGATGAACGGCTCGATCAGGATCTCCCTTGAGCCGACACGTGGACCGATGCCGTGAAGTCGGCCAAGTGCCTGTGTCGCCTCCGCCAGCGGTGTAATGAGCTGTTCAGTATTGATTGAGGGCGGAAGCGGGTCAGGTTGAAACGCCGAATACGCCCCCTTCGACGTCGTCGTGGGAACGATCTCACCGGGTGCTGCCTCGTCGAAGTCATCTCGCTCCATTAGTGGTATCCCTACGAATACGCCCACCACTATTGGTATTTTTGGTACTAAATCAAAATAACAGTCTGGCTGATTGCGCTGTTACAACTACTCAGGATCTTTGGGGACAGGTTTGGAGGCACATATCTTTTCGCTGGTTTTGCGGGGGAGCACCTGCTCAGTGTGTCTGCAACTCGAGCGATTAGGACAGTTGTTTCGTCAGTTCTACACTCGGAATCTCCGGTGTGCCGGGGCCACTTGCATCGATTTCGCGCTGTTTTTCGAAGCCGAGTGTTTCGTAGAAGCCAACAGCGTTTAGCGACGCGGGAACGATTAGCTCCTCTACGCCTTCCTGTCGTGCGATTGTTTCGAGTTCCTCAACAATTGTGCGCCCGATTCCTTGTCCTGTGTAGTCGGGATCAACAAATGTTGCAGCCAGCACGTTCTCGTCGAGGTGGATGCTGCCCCAGCCAACAATCAATCCATCTAATTCAGCAATGATTGGACGACACGAATCGTCGGTAAACTCATCTTCAGGAATTGCCTCAGCATCTGGCTCAGCGGGTGCCAGAAGCGCAAGCTGTTCGTCCGTGTAGTACTCTTCTCCGTTCTCTCGGAGCGACTCCGATTGGATACGCGCCATTGCTGCTGCGTCTTCAGGAGACGCCTCTCGAAGAGAGATCATTATGTGAACAAGCAAACAGCTAGAATAATAACTTTCCCCCAGATTGAGCAATCCTCGTTTATATCGAGCAGTTGGACGAATACTCAGTACCTCACAAAGCATCGTCAGCTAACCCGACCTGAGCCACCTGTTCTGTTACAATAAGTCGTCGGTAGCGGTTGATCAACGCTGTTCGA
>NZ_JAGGKQ010000059.1 GCF_017873815.1 Halorubrum alkaliphilum | reverse complement strand
ATGAGGATCTCGCCCGCTGCGCTCCGGCGTAAGAGGAGATCTGATGTGAGCCTTGGTAGTTCGGTGTCATCCGGGTCGCCGGTGACACTGGACACCATATTGGACCATGCAATGGTGTGTTGACACTACGTCAACACCCGCCAACATAACCCCCCTCTCACCGGGAATCAGGTGCGAGGGTACTCATTCCGGTTGATCCTGCCGGAGGCCATTGCTATTGGGATCCGATTTAGCCATGCTAGTTGCACGAGTTCAGACTCGTAGCGAATAGCTCAGTAACACGTGGCCAAACTACCCTTCGGACCACAGCACCCTCGGGAAACTGAGGCTAATAGTGTATACCACACTCACTCTGGAATGACAAGTGTGTCAAACGCTCCGGCGCCGAAGGATGTGGCTGCGGCCGATTAGGTAGACGGTGGGGTAACGGCCCACCGTGCCAATAATCGGTACGGGTGGTGAGAGCCAGAACCCGGAGACGGAATCTGAGACAAGATTCCGGGCCCTACGGGGCGCAGCAGGCGCGAAACCTTTACACTGCACGACAGTGCGATAAGGGGATCCCAAGTGCGCAGGCATAGAGCCTGCGCTTTTGTACACCTTAGGGAGGTGCACGAATAAGGGCTGGGCAAGACCGGTGCCAGCCGCCGCGGTAATACCGGCAGCCCAAGTGATGGCCGATCTTATTGGGCCTAAAGCGTCCGTAGCTGGCCGCGCAAGTCCATCGGGAAATCCACCCGCCCAACGGGTGGACGTCCGGTGGAAACTGCACGGCTTGGGACCGGAAGGCGCGACGGGTACGTCCGGGGTAGGAGTGAAATCCCGTAATCCTGGACGGACCGCCGATGGCGAAAGCACGTCGCGAGAACGGATCCGACAGTGAGGGACGAAAGCTAGGGTCTCGAACCGGATTAGATACCCGGGTAGTCCTAGCCGTAAACAATGCCTGCTAGGTGTGGCTCCCACTACGAGTGGGTGCTGTGCCGTAGGGAAGCCGCTAAGCAGGCCGCCTGGGAAGTACGTCCGCAAGGATGAAACTTAAAGGAATTGGCGGGGGAGCACTACAACCGGAGGAGCCTGCGGTTTAATTGGACTCAACGCCGGACATCTCACCAGCATCGACTGTGGTAATGACGGTCAGGTTGATGACCTCGCCACGAGCCACAGAGAGGAGGTGCATGGCCGCCGTCAGCTCGTACCGTGAGGCGTCCTGTTAAGTCAGGCAACGAGCGAGACCCGCATCCCTACTTGCCAGCAGCACTGCGAAGTGGCTGGGTACAGTACGGAGACTGCCGTGGCCAACACGGAGGAAGGAACGGGCAACGGTAGGTCAGTATGCCCCGAATGTGCTGGGCAACACGCGGGCTACAATGGTC
>NZ_JAGGKQ010000058.1 GCF_017873815.1 Halorubrum alkaliphilum | reverse complement strand
GCCCCATCCAAATGAACTGTGATTGTGGAAAGTACACGAAGACTTCCCTCAGCATTCAATCAGGAAAACGGGATTCCAGCGAAAACATAACGAGAAATATAGAATATATTCAGAGACTGTATTTTATTCGGTCACTTTTCACGTAATATCTGCATAGAATGACAGCGCTGCCGCTCCAGACGGGCGGGCAGCGCTGTCAGAGAATCTTCAGTCTGTTTCTCGATCTCGCCATAATAAGTACCGTTGTTTGGACTCGGTAAACAACGGTTCAAGCTGTTCTATTGACACGGCTGGAAAGAGTTTGCGGCCAAGCGAAAGCGACCGTTCACGAGACATGAGTCCTTGCTTGAGCGTGCGCAGGTACATCTGCTGTTTCAGAAACGCTCGTGCGTGCTCATCTGACCGAAACCGACGCTTGATCTGCGTCGGTTTCGTGTGGCCGTAGTACCGCTCCAGATTGTTCGTCGTGCTTGGAACTGCTTCATGCCGAAGGTGACCGAGGAACGTATCAAACTCTTCCATCACGTCTTTGACGGCTGTTCGTAACTCCTTGGGCAGTTGCTCGATTTTATCGAGCACTGCCCCAAACCGACGGACTGCGGCTTCATACGACTGCGCAGCAAACACTTGCTTGAACTCACTCCAGACAATTGCGCCGCGGAGACGTTCTGTGTTGGCGTAGCGAACACTCTCGAAAACGGTGTTGCGAAGCTTCTTCTCACCGTTTTTGAGGAAGTGAAAGTTACAGCGGTGGTGGACAGCGTCAAGCTCGTCTTCGATTATCTCGGGGTAGTCTGACCGGCCATCGGTTGTGACAACGTGAACTGGTTTTTCCCCAAGGACAGTGGTGAGAAACTCGCGGACGGTCTCTTTGGTGCACCGGTCGGCGATGGTTTCGGCGACCGGTGCACGAAGTAGTTCGTCGTAGACAGTGAGCCGATATGCGCGGCTGCCGTCAATCGTGAGATACTGTTCGTCATAGGTGAAAACGCCGGAGACGACGGGAAGATCGTTTGCGACGATCTCCGCCGTCTGCTCGGTACACCAGTTGTGGATCTGTTGATCAGAGGGCCGGACGTTGTAATGGATGGTGAGAACGTCTTGACGATTTTCGAGCGAGGAATCAGTGAGTACGTCGATGGTCGTGGCGAGTTGTGTGACTGCACGTGGATAGTGGTGATCGTCTGCAACAGCAGGGTGTGTTGGCGAAAACGAGCGACAGTTCGCACAGATGTATCGCTGCACCCGCAGGGGCTGGCAGCCCTGCGGGTGCCGCTCGTATCCACCGTTCCTGGAGACAGGGCCGCCACAGTCAGGGCACTCTGGTTGAGAAAGTCGAAGAACCGGTAGCTCTTCATTTGTCGGGACGATAGTTCCAGTCGGTGCGGAGGTGGTCATGAACACATCAACCTACCGCACCATCCTTCTAACAACTTGAGAAGTTGCCTCGCTCAAGCGAAGCAACGGCGTTTTAGTGTCGCTATCTTTCAGCAATCACTCACAAACAGACGGATCGAATTCACACTTCGCTTGGAAGCACGC
>NZ_JAGGKQ010000057.1 GCF_017873815.1 Halorubrum alkaliphilum | reverse complement strand
GTAGTTGGATAGCAGTTCCATGTCGAGACGATTTCGTAGCAGTCTCATAGATCGTTCACTACTGCTGAATTACTGTGTCGCTGGGGAGTCGCGGATCAACGGAATCGACAGATTCCGTGATCCGCACCGACGACAGTTCGCTACTCCGCCAGCAGCTCGTAGTCAAGAAGCTTGAGAACCGGCTGCTGCGACGCCAGATTACTGCACAACAACAGAAGATCGAACAGCTTGAGGCTCGCCTCAAGCAGTACGAAAATCCAAACACACCACCCAGTAGACAGGGTGGTGCGGCTAATTCACCAGGCGATGACGACCAAACCGAGGACGAAGACCAAGAACCTGATGAAGACGACGCTGGCGGCGACTCTGACGCCGCCAGCGACTCATCGCCTGGACGCAGCGAAGGTCACGAGGGAACAACTCGAACACCACCTGAACCAGAAGAGACGATCCTCGTTGATCAGGGATTCTGTCCAGACTGTGAGCAAATCCTCTCTAGCCCTGATAGCTACGTTTCACGGACTATTATTGACGTACCGCTTCCTGTTCCAACCACTGTTACCGAGTACAAGCTCGGCAAACACCACTGTTCTTGTGGTAACGAGGTTGTTGCTGAGCATCCTGACTGTCCCGAAAAGGGGCGGTTTGGGCCAAATATCATGGCCCAAACCGCTCTCGGTCGGTTCCATCAACGACTGCCGAACCGGAAACAGGCCGAGCTGTTTGACTGGGACTTCGACCTTCCGATCTCTCACCGGACGATCTACAACTTGACTAAGCGGGTCGCAGCCGGTCTGCGACCCGCTTACGAGGATGTCAAAGAGAAGATTCGGGAGAGTGAGGTCGTCTACTGCGATGAAACAGGCTTTCCGGTCGATGGAGAACAACACTGGGCGTGGACGTTCGTCACTGATGACGAAGTGCTGTTTTTGGTTGATGAAAGCCGAGGAAGTGGAGTCTTAGAAGACGTCCTCGGCGAGGAATTCGCCGAGGACTCGACGCTCAGTTGTGACGGCTGGTCGGCGTATTCGAGTTATCACACGAAACTGCAGCGGTGCTGGGCGCACCTGTTGCGGGAGGCTGAGTACGTCGCTGAACGGTACGAGGAAGCAGAGCGGCTGTCTGAAGAGTTGCACGCACTCCACGACGATCTAACGACGTTCGTCGAAGGAGATCCGTCCGCTTCCGCCCGCGAGCAGAAGCGGGCGGAAGCATCCTTACACCTGGAGGGCCTGGTGAGGGAAGGTTACGAGGCCCAAGAGGTTCAGCAGCTGATCAAGAAGATCAGCAATGGCTTGGGTCACTGGCTGACGTTCGTGACCGAACGGGGTGTTGATTCAACGAATAATCGCGCAGAGCGGGCTCTGCGCGAGCAAGTAGTCCTTCGGAAGATGTTTCGGACCCTGCGTTCGGCAGAAGGGGTCCAGATTCACGAGACAATAACAACGATGTTGGCGACGTGGAAACGACGAGGACTTGATCCACCTGAACAGCTCCAGTCAATTCTGGGTGGGAGAGAACTTCGGTAAGGACGAGAGGCATCACTGTGCGGTGTATCTTTGTCTTGCTATCCAACTAC
>NZ_JAGGKQ010000056.1 GCF_017873815.1 Halorubrum alkaliphilum | reverse complement strand
GACGATTGGCATCGCATAGGCGTAGTTGTGCGCGTACAGCAGTTTGAGGCAGGTGCTGTTGTAGAATCCGCGATCAAGGTAGACGGCCTTGACGCTGAGGTCAAGGCCGTCAAGAAGTTCCAGAAACTCACCGAGGACATCGCTGGTGGTTTCGCCAGCGACGAGCTGGCGAACCGCCAGCGTGTACCGCTTGTTGCGTACCCGCACGTAGAGCGTCGTATAGGCGTGAAACGTTGTTGTTCCACGCTTAGCCTGTGAGGAGTACAGAGCCTCGGTTTCGTCCTCGTCACCGTAGTAGGGATCGAGGTGGAGGTCTGCGCAGACCTCCACCGGTCGATCCGGAAGTGTCTCGAGCGTATCTCGTTGAAGCAGCGTGTCTCCAACCTCCTCAACCGAGTCAAGCTCGAACTGATCGGTGAGATGTCCACGGACGGTATTGGCGTGCGGTGAGTCATCGGTCGTTTCGCAGACGTGATTGATTGAGGTCCCGCCGGCGCTGGCGCCGGCGAGGACCTCGTACAATGTCTCTGTCGTGACCTCTACGTTCTCGTCGAGGTCTACCGGAAGTTCTCCTTCGAGGCTGTTGACGACAAAATTAAGCAGGTGCTCTTCCTCTATCTCGCTGTCTGCTTGGGTTGATTGCACATCCTCTCCAAGCAGACGCTTACTCTAACCCGATGTGATCGACTGATCCTCACTCTCTTCGGGAGAACTGTATCAACAATCTACGCCACAAGAGCGTACTCTGTATAGTTACAACTGAGATATAAACAGTGCAATGTCACTACCCGGTGGGGAGAAATCGGCATCCACGGATTGAATCGGGACACGAAACTGCCAGTCAGTCTCTGGGGGGATTCGAGATTGTGAGACCCTTCCTACATGGGTCAACCAATCGTTATCATAAACTGTTGCGACTAATAGGACACCAATCTCAGAATCTCGCATATTTGAAATTATTCCAGAGAGCGTCTCAGGATTCTCAACGGTGGTTGATCGTATTTCTAAATTGTCCGGAATACTTTGCTTGCGTCCGATGAAACGGGCGGTCACTTCAAAAGAATCAGCAGGAACCTCCCCAGATTTCTCCACATGAAGATACCAAGAGCTGTTTGGCTTGAGTGCTGGTACGCTTTTTGAATCCCAATCAATGAAATTACCATCGTCATCATACCAATCCACAATAATCTCTAGTGACTGAACTGCGATACTGTCGCGGTTAGTAACAATAAACTCAGCAACAAAACCTTCCTCAAACCATTCAGCGGTGTCAAATATCAGATCAATATCTGACTCATCTGCCGTATCGTTTGTAGGTTGATCCCCGTTGTCTGACGTAGATGTTTCATTAGGCGTCCGTTCCTCTTGTTCAGTTGAACAACCTGATAGGAAAGCCGCGCCACCTACGCTAGCGATATACTCTCGGCGGTTGGGCATGACGACATATTAGTTACCCAAATAAAAGAAGATACCTTGAATAATCCGTCACGTATCAGCTAAGAAGTCAGGGATCGGTTCCCCTTCCTCTTCGCGAATTTCCTTTTCGCGCTTCAAATCGTCGTCGTCTAATGCGTTCCATAGCTCACACGCCGGTACTGGCGCGTTCTCTTCGGGGATTCCTTCCGGGGTGTGTTTGCCTACTGTGTCGCACGTCGCGACCGTGAGGTGTGGTTG
>NZ_JAGGKQ010000055.1 GCF_017873815.1 Halorubrum alkaliphilum | reverse complement strand
CCGCGACTCCCCAGCGACACAGTAATTCAGCAGTAGTGAACGATCTATGAGACTGCTACGAAATCGTCTCGACATGGAACTGCTATCCAACTACTACGAAGAAAAACGACCATTGAAGATTGGACAAATGGACTATTTGATCTGCGTCTTCTTAACTTAGAAGGACCGCATCGCGTGTCCACCATTATATGGGATCATCCAATTGTTATCACTCCCGACGAAATCCGAATCTATGAGCATTTGTGACTCAATCCGAATAATTGCGAATCCGCCTTTCGACCTACGGCTGCTAGTCGCCGTGTTTTGAGTACATTAACTTATTGAAGAGAGGCGCAGGTTTGTCATTTGTCATCTGGACCGGGGATATCCGAAACCGCGTTCCAAATCGCTATGATGCAAGGGGAGTTATCCCCAAGTTCGACGGTGTTCTCATTCCGATGAAAGACGACAACATCGGCGTCAGCCAATTTCGGAATATGCAACTGATGTACGTGGGTATGGATGCTATCGTGGAGATCCGAGGGTGCCGTGGATGATTCCCGGGACTCCGCGTCAGCAATCTGTTTGGCAAGGTCGGCTATCGGTATCGGAGTCGTTTCCTCTTGGAGATGATAGATAATGTCCCGACAGCGCTTCTCTGCCAGCAAGCCAAGTGCCGTATCCAGAGAGAGGTCAGTCTTCCATTCTGTCAGTCCTCTTTTCTCGACAGACGACATCATATATATCCATTTTCAGGCCTACCTAATACCAAATTCGGAGGTATATACAACTCTTATAAATAGCTCGTCCGACCATATCTTATTGACATACGGTTCCTGCCAGCGCGGCGCGCGCTTCTAATCCCGCGAGTTGAGTTCCTCGATAGTGAGGACATTACTGACGATATTCCCGTGGGCTCGACGGAGGCGTTTCGAAAGAGCCTGTTGAGATATCCCAAGGGCTTCAGCAATCTCCGTCATCGTGGCCGCCGGAGGGATTTCATAAAAGCCGGCATCAAGGGCAGCGACGAGAGCCTCGCGCTGTTTGGGGGTGATGCCGAACTGTCCGCCCCCCTTTACTGTTGTGGGATTGTATATCCGGTTCACGGTCAGCGGAATGTTGTTTTCTTCGCAATACTCGTTGAAGGCCGAAAGGTTTGGCTGGTTGTCGAATCGCAGCCGAAGTTCCCACCTCTGATTACGTCCCGTCGCTTCCAGAACGGTTGCGCCTGCCTCAAGATACGCCTGCGCGATAGATTCGACATCAGTCGGCCACACGGCTCGATAAAGCGTCTCCTTTTCAAGCATGTCAACGCGGGTATATTCCAAGACTGATGGATCATCCTCAAGAGCGGATTTGAACCGCTCCATATCACCACCACGAACCCAAAAATACGGGGTCAGAATCCCACTCTCGTGCGCGACAACCCGCTCAATTTGCACACTCATTTCCGGTACTTCGTCGAGGGTTTGCTGCATTGCCAGCGCACTGGCCGGCACAGTAAATTCTCCGATGACGCTCATTGATATAGTCTCATGCGAATATGATACGGTAGGAATAATAAATGCGATTCTTTGACGTTGTGCTTGATAGCCCGATTCGAATTCCTCTCGATGTGTCTCTGTTCTGTATACCTGTTCTATTTGAGCTCCAAATGTAGCGCTTTCAGTGCAACATACGCGCTGTGTATTCAGCACGGCTCCAAGAACATATCAACGGTTAAGTATTTCAACAGAGCCAGCAAAGTCTAAACGGTTCTGCGACGCGACCAAATGTTTGCGGGTGATTCAAACTGGAATCATAAGGAAGCCTTCGGTCCATCCGTCTTTAGCTAAGCGAAGAACCGCGTGACAGCAGCGGCTTATCGAGGCTACTTTTCGGAAGGAATGAGGAGGTGTCGAGTGTGTACAAC
>NZ_JAGGKQ010000054.1 GCF_017873815.1 Halorubrum alkaliphilum | reverse complement strand
TACACCAGTGGCGACCAAACGTAGTTCCTCTCGTACTATACGTTCGTTCACGTCAAGTACCATTACACCCCCAATAGATAGCAGCCGACCTGTCTCACGACGGTCTAAACCCAGCTCACGACCTCCTTTAATAGGCGAACAACCTCACCCTTGCCCGCTTCTGCACGGGCAGGATGGAGGGAACCGACATCGAGGTAGCAAGCCACCCGGTCGATATGTGCTCTTGCGGGTGACGACTCTGTTATCCCTAAGGTAGCTTTTCTGTCATCTACGGGCCCCATTCCGGAGCCTCGTAGGTTCGCTAGACCACGCTTTCGCGTCAGCGTCACTCGTTGGGAATGACACTGTCAGACCATCTTGTGCTCTTGCGCTCTTCGCCGGATTCCCGACCCGGCTGAGATGATCTTCGGGCGCGCTCGATATCTTTTCGAGCGCGTACCGCCCCAGTCAAACTGCCCGGCTACCGGTGTACTCCTCCCGGAGTGAGAGTCGCAGTCACCGACGGGTAGTATTTCAATGTTGACTCGGTGGCCCGCTAGCGCGGGTACCTGTGTAATGTCTCCTACCTATGCTGCACATCGGCGACCACGTCTCAGCGACAGCCTGCAGTAAAGCTCTATAGGGTCTTCGCTTCCCCTTGGGGGTCTCCAGACTCCGCACTGGAACGTACAGTTCACCGGGTCCAACGTTGGGACAGTGGCGCTCTCGTTTATCCATTCATGCAAGCCGCTACTGAAGCGGCAAGGTACTACGCTACCTTAAGAGGGTCATAGTTACCCCCGCCGTTGACGGGTCCTTCGTCCTCTTGTACGAGGTGTTCAGATACCCGCACTGGGCAGGATTCAGTGACCGTACGAGTCCTTGCGGATTTGCGGTCACCTGTGTTGTTATTAGACAGTCGGAGCGCCCGAGTCACTGCGACCTGCTCCGTCGAGAGCAGGCATCCCTTCTTCCGAAGGTACGGGACTAACTTGCCGAATTCCCTAACGTCGGTTCTCCCGACAGGCCGTGGCTTTCGCTGCCAGAGCACCTGTGTCGGATCTCGGTACGGACATCGTGCTTGTCTTTTCACGGGCCCTATGTACGGCTGAGTTTCCCTATCTCACGTTTCGCTCGCTTCGTGCCGTGACGGCGTCCACGAGTTTCCATGATTCGACCGGGCGAAGGCCCGGCTCAGCGTTCCACACGGCGTTGACGTTTATTGCACGATGGCACTGGAATATTAACCAGTTTCCCGTTGTCTGCGTCGAGTTGCGGGCAGACTTAGGACCGGCTGACCCTCGGCTGATTGGCAGTGCCGAGGAACCCTTGCTCATCAGGCCGTCGAGGTTCTCACCCGACTATCGCTGCTACTGTGACCAGGATTGTCGTTACTGAACGGTCCACACGAGCTCTCGCCCGGGCTTCCATCCGAACAGTACGCCGACCTACACGATTACCCTGTGACGGGTACGGCCAGGTCTCGGTGGTAGATTTGAGCCCCGATCATTTTGGGCGCCTCAAACCTCGGCCGGTAAGCTGTTACGCTTTTCTTAGAGGGTAGCTGCTTCTAAGCTCACCTCCCGGCTGTTTAGGGCTTGAGACCACCTTCGAATCGCACTTAATCTACACTTTGGGACCTTAACCCGGCTCTGGGTTGTTCCCCTCATGGTACACAGGCTTACCCCGCGTACCGGACTCCCTTCGTTTGCGACGCTTGCGGGTTTGGAGTTCGACAGGATGGCCGACTCCTCTCGGAGGCGGGTCATCCAATCGGTAGCTCTACCCCGCGAGCTATCTCGGAAGAGGTCATGCTTCGACATGTTTCGGTCGGAACCAGCTGTTGCCAGGCTCGATGGGCCTTTCACCCCTATACACGAGTCACGAGAGGATATTGTAGAATACCAACTCTAACAGGCCTCCACGTGGCTTTCGCCACGCTTCACCTTGCTCGCGCATAGATCGCCTGGTTTCGGGTCGTACCCACATGACTCCCCGCGCTTGAACACGGTGGCCCTCGTCGTAAGACTGCGGCCGTATCGGTTTCCCTGCGCCTTCCCCGGTTCACGGGTTAGACTCGCCATGTAAGTACACTCCCTGGGTCGTTTTTCAAAACGCACGACACGACGCCGGCTCGATTCTCTTCCTACTGGAGGATCGCTCCTCGGTCGTTTTGAGAATCGCCTTGTACGCCCTGTCGCTCGATCGCCAACTGATTTCAGGCCCTATT
>NZ_JAGGKQ010000053.1 GCF_017873815.1 Halorubrum alkaliphilum | reverse complement strand
TCGCTCAAGCGAAGCAACGGCGTTTTAGTGTCGCTATCTTTCAGCAATCACTCACAAACAGACGGATCGAATTCACACTTCGCTTGGAAGCACGCTCATACATAGTTATTATACAGTGTGGTTCCATGTACTGCACATGCGCTTGCCAGAGACCCGTGATCTCTTCGCGAGAAAACTAGAGTTCCCAGTACCACGGGAGACGGTCGTAGAGACTGTCGGGAGTACAGAACTGACACCTCCGGATGGCGAAAGCACAACGATCCAATCCGTAATCGAGAAATCTGAAGTAGAGGAGTTCGCTTCAGCCGATGATCTTTACGATACGCTGATGACGCGCGTCGGAGCTCAATTTGTCGGACGCAGGTATTACGACGACCGCGGATCGATGCCAAAACAGGACGACAAAAGCGAGGTGAGTTTCTAATGTCAGTCACGCTAGTCTCAGGTGTCACCGGTGTTGGGCTGTCGACCGTCTGCCAGACGCTTCGGCAGAAACTCGGAGACGGGTACAAACTGGTGAACTTCGGCGACGTAATGCTTGAACAGGCCGCGACGAGAGGCCTGGCGACCGAACGAGGAGAACTTGCCACACTTTCGCAACAAGAGACACGCCGTCTACAGCGTCGTGCGGGCGAGTTCGTCGCCGATGAAGCCGAAGACACGAATATCATCCTCTCGACTCATCTGGCAGTAGAGACCCAGGCCGGCTACATAGAGGGACTCCCTGAGGAGGTACTCCGCGATGTCTCGCCGACAACGTTCGCTCTCGTTGAAGCGAGTCCAGCAACGATTCTCGAACGCCGAAGAAATAGGGGCCGTAAAGTCCAGGATGTGACCGAACACAAAATTGATTTCGAGCAGGATCTTAATCGGTCTGCCGCGCTCCAGTACGCACGTGATCAAAACGCGCCCGTTCAGTTCATCGAAAACGAAGGCAGCGTCGAGGAGGCCGCCGAGCGTCTCGCAGATGCGCTCTGAGTAAGCTACTATTCGCAATTTGCCAAGGCCGAATACCAGACAATCATCGAATTGAAGAATACCTCAGCTACAATTAACAGTCTTGCACACCATTAACTGAGTGATCTATCAACGTTACTTCGAGGCCTACAGGTAACGTTGTTGGGCGTATTCGAAATACCCCGGTTTCTCGAATGAAAAACAACCATTACCAGTGCTATACTTAGAGGATGTATTCAGCAATCTCGTCGTTTACTCATCCCTGCTGGGATTTGTGAGGCCTAGATGGTTGACTGCGTATGTGGCGGAGACTGAACAGCTAGTGTTCATGAGTCCGCAGCACCCGTTTTCGCTCGCGGCGGTGCTGGAACAGATCGGCACAGGTCTTGAAAAAGATCAGAACGACGACCACGCCAAGCGGTTCTTGGGTGAGGTTGGCGGCGAGTCCCCCAATAAAGACCACACCAAACAGCGCCACGAACCGGGCCGCCGGTTCGACCAGCAACGAGACAGGGCCGCGGCGTTCGTACTCTCGGTTGCCGAGATACTCGGCCCAGTACGAATAGATGTGGGAGACGACGAGGCTAACGGCGATGAGAACCACGGTAAGTGGACTCGCAGGCTCGATCTCTAGAGCACCAACGAGCGGACCAGCCACATACAAACCCAGCAGGAGCCAAATGAGTACGTACTGCTCAAGGAGCGCGCCCAGAATGTCTCCTTTCGGCTTGCCGATGTACGAACGAGGGGGCTCGCCGGCAATATTCCAAAACGCCCGAATGGACTCGAGGTCATCGGTTCCCTCTGCTCGGGAAATCTTTTGAACATAGATACCCCCGACAACACCAGCCTCAAGCCAGTAGGCTATCAGGAGTGCATGGACTTGCCAGTCGAACCACCAAATCACGGCCAGCGATGCGAGGTTTGCCAGGAGTACCCCGACGAACGACCACTGTGCTCGTTTCCACGACGGATGCACGCGTAATCGTGACAGTGGGGGGAGTTAATTTTGTGGATTTGACTGACCACTACAGAGAACACCATAGCTCGAGATATGCCACACTCGCGCTCGCAGTCTTGCAGACACACCTCATCTGAGGCGATAAGCCAGTCAATCAGCCTCCACGAACGTCTTAACCAACAAAATCGAAGATTTCACATCTGTTGGTCTTTCCAAGTCGCAATGCGACAGGCCTTGTCAGCTTGATCAACACACACTCGTAGAGAACCTGAAGAAGAAGTGCCTTGTTGAACGCAAGACTGCGTCGGGGTGGGGTCGATAATTCACGGTTTTACCGCGTCAGAGACCGGTTCTTGGAGTCAGAAGATGCGATAG
>NZ_JAGGKQ010000052.1 GCF_017873815.1 Halorubrum alkaliphilum | reverse complement strand
CGTTGTACACACTCGACACCTCCTCATTCCTTCCGAAAAGTAGCCTCGATAAGCCGCTGCTGTCACGCGGTTCTTCGCTTAGCTAAAGACGGATGGTGTTAGATACCTAGCTGTCCTCACCATCGGTATGTCGTTCCGCATCTCGTGGCCCATCTCTCCCATTGTGAACCCTTCATCGATGTGGTGGCTGTAGATTTTTCATCTTGAAATCCGATTGGGCGACAAACTGTCCGGCCAGTTCAGCCAACTTCCGGGTTCGCTGGATGTCGGCCAGATTGTGCTTACAGAGTGGAAGCCAGTCGCCGGCCTGGAACGCATCCACAGCTTCGGCGCTGTCGTCAAACGGGTCGCACGTCTCCTCACCAACAAGGACATCATACACCCCAACGAGATCAGTCTGATCTTGTGTATTGAAGCGGTCAACCACCTGTATCATATCGGCGTACGCGATGTCACCAAAGGGCCATCGTAGTCCATGTTGGAGAAATCGCGTTTGACAGAAGGGGAGATCGAACCCACCATTCCACGTCTCACCATTGAATGCGGTCAGGTAGTGAGTGTCACCATCGAGTTGGTTCGTGACAAACGACGCGACCTCCTCGAGGAGTTCGCCCTCGTCAGCAACGACGTCGAGTTGGGCTGTCCCAGTTGACTCCTCATCAAGCGCCCTCACCAGTGTGTTGCGATCAACCTCGCTGTGGCCGCCAGTATTGAGAATAAGCGATTCACCGAGACCGTGCGCGAACCCAGCAACGGTGATGACAGCGTCCGCATCGAATCCAGAGGTCTCGATGTCGAACGCAACTGGAGTGAGTCGTGAGTCACTCATCTGTGAGGTCGATAAGGTCCTCGGATTTGAATCGATCTGCCGAAACGCCTAATCGCTTCAGTAGGAGGTGCCACGAGATCTGACGAGTCCTCTGTTCGCCCATCGTCACGTGCTCTTCAAGAGACCAGTTATCAAGCACATCGTCAACTACCTCAGCAGGTACGAGTAATTTCCCTACCTCTTCTTCGATCCCATATCTGACTGAATATACGACAAAAAAGTAAATCGGTGTGCGTGAATCGAACTGTGAGGTTTCAGCTATCAACTGGTCGTGATGATGCTTCCAGATTCGGAATTGTCCATATCGGCCAGGCTCGCTAGTACTACTCTGATAGCGAGCGACACAGGATTTGACCTGCCTTGTTGAACGCAAGACGGCGACGAGGTAGGGTCGATTGTTTGTAGTCTCAAGCTGTCAGAGGCGCGTTCTTACCGTCAGAAGATGCAGTAGCTGTTACTGACGGCGGTTATCGAAGGGTCAAAACTATGGTATCTTGCTTCGTTGTGTCAGTGACGACGGCGATGCCTCTCCCAGATACGTCCGGAGAAAGGGAGCAGGCGGCGAGGCCTAACTCGCCGCCTGCGTGAGGTTATGTACGATGCACTTCCGCGTGAGCTCCCGGAACTGGCCGTGCCAGCTCCGGGAGCGCAGCTTCTCGCCGTCGTCTTCCTTCAACTGCGAGAACCCCGTTTCACTCATCCACCGCTGGTTGTAATCCTCGTTCATCCGGGCGTTGTGAGCCTTCTGCAGCGGTGTCTGCTCCCTGTGCTTGATCAACGGTCGCGTTGAGTTGGAGCGACACTCCTCACGGAGGTCGCTCCACGAATAGTTCGCGTCAGCAGACAACACACGCAGGTCTTCCGCGTTCCGGCGGAAGACCTGCATCCCGATGTGCCCGTCCCACGCCTTCTGAGTCGTGAAATGAACGTCCTTGATCGCCAGCGAGTTCACGTCGATCAAGATCGTCGTCTTCATCGACTGGAACGAGTAATTCGCACGGTCGCGGTAGTGGTAGCTGGTTTGATCGCGCTGGAAACCGCTCGCATCAATCGCGGCTTCACCACTCCAGCCCGCCTGCTCCGCCGAAGTGCGGAGCAGGCGGCGGAGTTCACGCATCCGGTACTCGTTTTCCCACCGACAAAACGAGCTGTAGTGCGGTGCGTCGTCGAGATCAAACACGGCGAGAATACCGGGCATCTCGTTGAGGTAGTCTCAGTCGATCACATCGGGTTTGAGTGAAAGTGTCTGCTTGGGAAGGATGTGGAAGCTACCGAAGCAGACAGCGAGATAGAAGAAGAGCACCTGCTTAATTTTGTCGTCAACAGTCTCGACGAAGAGCTTGCGATAGATCTCGGTAATGACGTTGAGGTCACGACAGAGACGTTGTACGAGGTCCTCGCCGGCGCCAGCGCCGGCGGGACCTCAATCAACCACGTCTGCGAAACGACCGGCGACTCACCACACGCCAACACCGTCCGGGGACATCTCACCGAGCAGTTTGAGCTTGACTCGGTTGAGGCAGTTGGGGACATGCTCCTACAGCGAGATGCGCTTGCGACACTTCCAGATCGACCGGTGGA
>NZ_JAGGKQ010000051.1 GCF_017873815.1 Halorubrum alkaliphilum | reverse complement strand
GAGAATCATCACGAACCTCTGCTGCCAGTTCATACAGGCTAAGTTGTGCGCCTTCTATGAGATAGCAGCGAAATCAGTTCGGGCTAAACACGTACTTAATTTCTACTGAGAAACACCATATGCCAGTTCAGGAACCGAGTAATCAAGGCCAAATAAAACTGTCCTCTATCCCACCATCCGGTATGAGCGTTCCCTCACCGTCGTGATTTTCCAAATCTCCCTCCTCCAACCATGGGTTAACCTCTTCAAGCGTTGCCGGCGAAATAAGGTCCGTTTCCGAAGCAATACGTTCCTTTTTTAGAGCCACCTTCTCGGTCACGGCAAACGTCTGTACGGGTGAGATCCAACCCCATAATGCACCAGAAGTGTTCAAAACCACGAGTAGCGGTGTAAGCGGAAGGGCAAGCAACGTTATCCGTTCGTGGTTGATGTAAACGACGACGCCAACGAACGTGACGACAAACAGGATCGAAAAGGCGGCAATCGATCCCAAGAAGTACGTCGCTGATTGCGGGACGTACTGGGGAAATAGGAACAAAAACAGCGAAATAACCGGAATAACTGGTGATAGCGCCCATGCGATCATCCGGAAAGAGAGAAACGTGCGGTATCGGCGTGGGAGGATGTCAGCCGAGTGTTGTGTCCCGGAGAACCACCGACGCCGCTGTCGAAACATTCCGCGTAACGTTGGCGGTGCTTGATTTCGGAACTTTAGGTTGAGAACGCGGAAATCAACGTTTCGACGCTCAACCGCACGCCAGACGAAATTTGTATCTTCGGTGATCGTCTTGACGTCCCACGTGATTTCGTCCTCTAATGATTTCCGAATGGCGATACCACCACCCCATGCATACAGCGGATACTTAAACCGACTGAATGCTCGCTGCTCGTATTGGTATCCGATTCGGAACGTCTCAGAGAGGTATGCGATCCACGATCCGGTAAAAATCGGCATTTCGGTGATCTGAATGATATCTGCATCCGGGAGGCCAGTAAACTGCTGGACGATAGTGTCCTCATCAAGATATAGTATAAACTCCTGTGTACACGGAACGTTTTGACGCGCCCATTCAAGCGCACGGCCCTTATGAGTCGCGTTACACTCAAACTCGGTGGGAACGACGTGTACCGTTGCCCCCTCGATCTGGATATCGCGTTCGGCAATAACCCTGATATCACTGACACCCTCCGGAATCGAATCGACTGTCGCTTGGACGACATTTTCGGCCCCTATGGTTAAAATACGAACTTGGACATCCTCATGCCCATACACCACCTCGTCGCTGGAGACTGTCTGTCCCCGTGCGAGGACACCCACCTCAAACAACCAGAACAGCACTGACGCGGAATACAGAATAAAAATAGCCCATAGAATAACGAGTATAATCGATGTTATAGAGAACATACTAAGCATGAATGTTCATTCTTTTGAGAACTATTAAATGTCGTGAATCCGGTCATGATAAGCCCAACAAATCTCAGCAGAATGGAACAGGTTGAACAAGGGGATCGTGCTGAATCCATCCTCTGTATCTTGCACACGTTTTCTGACACGATGTGAACAGGTTTGTGCGCTACTCGATATGTGAGTCCCCTGTACTGACCGATCCGGTCTGATCGAACCCGAGGATAACTCTGTACAAGACTTGCGCCCTACATCTTGCACATCCGACTCAATCTAACTAGATACTGTTAGATAGCCCGTGCGAGATACAGAGGCTGTATGCAGCACGGGTGGTTCGTTGGTTCCGACCAATCAGTGCTGAATCAGCTGGTCGCTGAAGAGTGCGCATTAACCGCCAAGAACTCAACAATCACGTACCATTTTGTACTTGCGTGACAAGTTCTCTGAAATGGCGAGCGGGAGTTCAACCCCACTTTGTCCCAAGTGTTTTATTCACCATTCAAATAACATATGCGCATGATAGGGGACGTGACAAGAAGAGATGCTGCCCTCTCTCTCGTCGTAGCAGCAATCAGCACCCTCTTGGTTAATGTACTAATTGGGTTTGAGTCAGTTCCGCATTTATTGGGATTCTCGTTCCTCATGGGTATAATGACATTATTCAGAAAAAACGATGGCGGCCTTATTTTCGTTGCCGGGGCACTTGTTATTGTCTCACTGTTTATTATTGAAGCAAACGTAGTTATCAGTGGATTTGCTGTAGCCATCTTGCTTGTGCTATTGGTCATCAAAGTACGGCCATCGATGTATGGTCATGCAGTAATCGGGTTAGGTATAGTGTGTCTCATGATCGCCCCTATTATTCTCTTCGGGTGGGCAAACTTTCCTATTGGTAGTCTCACGACTATTTTGGGCGTTGCTTCTGTTGGTCGCGGGTTACAGGTGCTCAGACGAAACGACAACATAGTACGTGAAACATCACAGCAAAACACGGACTAAAAGGGTATACTAACCAATATCTGTCGAAGGGCGTGCTGTCTGCCTGATCTATACTGACCGATCACTACTCCTCGGTATCAAATTCAGCCCGTGCTGCATTCGCGCTCTGTATTCAGCAGAACGCTGAGAACATATCACCGGTTGAGGATTTCAACAGAGTCATTAATCTACAAACCTGCTACCCACCAGTTTTCAGCGGAAACCAGATTGTAATCTCGGTACCGCGTGGCTCACGCTCATCGACGTGGATCTTCCCTCCAGAATGGTTTACTGTCCAGTAGACCAGCCACAATCCCAGTCCGCTACCGTGTGAGAGTGTCTCGATAGCCCCTCCCGATTCGAGGACATCTCTGTCAAATTCTGGGACACCCGGGCCGTTGTCCCGCACGCTAAGAGTGCCCCACGACCCCTCGACAGCGAGGTTGACACGCACATGGGGGTTTTCGCTGTCGTTGTGGATCACAGCGTTGGTCAACAGCTCTTCAATTGCGGCAGTAATCGA
>NZ_JAGGKQ010000050.1 GCF_017873815.1 Halorubrum alkaliphilum | reverse complement strand
CGGTCGGGGTGTGGCGGTTGTGTCGTCCCATGTCGGTTTCCTCCCCGACCTACTCGCTCACTCCGTTCGCTCCTTGAGGTCGGGGGCTCCACCTCAAGAATGCTGAATCAGTTACAGATCTCCGTGGATTTGTTGAAATACCCTTCCTCAGACATGTTCTTGCCTGAAACAGCCGGTCGCTGAAGAGTGCGTATTGAGTATCAATGGTCCGTGCGAGATGGTGGGTCTCCCGAAGCGTTTTGAGTCTCGGTGAAGTACCAGCAGGTATGGCACGAGCCGATTCTGGTAGTTCGGACACTCCTGAACGAGAAATCCGCTTGGTGAAGAATCCAGATGGTCAGTGGACGGCTCGTGATCTCCGTGTCGGCGTGACTGCCCAGGGGAAAAGCCGGGACGTAGCGCTTGACAACCTTGATGCCGTCATCGAGGCGGTCGAAGGTGATGGCGGGCGGTCTCCAACCGACGAGGAGATACGTGATCTCGGTGCTGATCCTGAAGTCGCTCAATCACAGAGCGATGAGCTTCCTGATGTCTTACAGTAGCGATGGTGACGCGGGATTTTTCTGGTGAAGACGTGTACAAAGTGCTGGTGAACGCTGGTGGGTTTCAACACGTTCGTACGACAGGGGACCACCTGATTCTCCGATGGAGGCCACCGGAAAGCCACGAGAACACAGACACGCGTACCGTGACTGTCCCGGCCCATGACTCAATCAGCATTGGAACGCTCCATGATATTGCTGACGACGCTGGTGCGGAGAACTTCGAAGCATTCTGCGAGTGGATCGACGAGAATAGGTGATGGCCGATCTCGATACATGAGTCCCCTGTACTGAGCGATTCGCGTTCTGTATTCAGCGCGGCAGACGAACTCACTTCCGTGAGACGGATCCGGCCGTTCAGTGGAACCCACACGCAGCAGATCTGCTCGTCCGCTCTGCGCGCTGGCCTTCTCGGACACACTACGTGGGGTCAGGAAGGCGTCCTGCGTGTTGCTACGGCGAGACCGCCTCGTTGCGCTCGACGCTCGCGTAGAGAGCGTCGATGGCGCGCATGTTCGCCAGCGTCTCCGAGCAGCTCACCGGAGGTTCCGTGCCGGCCTCGACGGCTTCGGCGAACGCCTCGACTTCAAGACGGTAGGAGTCGACGCCGTCGATGACTTCCGACTTCGTCTCGCCGTCAGCGTGATAGGTGAGTTCCACGTCGTCCGTACCCGGGTTGTATACGTTTTCCGCCTCGAGATAGCCGTTCTCGGCGTCGATACGGAGGTGCTGGCGGTGGGGCGTATCGAACCCGAACCACACCTGCCCGCTGGCGTCCTCGTACTCCAAGCGGGCGGCCATCTCCGTGTCGACGTCCGAGTCCATCGTGTCGAGGGCGTGAGCACTCACCCGCTCTGGCTCGCCGAGGATGCCCCGGACGCCGCTGACTGGATAACATCCGACGTCCATCAGGCTCCCGCCGCCCAGGTCGGGGTTGACGCGGATGTCGTCGGGGTCGTCCAGGGAGAAGGTGAACTGTGATCGGACGTTCCGTACGGTCGAGAGCTCCTCGGCGGCGATCTCGCGGATGCGTTCGGTCACGGGATGGAACTGGTACATGAACGCCTCCATCACGGTCACCCCCGCGTCGTCGCAGTGTTCGAAGACTGCGTTCGCCTCGTCGGCGTCGACGGTTAGAGGTTTCTCACAGAGGACGTGGAGCCCGGCGTTCGCGGCTCGCTTCGTCCACTCCGCGTGGAGACCGTTCGGGAGCGGGTTGTACACCGCGTCGATCTCTGCCTCGAACAGTGACTCGTACCCGCCGTACGCCTCCGCGTCGAGGTCCATATCGTCGACGAATGACTGCGCCTTCGTCCGGTCACGCGAGGCGATAGCGGCGACCGTGTGCTCGGAGTTACCGATCGCGGGTACCATCGAGCCACGGGCGATGTCAGCCGTACCGAGAATGCCGAATCGCATACCGCATGTCCACTCGGTGAGGGGCATAGACGTTCCGGTACCCCCTACAACTCCGGAGTGTGCTCGTGCCGACGGCTCGTAGTTCGGTATCACTCCGGTCGAAGGAACTACCGACGACTGCGGATCGGCAGCAAACGTCTTCAAGGCCCAACCGGGAGCCCCATCCCGCACGGCTCAGCAACCACACCTCACGCCTCCCCAGCCTCGTTAAGGACGCGCCACCGCGTCGTCTGTTTATAAATCCAGAAGTTGAGACCGGTTGTCTCAATGCGTATGCCTCAAGCCTTCTCTGCTCAGTCGTTCAGAGCTGATCGATCGGCTTGTTGATGATCTGGAAGACTTCGCTCGCCCGGTAGAACCGATTCCGATCTTTCCCGGTGAGTTCTTCGAGTATTCCGTCATCTTCGAGCTGTCCGATCAGTCGGTTAGCCGTGCTGTATTCGACATCCAACCAGTCGGCTGCTGTGTTCACGTCCAGGTACGGATCTTCGAAGAGCCGCATCACCAGTTCAAGGATATTCTCAGACCGCTCGCTCTGATAGCGCTGTTGATAGTCTTCTCGGAGGTCGACTAGCAGGTTGGCCCGCTGGTGGGCCTCATCTGCTTGCGACTGCACGCCACGCAGGAAAAACAGGAGCCACTCTTCCCATTCACCGTGCTGACTGACTGACAAGAGATGATCAACGTAATCTGACCGTCGTGCGTTGAAATACGAACTCAGGTAGAGATACGGCTCGGGCAAGAGACCATCACGTTGTAGAAGGAGACTGATCAATAGCCGCCCGAGTCGTCCGTTCCCATCGAGAAACGGGTGAATCGTCTCGAACTGGTAGTGGATCAGCCCGATTCGGAGAAGTGGATGCAGATTTGTCTCTTGGTTCGCATACCCGAGCAAGTCTTCGAGAAGGTCGGGGATCTCGTTCGGGGGCGGCGGCACGTACCTGGCGTCTTGGATGTATGGCGTACTGCCGATAAAGTTCTGAGTCGTACGGAGTTCTCCTGGGTCAGCCTCATCCCCACGGACACCCGAAAGCAACCGGTCGTGCATCTCGCATAGCAATTCGGTCGTGTTGCAAAGCGGTCTAGAGTTTGCCTCTGGTGCTCTCAATTGAGAGTTCACAGCTCATTGCTGTTTTGGTCGATCGTTGGAGCAGCTCG
>NZ_JAGGKQ010000049.1 GCF_017873815.1 Halorubrum alkaliphilum | reverse complement strand
TTGTGTCGGATACGCGTGGTAGCGGTGACTGTATTCCATCGCTGTCTGCTGATTCGGTATATGTTCAGTTAATGGTTTGTACTGCGTGCGGCGATACATCCCCTCCCTACTCGCTCCCGGTGGTCGCTCCTTGAGGAAGGGGCATTCTCGCCTCAATTCTGGTAACTGAATCAAAGAGCGGCACGATAGAGGCGCATAGATGACTCATCCCCGGTGTTACCGTCGTTTCTTCATTAGGGCAGAGAATGTAGATCCGAATACAGGAGCTGAAATCTGATTCCGATTTAAAATCAAGGAGAGGCACCCCTATCGACTTGTTGAACAAAACCACCTCCATCCGGAGGGTCACCTCTATCGATTTGTTCAGTGGGAAGCTATCCACGAAAGACCAACATTGAACCAATAGAGGGAAAATGCCGAAATTGAACATAGGATCGGATCTCCACTTGACATCCTCCCCGCCGTGAACGGCGAGGATTCCCACGGTACCACACCGCTGGGTTGGGATGGTTACGGTTTGTAGTCGTCTTGGTGAACAACTACTGGCTGTGCCAACCAGCCGTTACTCCTATCCCGGCATGGGATTCGGAGATACCTTTGCTGACTGCAACCCAAATCTCACCAACAGAAAGGGGTGCTTTCTGTGTGGAATCAGGGAATCCCGATATTGTCCGATTAGGTGGGCGGGCAGGCCGCCTCGGTTACATGTTAATACGGTAATTACTCACTTAAAACATCCGTTCAGAACATAGAGCGTGGCTTGTAGAGGAGTTGGCGGATTTATCCCCGCGCTGAAGCACGGGGCTTTCTCCTTGAATTTCCGTAATTGGCTACATCTATCGTGACCGTGTCGACAGGACCACACACCCACCCCTATCGATTTGTTCTGACGAGAAAGGGCGAGGAGGGGAGAGTCGACTACGTGGAACCCACGTGGATATAGGTCATCAGAATGAGGGTCTTCGACGGGATCAGCTTTTTATCAGCTCGATCCTGCTGTATTCGATAGATTGGAAGGGGATTGAACAAATCGATAGGGGTGAGTGTAGAGTAGTTAGTCTAGGAAACAAAGGAGATTACAGGCCATCTCGCCATAGTGCCTACAAGTTGCCCGAGACAGCTCTACGTCCCCTGATTTCTCGATTAGTATTTAATCAGCCAATTTGTGGAGAGACAGGACGGAAGTGTGTCGTTAGAACAAGTCGATAGAGGTGCGTTCTACTAGTTAGCTAGTAGCTAGAACTAGAAAGAAGAGAGAGAGAAGATGAAAACAGCTCTCGATCACGTACTAATTGTGATGTAGATAGAGTATTGGTCCGTTCGAGAATTCTTTCACCCCGTCCCTCTTTTGTGGTTAGAACAAATCGATAGGGGTGAGAGGGTGTCCGTGAGTTATCCTGTATTGGTCGAGACGAAGGGTTTCCTAACAAATCGTCGGAGGTCACGGAAGATAACAGTGTAACCCTCTGATCTTCTGGTTCTGAACGTCATACCGGTAGAAAAGATATCGACAGGGGAATCTTTTAGTATTCCGATAGAGTGAAGTCTGGTATGCCCACGGATCCTGGTCCCGAGGAAACCTCCGAGTCCACGGGTTCTATCAAAGATCTCATTCTTGAGCAGGAGGAAGCTGCGAGTCTCATCAAGAATCGGTCGCTCCTCGAGCCGAACGAGATCGTGGACGAAGAACGTATTGTCGGTCGGGACACCCAGCTCACCGATATTACTCAGCACCTTCGTGTCGCGATTAGTAACGAGCGGCCACCGAACCTTCTCCTCTATGGTCCCTCCGGGACCGGGAAATCTCTTATTATCAACGCCGTTTGCGAGAACATCGTCGAACTCTGCGAAAGCCGTGATATCCGGTTCGGCGTCATTCAGATGAACTGCCAGAACGTAGGAACCCTCGGCGCAGCCGTCTACGAGCTTGCCCGAAAGGTGGCGAACGACATCGGAACGACTGTCGACGTCCCGGAACACGGGGTTCCAAACAAGAAAAAATGGCGCGAACTCTACCGTCTCATCAACGAACACTACGATACAGTTGTGTTCATCCTTGATGAACTCGACATGCTCGTCGGTCGTCGGGATAAGGACGAACCAGCCTTCTCCCGCCTTCTCTATCAGCTCTCTCGAGCTGGAAGCACCAACGAAATCTCCGCCCAGGTTTCCGTGACCGCCATCACGAACGATACGAAGATGATGGAGAGTGTGGGAAGTCGTGCTCTCAGTTCGTTTACGCCTGAAGACGTTCACTTTAGCGACTACGATGCCAACCAACTTCGGGAGATCCTTCGAGCGCGAGAAGATGCCTTCCACGAGAACGCACTCAGCGATGACGTCATCCCGCTCGCAGCAGCATTCGCTGCCCAAACTAACGGCGACGCACGGAAGGCGATCGACCTAATGCGAACAGCAGGGTCGATCGGAGAAAAAACAGGCGCGGACGAAGTTCGCGAGGAGCACGTTCGAGAAGCTCAGGATAAAGTTGAGAAGAACCGCGTGTTAGAGGTTACTCGTGGGATCAGCACGCAGAAGAAGCTTTGTCTCTTCGCGACCGCGGCTGTTGCGTGTGAAACAGGCACTGGTGCAGCAAAAAGTCCGCACGGATACCGGGTGTATCAGTACTTGACGGGCACCCTCGATTCGGATCAGTACCACCAGGAGACGTACGTGAATAAGATGAAAGAGCTCACGACGTATTCGCTGGTCGAGACAGAGCGAAAGAGTCAGGGGCCACACTCGGGCAGCTACCTTGAGTTCACGTTCGGTGAGAAGCCGGAGACTATCATCGAGACGCTTCGGGAAGATTCGCGGCTCGACGACGTTGACGACTATGAACTCCGTACTGTCGTGAAGGCACAGCTCAACCAGTAGCTTCTGGCTCGAACAAATCGATAGGGGCGGGGGTGTTATCGATGACTCAGTTCCCTTGGTGCCCGTAACAAGTCGATAGGGGTGGGTCTCCAGATCGTGGTGGTATCTCACACAACAAATCGATAGAGGTGACTGTCCAGGAGTTCGGATCACGGTATTCTGGAGGAAATAGAGACGCCGTCATCAGATACTGCTGGCTGATCACTCGTTTCGAACTGCTGTGAACGCCGTCAGATCCAGCTCTCGTGTCTCGACGAGTTCTCGGCGAATATCCTTCTGATCCCACCCAAGCGGTGACAACACACTCTCAACGGCTCTGACGAGTTGAGTCTCATAGTACGAGGCGTCGTAAGTCTCGATCTCTTCGTGGACGAGAGCCACGCGCCCCCGTGAAGACTTCTCGTCGTCGACGACCACGTACTCGATATCCTGTCCAGGGTGGACGGCGAGATTCTGATCACGAGCACGTTCGAGCGCTGCCACGTTCTGTGTATTCTGTGTATAGTCTCCGAGCGGTTTGGAGACACGGTTCCGTTCAACGAGCTGCTCTACAGCAATGGCACCAGCATGGAGGGCTTCGATCGCTCTCTCAAGGTGACCAAGCACCGCGTCTGCGGACTTCGTTGCATCGAGACGTTCGAGACAGTCCCGCTGGACATCCTCGATAAACGACGGGGTCGACCGCTGACGAGCCTCGATACCGCGTAACTTGAACTCGTCGTTGTCAGCCACTTTGCCGAAATACTTCGTGAGTGCGCCGGCGTTGCTCTCGCGCTGGGGAACGAACGCCACCCAGTCATAGTGGGCTTCGTATTCGAGCCGAATCTCGACGCGCTCGGTGATCGCCGTTGCGAGCGCGTCGAGGTTTTCACGGTTCTCGTCGTCGACGTCGGGATCCGGGGTCACCCAGATAGAGTCGACGATGCCGTGGACGACGCGCCAGCCGCCGTTCTCCAACTGCTGTTTCGCCGTCAGCAGAATCTCGCGAGCGAACGCGTTGATTGCCTCGTGGCACTCGATACGACCGAACTTCGCGTTGCTGAATCCCTGATATCCGAAGCAAGCCACCAGGATCCACTTTAGCGCTCCCGACCGCCCCTCGAGTTCCGACAGTCGGTCCTCGTCGAGGTCGTCACGTTTCTTCTCGCGACGGATGGCCGCCTTGATCTCGTCGCGAGCGTCGATGATTGGCTGGAGCACGTCGACGAGGTAGCCTCGATCATCGCAGATTGAGTACCCGAGGCCGGGGACGTCCTTGCGGTCGCTGTGGCAGTCACACCGGATAACGTCCGGCGAGACGTTCCGGGTACAGATGATGTTCGGATACAACGAGGAGAAATCGAGTTCGTGGACGTTCTCGTGGAGGCCGACCTCGGGCGCGAAGATGAAGCCGCCGCGGTCGGCGTCGTGGAGCGTCCCCATCGGCTTGAAGAACTCATGCCGCCAGGAGTTCCACGGCACGAGGACACCGCGGTCGTGGGCCTCACAGATCTGGATCGCGGTGAGGACGTTCCCGATCGACGCCCACGCGAGCTCTTGGACGGGCTTTTTCGATCGCGACACGAGGTCGAGGACGCCGTCGAGGTTCGTCTCCCCGTAGAAGAACGTGTTCGACTCGTCGATGATCGCGCGGCCGGGAACGTTATACCGCGCCGGTGAATGACCGACGCGACCGTAGCTCGAGTATGTCGACCGGCTTGCGAGCTGCTGGTAGTCGACGTCCGGCCACCGACTCAGCGAGAAGTCGTCGACGCCGGCAGCCGTCGCCATCTCGTACAGCGTCGGGACGATCTCGCTCGTCGAGCAGACGAGGATGTCTGGGTCGTGTGTCTCGATCGCCGCTTGAACGGTGGTGAGGATGTCTCCTGCTGACCCGGTTACAGTCTCGCCCGCAATTGTGAGCTCGCTGTACGTGTCTTGGCCTGTCTCGGTCACTGGAATACCGAGCCGGAGCGTCGACAGTTCCGCTACCGGCGTTGGATCGCGATTCGTCTCCAGACAGTAGCGAAACTCCCGTGAGAAATCGACGTTGAAGCAGGCGAGATCTCCAACGGGGTACGCTGACAGTTGGTGTGCCTGTCGCGCAAGCGGTGTGACGCGGTCGACATGGTTGACGTCGACAGCCAGAGCGCGCTCGTCGTCACGCCTGAAGCCGGAGCGCCGCGACACGGATTCGGGCGTGACGACGTCAGGATGCCGTTCGTATCGTGAATGAAGTTGTGTAAGATCGATGTCGGTGTCAGGGTCACGTGCTGCGACGAAGAAACGGGGAGTGTAGTCGTCGCGTTCGGTCATGGTGGCGCCATCATCGGTCGCTTCCCATTCAAGAACGCGACCATCGTCAAGGAAATCGATCGTGAACGTCATTTGCGTAAGTCACCCACCTACCATTCTATACACCGAAATCTCGCATAATCGCCGGTGTGTCTGTTCCGGATTTCGGGAAACGAGGATCGTCTCGATAGAAACATCGCGCCCTCGGAAATTCATTCTTTTAACCACTTTCCGGAATCGCTTCCGATTTTGATACCCGAACCCGTGTTAACCAACAGACTGGCTGTATCACAGAATTTTGTTGGTTAAACCGAAGCATTTGGATTCTCCGAGCTAGACCTGCCGATCGAAATTATATTCGCTGAGGGTTTCAACAGACTTCGTCAAATGAAATGGAGGCTCCCGCTACGCAACTTGGCGGACGTGAGCTTTGACAGCTTGATAGAGCCCGTCGAAATCATCGAACTCGTCGACTGTAACGTGCCAGCGGTCTGAAATCGCATCGATCATCGAACTTTCGACGTTCTGTTCGCCAAGGAACAGCACTTCTTCACGGAGTTCCTGTGACGAGAGATGCTCACAGACAGATCCGATCTCGATTCCTACACCGAGGTTGTCGCCCATCGCCGGAGCAATAAAGACAGTTGCAACGGACACTTTAGTAAATTCGACACTTTGGGTAGCAGCGTCCATTTCGTAGAGCGGGATTTCAGGATCCGTCGCGAGAAAGGCATTGACTCCTCGCTCTTTTCGGAGTCGTCGTCGGAGTTCGATAAGGAGCCAGAGTGCCTCATCCGCGTCAAAGTCAGTTTCAGTAGCTTGGAGGTTTTGGACTGCATCCGTCTTTAGTTAAGACTCACACCTCGGTTGAGTAGCGGTAGCGAGTGTCTCTTGTAAGATTGGTCGTTGCTTGTGGATCTTCTGAGCGTCTTCGATCAATCGTTCTAGAAGTGGTGGCGGTGAGTAGCCGAGATATTCACCGAGTTCGTGGAGGATAAGCTGGGCGTGCGACCGAAAGGTCGCCGCCCAGCGCTCCGTCGGAAACACGATCCCATCACCCGCTTGCTCGGTCACCAGATCCAACAGATCACGGCTTACAAGCAGCGATAGCAACGCTGCGTACAGTAGGATCTTTACCACGTGTTCATCACTCGTGTCGAACTCATCCAGTTCGTACTGCGTCTTCAACTCACGAAACAGCAACTCAACCTCCCACCGACATCGGTAGATCTGCGGTAGTTGGATAGCAAGACAAAGATACACCGCACAGTGATGCCTCTCGTCCTTACCGAAGTTCTCTCCCACCCAGAATTGACTGGAGCTGTTCAG
>NZ_JAGGKQ010000048.1 GCF_017873815.1 Halorubrum alkaliphilum | reverse complement strand
CCTGAACAGCTCCAGTCAATTCTGGGTGGGAGAGAACTTCGGTAAGGACGAGAGGCATCACTGTGCGGTGTATCTTTGTCTTGCTATCCAACTACGGCTCCCACATGGGACCCATGATAATTGCCAGTTACCCGTTTTAGTGGTGTGTAAATCACCCGAATACGGACACCGGGCAAAATAACAGTAATTGTATGTATGTCTGACGCTCGCCGTGAGTATTAAGACGGAGGCCGGCGCAACATCGCAGTATGCACGGCTAGGCGATGTTTAGAAAGGGGGGGAGTTCCCCTGTTGGCAGCAGGGGCCGCTTGGGAAGGGACAGGATGGCACCTGTCCGAGGAAGTCTCCTATTCCTCATTTCTTCCGAAGTGGTCTTAATGGTTGCGGTGGTGAGAGTCATCTCCGGCTTTCGCCGATAACCCTCTCTGCTGTCTCTGAGACGGCCGATTATCCGATTCCGGCCGTAGCGTTGAGCACGTGCGCGGAGAGCGCACTATGCAGGACCACCCGGCTCATGGAGGTGTGCCAGCGGCGTGAGTCGCTTCGCTGTCGTTGGCTGTTCCAACTGTAGCCAACACTGGGTCATCGAGGATGCCGTCAGTAGTGGCGCTGCTAGCACTCGTGAGTGCCCCCGGTGTGGGAGTCAGCATTCAGATGGCCAGTTGCGACGTCGAGCAAGAGCTGACACGTGGGAGAATGCTGTTGAGCAACGGGCGGCGCTTCTCGCGAATACTCGGAACGCTGGCGCTGAGTTCGACGAGGTTGGCCACTACGCCAATCTTGAAGAGGAATGGGACCGCGATCTCGTCGGCCGACCACTCGGCGTACAGGTGCTTACAGGTGCCTTCGCAGACGATCAGCACCTCGACACAACGAATCGAGAGACATCCAACAACACCGATCAGAGCTCTCGTCAGCTTGGAGATCTCCGCTGTGATGAGGACGCGGGTCTCTGGGTGGTTCAGCAGTACCCGGCCGTGTCGTCTGGGACAGTACGCCTCGACAAAGAGAGCCGACCAGGTGAACTCTGGCGGCGTCTTGTTGGGGTCCTCGAAGCCGATATTGCGCTCGCCGTGCGCGAACTCGTCGGTGGTGTCGCAGATGGGGCCGCCTGGCAGATGCTTGAATCGATTATCGACGATCAGCTCGGGACAGTCGACCGAGAGGCGCTTCCAGACGCAGAGAGCCTCAACGGGTCGATCGTTGCGTCGACGCTGTTGAGCCTGTGTAAAGACGTCGAGTCCGAGCAGCATCAGCAGGCGCTCGAACTGCTCGAGAGCTTTGGGAGCTCGGAGTTCGGCCCGCTTGGCATCGGGTTTCCTGGTGAGCTTGAGGATGTTCGCCGAGTTGTGAAGCCGTTGCTCGCAGCCGCAGAACATACGCCAACACTCACCGTGCGGATCGATGAGTCATTCCGGGAGATCGGCCACGCCGACCAACGCCGGCAAATGGTCCAGCTGCTCAGTTGGCTTGGCCACGGTGTGGACGTCCGGATTGTGTTTGAGTCGTCCATCTGGATGCGGCGCTTCGCTTGGAGTTACGATCCGGAGATCGATGTCGACGAACTGGATGGGAACGTCCCGGACGTGGCAGCGTTCGATGTGAGTTCACAATGCGATACAGGCCAGCGCGCTCACGGAACCGTCGACGACCACGTCGCGGCTGCATGTGAGGCGCTTGAGATGGACGGTGAGGTTGTCGCAACCCTCGACCGTATTGGTGCGGAAGCTGGCCAGACAGCTGGCTACGAGACGCTCTACGAGGCTGCCCCGTACGATGACCCCGACCAGTCTCGGAACAACGTCGCGTACCACCTCCGACAGCTTCGCGAACACGAACTCGTGACGGATCGTATCGCGACCAGCGACGGGAGCAAAGTCGCAATTCGCCCGGCTGGCGTGCGTTTTCCTCGAAGAAATCGGCCGATCTGGAACGCGACAAAAACCCCTTCAGAATTTTGTGAGTCGGACCGGAAAATCTGACGACAATGTGGAGTCTAGACCCGCGCACACACGTGAGGGGGGGACCGGCTGGAGCCGCGACCGCCTCCCAGCACTCCACACTATCCAACCGCTTTCTCGCTCTACGTATCAGGCCGCCGTTGCGGCGACCCCCGAGAATGGCGTCGCAACTGTCGATGCGGCGGTCTCTGAGTGGGACGATCGAGCAGCTCCCCGCCGCTACACGGACTGGGAAAATGATCGGCTCGCTGTGGCCGCCGAAGTCGACAATTCGATGCAGTGGGCAGTCTGTACTGCTCGTTCGTTGGGTGATGGGTTTGTCTGGGACAATCTGCTAACTGACGAGCGACTCGACGAGAGTAGTGATTTCCGCCGACTGCTCCAAGAGGCACCCAATATCCTACAGAACAGTGCGTGCCTCGGGTGGATTGCTGAAGAAGACGAACTCGTCGACGATGTCGATGAGTTTGGCGACCGCATACAAGCTGTTCTCGAGGAGATTTGCGAGATGACGCGGGACATGACTCACGGCGAGTACCGCGAGTACAACTCTCGAACGGCGTTTCGGACGAAGATTCTCACTGAGTCACTCGGCGTGATTGGCGTAATGACCCGGTTACTGGACTTCGCCGGCGTGGACATCCTCCGAATCGGTCGGATGCCCCGGTTCAAGAGCGATTTTGCCGATGAGAAGCTCTCAGCTATCGCGAAGTTCGTTGGAATCAACTCGGCGATTGCGTCGAAATACGGGATGGCGTCGGTGTTTCGGCAACTGTTTGAGGATCGTGACGAGGTCCTCCGGTGGTCACTAGATGTCGATGTCAACGCCGCAGAGCCGTTCGGTGAGCTCATCGGCTCGTGGTGTCTGTTTGCTGATTACGGCGACCGCCAGGAAGTGTTCGCTGAGAAGCTTCGATCCAACGTCTCGCCGAGGGACATCCGGGATGATGCCCCCGAGATCGGTGTCCGCGTCCCCGTCCAGACGTCGACGAGTCGAGCCCAGTACCGCGACCTTCTTGACACAGCACTTGAAAAAAAGAACCTCCTCACAACTCCAGAGGCGGTATCGGTGCTCCACGGGCTGTGTCGGTCACCGCTAGCAATCGCGAACGGCGTCGCCCGAGCGCTAGAGCCGGAAGCCGAGACGCGACATATCCGGTCTGTAGAACTCCGACGCATCATCGCAGCACTGTCCCCAGAGCAGGTACTCCGGAATGCGTCGTCGACGCCGCGAAAGGCCCTCGTGGCACTCGCGGGCGCTGAAGAATTCCTGACGCAGTCAGCACTCGCCGAGAGAGCCGGCGTGTCGGCTCGCTCGCTTCGTGACCACCTCCCTGACCTCGTTGATACTGGAATCGTCGCGATGACGGATGCTGGCTACCGGCTCCAGCTGTCGTTTGCGGAGACGGATCGGGACGACGGAGAACTTCCTGAACGGTATCAGGATATCTACCCGCAATGGGTGAGTGATCCGACTGTCAGCAACGACGTCCACGCCGCGGCCGGAGCGTTACGGACAGCTCGGTGTCATCATGGGCCAGATGGACCAGTTCCACCGAAGGAAATCGGGTTCGCTGGCGATGTCTTGCTGGAACTCACAGAGCCATGGCCGTTACTCGATGAGGTGCTGCCAGCGCTGTGGGCAGTGACTGCGAGAGCGTGTTATCGAGAGGACGCTGCTGTCGCTGGTGGTGCCCTTGTTGAACGCGAGACTGAGATAATGGGGAGACGCCCGCGTCAGCTGAGCCTCCAAGAAGCAACTACTGGGGAGCTTGTCGGATGAGTTCTAGAGGAATTGAGGCGTCTGTCACCGGTGATTTGTGGGGGCTTGGTATACTGTTCTCGCCATCATATCTCTTGACGAGATTGTTGGGCCACTCATGCTGTTCCTAGGGTGTCATAGAAGAGTTGCCACGACATTCATTTCGTGAATTTACAGCCGAATCAGCCGATAGAACGCGCTTGCTGACTGACCATTACGTGATCTCGTCAATCAGCTCAAACCCATTTTTGAACCGCACACGATTCTCGAACCCGTGGGCGTCGAGTGTCGCAACAACCGCCTCGCCGGCGTCGATGTCGGTCGTCACGATACAGACCAGACCGCTATCCGCTTCGAGCCTTTCAACTGCGGCCGCAGCAAGCGCGGTGTCAGCCTTTTCGATCCGATCCTCGCTTCTTTTCGAGGATCGAGCGATGTACGACCGAACGTCGTCCATCACTTGTGACACGGTGCCGTTCGTGTAGTCAGGCTCGTCGGCGACTGTAACCCAACCGGCATCAATGGCGCTATTGATCGGAGTCTGTCCCGGCGTACTTCGCCTCGGCGCACCACCGAGCTCGTCGTAGACTCGCTGCGGAATGACAAATGTGAGATCGTTCCGTTGAGCAAAGCGTTCGAGAGCCGTGTACTTGTTGTTCTGTTGGCGACCACACGCGATGAACAATCCTGTATCCGCGATCCACGTCACCGAATTCTGCAACGGGTTGAACGGCTCACTCATCGCTCTCGTAGTCAGGCTTCAATCGTCGGATTCTCATTAGCGTCCCGAATCTCGTCAAAATAGGGATCGACCGATTCCATATCGAGGACGACGTCTCGTAGTGCCTGTAACACGGCAATTGCGAAGGCGTGCTGAAGGTCGAGTTCCCGGGCTGCAACTCGCTCCGACATGTTCCCGTTGGCGTACGGTATCGCATACGTTAGGGCGGCAGCGAGCTTTCCGAGACCGTCTCTCTCGATGAGGAGATTGAGGTCCTGATCCCGAGGCGATCGGCCGAACGCTTCGATGAGCGTCGGCGTGATCGTATACTCGTCTCCCCCGAGATTTGCCGAGAGAGTGATCGGGACTGCTGAATACGTGTGTGTTTTCTGGCCCTCATCTCGAGTGAGGACCTTGAGCTCAACGAGCGAGCCGGCATCCGAATACGCTGTCGTCCGGGGAATCTCCAATTCATCGACAATGTCGTCGATAGTGACCTCCTCTTGCCGGAGCACGAAGGTGTAGAGCCGCGCCAGTCGTGGCTCTTCCAGCAGCTGTGCAACTGACAGCAGGCCGTTGACGGCGCGTTCGGGGTCTCCAGCTGCCTTCGACATACAATTCATAATTCATGTACTAGATAATAGTGTTTGGGATTGCCGAATCGGACGTGATACTTCGGACACCCTGTGCCGAGCGATTCGTGAGTCCTCTGTATTGACCGATCTGGCCTGCTAGCCTTTCGAGGAGTTTCTGTTTGGGATCTGCGTGGTCTCTTCAGCATACACTAGATTACCACCTCAGAGTAGCGCGAAACGCGAGATTTAGATACGTTGACTAGCTACAACTCGTGATACCTGATGGTCGAAATTTCTGATTCGCTTCGCACTGTGTTTAGTGCTCAAATCGAAGAACGTGACGGCTCATATATTGTGGATGTCCCCGCGAGTGAAATCGAACACGACGCGCTTGCTGCCGACGAAACGTATCGCGTCGCGATCTTGAAATCAGAATCCTCGACAAGCAAGAAGACTCAGGAAGAGCAACCCCAATCGGCTGCGCAAGAACCAACTCCGACGTCGGACGGTCCTCCCGTAGAGGAAGGTGAAGTCCGGGACGTGACGATCGAGACAACTGGTGATCAAGGTGACGGCATTGCGAAGGTTGAACGCGGCTACGTCGTGATCGTCCCCGGCGGACAACCAGGTGATGAGCCGTCGGTCGAGATCGAGCAAGTCAAAGAGAACGTCGCGTTTGCTAGTATCGTCGAACGCGACTCACGGGCGCTGTAACGTCGTTTTAGTAGCAACTGTCTATTTGACTGGGATCGTTGGAACCACGACTATCCTGATCCACCCTACTCGCCTCCTGGCTTCCCGATGTACTCCGATTTCATCGTCCCGTTTTCACGATAGTAGCGATAGAGATACGGACCGTGCATATCCGCGGGATTTCCGCTAGCGCACTTGCAGCTGTCGTCGCCACAGGTGACTTTCTCTTTGACGACGGTCCCGATTCCTGCGCTATCGGACTCGTCGACGGGCTCGGCAGCCTCGGGAAGCTCGTCAGTGTCGACCGACTGGTCGCGATACTCGATGAGCGCCTCGACGTAGTTCCGTATCTCATGGAGTGTTTCCGTGTCCTGTTTGGGGAGCCCCTCTGCGAGATACTTCGGGAGCGAGGCAGGTGGTGACGGCTGCTCCATACCTTATGTAACAATTGGAGCCATGTTAGCGTTCGGGTGCTACATAAGGTATTGAACCTTCTCTGCCAACCGTGACCACCTCAGCAATTACTCGAGATCGTAGGCCGCAATTTCGTGAGAGCCACACTGTGGACACTCATCGATGTCCTTCTCCACGCTGTACCCACAGTAACGGCACTCGTGGTGCGTTGTCGATGACGGCTCGAGACTGACGATCTGCCGGATGAACTGTTTACTAAGCATGGGTGGGGTCAACGATCTCGCCACAGCCGGGGCATTCGGCCCATACGCCAGGGTCACCGCCAGCGGTCTCATAGTGGATGATTGCGTGCCGACTCGTGACTGTTTCGCCGCAGAACGAGCAGTCGCCACGGACTGTCTCTGGGTCATCAGGGGTCATTCTCACGAGTTCACGAGCTACTTCGAGGGGGAGAGGGAGCGTGTGACTCTGTCTTGGAGCTGGTCCGGTCGGTGGGACCGACCCTGCTCTGCTCCCTCACCTCAAAATTTGAGACTCTGTGACTTATAGTTCGGGCGAGCGGAGTGAAAGTACTTCTCTAGGACGGCTACATGACCACGGTTCGCGAGTGGCCACTACGCAGCTACGATTTCTAGTGACGATGTGTTAGATACCATTCGTCTTTAGCTAAGACTCACACCTCGGTTGTGTAGCGGTAGCAAGTGTCTCTTGTAAGATCGGTCGTTGTTGATGGATCTTCTGAGCGTCC
>NZ_JAGGKQ010000047.1 GCF_017873815.1 Halorubrum alkaliphilum | reverse complement strand
CGCCGCCCACCCATTCATACGGGGTAACAACCCCACACCAGCCCCACGGACGAGTGTCCGTGGGGCTTTTTTCATACCCAACCCGACCGTGACCGCTAGGCTTAAACGGACTACGTGGATACGTTCGACTGCGCCAAGGTGGCAGAGTCTGGTCAGACGCAGCGGCCTGCAGAGCCGCCCGACGCCGGTTCAAATCCGGCCCTTGGCTCTCACACGTTACCCTAAAGCCCAAGACGACATTGTCTTGGCACGTCCCGCTTTTCCCATCGGAATATCAGGAATGCGACAATCCTACTCGAGTGGGTTGTCCAGCCGGATTCGGTCGTGTTGTCGTATCTTGACTGAGAAAGTCACCGTCATCGCCGCTCTTCGAGAGCGTTGAGCGCACGTCGGAACTGTTCCTCGTTGATCCGCAGTTCGGACAACGCCTGTGCTTCGAGTGCGCCGGCGTATTGTTCGAATTTGCCGTCGCTTGGGTCGGCCGCGAGCACGCAGTCGACGTATCCATCGAGCGCAGAGCACAAGGCTTTGGCGTAGTGATCGTATGCGGCGTCGATGCGGACGTGGTTGCCGTCGATTCCCTCGAACAGCGCACGGTAGACGGTCGCGGCCGCCCGGTAGCGCCCGCGCTCGCGGTACTGCTCGGCTAATTCAAAGAAGTGCGAGAAGTCGATGGCTTCCGTGACGACTGGATAGTTCTCGGTGTGCTGGTCGAACAACTCCTCGATCCTCTCGCGGTACGCTTCGACCGACTTGTGGTCGTCGCCGAACCGTGCGAGAAACTGCTCACGCAGGTCCGGGTTTTCGGCAAGTGCATCGCGCACGAACGCGCGTAGGTCGTCGGACGAGATATCTCCGATAACCCTTTGGACGTGTTCGCTCTTGTCTTGGGGCGGATTAGCGACGACGTCCAGTAGCACCGCGACGACGTGCTTGTACTCGCCCGCTCCTTGCTAAGGACACGCACACCGCGCATCGACGGTGTTCTCGCCCAGTTCGACGGTCACGTCGTACAGACTCGATCCCCGAACCGCAGCTGTGACCACGTCGCCAAACCGTTCGATTCGCTGAATGCGTCCTTCATCCCGGTAGTTCCGCCCGCGCTCGAACACCGCGTCGGTACAGGTCTCCCGGATGTTCACGTTCTCGGGGTCCATAACTGTAGAACGCTTCTTTAACCCGTTTTACCAGTCTACAGCCCTATTTGTCTAGTAGTTCGGTGACGCTCTCGACGGGGGCGTAGTAGCCGCGTTCGTCCCGCCAGACCTCCAGCCATTCGTCCGCAGTTTCGCTGTCGATACGCTCGCGTTTGATGCCGAGGACGAGGAGGCCTATCGATCCAGTGACTGGAACATCCAGTTCTGTCGAAAGACGGCGTGCTGCGAGGTCATCGGTGGCGATGGTCCCATTGCGTCCAACGGCTCCCCGCAACGCTTCTGTTTCTCCTGGATCAAGTCGCTCATGGAGGCTCACCCTTTCTATTTCGGGTGGAACGTCACTGACTGCCAGTCCGTTGTCGAACGCCTCGACGGCGCTGGTCAGATACTCGTGGCCGTGTTTGACTCCCCGTTCAATCTCGTCACGGACTGCGGGTACTACGATTGGAACTTCGAGTAGGTGAACGAGAAATTCGACCGAGCTCGTACTGGCGAAATTACTGATGACAGTTGCGTCGAGGAAAACCGGTTGCGGGTAGCCGTCCGGCATCTATTCGTCGAGGTCGAGTGCAACGTCGATCTCGCGCTGTAACTGGTCGTCAGTTCGTGGCCCGTAGAGCGATGTGAAGCCAGCGTCTTCCAGCACTTCTTCGAACTCCCACCGGGACAGTCCGGCCGCTTCGGCAGCACGTCCGAGCGAGAGGTCGCCGAGAACGTACCGACCCACCGCAGTCGCAAGTTCGTCGGGGGACTCACTACTGGAAGAGGCCATCGTAAGTAGTTATCAGATCCACGGACCTAATAATCTATCGTGGGACGGGGCACTCATCGACTCACCGGGTTGCCATCCACATAGCAATCTAGGACAAAAATATTGATTCATCCGCTATCTGGGGCGATCTGACGATAATTCACTTGATGTGATGGTTTATTATACTTAAAATACTGCCTTAATTCGATCCCTTGGCTCTCACACGTTACCCTAAAGCCCAAGAGGGCATTATTTTGGTGTATATCCGCTCTGATTTCAATATCTCAGAAAACGGATAGTGCAATCGCACCGTAGATTGGTCGATTTTGAATTAGAATACCGGTATCGACCACAATACCCGTGACCACGTATACCCGAGTCCGGATACGCCAATATCCGGAAACGACGCATCACACCTGGAGAAATGGCGTGACATGCTTGTCCTCGGCGAGATCGAGGAGCGGCAACACGCCTTCTGGACAGAGTGAGTATCACGTCAGATTTGCTCACGTCGTCGTAGTAGACTACGACGGACGAGGAGGAGATACGTACACAGTTCCGCTTGCCGTCGGGACTCTGCGAAATGGAACGCGACGTTGTAGTGATCAGTCCACGCCGAGAGGGTGCCCACGATCTGGCTCGGATGGATATCCCGCCACGCCATGCAACCGCGATTGCGAAGGAGGGTTTGCCAAGAGGTCTCTACGACGACGGCCATGGGCTGTGACCACTCGGCGGCCCGCCGCGACTCGGACGTAAATCGGTCACGTTCCCATGTGAGTGCGGTGAGGAAGTCGTGCCCTGATTTGCGCTCGACCGCGAACCGTGGGTAGTGGGTGTCCGATTCTGGGTCGTGAGTACAGTCGGCCGGGACGGCGTAGTCGCCGGTTAAGAGGGTCACGTCCTGCGTCTCGACGGCACACTCATCGAACGTCCACGGATGCTGTTCGCGCGTGTCTCGCAGGACGGTTGTTGGAATCGGATCTGCATCTCGCATCTCGGCCATAGACAAGCGGTGGGTCCGGTATCACGGGTAAACGTTCGGCGGCTGTACAGGTCATACCACGAGGTCTCCAAACGGCCAATCGTCGAATCTCTCGCCGCAGTTGTCACAGGTGTGGGGCATCGGCCGTGTGAGCAACTCCGTTGACAGCCATCATCAAAACCCAGCTTTCTCCAGTTCGTCCAAGAACGCCGGCCGGTTCGAGTGTTTGTCTTTCAGGAAATCGACGAACTCTTCGAACCGCGCTTCGGGGACCAATTCTTGCATCTCTTCTAAGTGGTCGGCGATGTCTCGGTAGTGGCGTCGGCCCGTATCGTTGGCGGCAAACGGGACGAGTAGTTCCCGGTAGAGTTCGAAGTATTCGACCGGGTCAACGGTTGCAACCGAGTCCCGATACTTACGAACCAACGAGAGATCCTCGTTGTCTTTCAGTTCGGCAAATGCCTTCTCTAAGTCGCCATCGTGGACGTATAGCTTGACGAGGTTCTTCCGGTCGTCACGTTGGAAATGCTGTTCGAACTCCTCATACATTGACTCCCACTCGTGTTCACTACAAGTCGATTTCAGTTCATCATATGCGTCCCACTCCGTGTGGTCAAGAAACAGTCGTTTCAGCGTCTTCCGGTACTTCTCTGGATTGCGGTCTTCGTAGAGGTCAGCAGCGAGCCAGCGAAGTGCACGGGGCGACCGAAAGGTGTGGATGCCGTCTTCGAGCACCTCGATTGCGCGGTCTTGCTCCCCGTCGTCGATCAACTGCTGTGCGTACTGCTTGCAGAAGCGGCTATGTTCGAGGTATATGTCATCGTAGAGATTCGCCAGTGCGTCTTCGCTGTCGAGTTGCTCGAGAAAATAGATGTACGCCGAGAGGACACGCCGTGTGCGAAGTGATTCGGATATCCTCCTTTCGGTGGCATCCGAGTCAGCCGGTTCGACATCGATAGTGTGTTGCTCGACGGTTGTCGGTTCGTCAATACGCAGTTCCTCGAAGGCATCACCGACAAAGTAGTCGAGTTTGAGCGTGCCAACTGCCAAGTGTTCGATATCGAGTGCGCCACCGGTGAAATCGTCCGTCGTGAGCGGCCCATCGGTGAAATCAGATGCACAGAGTACATTGTCCGTTCGCTCAGAGCGAGTCGTTGGGTCATCGCTGCTCGTGTCCTCGCTTGAGTTGTCTCTCTCATTCTCAGTTCTAGGCGAGTCCTGACGGGTCACTCCATTGAGGCTGATGCCTGAAATCCGCTCGTCGAGTAATTCCAGCCAGTATTCGATATCCGCATCCGCTGTACAGAGTGTTCGCAGTGCATCATCGTAGTAGTCGCTGGCAAATCCGTGGTTGGCCCCGAGGAAGGCGTCACAGAAATACACGATGTGTGGTCGCTTACGCTCGTGGCTGAGGTCGTGTTCCGCGACTGTCTCCGCATACGCCTCGATAGCCTGCTCCATCTCCCGGCCGTAGTACCCGCTGCTGTCATCGATTCGGTTCATATTCTCGGCTACCGCCTCAGCAATCGCGCGATAGATGTCGGTCGCCGTCTCAACGTGGCCGCGTTCTCGGTGTGTTTCGGCGAGATCGACGTATTGCGAGAAGTCGATATGCGTATCGTATTCGACCATCCCTCGCTGACTGACAGCGTCATCGAACAGTTGGTTGAGCTCCTCCTTGTAGTCGTAGACGGTCTTCCCGGTGTCTTCGCCGACGAATGCGACAAAGCGGTCACGGAGCTCACGGTCGTCCGACAGGATATCAAGCAAAAATCCCCGGAGTTCGTCGGCAGTCGTCTGCTCGACCAGTGACTCGATATCAACTGTCGCCGGGAGTTGTTCATCTGATTCGGGGGCGGTTTCGCTTACCGTATCGGTTTCTTCGTCATCGACCGCCAGTAGGACTGCGACGATATGCTTGCAGTCACCAGCGTGATCATACGGGCAACTACAGTGGGTTTTGATGGTTTCGTCCACGATGTCGATGGCAACATCATAGTCATTGGAGCCTCGGACAATTGCTCGTATCTCTCCGCCGTCAATCTCTATTTCTTTGATTCGGTCTTGGCGGTAGTAGTTGCGACCCCGCTCGAAGGACTGCTCGGTACAGCGCGACCGAATCGCTTCGCGGGTCGGGTACTCCATGTCTTACATGCGACTACCGGTGTGGTGACTGAAAACGTGGCGTTGCGCTGTCACCGGTGAGTGTAGACCGTATCTCTGCTGCTCAGCGGACCCCGACAGATTGAATCGTCCGACACGCATGCGTTCACGTACCGAATGCGGCTCGAATTCGACGACGGAACGCTCCTGCTGGAGAACGCACCTGAAGCCGTTCTGTACGCGGAATGGGACGACCGTGTCGACGCATACCGGGCACAAGCCTATCGATACCGAGCGCTCCTCGAATGGGCCGGCCAGTGGGCTGAGAGCGACGGCTAGGCCACACTCCAAGATGGCTTCAGCCACGACGTTACAGACGCTGCGCGAGCCTATCCCGACCTCGCACTGACACCCGCACTCCAGATCGAACCGCGTGACTATCAGCAGGCCGCGCTTGAGGCGTGGCGGACCCACGACCGGCAGGGTACCGTTATCCTCCCGACCGGCAGCGGGAAGACCTTCCTCGGGTTGCAGGCCATCGCCGACGCCGGTGTCGGTGCGCTCGTCGTCACACCGACGATCGATCTGATGAACCAGTGGCACGCCACGCTGACGAATGCGTTCGGCGACCAACTTACTGAAACGGTTGGTGTCCTCGGTGGTGGCAGCCACGAGATCGCCGCCTTGACTGTGACCACCTACGACAGTGCCTACCGCTATATCGACGAATATGGCGACCGGTTTGGCCTGCTCATCACCGACGAAACCCACCATCTGGCGGCCGACACCTACCTACAAATCCCGGAGATGACCATTGCCCCGTACCGACTTGGCCTCACTGCAACCTATGAACGGGCGGACGGCCGCGAAGAACTACTCGAAGATCGTATGGGGCCGGTCGTTTACGAGGAGGTCGTTGACAACCTCGCCGGGGAGTTCCTGAGCGAGTACGAAACCATTCAGATGTCAGTCGAACTCACCAGCGAGGAGCGGTCTGCGTACGATGACGAGTACCAGCTCTACAGAGACTATGTCGACAATCATGATTTCGACCTCTGGAAAGAACAGGGCTACGCGGAGTTTCTCAAACGCACGTCTTACGACCCTCAGGGTCGCCGTGCCCTCATCGCCAAGCAACGTGCGGAACGCATCGCTCGCACGGCGACAAAGAAACTCGATACGCTTGATAATCTCCTCAAACGGCACCACGATGACCGCGTCATCGTCTTTACTGCGAACAACGACTTTGCCTACGATATCTCTCGAGAGTTCATCCTCCCTTGTATCACGCATCAGACCGACACTGACGAACGCACCGAGATTCTCGAACGGTTCCGATCAGGGGAGTACTCTATGCTCGCCACCTCCCAAGTGCTCGACGAGGGTATCGACGTGCCCGCGGCCAACGTCGGGATCATCCTCTCCGGGAGTGCTTCGAAACGACAGTACGCCCAACGGCTCGGTCGCATTCTCCGACCGACTGACGACCGCCAGCCAGCCCGCCTCTACGAGATTATCACCACCGACACGATGGAGACATACGTTTCCCAGCGACGCCGCGATGGGGTGAGTAGTAGTGCTGACGGCTGACCTCGCACGCTCGCGCACACGTGATAGAGAAGTTCGCCCGCTGTTCATCGACATCTCCGATGAACAGTATCGGTCGACGGCGGCCACACTTATCGATCTCTTTGAGAATCACCTCGGCGAACCGAAAGGCGAGCTTGAAACTGCCATTGACGACCTAACTGTCGACAATACTGACTACAAAATTGTCCAGGGACTGGCGAAGCTACTGAAAGACGAATGTGAGTTTGAACAACAGGCTGCAGTCGAACCTCAGGAGATTCGCCAGCGCCTATTCGAGCGCGCGAACGGACGCTATCCGATCGTTCGCCAACCCACACTCGGGGAAGACACACAGAAACTCGAAGTGTACAGTGCTGTCGCTGACGAACTCGGAATCTCCCTCGAAGAGTGTTACCGAGGGATGTACGCGGATTTGGACGACAACAAGCTCCTAGTTCGGTTCGGTGACCAAACGGTTGCGGACTACGACGCTGCTGAGACCACGTCGACGACAAAGTTGACCGGCAACAGCAAGCAGGCCTACGACCAGACAGCCCAGACCGTCGACTGGCTGCTAGCACGGTACAATTTAGCGCTGGCCCAAGCCGTCCTCTACGACGCTTCGAATATGCGGATTCGGGTCTGGGACCACTTCGGGACGGTGTTCAGCTACATGAAGCTGTTCGGATTGATGCATCGGATCTATCCCATCGACGGCGACGGCAACCGCGTTTCGAGTACCGACCTTGCAGCGGGCTACGAGGCCGAACTTGACGGCCCAGCCTCACTGTTTCGGAAGTCACAGAAGTACGGCATTCGGATGGCGAACTTCCTCCCCGCACTACCGCAGTGTGAACGCTGGGAGATGCGTGCAGAGATTCTGGACGACGATACGGCCAGCGGTAGTAACCGCCTCATACTTGACCACACCGACGGCCTCGTCTCACACTACAGCATGGGTCAGGAGTTCGATAGCGATATCGAACGCACACTCGCCCGGAAGTGGGGGCGAGCGACCACTGACTGGGAACTCACGCGTGAGGACGATGTCTTCGACCTCGGCGCGGAGGTGATGATTCCGGATTTTGCCATCGAACACCCCGATGGCAGACGGGCGATCATCGAGATTGTGGGATTCTGGACCCCAGAGTACCTAGAGTCGAAGCTGGCAAAGATTCGGCAGGTCGATGCCGACAATTTTGTGCTTGCGGTCTCAGAGCGACTGGATTGTGCCGACGAGGACTTCGAAGATACGGCGGAGCGGGTCCTGTGGTTCAAAAGCGGGATTCACGTCTACGACGTGGTCGAACTGGCCGAAGCGTACGCATCTCCCGTCAAAACAGAGCGCGACTGATCGGCGCTCAGCCCAACCGGCCGCCGTTGCCGTTCCAGTAGTGCCAGTCGTCGACCGCTTGTCTGGTATCGCTGTCCACGTCGAGTACTTCGAGCTGTGACAGCGGCACGCCAAACTCCCGGTCCATCCACTCCACGAGGACGAACATCTCCCGGTTGCTGACTACTTCATCGGTCATTCGTACGTGTTTAGCCCGAACTGATTTCGCTGCTATCTCATAGAAGGCGCACAACTTAGCCTGTATGAACTGGCAGCAGAGGTTCGTGATGATTCT
>NZ_JAGGKQ010000046.1 GCF_017873815.1 Halorubrum alkaliphilum | reverse complement strand
CATGGGTTGCCTCGTAGGTTGGACACCAGAGGCAACCCGTTCCTCACGGGAGCCAGTTGCTACTGAACTCTAGAGGACTTTGTGACACGACCAAACATTTAGCACCTAACCCTCTCTATGCAGGTATGTCGTTCCGAATTAGCTGGCATAATCTCATCGAGCGATTGGATGAGTTGCCAGAGGGGGCCACTCTCCGGACTCCGTTGTCACACGACCGGTTCCGGATCACCGATGTCCAACAGCACCGTGTCGTGATCCAGTTTACACACAGCGGTGACTCCCAGCCGCTCCAGCAGGATCAATTCGAAACACTATACCGCCGGATTACGGACTCCGACAATGGGTTTGAATTAGACCGACTCCCGCCAGATGCGGGGCCATACCCAGCCGTGTTGTCTCTTCATCCCCGCTTCGAAATCGATGAGGATGCAGGAGTCATTGTCGAAAAAGACGGCCCAACCACTACCCAGATTCTTGACGCTGGGAACGAGCCAGAGAGTGAGGAAAAAGAACGGACCGAGCCAGACTTGGACGTATATGCGGATGCACTCTTGCTGGTTGACGCATTGGAGCGACACGAGGTAACCACCCTCGAAAAAATAGATACAGACGTGTTGGTGAACCTTTACACGCTGCTCTCAGATGTCCAACGGAACGCAAACGACCTCCGGCAGGATGTGAGCGATGTGCTGCTCACTCGGCTTCATCACGATCAACCGGTCTCTGGGCCATTTGGGTCCGTCCAACGGACGACGCGCCGAAATCGGTCGCTCAAACCTGATGTGGAAGTACTGGAGACGCTGGAGGAAGCCGGAATTGAGCGCGAGCGCGTGCTGGGCGTCGACCGGAGCAAAGTGGACGACGCAATTGAGGTCACACCCCTATCTGACAGTGACGTGTACGACATCGAAGAATCAGAGTATGTCCGGAAGACCGAGGCTGACGAGGAACACAAAGAAACACGACTGCAGGGGCTGAAAGACCAGTTGGCTGCAACAGAGGGGAGCGAGGCGGAAGAGCTCCGTGAGGAAATCAAAGAGCTTGAAAATCGGATCGCGGAGCTAACCGAATTCAAATCCGGCTCACAATTTCACACACATACCCGAGGAGGGCCGTGACGACCTCGTGACCGTTGTCAGTAAGGATGTATGACGGTGTTTCTCACGAATGCATCTTCGAATACCTGCAGGAGCCTATTTGACTGCGGCACGAATTTCAGCGCAATCAGAATGATGGTTCTGTAGCAGCTGGGTGATAGTTGGCTTAACAGTAGTTCCCGTGTTACAGCTACTGTGGCTGGACCGGTTCTTCGCATTTGTAGCACTCCGCAAAGAGGCGTTTTTCCTCTTCAACCTCATACTCGATGAGTATCGCTCCGGCTGGAACAGCCGACCCACAGAATGGACACGTACCGAGTTCCGACACTGCATTAGACATGATGTGATGAGGAACTTGGAGCGTGTGACAGGATTCCAAGTCCCACGGTGATCTACGCACCCCGCTGTTGTATAACCAATGAGAGTCCAGCGGAAGTAATAGGCGAGATCAACGCTATTGCCGTGGTGAGAACCCAACTGCGTATTCCTTCGCTAATTCAATCACATCGTAGACGTGGATACCCGATTTGAACCACAAGACACGGTCATCCATTCCACCGAAATCTTCAGACGAGCAGTCCAACCGCTCAGACACGGCGACAATGAGGTTGTCCCGGTCAGCATTCCGTATCTTCGCCAGCTTTTCATTCAGATACTCTGGCGTCCAGAACCCGATGATCTCGAATACGACTCGGCGTCCATCAGGGTGTTCGATAGCGAAGTCCGGGAGCATTACCTCTGCTCCTAGGTCCAGTACGTCATCCTCACGGACGAGTTGCCAGTCAGTGTTGGCACGTTCCCACTTCTGGGCAAGTGCGCGTTCCACATCGGAGTCAAAATCGCTCTGAGCCGAGTAGTGCGAGGAGAGTTCGTCCGTGTGGTCAAGCTCAAACGAGAGTGTTTGACTGGTCGCCCCTCTATCGTCATCAAGAATATCAGCTTCCATCTCCCAGCGGTCGCACAACGGGAGAGCTGGAAGGAAGTTTGACATCCGTATTCCGTACTTCCTCGATTTCGAAAAAAGAGACGCTGCTCCATCCAGAATAGCCTCGTACCCGTCAGCAACGTCTGTACTGGCGACACGGTTGCCGTTGGCGTCGATTGGATAGATACGGTGCATCAGCCCGAACAGTTTCACGTAGCTGAAGACCGTCGCAAACGAGTCCCAAACTCGTATTCGCATCTCCGTTGCATCGTACAGTACCGCTTGTGCTAGAGCGAGATTGTAGCGTGTGAGAAGCCAATCGACTGTTATCGTATCCTCAGCGTACGATTCCTCACTATCTCCAGTCAACCGTGTCGTGGTCGTCCCGCCGTCAGCTTCATCATATTCATCGGAAGTATGGTGTCCAAACCGCACGAGTCGCTTGTTCTCCTCCAGATCAGCATACATACCTTTGTAGCATTCTTCGAGTGTGATTTCTAGTTGGTCAGCAACAGCACTGTACACCTCCAACTTTTGTGTGTCTTCACCAAGTGTAGGCTGGCGTGCAATCGGGTATGACTCGTTCGCTTTCTCAAAGAGTCGCTGCCGGATCTCCTGTGGCTCTACTGGTGCAACGGTTTCAAACTCACACTCGTCTTTGAGCAGTTTCGCCAGTCCTTGTACAATCTTGTAGTCCGTGTCTGCGATAGTGAGTTGGTCTACCGTCTCCTCCAGCCTACCCTTGGATTGTCCGAGATGCTCATTGAAGATTTGTATGAGTTCTTTTGCGGTGTCTCGGTATTGCTGTTCGTCCGCGTTGATGAACAGCGGGGAGATAGTTCCTTCGTACGTACGTGATCGTGCGAGGTCAGCTGTCAGCATTAGCGCTCACCCCCTGCCGTCGCCGTTCAGATACGTGGGTCTCCATCGTATCCTCGGTAATGATCTCATAGAGTCGAGCGGGTTGACGATCATCCGTTGGACGAAGAATCCGCCCCAATCGCTGTGCATACTGTCGTTTCGATGCACTTCCAGAGAGGATGATGCCCACGTTTGCAGACGGTACATCGATTCCCTCATCCAGCACCTGCGAGGTAGCAAGCATCGAGTACTTTCCTGTTCGAAATCGCTCTAGGATCTCTGTTCGCTCCTCAGTCTCGGTCTGATGCGTTATACAGGGAACAATAAACTCTTGAGAGATCTCGTATGCAAACTCGTTGTTCGCTGTGAAGATGATGGTGCGGTCGTCGTGGTGTCTCTTTAGCAAATTATCCAGCGTATCAAGTTTCTTCTCCGCAGTACGAGCGATTTTCTCGGCTCGTTGTTTAGCAATGAGGGAGCGTCGTCCCTGCGGGTCGTATGACGTGCGCTTGAGAAATTCCTGATAGCCGCTCTCTTTCCAGAGATCAAAATCATGACTGTCGACGTAGTCGCGGTAAATCTGGTATTCTTCAGTATACTGCTTCCGTTCCTCATCAGTTAGTTCCACGCTGAGATGGAGCGTCTCGTACTCGCTGAGATACTCCCCTGCAAGCTCGTCGACTCCTTCTCGATACACAACCGTGCCCAACAGTTCCGCTAGCTCTTCATGTTTCCCGTCAGCGCGCTCGTAGGTAGCTGTGAGTCCAAGTCGATACGGGGCAATCGTCATCTCAGGGATCTGTTGGTAGGTCGGTGCCGGAAGGTGGTGTACTTCGTCCACCACGAGAAGTCCGAACCGGTCGCCGTACTCGTTGATATACCGGTACGCAGAGTCGTAGGTCGTCACCGTAATATTGGTCACGTTGTGGCTTCCACCGCCCAAGACGCCGATTCCATCAGGGAGTTGATTCCCGAAAGCGTTTGTGAGAGTGGCGTGCCACTGGTTCATCAGGTCGATAGTCGGAACGACAACAAGCGTGCTGACACCGGCGTCAGCAATTGCTTGGACGGCGAGAAACGTCTTTCCGCTTCCTGTGGGGAGGATCACACTGCCCTGACGGTTGTTTTCTTGCCATGCTGAGAGTGCCTCCTGCTGGTAATCACGAGGTTCAATAGCGACAGAAGGCGTGAGATGGAACTTCGAGTACGCACGAGCCTCGTCTTCCAATTCAGCCACAGTTCCCATTGGCTGTTCAAGACTGGCTTGCCCATCAGATCCGCTCACCCACTTTCGAATGTCACGGTAATGGTGTGCCTGTGCTCGGTACTCATCGACACGGTCGTCCCACTCAGCATACGGCACAGACTCAGGAGCGTCTTCAACAAGGAGTGTCCCATCATCAAACGAGAGACGCATTCAACTCTCTTTATGCAGGTCGCATACTTGTCGTTGCTGGAGTGGAGAACGAGGAAGTAACTACACCGAAAGTTCGTCAGCGATTGAGCGCAATTCGCTCTTTGTTGGTCGTCTCCCGATCTCGACTCTACGGTCGCCAACCCAGAATCCGAACTGTTGGTGGTTAACATCGAAGTGGAGCCCACAGGAGACATCCGGGTCAGCTTGATCGTACTCTGCCTTACTCACGTTCTCACCATCTCGGAGTGTCTCTAAAAAGTACTCGGCAACGTGTGGGCGTTGCTTCATTGCTAAGATATGGTCAGTTGCTACGTATTTTAGGACATCTTCACCTGTATCGTATTCATCGCCCATGAGATAGAACTCGCCCCTGTAGTCGTGTGATTCGATGGTAACACTGAGAGCATACGTTGCGGTCATATAGTACTATTACCGTTTTGAGACACAAGAATTACGACTGGGGTTTCTGTAGAGAGAATCAATGGTGCCAGACAGACGATCAGATCCAATCGAAATAGAGGCGCTTGAACAGCAGATATCAACTGCTGACGATGGGGATGTGGCGGCACTCATGCAGGCAGTAGCAACGTATGAAACTGAGTTATTATCAGCACACGAACAAGATGACTCCGACCGCTATCAGGGGATTACCCGTGCGTATCGGGAACGACTCATCGCGGTGTTTGATGATGCCGTACTAGCGGAAGATTGGGAGTTTCTTGAAGATTTTCTTGACGCCTATCACCCGGAGACATCAGACGAGTTCCCTCATGTGACGACAGTCCTTCAGAATGTCACGGGTCGATATCTGATCCGGACCCGACTCACAGAGGGTGTAACAGAGATTCCAGTCAAATCGTTGGAGTTCTTCAGCTCAATTCTTGATCGTGTCGAGGGCGACGGATACGATTTCATCAACGAGGGAGTCCATCCGTACGGTTGGGGGATCGGACATCCTGATCACGCCGTTGCAGACACCATTCACCAGCATGCCTCGAAGGACATCTTTGTCGTAAATCCGATGCTCGAACATACATTCTACGCAGACCAGCACGCGGCTATCGACTTACTGGAACGAATCGTGAATGACGACAACATCAGCAGAAGCTTTGCCCATCCACGAGGGGAAATATCCGAAGCCCGCCATCTTTTGGATGCACCCGCCGGAGCGGTGAGTGAGTTTTCGCCGACGATCCCGCGCTACTGGGAATGGCAGGAGGAGTTCGACTTCGAATTTAGGCTTGATGATGATGTTGAGCAACGGATACGGAAGCTCGTGAGTGATGAGGGACTGGACAATGAGCTCTCGGGCGACTGGGAGATTGCTGAGCTAACTCTGTGACCAGTCTCGGAATTGTCCCGTTACTCACGAGCCAATTAGCCAATATTTACTACTCTGACCCGCTAATACCGGTTGTATGACAGACCTGATCGTCAATAGCGGAGTGCAGGATGCACTAGAAGACCACCCAGTTGCAGCAGATTTCTACGATGCTCTGGATGAAGAAGTAGCCGAACTCATTGGGGAAGCCTCCCGTCGTGCTGAAGCGAACGACCGCAAGACTGTCATGCCACAAGACTTGTAACGGTCTGAGAGTTCACCAACGATCCATTCTAACCGGGTCGGTAAAGCGCCAATCTGAGCATCCTGCGACCGTGAGTTCCTGTGTAGTTGGACAAAGTAGTCCTGCTATTTTGTGTACAAAGAGCGTGTCATAGAAACATCCCCACGCTATTATCGGACTGTTTATCTTTTTGATCCGTAACAGGTTTAGAAGTGCGTGCACTCAATGCACGGTTTTATGAAGTAGTCAGAGAACACTTATTTATCTATGGCTGCTGATATTTTTGCGTCTATCGACCACTGCGTGGCTCAGAACGAACGGCTGCTGTGAGAACGGGTTCGACCGTCTCGGAGCTACTGGCTCCGAATACGCGGGCAACCACGAGAACCATTCTATGACACGCTCTACAAATGATGTTCGAGACCACTCACGGGTGTCAAGCACACGTGCAAGTGTGGGCCGATCTCGTAACCAAATCAGCAGCACATCGTGATCGGTTACGGTAGTTGGGCAAAACCAATCCTGAAAGAAACCCTTGGTCAATATCAAAGGACTACTGGTAGTCTCGCGGTGTTGTGACTGCATAGTCGGAGGAGGACGATACGAGGCACGGCGTTCCATATTCAGAAACTACTAGTAGATCGTATTGACCTAAAATCGGTAGAAGACGATAGGATATCGATACGTTCAGCAGTTATCCGTGGAGATCACATCCGGCTGTACAATACAGGGAATGTGCAGCGCTTGTTAGCACTAGTAGCGGTCTAAGGGTGGCATCGCTCATCGAGAGGGATTGTCGTCAGAAACCCGAGTGGAAGCGACTGCTGAATATAGAGGTTCTATCTTGTAGCGTGACGACCAAGCACAAAGACGAGCAAGGCAATCAACACTGCCCCGAGTGCTGTGTAGCGTGACAAGTACTTGACCGACTCCCATCGGCTCGTAGTCACTCATACCCAAAGTTGTGAACGTGAGGGAGTTGAAGTAGAGTGATTCGAGTAACAGACTCCACTCCCCTCCGAGAATTCGACTGTAGGTTATCGCCTCACCTCCAACTGGTCGAAGCCACTCACCGAGTGGGTAGAGTAGTGCGGCAAGGACGATGAACCCGGCACTTACACCGATAATCTCCTACAAAAGAGCGTTACTAGTATTTGAGTCCGAAGTTGAGAATCTCTTCGGGGTAATCTCCAAGCATATCTTCGGCTTGTTCGGGAAGCTGTTCCTCTGTTTCACGGCCCAGTTCGTATGCCTCTCGTAATTCCCCAACAGGATCGTCAGAATTGTCCACTCTGAGATTGTGGTACAGTTTCGGCTCAGGCGCATGTACCAGCAAGGCGGCGCTAATTTTTCCGCGCTTGTCGCCCCCAGCTTCTTGACCTGCCTCAAGCGCCTCAAGCAGTCGGGCAGAAAACGAACCACCTGCGTCCTCGAAACGGTCACTGACAGCTTGGATGACGGTGCCGTTTTCGAGCATATTGCCCGCTACAGTGTGGTTTTCACCAGTGGTTTCGCCGTACCATCCTACACAATCGTCACCAGAGAAGGTGAAATCTTCTCCATTACTATCGATAGTATGAAGCTGTCGGTAACCAGCATGCTCGTCGTCCTCAATCAGGGCCTCACATGCAGTGGAAATACTCACTCCCCTCTCGGACAGATCAATAGCATGCTTTCCATGTGAGACTTTCACAAATGATTGAGTCGCTACCGCAGCATTTTCGCTTACGAACGGGCAAAGGCCACCAACAGCGACCAGTGCTGTGCTTACAGCGACACCTGTTTTTCCTGTTTCGGGGTCCACCGCAGCAATCGAGAACGTCCCTGGAACCGCGCCGCGTCTGTGCTTCCATTCCGGTTGTTCGTTCCTGTTACGTCGTGACACAGTGAAACATGTGAAGCGTTCTCAAAAATAAAAATATTGGTCCCGTCTCAAAGTCGTTTAGAATCCACAGTAGTGTTGACTGGCTGTTGATCGCTAACTCCTTTTAATTGACGTGCACCGAGTGCACGGCCTTCTAACAGTGTAGCAGATGTCCGGTACGTCGAGATCCCGATGGTTAGTGAGCAAAGTGGCTCTGTTGAAATCCTCAGAAAGTGATACGTTCTACCCCGGTTCCGGTCAACACAGGTGACTCACGTACCGATCAGATCGTTGAATTACTCACTACCTGTCAAGAACGCTGTGCGAGATACAGAGGATGAAGTCAGCACGAGCGTTGAGTAGTATTCTTACCAGAGAACGTTCTAACAACACACTACTAGAAGTAGAGATGAAAATCCATGGTTATAACATGTTTCTATATGTGGTACTAGTATGACGCTACCCCGTTTATCTGAACAACAACCACCACTCCTCACGTACCAAATTGAAGATGGTGAACCGATTTACGAAGCGATAACGGAGGCATTCGGAGCGATTGGCGTTGAGGTTTACGAAGAGTAGTTGGATAGCAAGACAAAGATACACCGCACAGTGATGCCTCTCGTCCTTACCGAAGTTCTCTCCCACCCAGAATTGACTGGAGCTGTTCAGG
>NZ_JAGGKQ010000045.1 GCF_017873815.1 Halorubrum alkaliphilum | reverse complement strand
GGCTGGTGAAGTACGCTGATCCAGAGTACTACCAATCGTTCCTTGACGAACTGCTCCAACGATCGACCAAAACAGCAATGAGCTGTGAACTCTCAGTTGAGAGCACCAGAGGCAAACTCTAGACCGCTTTGCAACACGACCGAAGTTTTGGAGTGTGACGACGCATCGTGAAACGAGTGGAGGGTGTTTATCGGGGGAGAACAGACGAAACGAGGGGTGTGGGTTCGAGCCTCGCGATCACGCTCTCTGGTGCTCGATGCGGACCCGGTACTCATTGACGAGCGTGACAGACGTGCGACGGCCACGCGTCACGACCTCTCAGCGACCGGCGTCGTGCAAATTCTCCTTCGCGCATCTGACCGGGAAGAAGTCGATTTCGAAGCGGAAGTTGACGCGCTCCAAGAGGCAGATTTTGGATCTCGGACGAGTTGTTCCAACGCGCTCTCGAGACGGACGTGGTGTGAGCGGTATTTCGCTCACGGATCGCTTCCGAACTGAAACCCAACCCACAAGATCGTGTGTTACCGATCGATACGTCAGCAGCGACGGAGTGGGCAGGCGTGACGGGTGCGACCGAACGGACTCATAAGCGGTCACTCCGTGGGGGCGATCCGATCGAAGACGGTCTCGTAGACGGCGAGGACGCTCGGGAACGAATACTCGTCGGCGACGTGCTCGCGGCCGGCCACGCCGTACTCACGTCGGTGGTCGACATCGACGAGGAGATCCTCCACCGCTTCCGGGAGGCTGTCAGTCGAGCCGGCGTGGACGCCCACGGGCTCTTTGTCGATTACGCCGTGAAGGGTGTAGTGCAGCGAGACGACGGGCGTCTCGTAGCGCCACGCTTCGAGAAAGACGTTGCCGAAGCCCTCGTAGTCTGAGGTGTTGACGAGCAGCGCCGCTTGTCGAAAGTACTCGTGAATCTCATCAGGGGGGACGAACCCCTTGAAGTTGCAGTTCGGGATGGTCTCGGCGCGGCGCTCAACCCGGTCGTAGTAGTCGGGATCGTCGTTGTCGTGGGGGCCGACCATGACGAACTCCCGATCGGGGAGGGCTTCGGCGAGGTCGAGAAAGCGCATCGGTTTCTTCTGGTCCTCGTTCATGCGGCCGACCCAGAGGACGGTCTCGCGGTCGGCGTGGTCGATCAGATCGCTCTCGGGCGGGAGGTCGTAGCCACAGGGGACGACGGTGGCGTCGACGCCGTGTTCGTCGGCGAGGAGGTCACGCTGGTAGGGGGTGAGCGCACAGACGGCGTCGGCGCTCCGGATCGCGGCGAGGTAGCCGCGGCGGAGGAGCGGGTTCATCTCGGCGAGGTGGCCGGGCTCGACGTTGGAGTCGTTGGCGACCTGATAGCAGAACGCGCCACGGCCGACTGTGCGCGTGAACAGCGCAGTCACCATACAGAGGAAGGGGTTGCCGCGGACGTAGTGGAGGTCGGCGTCGACCTCACGGAGTGCAGCGAGAATCCGGGCGGCCTTACGCGGGGCATTTTGGACGCCGCGGGTATCAGGGATCACGCGCCGGACGTCGATTCCTTCGACCGTCTCGCGGCGCAGCGAGCCGTATGCGCGGGTGAGTACCGTCACGTCGTAGCCGCGGTCGACGAGCGCGGTCGCGATCTTGTACTGTTGGCGTTCGGCCCCGCCCGCGCCCGTCTCGATCCCGGACCCGAGGTAGGTGTGGAGCGTATCCGAGACGAAACAGACGTGTGGGCGCATATGGAGAAGTATTAGAGATAAAACTCGGCGGTCGATCTCAGCCCATCACTGAACTCCCAGCCCGGTTCCCAGCCGAGGGACCGGAGCTTACTCGCATCAAGTGAATATCGCTGATCGTGGCCCGGCCGGTCCTCAACGAACTTGATCTGCTCTTCCGACCCACCGACCAGATCGAGTATCTCGTTCGTGACTTCGAGGTTCGTCAGTTCCATATCGCTACCGACGTTGTAGACTTCTCCGGGAGTCCCATTTTCAAGAACAGCCATGATCGCCCGACAGTTGTCCTCGACATACATCCACTCGCGAACGTTGGATCCGTCTCCGTATACGGGTAGGTTCTCACCAGCGGCAGCACGAGTGATGAACTTTGGGATGAGCTTCTCCCGATGCTGACGGGGTCCGTAATTGTTCGAGGATCGAGTTATGAGCACTGGGAGGTCGTGTGTCGTGTGATAACTCAATGCAAGTAGATCTGCGCTCGCTTTCGTTGCAGAGTACGGATTTCGTGGATCGAGTGGAGCATCCTCCGCAACACTTCCGGACTCGATGGTTCCATACACCTCATCGGTCGATATCTGCACGAACCGCTCAATGTCATGGGCTACTGCAGCATCGAGAAGTGTTCGGGTTCCGTCCACGTTCGTCGAAACGAACGGCTCCGCGTCCTGAATCGACCTATCGACGTGTGACTCTGCCGCGAAGTTGACGATCACGTCCGATTCGGACACGAGCTCGTCGACGAGTTGTTCGTCACGGATATCTCCCTCAACGAACCGATGACGCTCCGAATCGAGCACGTCAGAGAGGTTCCCAGTATCACCCGCGTACGTTAGTGAGTCGAGTGTCACGACGTGGTGATCCGTGGTATCGAGGATGTGATGAACGAAGTTGGAGCCAATGAATCCGGCACCACCGGTCACGAGCAGTCGCATTGATCTGAAGGTACGTCGTCACATATAAATCACTATCTATCAGAGCGATGAATATGCGGCTACTCGTTGTCGGGGGCAACGGATTACTCGGCAGCAACGTTACCTCCGTTGCACTCGACCGAACGGATCACGTCGTTACCACCTACCACTCCTCCGAGTCCGGGTTCGACTGTCCGAGTTATCAGCTGGATATTACCGCCAGCGCAGATGTCGACTCAGTTATCTCGGATGTTCAGCCCGATGCAGTCGTCAACTGTGCAGCGATGACGGATGTCGACGGGTGTGAAATCGACCCGGAGCGGGCACACGCAGTCAATGCGGAAGGTGCCGGTAACGTTGCTTATGCAGCCGAGCAGGTTGGTGCGGACCTGATACATACGTCCACGGACTACGTATTCAACGGGTCTACGAACTCCGCGTATTCCGAGGAAGTGGATCCGAGTCCGTGTCAGGAGTACGGTCGATCGAAACTGGAGGGAGAACGATTCGTACGAGAGGTTCACTCCGATCCATCGATCCTCCGATTGTCTTTCGTCTACGGTCGTTCATCTCCTGACGGGGCCTTATCAGGATTCCCGGCATGGGTCCACGGTCAAGCGATTGAGGGTGTAGAGATCCCGTTGTTCACCGACCAGTACGTCTCTCCCTCGTATGCTTGGACAACCGCCGAAACGATACTTGACCTGCTCGAATCGGACCACAGCGGGACATTCAACGTCGCCAGCGACTCCTGTGTTACACCGTTTGAGTTCGGTAAAACCATCCTTCAAGAGGCAGGATTCGATGATTCGAGGGTACGAAAGGGATCGATGGACGATGTGGAACGTGACGCGGAGCGGCCACGACACACCTGCTTAGACGTAACTCGTATCGAGGAGCTCCTCGGTCGGCCCCAGCCTACACTTCGGGAAAACGTCGCGGAGCTGTTTTAGAGCCGGTACTGCTCTTTGTTATCCAAATAAAAGGAGCGGTCGTCTTCGGACAGATCATCGAATCGTAACACGGACTCGCAGCCGGTCCCAGGACATTTCATGATCCGATTGTCTTCGAGCTCGTTCGCGGCGACCACGGTGCCACAGTCCGGACATTCGAGGGTTATAATTCGCATGATTACAGCTCAAGTTGTGAGTTCTCGCCGATTATAAGTCGTCGACCTTCCGGTAGTCGGCCTTCCGCGCTGTTGATCGCGGCACCACGACCGATCAGGCTGTCGATGATACGTCCACTCGTCGTGATTTCGGTGTTTCCGACCACGACGCTGTTTTCGATGTGGGCGTTCGCAATGGTGGTGTCGACTCCGACCGCGGTGTATGGACCGACGTACGTCCCGGCTTTGATCGTCGTGTTCTTGTCGATCGATACGGGACCGCGGACCACCGATCCGGATTCGATAGTCGCTGACTCCGCCAAGTCGACGCGTCCCTCTACCTTGGCACCGTCCTCGATCGACCCCGCGCGTTTCGCGTCGAGGTCTTCGAGCACTAAGCGATTTGCTTCGAGCACGTCTTCCGGTTTTCCCGTGTCCTTCCACCAACCTTCGACGACCTGTGAGTCGATCGCGCCTCCATCGTCCAGGAGGTACTGGATCGCATCAGTGATCTCCAGTTCTCCGCGCCATGAGGGTTCGATCTCTTCGATAGCGTCGAAGATACTCGGCGTGAACACGTAGATACCGATCAGTGCGAGGTTCGACGGCGGATCGTCCGGCTTTTCGACGAGTCGTGTCACTCGCCCAGCTTCGCCGACCGCGGCGATCCCGAACTGCGTCGGGTTATCGACTTCCTGTAACGCGATCCCGGCATCGAACTCTCCGCCTTGGAAGCTCTCAACGACGTCGACGATGCCGCGTTTGAGCATGTTATCTCCGAGGTAGACGACGAAGTCGTCGTCTCCGACGAAGGATTCGGCGCAGCCGACCGCGTGAGCGAGCCCGAGCGGTCGCCCTTGAACGATGTACGTGATCTCGACGCCGAGGTCGCTTCCATCGCCGAGGAACGACTGGATCTCGTCTCGGCCTTTGTTCCCGAGAATGACCCCAATCTCGGTGATACCCGCCTCACGGAGGTCCTCGATCGCATACTGTATCACGGGCTTGTTCGCGACCGGGACGAGCTGTTTCGGGCCCGTGTGTGTGATCGGGCGCAGACGCGAACCGGTTCCACCGGCGAGAAGCACACCCTTCATTCGTGGGGTTCACCATCCCAGTCAAACGGGATTTTGTCAGTATCGTGTGGAAGTCGCTCTTCGTCGGGATCCTCGTAGTCGTAGAGGTTCGTCGGGAAGTTCACGAGAAGCGCCTGTTCGTTGCCGATTACTTTGAAGCCGTGCCAGCACGCTCCGGGGATCCGGACGACCTGCTGGTTGTGTTCGCCGATAACGAACGTGTTCACCTCGCCTTGCGTCGACGAGGCGTCGCGGTCGTCGTATACACCGACTTTGATCCGTCCCTGTGGGCAGACGAAGTGATCGATCTGTCCGCGATTATGTCGGTGCCACGCTCGGATCACTCCGGGATAGCTCATCGAAAAATACGACATAGAGGGTTCGGGATCGTACTCATCCCAATCCTCACGAAACATCTCAACGAGGTGCCCTCGTTCGTCTGTGTTTACTTGGAGATCACGGGTTTCGACGTCCTCAATCATTTGTGTTCCCCTATTAATTCAGTATAATATAAGACCTGTTATCACATCATATGAAGTAACAGTTTACGAGAGGAAGATATAGAAATAAATAGGTTACCCTATGTGAATCAGGGTCGTGTTAACTTAAGCATCGATTCCAGCAGACGGCGAAGGCTCGGAGCCATGATTCTGCCGCCGTTGGCTCCGCGTTTCTAAATGTATTTGAAAACGAAGAGGTTCTTCGTTTTACTTCTCTAAAGACACGTTCGACAGCATTTCGATTTCCATGGCGAATGACTTGAAATCGGAGCGAGGTTCGCGAAAGTGCAGCTGTGAGATGTCCGCCAGCGTCAACGAGAAACTGCGCATTATCAACGTGGTGTTTCTCCCTGAGATCTTGAAGAAACACCAAGGTGAATTGTTGGTTTTGGACGGGAAATACGTCAACATGGAGGAATTCGTTTGTACGAGGATCCACGGCGGCATACAGCCAGAATCTATCTGAGTCGATCTGAATCGCAGTCTCATCGACCGCGACGCGATTCGGGCTCGCACCGTCAGATGGCTGTAGATCGGCTTTTTGAATCCAGTTGTGAATTGCTGTTCGGCTTCGCTCGACACCCAACTTCTCAAGATATTGTTTGGTATTCGAAAGTGATAGTCCGGCAAGATGGAGTTGAATACCGGTTTCAATGATCTCGTGGGGTGTCCGCTCTCGCTCCACAAACTCCAAGTCTATCCATTTAGTAGAGCCGTTGAGGCGGTTGGATTCGGACATAGATCATTCGAAACACCGACCGCCTCGTCCTTAACTTAACACCGCCTGAATCAGCATGTACAGAATATAAGTGTCTACATATTTGACTCTTATATATGGGATCCAGTAAAGTTGGGTATTTTACATTCAACGAGAAACCTTGGTCAAATCTATTAAGAAGACAGGTAATTGAAGTTATATTTCAATCTAATAGATTGACAAATAAGGATATAATTCTTGTATCGTTTCTCCCATTCTATGAATATTTACGTAATAGGAGTAAGATTTCTAACCTGAATAGAGAGTTACAGGAAGAAAATATACGATTTATAACTATTCCAACACCATTTCCCATTCCAATATATACTCGTGATAAGGGATGGACAAACAGATGGAGATATGATTGGATACGGATGGTTGTCGTACTGCTGTATTCCATCCCGTTCATATTATATCTGGAGATTAGAGAAGGAATTAACACGTTCCATTGTCGGTCATATCCCATATCGATATCTGTGCTAACAATAAAATACATAAATAAAGATATAAGACTGATATTTGATCCAAGATCAGATTTTCCCGAAGAGAACATAACCCGCGGGAATTGGTCCAAGAAGTCATTGAGTTATAAGATGTGGAAAAAATTGGAAAAACAACTGTGTATTCACTCAGATTATGTTATAGCAATCTCAAATACCTACGACCAACATTATAGAGATATATATAATGATGTTAAAACAAAAATAATCCCAAACAATGTAAATACCAGTGAATTTTCGCCGGAGAAAATTAGAGATAGGTCGATTAGAGAAAATCATAATATCGATGACTCTACAACTCTTATCTGTTATTCTGGTTCAATGTATAAAAGCTTGTGGAATAATCCAGATGAATATGGCTGTGTGATAGAGAAGTTGTTAGAGACAAACTACAATCTGAAATTTTTATTCCTCATACCCCCAGATTCAAATGGTTTATTACGGAGAAAATTAAAAGAATATAGTATTAGTAGAAAAAATTATATAATTAAAAACCCAGACTTTGAGCAGGTCCCTACGCTACTGTCTCAAGCAGATCTGGGATTGTATATCTTAGATAACGCATCTATAAGAATTGGAACGAAGTTCGTCGAATATTGTTCAGCAGGTCTTCCTACGATCGTAAATCAGAATGTAGAGGGTGCCGCAGAGATTATACATAAAAATAATCTCGGCTGTGAGATATCACTCCATTTTAACAAAAATGATTCATACTGCCCCTCCGAACCTCTATCAAAAGACAATTTAAAACAAATCGGCGAGGTTATTTCCAATAAAAAAGAAATATCCGAGAATTGTAGACAATTCGCGAAAGAAAATTTTGACACCACGAAGATTGCAAATAGTTATGCTGACATATATTAGTTAATCACTATACAGCAATTTTCTACACGGTGCTGTTTTTAATTATATCCACAATTTTTGGGCCAGTGACACTATAACAGTAGTTATCCTCAACAATATTGTGCCCATTCACGCCCATAGCGTTTCGTTTATCCGGATTGTCACAAAGATCAAGTAATGAATTTATCCATTGAGCTTGTGAATCGGCGAGATATCCATTCACACCATTATCAACGAGATCTCGATTTACACCGACTGGAGAGGCAACCACGGGTTTCCACATACCCATGTACTGAATCAATTTGAATCCACACTTGCCTCGCGTCCAGGGTGTGTCATGAAGAGGCATAATCCCGACATCGATATCACGAAGATCATCAACCTCAGTCTCTTCGGACCACTCTCGGACCTCATACGGAACACCGGGTAATGAAACATCACCGGATCCGATCAATCGAACCTCAATTTGACGCTGATCGGCGATTCGACGAAGTACGTCACTCAATTCTTCGACATAATGCGATGTCGAGGGTGAACCGATCCAACCGATCACAAATGGATTCCCATTTTGTTCAGAGGGTTCAGTGGGATATTGATCTAAGTCAATTACGGTAGGGATGATTTCAGTTGATGGTGCTCCTGCCTGACGAGCTCTTGAAGCGAGGTATTCATTACCCGCAATGACCATCTCCGAATTTCGCATTACTACGTCAATCTTCTTTCCTAAAATATATTCGACCAAATAATTGTCAGACAGATCGTAGTTGTGGAATATAGCATCGTCAATATCTAAAATGTATCTGATGTTTACCGAAGAAAAAAGTCGTTCAACAACCGCAGGGAGATACGGAAATAGTTCTTTCTGTAAGAAGACTAAATCATACGAATGTGCTGAAAAAAGATCATAGATTCGTCTAACATAGCATTTTACGATGTGGCTTATTTTTCTATTACCATTCTCGAACAGGTCTGTTAAATATTTGTTAGTAAATAACGACTCATATGAACATTGAATTCCTTCTTTTTCCAGATAAGGAAAGTATTTGAACGCCCGATATCGGCTGCTAGCACCCTTTCTATCGTATTTTGTGAGAAATAAAACGGATATGTCTGTCATAGACTATCGGCTTAGGATCTCACTTGCAGTAGCTTGTATTCTGGACTTTCCATATCGTGTATGTCGAGTCCATAATAATCAAACGAGCGATTTTTATTAGCTCGGTCAACACGTGTGGATATGGTCGTGTCAGCTGTTCTTACCGCACTTATTTTACTTCTACTATTCTTGAGATTATATGGACCCAAGGCGTATCGGCTTGCTGCCTTGCTCGCATTCTGTGGCCACACCTTTGTAGCAGTATTCATACTCAGTCGATCACATCGGGTTTGAGTGAAAGTGTCTGCTTGGGAAGAGTGTGGAACCTACCGAAGCAGACAACGAGATAGAAGAAGAGCATCTTC
>NZ_JAGGKQ010000044.1 GCF_017873815.1 Halorubrum alkaliphilum | reverse complement strand
CCGGAGATGGTAGAGGATCGTGTTGGCAGCGGGGCCGTTCTGACTCGACGCACAGAGCGTAGAGACAGAGGTCCCGTCGGCGCAAGCGCCGACGAGGACCTCATAGATGTCCTCAGCAGTGATTTCAGCATTATTGGCTAAGGAAAGCGGAACTTCCTCGTCAAGGCTGTTGACGAGAAAGTTAAGAAGCTGGTCCTCGTGAATCTCACTGTCTGCTTGCTGGGTCGTAGACACACCTTCAGCAAGCAGACGTTCTAACTAAGCGGCTTTGTGAAGTACTGATACTTAACCACCCATCCGCCACACGCTTACAATTCATTCGACGATGAGAGAGTATGTTTGTAGTCATGTCGGTATGGTAACTTTGCTATCGACCTCACCATTTTCTAAATGAGTGGTTCCGGCAGTCCTCCTTCCAAAGATGACCCCCGTATGCAGTCTCTGTGCGAAGCGTACCAGCTCGGGATCACCATCCGGGACAGACTCAAAGAAACCGATCTTGTCACCGTATTCGAGGATTTTGATCACACGATAGACGCGATCGAAGACGGGTATCCAGCATGGCATCCTGCGCCACTCTCGTTTCGCGCGATGGTGCTCTCGTTCGTGTTCATGGAAATAACGGGTGATTCATACGCCAACTTTACCCGACGACTCACCCGACAACCGGAAGTAGCGACTATCCTCGGCTTCAGTCGAGTGCCCGACGAATCAGCGTTCTCGCGAGCGTGGAAAAACCGATTCGACGACACAGCCCACGAATACGCCCGCGCTGCCGCCCACTTCGTTGTCAAAGAAGTCCACGATCGCGACATCTCAGCGCCGGAGGTGCGGCCTAAGGCAGAGATCGTCGACGACACGCAAGAAGACGCAAACCCAGTAGAAGACAAATCCTTCTCACAGGACGAGATTGTCCAGACAACGCGCCTCGCGCGTGATCACGCCTATGGACACTTCGACTCTGGTCGGGCGTCGAACGCCTCGTACGAGGACACACAATTTTTCGAGCTACAGACGTTCATGGGGATGGTTCGGTGCGGAACCGCACAGGGGGCGACTCGCTTCCAATATCGTCGTGGCGAAGAGTACGGACCGCATGGCGACACCCACCTCCGCACCGTCAAGCAGTTCGAACCTGACGAGTTCATAAACGGCTTCAATGAGACAACGGACCGCTTGCTCTCCGTGATCGCCTCAGAAGCATCGTTCCGCCGGCCAGTCACTGCCGCGATCGATATCACCGCCATTCCCTACTACGGGGATACCGAGGAGATGCCGATGGTCAGCGGGACCAAAGATAGAGACAGTCGAGCCTTCAAATTCGCAACGCTCTCGATCATCGGACAGAATATCCCGCTCGTTCTCGCCGTGGAACCAGTTCGAGAGAGCTCTGAGTGGGATGAGAACCCGTCGAATCAGATCCATCGGACTGTGCGACGGCTCGTTCGACGAGCGAAAGAGCATGCCGTGTTGAACGCAAGACGGCGGCAACATCGGATTTTTGATATTCGATATTCTACCGGTAGCGGCGCTTTATCTGTAGATTCTCAGATCGGGCGATTCGATTTGAGCGGAATTGTGCGGCGACCAAAGCATCAGTTTCACAAGATACTACATAAAGCATGAGGTGGACGATGGCGATGCCTCTCCCGGATATATTCGGAGAAGGAGAGCAGGCGGCGGGCTCTAACTCGCCGCCTGCTCGAGGTTATGGACGATACACTTCCGTGTGAGCTCCCGGAACTGGCCGTGCCAGCTCCGGGAGCGGATCTCGTCGCCGTCGTCTTTTAGCATCGCAAACACGGTCTCACTCATTGACCGCTGATTGTAGACATCATCGTCAATTCTCGCGTTGTGAGCTTTCTTGAGCGCGTTTTGCTCGCAGTGTTTGATCACTGGTCGGGTAGACGCGTCACGACAGGCTTCGCGGAGATCACTCCACGAGTACATTTTGTCGGCCAGCAACGCCTGCAGGTCTTCGGCGTTCCGCCGAAAGACCTGCAGCCCAATATGGCCGTCATAGGCTTTCTTCGTCGTGAAATGAGCGTCCATGATAGCAAGAGAATCCGTGTCAACAAGCAGCGTCGTTTTCATCGCGTTGAACGAGTAACCGACCCGATTCCGGTAGTGTGAGCTGGCTTGATCACGCTGAAAGCCGCTGGCGTCGATCGACGCAGTGCCTGAGAGCCCCGCCTGCTCCGCCGAGGCGCGGAGCAGGCGGCGCAGTTCTTTCATCGGGAATTCATCGTCCCAGACGCTGAAAGATGTGTAATCCGGAGATGCCTCAAGATCAGACACACCGAGAATTCCCGGCATCTCGTTGAGATAGTCTTCGAGCCTCCGAAGCGGCTTGTTGATCTCCTCTTTGAGCAGAAGGAGCGCGATCTTGGTGGACTTGGCGTACCCGTTGTCGCCGTCGGCGACAGCGGGTACGTCTGGTTGTTCAAAATGGTTCGTAGCGAATTCGTGAAACGTTTGTGCGAGGTTCCTGAGACGTCCCATATCGCCAGACGGCGTCCAAATCCCGTGAAATCAGCGATACGATCCGCAGACGGCGTCGGCGTTCAACGGAGCAAAAGAGCATGTTCCAATCGAGACAGTGCTGTGTGATCGAGAGTTCGATTCGATACAAGTGTTACAGACACTCTCAAACCTCGATGTGAACTACCTCATACCCAAGCGAGTCTCCAGCTCCGAACGGGATGTACTTGAACAAATGGAGGAAGACGACCAAGAGGTGGCTGTTGAGTCGGCTTCTGTCCATGTGGAATCTGGATCACATCCAATGCGGCTCTTGTACGTGCCGTCGACGAGTGGGGAGGGGACAGCCGTCTTCGCGACGAATCTCCGAGTGGGACCCGATAAGGCCGAGGCGTTCTGTAAACGGTATAGTCGCCGGTGGCAAATCGAGAGCGAGTACAAATCGATCAAGGGCGACTTTCTCGCCAAGACCTCCTCGAAAGACTACCGCGTTCGCTTGTTCTACTTCGTGTTTGCCGTACTCTTGTACAATATCTGGCGGCTCACCGACTTCCTGCTGAAAGCGGACACCGACGGCGAGATGGACTACGCACCTGTGATTACTGCGGGTGAGTGTGTTGAGCTCGTTGCCTCAGCATTGATTCCACACGACTAACCCGCTGAGGTCTCGCTGGGTCCGCCGTTCAAGAGTGACAACTGTATACAGCAGCGCCAAAGCCCACACAATATCGTACGTTCATCCGGCAGTTCGACAGTAAGAGTTCAAAACTGATGCCAGAGCGATGAGAAGAACCATGAATTGATGCTAATTCGATCTGAAACTGGCTTATCCTCCGAAACTGTGCGCGCCGGAGTCCTGAAAAATTATATATCATTTACCAGTTTATCAGACCGAATTTTGCCCGCTCAGATCGGCACGCTACCCCTGGGGTTGACACCCTGAGGACCACCTTCTACGAGACAAAACTACCAGACGGTACCGGGTTCAAAGTAGATCGGCTACAGAAATGTTCGAATCTACCAACAGAATCGAACATTATTAGACCGCTCCCAGAGAGGCATGGTTCACAGATGGGTGACGAGAAGCACTGGGTGAAACCCGGTCAGGTCGAGGCGATGCGAGATGGCGCTCGTGCGGGGCATCACCCCAAGCGTGACGACGCGATCATCACCCTCCTCTACGACACTGGGCTCCGTCGCAGCGAACTCGCCCATGTGGACCGTGAGATGCTCGATCTTGAGGACGGGCTGCTCCGACTTCCGACGTCAGTCCAAAAGGACTACCCAAACGACAGTACCCCGCCGCCCGTTACCTTTGAACTCGATCGGGACGGCTCGCTGCGGACCGTCGCAACGCTTCGAGAGTTCCTCGAGGCCCGCGTCGACGACGATCTCGCCCTAGTCCCTAGCCAGAAGGCTGGTCGGATGACCGGGAAGGGGATCAACGACGTCGTCCAACGGGCCGCTCGTCGCGCTAGCGTTCGCCCGTACTGCTTCTCGGGGCGAGGCCGGCCCGAAGATGTCTCCGCCCACACACTCCGCCACAGCGTCGCCTGGCGGATGCTACGGATCGAAGAGGGAAACACGCTCTACGACGTTCGAAACCGCCTACGTCACGCCTCCCTTCTCACGACTGAGCGCGAGTACGACCACTTCGAGACGATTTGACTGTAGCGGGGTTGGTGTTAACCAACACTCGAACGCATCTCTATCGGAATGTTGGTTAATTTGCTGACACACAGCGTCAGAACTCCCGCTCGATCTCGAGCTTCCGCATCGCCCGCTCGAAGACCTTCGGGTGCCGGTGCGCGAGCTTCTCCAAGTGGTCCCGGACTGACTGGGCTGGGTTCACCTCGACCTCATCGGCGTTCTGAAGTTCGTGGTAGAACGCGTGTGTCTCGGTCGTCACCGCGACCCCGACCGTCTTATCCTTCGGTGCGCTGTCGCTGTTTAGCGCGTCGAGGTACCGGTCGACATCGAAGTTGTCCCCGGCGTCGCCCTTGTTCGTCTCGTTCTGTTCGTCTTCCGCTGCGTCGAATGCGTCCGTCATCGGGTTATCACTCATAGTTTTAATCTTAAGCTTAAGCTTAGGCGTATGTCTCGATTGTCTCGTCGGCGATCTCGACGCCGTCACCGGCGGCGAACTGCTGGGCGCCAGCACGGTAGGCGTGGTAGCACTCCTGCCGCACCGAGCGCGGCGTCCCATCCGAACGCTCGACGATCGTCCGGATCGCCGAGGCTGTGTACGGATCGGAGAGATATCCCTCAGTGTACTCCTCGTCGCGGGCCCACGCCAGCCACCGAGCGATCAGCTCCTCAGTCTCGGCGAACTCGAAGCGTTCGAGCGACCGGTCCTTGGCGACCAGCCGCGACGACAACGTCTCCCGCAGTTCGTCGAGTCGGTCGCCGGCCTCGGGTGTCCCGAACAGGAAGAGGATGAAGGCAGGCCCGGTCTCGCCGAGGTCGCCGATGCTCTGAAGCCCGGCGAGCAGCTGCTCAAAGGTACGCGTGTTCCGCGCCGCGTCCTCAAGCTGATCCACTTGGACAATACACGTGAGGTCTGCCGCCTCCAACTGCTCGGCGACCTCCTCAACGACTTGGCGGACCTCGTCGGTCGCCCGCGGGTAGGTCTCGGGGATGTCCAACTCATCGTACGCATCGAGTTCGTCAAGCAGCCGCGTGTAAAGCCGGCGTGTGGTGATGCTCTCGACCTCACGAATGCGGGCGATTGCGAACTCGTCGCTGCGAGGGCCCTCGCTCAGCGCGTTGTACACAAGCTCTCGGAAGTGGGTCTTCCCAGCACCTCGCTTGTCGATCACCGAGACGTGCCCGGCGCGGGTGAGGATGTGTGAGGCAACCTCTTGGAGAAGGTCATCGTTGACTCGTACGGCGACCCGCGTGTCAGGAAGTGATTCCGCCGCGAACGGTGTGCGGTCCTCTATGAGCCCTAACTGCTCGGCATACCGAGCATGGGCCTCTTCGGCGTCATCGAGTGCCGCCGTGAATTGATCAGCCATGATACGGTTATCCCTAAGGATATCCCTAAGCTTAAGATTAAGTCAGACGCACATCGAGAGAGGCTGAAGTTGTTTCTAATAAAACTGATTAGACGACCGGTTCAATAGCGATGTGATTGTGCTTGAGCCGTGGCGCTTTCGCACGACCTTCTTCTACATATTCGATGACGTCGATACGGGCAAGCTTCTGGAGATCCCGGCTGACGACTCCTTTATCGTAGCCCAGCTCATTCGCAAGGGATCGAACCGAGTCAGGATCGTGGTCTTTCAAATAATCGAGTAGATCGAGACGCCGGTCATGGAAGATATCACCAGCACGCTCCCGGGTAAGAATGAGCGTGTCCGGGAACCCGTGCTGGGTAAGCGTCTCCGAGAACGCAGCTCGGAGTTCTAAACGCTCATCAAACTCTGCGTCCTCACTCTCGAATTCGTTCGGATCAGGCACCGATGTTGGGGATCCTTCGAATTTAGGCATATTCATTACTCCTTGACCGTTGTTAGAACCACAACAGTCAAAGGTGTTTTGACAATATTGACCTCGGAGAGTACCGAGGTGATAACTACTTTATCGTCGGGTATGTCGAACCAGATCCCGACGGCTTCGACGACTACGACCCTGCAGAAGATGCCGAGAACTATGGGTGGTCACTCGTTCAGAAAGCCGAGTCTCCACTCGACGAAAACGACGAAATCGTAGGGATGGATACTCGCCACAACCAACCTCACCTCGACAAGGAGTATCTGCCACCCGACAGTGATGAGGTTGACATCCTCCTCCGCCTGAAGGCGGAGGAATCCCGAGCGGTGGGAGTTTCAGGTTTGCAACCACGGACGCCGCCACTTCACGGGAGTCCCCATCTAACCAAGCCATCGTGACGGTGGCTGTCTGGCCATGCCAACTGGCCGTTACTCCTATCCTCGGTGTCGTTGACTTCCAACTGTTGTTTTTGCCAGTGGGAAGTCGCTGGCACGTCGCCGGGCTTGCTCAGGCCGACGGGCACAGCGACGAACCCTTCGAGGATTCGTGTTCACCGCGTCGGCGTTTCGGATATTGTCTCATTGAGTGGCGGCGAGGCCGCCTCCGAAGGTCGTTCGGAATCCGCTCCGTTCCGACCTGACCTTCCCGTGTTATACCGGGTCTTTGAACTTCAAACTACGTATTGGAAACTCGAACTGAGGCGTCGAACGTGGGTTGATTCTAAGTTGTCGGATTCATCCTGCGGCTCAAGCCGCAGGTATTCTCCTTGATTTCGTATAAGATGGGCTGTGGCAGATAGTCCAAAAACGTCGGACTGTACCGCCAGTTGATCTATCTGACCGATGGGATTAAGAAGAGTCGTTACATCGCCATCTAATATGCACAGCTAGATGGCGTAGAATCAGGGGGTCATCCCCCCTGGTGGCAGCAGGGGGTCATCCCGGGAGACCACGGGGCTTGGCAGCCCAGTGGAGTATCCAATCGTACTCCCAAATTCTCCCGAGGTGGCTTAATCGTTCCGGTGCGCAGAGTGGCATCTGTGTTTCACCGGAACTAGGCCCTGTTGCTCCTCTCCCGCGTGAATTCGGTGATTTACGCGATGTTTGGCGTCAGATAGCGTGCGAGAGCGCAGTATGCACGCAACCGGATCAGATCGAGGTGAGCCCTCCCGATGAGTCGCTTCGCTGTCGTCGGATGTGCCGAATGTGCGGAGCACTGGGTCATCGAGGATGTAGTCGGCGTGCGACCTGCGGACCAACACGAGTGTCCGCAGTGTGGAACACGCCATACAGACGAGAAGTTACGCCGCCGGGCGAGAGCAGAGACGTGGGTGGACGCCGTCGAGAAACGGTCGGTACTGCTCGCGAACAAGCGCAGCGCTGGCGATGAGTTCGCCGACGTCGATCACTACAGCGTGCTCGAAGGCGAGTGGGACCGCGAGCTCGTCGACGACCCGCTCGGTGTCCAGGTGGTCACTGGTGAGTTCTCGAATGATCACCATCTGGACGGCGACGAGATGGATGAAGAAGCCGGCGATGAGCCCGATTACCGTTCCCTCGGAGATCTCCGTCACGACGAGGACTCAGGTCTGTGGCTGGTCCAACAGTATCCAGCGGAGTCGTCAGGGACGGTGCGTCTCGACGAGGACAGCCGGCCGGGTGAGCTGTGGCAGCGTCTTGTTGACGCCCTTCAGGAAGATATCGCGCTTGCCGTTCGTGAGTTCGTTGGTGGCGTCGGCGACGGAGCCGGGTGGCAAGTGCTCGAAGCAATCATCGACGACCAGCTTGGCATGGTCGATCGGGGCGCCCTCGAGGATGCCGAGAACCTTCGTGGGTCAATTGCCACGTCGACGTTGCTCAGCCTGTGTAAGGACGTCGGCTCCGAGCAACACCAGCAGGCAGTGGAGTTTCTTTCTAGCCTCGGTGATACCGACTTCGGCCCACTAGGTATCGGGTTCAACGGCGAGATCGAAGACATCCGGCGTATTGTGAAGCCGTTACTCTCGGCCTCGGTTCATACGCCGACGATCACCGTGCGTATCGACGAGTCGTTCCGAGAGATCGACCATGCTGACCAGCGCCGGCGGATGGTCCAGCTGCTCAGTTGGCTCGGGCACGGTGTGGATGTTCGAGTTGTGTTTGAATCACCAATCTGGATGCGCCGCTTTGCGTGGACCTACGATCCGGAGATCGATATCGACGAGCTTGACGGCAACGTGCCGGACGTGACAGCGTTCGATGTGAGTCAGCAATGCAACACAGGCCAGCGCGCTTCCGGTGCCGTTGACGACCACGTAGCTGCGGCTCTGGAGGCACTCGATACGGATGGTGAGGTCGTCGCGACGCTCGAACGAATCGGTGTAGAAGCCGGACAGACTGCGTCCTACGAGGCGCTCTACCGGGCTGCCCCGTACGACGAGCCCGACCAGTCACGGAACAATGTTGCGTACCACCTCCGACAGCTTCGCGAACACGAACTGGTGACCGATCGGATCGGGACTAGTGATGGGAGCAAGGTAGCGATTCGCCCAGCTAGGATGCGGCTACTGGAGGAGATCGGACGATCCGAGATGCAACAGAAGCCCCTTCAAAAATTTGTGAGTCGGGCCGGAAAATCCGACGACAATTTGGAGTCTAGACCCGCGCACACACGTGAGGGGGCGACCGGGTGGAGCCGCGACCGCCTTCCCGCACTCCACACCATCCAGCCGCTTCCCCGTTCTACCTACCAAGCTGCCGTCGCGACGACCCCCGAGAACGGCATCGCAACGGTCGATGCGGCCATCACTGAGTGGGACGATCGGGCGGCTCCCCACCGCTATATGGACTGGGAAGAAAATCGCTTGGCTGTGGCCGCCGAGGTCGACAATCCGATGCAGTGGGCGGTCTGTACTGCTCGTTCGTTGGGTGACGCGTTTGTCTGGGACAACCTTCTGACCAAGGAGCGGTTCGACGAGCACGGCGATTTCCGACGGCTGCTCCAAGAGGCACCTGACATCCTCCAAAATAGTGCGTGCCTCGGGTGGATCGCCGACGGTGACGACATCGTCGACGACGTCGAAGAGTTCGGCAGCCGGATTCAGAGTGTTCTTGAGGACATCTGCGAGATGACGCGGGACATGACTCATGGTGAGTACCGCGAATATGACTCTCGGACGGCCTTCCGGACGCAGATACTCACTGAATCGCTCGGCGTGATCGGTGTGATGACGCGGCTGCTCGACTTCGCTGGCATTGATCTTCTCCGAATCGGCCGAATGCCCCGGTTCAAGAGCGATTTTGACGAAGAGAAGCTCTCGTCCATCGCGAAATTCGTCGGTATCAACTCGGCGATCGGGTCGACCTACGGCATGGCCTCTGTGTTCCGCCAGCTGTTCGAGGATCGCGACGAAGTCCTCCGCTGGTCGATGGATGTCGATGTCGACGCCGCAGAACCGTTCGGCGAGCTCATCGGGTCGTGGTGTCTGTTCGCCGATTATGGCGGCCGCCAAGCGGTGTTCGCTGAGAAACTCCGATCCAACGTCTCTCCAAAGAAAATGCGGGACGGCGCTCCCGAGATCGGTGTCCGGGTCTCTGTCCAAACGTCGACGAGCCGGGCGCAGTACCAGGACCTCCTCGACTCGGTTCTCCGCGAGAAGAATCTCATCACGACGCCGGAGGCGGTGTCGGTACTCCACGGATTGTGTCGATCTCCTCTGGCCATCGCGAACGGTGTCGCTCGAGCCTTGGAGCCGGAAGATAAGACGCGGCACATCCGATCTGTAGAACTCCGTCGTATCATCGCAGCGCTGTCTTCGGAGCAAATACTTCGAGATGCGTCGTCGACACCGCGGAAAGCGCTTGTGACGCTCGCTGAATGCGATGAACTTGTGAATCAATCGGAACTCGCCGAGAGAGCTGGCCTGTCGGCTCGATCGCTGCGTGACCACCTCCCAGATCTCATCAATGCGGGGATCGTCGAAAAGACGGACACCGGCTACCGGCTACAGCTGTCATTCGAGGAGACGAACCGAGACGACAGAAACCTCCCCGAACGGTATCGTGATATCTATCCAAAGTGGGTGAGTGATCCGACAGTCAGCAACGACGTCCACGCTGCGGCTGGAGCGCTGCGCACAGCTAGAACCCATCACGGACCGGAGGGGCCAGTTCCCCCGGATGGTGTCGGCTTTGCTGGCGATGTCCTACTTGAACTCACAGAGCCGTGGCCGTTAATCGAGGAGATTCTCCCAGCGTTGTGGGCAGTCACGGCAAGAGACTTGTACCGACAGGACGCTGCTGTCGCCGGTGCTGCTCTCGTCGAGCCAGAGGTTGAGGTGATGGGGAAACGTCCCCGTCAGCTGAGCCTTCAGGAGGCAACCACCCGAGGTACCCCGACGTGACGTGAGTTCTGACGGGAGTCCGCAGCCTATCGATGATACCATTATTACAATCGGGCATCGCTCATGCTTGCTTAGAGCAAGACGACTAGCAAGACAAACTACAAGTGAGGGGCTCTGTTGCAATCCTCAGAAAGTGATAGTTCCTGTGCCGGTGTAGTCAGTACAGAGAAAGCAGAGCCTGATCTAAGTTATTCGAATCGTTGGTCTGTCGGTGCCTTGTTTTGCCGCTGATTGACGGTCGCTTCAGACGTTCTTACCGCAATATTCCGCCAGATTAACCCGGAAATGGATGCCGTCTGGCGATATG
>NZ_JAGGKQ010000043.1 GCF_017873815.1 Halorubrum alkaliphilum | reverse complement strand
GTTGTACACACTCGACACCTCCTCATTCCTTCCGAAAAGTAGCCTCGATAAGCCGCTGCTGTCACGCGGTTCTTCGCTTAGCTAAAGACGGATGCTCCCTCACCATATTCAGTTCATCGAGCAGTGATGACTCATCCGACCGGACTGCGACCACGGGTAGCAGGCCCTCTTCTTCACTATTAACCTCGGAGTTGGTCGTCATGATACAACACCCACAACGATTCGCTCACTTAAATCACCGACAGATATTCGCAGTTATTTTTTGATTGATGTAATATATAAAGTATTATGAGATGGCTACTGTATAACGATATGAACGTATCAGGTTGGTGGGAGTTTGAGACCGAGGATGGTGAAACGCGGTATAAATGCATTTATTGTCGGTTTGTCGCGTGCTCAAAGGCAGACCAAGCACTACACCAAGTCAAATGTCAAAACCACAGTGCAGCTCAAAACCATCACCAGGATTGACTCCACTCGTTTGCTCTTTCACCTCCGTGTGTCAACAGTCTTGAAGTCGGCTACTGAGGTGTCCACCTGAAACGCCGACAACCAAGATGAGCCCTGTTTGACCAAGCAAACACCCCTCGTTTTCAGTGTAAGCGGTTCTGAATACAGGTAGCGTACAGGACTCTATCCCGGCTGAGTTCCCAAGAAAATTTACAGGATGCCGGAAAAATCGTCGAGTATGGACATAGACTGGCAAAACTCAGCTGGTTTTGCAGCTGACATTACGCTCTATTTGCCGAACGACGCCCAAAACATGCTACCAGCTGGCGACTTTCATAAAGTCATCCAGTGGTAGCTTACTCATCAACTTCAGCTGCCTTGCCTTCTGAGTCACTGATTTCGGTACCCTTGGTCCCCAGCTCTTCTGAGTCCTCTAAAAGCAAGCTGGTACCGCCCGCAGCAACCATCCCAACGCCAATTGCGCGCAACTGTTGGAGGTACGCCGAGTTCGGTTCTAACTCGGAGGCGTTATCAAAGTTTTTCGCTATCATCTTTTTTGTAAGCTTAACACTTGCCTGCGGAAAGAGCATCGTCACGACTCCCTGTAGAAGGATTAGTGCCGACACAACTGAGCTACTTTTTTCGCAGTCTTTCACGTATTATCATATACGCCTCTATCGGATAAGTCTTGTGTACTTTGTTCAATATAACTTCTCCTAGAGCGTGCTATATCGCACTTAGGAATTTGTTTTGGGTATTATATTGTGTGTTTGCCACAAGGTTTATTAATCTCACATACATACTTGATATGTGAACGACAATCTTGGGACAGCAGACCGAAAGTTTAGAATTACCGTTGGCGCGGTCACAGGTGGAATATCGATAGGGACTGTTTTAGGAACAGTCCCACTCCCAGCTGCTGCGTCTCCAGCATTGGGCGTCATTGCGGTGCTGCTACTTATGACAGGGTTCGTCGGGAACTGTCCTGTGTACTCACTGTTTGGAGTCAACTCCTGCTCGCGTGCCGGCAACGTTTCCGAATAAGTCACAATGACATCTCAAAAAACCATATCTGTACAAACGCTTGCCGCCCGAGGAGCTGTGACGTTCATAATCGCAGTTATCGTCAACCTCACTCTCGGGTGGGTTGCATTAACACAAGGTCTCGTGGCTTCAACGGAATTTTTCCAGTATCCGCCCATCGTAGTCTGGACATTACTGGGAACGGCCGGCGCAACCGGCGTGTATGGCGTGCTTACACGACGCTCTACGACTCCAGACCGGATGTTCGTCCTCCTTGCCATCGGGGCGTTAATACTGTCGTTTCTTCCTAATATTGGACTCCTGTTAGCCGTTGAGGGTGTGACAACCAGTGAGGTAATTGGACTGATGGCACTCCACGTTCCACCCGCAATAGTTGCAGTCCTTGCACTTCCAGACACACCCCTCGCCCAGTAGCCAGGCTTCAAGCTGTTTTGAACTTACCTGTGAGGAAGTACGTCATGATGGAGTCCATCCCTGATGATGAAATAGCCGAAGTACAGCGGCGGCCTGTCGAGGTTAGTTTGCGGTATGAATGAGGAAATGAAAGTTTAGACCAGCACATATATTTGGCCGATATCAAAGGTCTAGAGGCATTATCATCTTCCAGACGTGAGATAACAAATAACGTTGTAAAATGCGGTCACCATCTGTCTTTAGTTAAGCGAGAAATCGCGTGATAGCGGCGGCTTATCGAGGCATCTTTCGGAAGGAATGAGGAAGTCCAGTCTGTGTACGACAAGGACTCCTCATCTCGGATTATGCGTCGGCTCACTACACTGTTTCCCTCCGAGTTCCTCGAAGAGCACGCCGAGGAACTCGGCGTGGTCGAACGCGACCGCAAGCTCCAGATCCCTGCCTTCGTTTGGGCATTCGTGTTCGGCTTTGCCGCAGGCGAAAGCCGAACACTCGCCGGGTTTAGACGCTGTTACAACTCTACTGCCGATGAGACGATCTCTCCGGGTGGATTCTATCAGCGGTTGACACCGACGCTTGCAGAGTATCTCCGCGACCTCGTCGAGCATGGTCTCGACGAGGTCGCTGTTCCTAACGCTGTTGACGCTGATCTCGACCGGTTTAGAGACGTGATGATCGCTGATGGAACGGTGTTGCGGTTACACGAGTTTCTCTCAGACCAGTTCGAGGCCCGCCACGAGGAGCAGGCTGGAGCAAAGCTCCACCTGCTCCATAATGCCACAGAGCAGACGATTGAACGGCTCGATACTGCTGACGAGAAAGCACACGACAGCGCCCTGTTCAACACAGGGCCATGGCTTGAGAACCGCCTCATGCTGTTCGATCTCGCCTATTTCAAGTACCGCCGGTTTGCGCTGATCGACGAGAACGACGGCTACTTCGTGAGTCGGCTGAAGCAGAACGCGAACCCGGTGATTACGGCAGAATTACGGGAATGGCGCGGCCGCGCCATTCCCTTAGAGGGCAAGCAGCTCCGAGCTGTTCTTGACGATCTCGATCGGAAGTACATCGATGTAGAAGTCGAAGTAGAGTTCAAACGAGGGCCGTACAATGGGACGCGGTCGCTAGATACGAAGCGATTTCGCGTCGTCGGCGTCCGCGACGAGGACGCCGACGACTACCACCTGTACATGACGAATTTAGCGAGGAAGGAGTTCTTTCCGGCAGATCTAGCGGAGATCTACCGCTGTCGGTGGGAAGTTGAGTTGCTGTTCCGGGAGCTGAAGACGCAGTACGAACTGGACGAGTTCGACACGAGTGACGAACACGTGGTGAGGATCTTATTGTACGCAGCGCTGCTGTCGCTGCTTGTAAGCCGCGATCTGTTGGATCTTATCACCGAGCAGGCGGATGATGAGCTTGTGTTTCCGACAGAGCGCTGGGCGGCGACCTTCCGGTCGCACGCCCAGCTCATTCTCCACGAACTCGGTGAGTTCCTCGGCTACTCACCACCGCCGCTGCTCGACCGGCTGATCGAAGACGCTCAAAAGATCCACAAGCAACGACCAATCTTACAAGAAACGCTCGCTACCGCTACACAACCGAGGTGTGAGGCTTAACTAAAGACAGATGACACCAACCAGATACGCGTGCGCGTGCCGACGCCTTTGCTTCAACCCCACGAGGGTACGTCTGAAACCGCGCACCGCCGTAGTGCGTGCCGCCGTGGTCGAGGCTTCAACCCCACGAGGGTACGTCTGAAACGCGTCGTCGACGGGTCGCCGCGTAACTCCTCACCGTCGCTTCAACCCCACGAGGGTACGTCTGAAACGGCGTCGTCGCGTACTCCCGTCGCCCGGAGCCGCTTCAACCCCACGAGGGTACGTCTGAAACGGGGCTTAAGACGGGCCGAAGCACGGAGTCCATTTGCTTCAACCCCACGAGGGTACGTCTGAAACCGCCTGCCGCTCGACGCGCTTTGCCGCTCGCCAAACGGCTTCAACCCCACGAGGGTACGTCTGAAACCCGGTCTGGGCGTCGGTGACGCGTTCGACGACGCGGCGCTTCAACCCCACGAGGGTACGTCTGAAACAAGCGCACGGGTACGAGGGGGTTGACCTGTGACGGTGCTTCAACCCCACGAGGGTACGTCTGAAACTGACGGTTGATTAAACCTTCAGGTAGCCCAAGGTGCTTCAACCCCACGAGGGTACGTCTGAAACCGTTGTGGTAACCCGCCGTTGAGCCCGGGCGGATCCAGCTTCAACCCCACGAGGGTACGTCTGAAACGCGGCTGGGAACGACCCCCACAAGGTGTTTGCTGACGCTTCAACCCCACGAGGGTACGTCTGAAACGTCCGGGCCGACCTCGGTGATCGTCTCGACGCCGGAGACGCTTCAACCCCACGAGGGTACGTCTGAAACCAGGAGCTCGCCGAGGAGGTGGAAGCGTTAAAAAGCGCTTCAACCCCACGAGGGTACGTCTGAAACTGGGTGTGGTCACGAGATGCGGTCAGTTGGCGGTCGCTTCAACCCCACGAGGGTACGTCTGAAACGTGCGCGTCTCCGAGCGCGACCTCGTCCGCAGCCTCAGTCGATCACATCGACAGCCGCGTAATCTCGTCTGATGCCGATGAATCAGATCGAACTGGTCGTGAAGCGTCTTCGAAGCGCTGGTGAGAGTGATCTTTGGGATGGATCGTCGCTGTCGGCGGCGGACTGCCGCCGACGCGACGGCGTCGCCACTCACGACCGCTGTCCGGACCGGTGGACAGCTACCGGAAGAACCGGTCGTCAAGTGACTGGTTCGCTGGAACAGACCTACGCACACCAAGTGCTGTCCAAGCTGCGCGAAGCGTCATTTCGCAGAACTCCGTGAACGACCAGTTCCAGAGGCGGCGCCCCCCGCGGCGGGGCGCCGCCACGTACTTCCAGTGGAGATATCGCCAGCTATTCTGGAGCAGCAGGCTCACCACAAACATCACGAGCCGTAGCCCAGCGTCCTGAGAACTGGTGAATGCGAGGCTCTGCTTGGCTAATCGGTAGCTCGACTCGATGCCGAAGCGCTTGCTATAGTGTTCTCGGGCATCCCGTGGTGTGTCGATGAACGGCGCGTCAGCGGCGTAGCCGTGACGCGCCACCCCGTGTTCGTCGTATCGTCCCTGCTGGTAGACGCAGTCGATGAACACGGGGAAAGTCACCTCGCCGGCGAGATCGTGTTCGATCTCGCGGCTCCAGCCTCTGTTGAGTTCGTCTTGAATCGTCTCGCCCCACTTGACAATCGGCATGACGTAGGCGTAGTTGTGCTTGGACAGCAGTCCGAGGCAGGTACTGTTGTAGAATCCACGATCGAGGTAGACGGCCTTGACGCTGAGGTCAAGGCCGTCGAGTAGTTCGAGGAACTCAGCGAGGACATCGCTGGTGGTATCGCCAGCGACAAGCTGGCGAACCGCCAGCGTGTATCGTTTGTTGCGCACCCGCGCGTAGAGCGTCGCATACGCGTGAAAGGTGGTCGTTCCACGTTTCGCCTGTGAGAAGTACAGCGCTTCTGTCTCGTCTTCGTCGCCGTAGTAGGGATCGAGGTGGAGGTCTGCGCAGACCTCCACCGGTCGATCTGGAAGTGTCGCAAGCGCATCTCGCTGTAGGAGCATGTCCCCAACTGCCTCAACCGAGTCAAGCTCAAACTGCTCGGTGAGGTGTCCTCGGACGGTGTTGGCGTGTGGCGAGTCGCCGGTCGTTTCGCAGACGTGGTTGATTGAGGTCCCGCCGGCGCTGGCGCCGGCGAGGACCTCGTACAACGTCTCTGTCGTGACCTCGACGTCATCACCGAGATCTATCGCAAGCTCTTCGTCGAGACTGTTGACGACAAAATTAACCAGGTGCTTTTCTTCTATCTCGCTGTCTGCTTCGGTAGCTTCCACACCCTTCCCAAGCAGACACTTTCACTCAAACCCGATGTGATCGACTGAGTCTGTTTGTTTGCGAGTGGACGTTGGTGAGTTCAGTCTAAACGGCACCGATAGCCTCGTGTTTAGCCTTTTCTCCCAACCCTAAAGTTCCGCGATTATCTGACTGGAGCGCCGAGTTACTCGTCACGCTCCGCCAGCATCTGTTTTATTTCTTCCAGTTTGAAGTACGAGGCGAGGCTGAGTATCGTGACGGGCCAGAAGCCAACGAACTGGCCGCGCTGTTGGTCGCCGCGCACGTAGTAGAAGTATAGCGCAAGGGCGACCGAACCGACCGATGCCAGCACGGCAGGGCTGAGACCGTCAGCACCGATTCCTTCCGCAGTTTCTATCGGCGTCTCTTCAGTTGTATCACTCACACGTTTACTTAGGTTCGTGCAGGTAAATCACTTCTCATACCGCAAAATACGATATCTCGGCTCGACTAGCATTGTCAGCTCCAAGCGGAGTGGGCAATCCTCAAGAGTGCCCCGGCAATGGTGATCGGGGCGACCCCCGAACTCGATTTCTCACGGTATTCGCCCGTTGAGAGGCGGCCTCCACAACAGCCTCGAAGGATGCCAAACTGTTTCACGTCTACAACACCCTGTCCCAATATGGACGAAATCGATCCGGATACCGCAATGGTTGCCGCCGGCGTCGTGATCAGTCTGATCGCCATACTGGAGTTCTATCCGGCCTGGAAGAAAGCGCGGAAGAACTGATCGCGTCACAGGTGGAGCGAGTTGGTGAGCGTTCGACACGGCGTTTCCGACCGGTCGGTTCGATTGTTCGACAGTCCTTGGTAACGGAACAAGAGCACTTGAGAGGGTCTCTAATCACACTCACTATGGATAGATTGTGAGTCGTGAGTGTCGAGGCCAACCTTCTACCGGTATCTTTCCATAGAGCAGTGACCAACGGTTAGCCGGGTGAATGATTTCTTTTCGGGACGATTGCACCACTAACTCACTCACTCGATCTCTGTCCACGATATCGAGCAACTGCTCCCCGACCCGGCACTATCACATCGAGTGTCACGTCCGCGATTGCGTTACCCGAGAGTCCGACGGCTTCCCCCGATATCGGCTCGGAAAGTTTCGCGGATGGCTCCCTATCATCTCCGGCCGTGCTCGAACTGTCCGTATCCGAGTCCGATGGCGAAAAAGCGCTGCAACCAGCAACCCCTGTTGCCGTTCCGACTGTCGTGTACCGAAGGAACTCACGACGGGACCACTGTACCATTAGTTCGACTAATTCTTACTGAGGTATAATTACCATCGCATTGGTGCCGAACCTGAAACTACAGACTTTCACATACATTGTCGTTATCGAATCCTCTCTCACGCTTCGTCGAGCACCTTCTCAACTCGACTGACAAGCTCGACTTCCGAAAAGGGCTTTGCCACAAAATCGTCAGCCCCGGCGTCGAGTGCTTGCACGATATCTTCTTCTCGGTTGCGGGATGTCAACATGACGACTGGCAGATCGACGAGTGCGTCGTGATCCCGGATATGTTCGAGAACTGAAAGCCCATCGATTTCGGGCATCATCACGTCTAACACCACGATATCCGGTGGATCGTTGGTCCGTGATTCGAGATGCTCCCAACATTCATCACCATCGGTAAACGCCACTACGTCCCACCCGTTGTCAGTCAAGTTGAGTTCGATGACTTCCCGGGTCGTCTCATCATCCTCAGCAATGACTATTTTAGCGGTCATGTGCGTCTCCTACCCACGCTTCATCGCGGGCACGTTTGGTTCCACGGGTCATTCGCTCCGTTCACCAGTTCGGATTTCGATGCGTGCTCCCTGATCTGTGGCGGGGACTGTGAGGTCCCACCCGTGTGCTTCCACGACATCGATAACGCTCATGAGTCCGATTCCGAATCCCGACATCTCGTCCGTGTCTCCGAGTGCTTCGATCTCCGTCCGTTGCTTGTCGGAAAACCCTGGCCCCTCATCGGCGACGTAGAACCCCCCCTCGTCAGCGAGGGGGCCAACTTCCACGGTAACGTCGTCGCCGCCGTGTTCGATGCTGTTGCGGAAGAGATTGCCGAACAGTTGCAGCAGTCGTGTCTCATCGGCCTCTATCTCACCAAGCGGGTCGTCTGCGGACAAGGTCGCTTTCGGGGCGTCGGTGTATGACCACGCCTCCTCCACGATTGGTTGTAATTGGTGGGTGCGTATGTTGACTGCCTGGCGATCACCGCGTGCGATCATCAACAACTCGTCGATGAGTTCCTCCATCCGCTCTAAGGACTGTTCGACGCGGTCGAAATGCTGTGACTCGTTCGTTTTACGGGCGATTTCGAGAAAGCCGACCGCTCCCGTCATTGGGTTTCGAAGGTCGTGTGCCACGACATCGGCAAACTCTTCGAGGCGGTCGTTCTGTCGCTGGAGTGCTTCACCACGCTCGGCTAGCTGTTCTTCGCGCTTGACTGCGGTGATGGCCTCCGTGACCAGCGCCTCAAGCAGTCGGAGGCTTTCGATATCGATCTCGCCGAACGCACCTGGCTCGGTCGCAGCACAGGTGATGATCCCATGATTCCCGCAGGGGATGTACACCTCTGACTGTAATGGCGTCTCCGGATTGTACACTTCTGGTCGTTCGGTCAGGTCCTCGTAGTTCCGGATGTCGCCACTGTCAAAACTCTCCCAAAGCAGTGCGTCGTCTCGCTCGAACGTCGGAGCCTCCCCGACGATCCGTACTGCTTCGTCTGTTTCAGCCAGCGGGCGTAAGACGTCGTCGCCGGCATCGTACTCCCAAAACGCAGTCACCGGGAGATCGAAACTGTCCAGAACCGTCTCAACCGCGATTTCTGCGATTTCCTCGGTTGTTTCGGCTACCAGCAATTGTTGGGATATTCGGTGCAATCCTTGCAACCGTTCTTCGAACCGCTGCCGTTGGAGTTCGTACCCGGCCCACTGTCCAAGAAGCTTGATCACCTCCCGTTCGCCGGCGTTGAATTCCCGGTCACGGTCGTGTGGGGCCGCAAAGCAGAACGTCCCATAGAGGTTCTCTCCGACCATGACCTTCGTTCCGATATAACAGCCTAAGTCGAACAGTTCGTACGCCGGATCGTCTTCGCCCAACTCCGCTTGTGCGTCCTGCATACCGACCAGATCGTCGCTTTGGATGGTTTTCCGACAGTACGACTGTTCCAGCGGTGCGGTTTCGTCTGGCTGGAGCAGTGTATGATCGCCAACAGCGTGTACAATCTCTTGTGTGTCTTCCTCTATTTTCGACAGGAACCCAAACGGCAGATCCAGGTACTCACACCCAATGGAGAGGATGCGCTCGGCTTTTTGTTCGAACGTGAGAGCGTCCTCTGCACCAACTTGGTACAGTTTGGCCAGCACCGCCTGTTTTTGTTCTGCTGCTCGGGCCCTCCGCTCGCGGTCTGTCACGTCCCGGACCACGCCGACGATATCGTCAGTGCCGTCGTCCCGGATATGTTTCGAGACGCGAACGTCTACCATCTGTTCGGTCTCCTGATCAATTTCGAAGGTCAGAATTTCATCCTGGATTTCTCCGTCGGCAATGGAGTTGATGGTTGTAACGAATCGGTCAAACTCGGCTGATTTAACCAGTCCTGATTCAACCAGCGTGTCGAACGTGTTGCCAACCAGTTCGTTCCGCTCACGCCCAGTCAACGAGCAAAGCGAGTCGTTGACGTAGGTGATAGTCCCGTCCAGATTGACGACGAAAACGCCGTCTCGAACAGCTTCGATGATGGATCTATAGCGGCTGGTACTCTCTTCGCTGCCCCCCAAGCATCGTTATGGGGGCCTGTGTCCATGGATGAACTTTCCACTAATTCATCATAGATGTTTTCATCGACGGATCATAACGTCATGAACCATCCGTCTTTAGTTAAGCGGGAAACCGCGTGACAGCAGCGGCTTATCGAGACTACTTTTCGCAAGGAATGAGGAGGTGTCGAGTGTGCACAACGAAACCTCCTCGTCTCGGATTATGCGTCGGCTCACTACACTGTTTCCCTCTGAGTTTCTTGAAGAGCACGCCGAGGAACTCGGCGTGGTTGAACGTGACCGCAAACTCCAGATTCCTGCCTTCGTCTGGGCATTCGTGTTCGGCTTCGCCGCAGGCGAAAGCCGAACACTCGCCAGTTTTAGACGCTGCTACAACTCTACTGCCGACAAGACCATCTCACCGGGTGGGTTCTATCAGCGGTTGACTCCGACACTCGCAGAGTACCTCCGCGACCTCGTCGAGCACGGTCTCGACGAGGTCGCCGTTCCCGACGCTGTTGACGCTGATATCGACCGATTTAGAGATGTGATGATCGCCGATGGAACGGTGCTGCGGTTGCACGAGTTCCTTTCCAACGAGTACGAAGCCTGCCACGAGGAGCAGGCTGGAGCGAAGCTCCACCTGCTCCACAATGCCACCGACCAGACGATTGAACGAATCGACGTGACTGACGAGAAAGCACACGATAGCACGCTGTTCAAGACAGGGCCGTGGCTTGAGAACCGCCTCGTGTTGTTCGATCTCGCGTACTTCAAGTACCGCCGGTTTGCGCGGATCGACGAGAATGGCGGTTACTTCGTGAGCAGGCTAAAACAGAACGCAAACCCGGTTATTACGGACGAATTACGGGAATGGCGCGGTCGCGCCATTCCCTTAGAGGGGAAGCAGCTCCGAGCTGTTCTCGACGATCTCGACCGGAAGTACATCGATGTAGAGGTCGAAGTAGAGTTCAAACGAGGACCGTACAACGGGACGCGGTCGCTGGATACGAAGCGGTTTCGCGTCGTCGGCGTCCGCAACGAGGACGCCGACGACTACCATCTGTACATGACGAATTTGACGAGAAAAGAGTTTTTCCCGGCGGATTTAGCGCAGATCGTAGTTGGATAGCAGTTCCATGTCGAGACGATTTCGTAGCAGTCTCATAGATCGTTCACTACTGCTGAATTACTGTGTCGCTGGGGAGTCGCGGA
>NZ_JAGGKQ010000042.1 GCF_017873815.1 Halorubrum alkaliphilum | reverse complement strand
AGAAGGCATTCCCGATTCCTGCTGACGGACCATGTGTCCCCCGCGTGTCTCTATCTACGAGACAGTGACGAAATCAGCCCGGGCTAAACACGTACTCCCCTTGGAAGTACGCGGTCAGAATCGCCTCAACAACCTCTGAACGGCTTGCTTGGAGGTCAACGCACTGCTCGGTTAGCTCGTCCAGTTCCTCAACAAGTTCATCCGAAATGGACACACCAAATTCCGTGTTTGACATCGTTTAGACCTCTTGAAAAACGGTTGCAGCTGCTGTAACGTAATTTCACTGTCTCATTTGACTGAAGAGATTCTTCGCGGCACAACCATTTATATACTCGAAACGGGACAGTGTCTTCACTCCCCAGTTTATTATTTATATTGTATCGTTTGACTTGAATAACTTCCTTGTATCCTGTTTTTTCAGCTTCTACCAGGGTGTCATAGAACGGTTGGCATGCCCCTCTCGGGCTCCTCGAATCGTCTGATACAGGCAGCATCAATATCGGATTAGTCCTAATGGCGAAAAGTACCTAATAGAATACTATGGAGTCAGGCGCGGGAGATCTTTGTCAACCAGCTCGACAAAATCGTTAAGACAGCTTCCGTCCGCACAAAACATGGGATTAAACGGCCTCAGTACGTATGATGGGTATGGGAGACCGAGATCAGAACGTTGGCCGATTAGATAGATTGCTTCGAGTACCCCTCGGGGTGTCTGCCGCTGTTATTGCCGGCTGGGTATTTATAGCATACCCACTTGAAGTGGCGGTAGGAGTTTCCGTAATATTGCCGCTGGCTCTGTTGGCAGCAATCCTGCTTATTAGTGCGACAACAGGGACCTGTGGAATCTACGGTGTTTTCGGAATCAACACTTGTGGTGACGAAGTTTGTACTGAAGCTGACTCGGACGAAGCATGGGTAGCAGAATAGTCAGTTCTCATCGGGTTCGGTTTCCGCCTTGGTGTCATACTCGGACTCGTCTTCTGTGAGCTCCGGGTTACGCTCCTCAATGGTCCCCGTGTCGATTGCTGCGGTCTTCTGAGTGACCTCGAAATCGTCTACTGGTTGCATAATTCCCCACAGGGCTCCAAGCGAATGGACAAGCACTGCAAGCGGAGTGACAACAATATATGCCCACCATACCTCGGGATATTTTCGATATTCAACGAGCCCGAAAATCATGTATAGGAAAACGATCCCAAACAGTAGTGCGGAAAGCAAGAGATATACACTGGACGATGGGATTGCTTCTGGAAACACGAAAGCGATGATACCGAATAATGGGATAACCGGTGACAGTGCCCACGTTACGATCCGTGTGAAAATGACTGGTTGATACCTTCGCGGCAGAAGATTGCGATCTTGGATCGTTCCAGAAACCCAGCGACGGCGCTGTTTTATCAGTGATTTGAGCGTCGGTGGTGCTTGATTCCGTGCTTTCACTGTCGCAAGTCGGTAGTCAATATTCGTGCGAGCGGCTGCACGCCAGATGAACGTCGTGTCCTCGGTGATTGACGGAACGTTCCATGTAATCTGCTCTTCTAACTCATGCCGTACGGCAACAGCCCCGCCCCAAGCGTACGCGGGATAGGCGACTTGATGAAACGCTCGTTGCTCGAATTGAAAGCCGATACGGAATATCTCACACACATATGTAAGCCGAGAGTGGGTCCGGAGTGGATGCTCGCTAAGTTGAATAATATCAGCTGCTGGCAACCCTGAAAAGCCACTGAGCAGGGTGTCTTCATCAAGATACAGAACGTATTCCTTCTCACACGGAATCTGTTGGCGGGCCCACTCAATTGCGCGCCCTTTCCGCTGTGCCGCACACTCGAAGTCATCCGGTACGACATGAACGTCAGCCCCGGCAATGTCAATATCTTCCTCAGCGATGACAAGTGGGTCAGTAATCTCGTCGGGAATAGAACTCACCGTTCGCTGTACGGTTTCTTCAGCAGCGATAGTGAGAACCCTGACTTGAATATTGTCCAATCCGACTTCAGTCTGGTTCGTGTCCTGCCAGCCGTACGAAAGAATGAATACCTGTATGAGCCACCATAACGAGGCACCGCCGTACAGCACTAATGTAGCCCAGAGAAAGACACTGAGCAACTGTGCTAACACAGTATCAGGCACGTTCGGAATAAGTAGAAACAGCGGGATAAAACCATGCCGGCCCGTATCAATCATATAACTGGAATAAACGATTCAACGCCGGCATCCTGACTAAAGCGCGCGTTGTATATTATATAGGCGTGTTATAGATTTCTTGTCACACCGTGATGATCGTGCTTCCCGGATTGTCTCCGCGTTCGTAGTTGGTGATTGCGACGACGAGGCGAAGGCACAAGGCAAGAAACACCTGTGCTCGTGCGTGGACGCGGCCTCGGGCGTGCGTCCGCCCGAGGCCGCAGTCTTTTACTGATTCGTTGGTTCGTTCGACTCCTGTCCGGCGGTTGTACGTCTCATCCAACGTGGACTGCTTCAGCTGAACGTCCTCGCTGTGTTGTTCGATGCGGTCTTCGACCCTGTACTCGATGTCCTTCGGGTCGTCGGTGTTTCGCGCGTTGTACGGGGCGACTGGCACGACCCCTGCGGCCAGCAGGTGGTCGTGCCAGTCGAGCGTGTCGTAGGCGCTGTCACCGACCATCCAGATCGGCTTGGTGACGGCGAGCGCGTCACGCGTGACGCGCATCGCCGTCTCCTCTGGCGCTTGCTTACTCTCGGTGAACTCGGCTTTAATCGGGATCTTTTGCCCGGTCGAGACGATTGTACAGCCGTAGCCGTAGTAGTACTCGTCGTCGGTTGGATCGTAGCACTTCGACGCGTCTTGATCGGCGGGCATCGCCCTCACATCGGTTGAATCGATACAATAAGTCAAGTCAAGCAGGCCGCGCCGGGCGGCCTGCTCGACGAGTCGGTCGAACACCTCGTCAACGACGTGTTCGAGGTCGGTGAGAAAGCGATCGACTGCGTCTCTGGACGGCGGTCGATCGAAGCCACAGCTGAGCCAAACGAGCGTGTTCCGAAGTTCTCGCTCAACGAGACGAATGCCGTAGATGTCGTGGTAGTAGCAATGGATGAAGCCACGCATCAACTCTGGTGGTTCGTGCTCTCGTGTTCGCCCCGTCTGCGCCGGGGCGAACACGTCGAACTCTTCGAGAAACTCGAAGGAGAGATGCTCAAACAACGCTAGCGTCTCGGTTTCCGCGACATTGAAGAACGACTCTATCGAAGGATCATCTTGTAGGGTCGCTAAACTCATCCACCTCAGCGTTCACCCTGCTCTTTAGTGTGCTACTCGTTCTATGACACCCTCAGCTTCTACATCAATTCCTTTCTCTCCACTCTTCGATCTGACAGTCGCTCTCCACCAACAATGTGCTACACAAGAGCGAAGTGCCAATTATGTAGAATGAAGGTCACGGAACTGATAGAAAACGTTTCTGAGTTGGAGATTAGGAACGCAAAATAATGCCGTAATGAGATACGAGTGAAAAGAACGAACTTCCGGATTTGACCCGCTTTCAATTACTAGTGACCGAAGATGAGTGAGACAGAAGATGTCATCGACCGTGAGTTGACGATGAGTCGGGCGATGGTCGAATCAATGGCCCACGAGATGCGTGAAAACGAGGACGTGTTCTACATGGGCGAGGATGTCGCCGACTACGGCGGGATTTTCGATAGTACCCAAGGGCTGCTTGACGAATTCGGTCGTGATCGGATCATGGACGTGCCGATCAGCGAGACTGCGTATCTCGGGGCAGCGGTTGGTGCTGCTCAGGAGGGGATGCGCCCGATTGCGGAACTGATGTTCGTGGACTTCTTCGGCGTTGCGATGGATCAGATCTACAATCAACTTGCGAAGAACACGTATATGAGCGGCGGTAACGTGAACGTGCCGCTCGTCCTCACGGCCGCTGTCGGCGGGACGTATAACGATGCGGCCCAGCACTCACAGACCTTGTATGGGACGTTCGCACACATTCCCGGGCTCAAGCTCGTCGTGCCGTCAACGGCCTACGACGCGAAGGGATTGATGCACAACGCGATCCGTGACGACGACCCGGTGATGTATTTATTCCACAAGCGGCTGATGGGAATCGGGTGGATGCCTGCACCTGACGGCCCAAAGACACCGGTCCCAGAGACAGACTACACGATCCCGTTTGGGTCAGCAGATATCAAGCGTGAGGGTGCTGATGTCACCATAGTGACGCTCGGCCTCCACGTTCATCGCGCGCTCGCTGCGGCGAAGTCACTCATGGCCGACGGAATCGACGTCGAAGTCATCGACCTTCGGACGCTAGTACCGCTCGACACCGATACGATCGTCGAGTCGGTTCGAAAGACAGGGCGACTCGTCGTTGTCGACGAGGATTATCAGTCCTTTGGCGTCACCGGTGAGATCATTGCGAGCGTCGCCGATAGAGACCTCGGTGCGCTTGATGCCGTCGAGCGGGTCGCCGTCCCAGACGTTCCAATCCCGTACGCCCGCCCAATGGAAGACGAAGTAATCCCGGACGCTACCGATATCGAGGAAAGTGTTCGAAAAGTTGTATCCCCGAAATGAGTGAACGACGGAGCGTAGCTGACGGTGGCTCGGGGATGCGGGCGGCAGTTCGCGCAACCGGCAACTGGGAGGCTGACGTCGACGAGACCGAGGGCATTCTCGTCGACTGGTTCGCCCGTGAAGGCCGGTCGGTCCAGGAGGGTGACACACTCTGTGAAATACAGGTCGAAAAAGTGAGCGTCGATATTCAAGCGCCTGTCGCTGGGACACTTGACGAAATCGTCGTAGGTGAAGACGACGAGTTCGAGATCGGTGACACGCTCGGATGGATCCGCTCCGAGTGAGGAGCGCCGCGGCGTCTCAAAGAGACAGCGAACGGGGGCAGTGAGATACAGTTTCGTGTGGTCGCGGGATGCCGATCGATCGAAGATTTTCCGGTGTCGTCGTCAGTACCGACTGGTCGGCAACCGCAAGTCAATAGCGGCCACTCGAAGACCGGTTAGTCGTCGAGGCGCTGGAGAAATTGCGTGACATAGGGCCTGTTCTCCCAGCTTCGGTGTGAACTGATCGTTGTGATCAGCGTTCGAGCCTCCTCGTGTCTCATGTACCCGTTTCGAGCGTAATCGACGATGAACCGGGGTGTTGGGACGATCCGTGGCCCCTTTGACATTCTCCTCAGGCTTCAGGCGGAGGAGGATGTCAAAGAACGTGTGACAGCTGCTCTTCGAGTTCTTCCGTCGTCGTCCACGAAAAGCACTGGTCTAGTGATTCAAGATGTACAAGGGAATCGGTTATCAAACCACTATATAACGGCGTACGGCCGCCAAGTTCGGAGTCCACGTACGAGCCAAGGTCCTGTGTCGAAATGTCGAGCCCTTGATCACGAGCGCGTTCAGCGAGCGCAGCAAGTCTCTCGTTAAGATTATCAGCGTGGTACGCTAGTTCGATGGCCCGAGCACGGATCGCGTCTTGTGTGGTGAGTAGAGACTCGTCGTCGTAGCGTTCCTCCAGTACTCGAGGGAAGAGATACGTGCGGTCAAGCAGTGTCGGGCGTTCAACGCGCCCAAACTCGGCGACTGCACCACCAGTATCGTGTTCGAGGATAAGCGGGATCGCATCTGCGTAGAGGGCGTGAAGAAAGAACTTCACTTTGAGATCCGGAATCTTATCCGACACACAGAGGTCGGGTTGCGTGGCGAGGAGGTACGCGTAGGCATCGTGCCGGTGGTTCAGCACGTCAAGCGCTTTATCAAGCCGGTATTTAAATGGAGATTCATAGCTTCCCAGAACGAAATACGTCGAATGTGGTCCGAATAGGTGTTCGTGACGTTCTCTCATATACGAGAGGAGTCGCTCACTATCTACTGGGTCAAGTTCCAACCCGTAGAGAACATCGTCTATGATGAAGTCCGTGAGTTCGTCGGTGTTCTCCGGGATCTTCGCCACGTCAACTAATATGGTAATATTAGTATATAACCATACTGGTCAAACTTAGATAAGTCAATCCCATATGCTTATGCGGACTGCCACTGTACGTTTTGATACAATGGCCGAGATCTCCCCGCACTCCAACGCTGACAGGGAGGAAAACCCCCTCGAACGGCAGCGCGAGTTGATGGAGTTGCTGTCGCAGGAGACCCGGCACAGCATCATTCAGACACTCTTGGGGCATCCAGCAGCCCTCGCGTCAGCGGATGAGATTAACCACTTCATCCCGAACAAATCGAGAAAGACCGTCCAAGAGCAACTGGAGGCCCTCGTTGAAGCAGAGGTGCTTACAATATATGACTATCCGCCGAACAAGGACACGCGCGGGTTACCGTGGAAATTCTACGGCTTCACCGAGCGTGGTGCTGACATCCTCGGGGATTTCAATTACCTCAAAGGTGTCCCGATAGCGCGAGCGGTACACCAAAAAACGCGGAAGCCCAAAAAGATCAAGCGGCATGAGACGGCTCCGCGACCACCTCTTCCAGAGCCGGTTCGTGTTACGTTCCGAATCGACAAAAAAGAAGCGTAACGGGGATCGGCGACGGTTAGAGAGGATCGGCGACGGTCAGTAGCGATCAGCAGACAGGAGTTCCAATCACCCGACTGCGATTCGAGAGTGTCCACGCACGGCGTGCGTATGCGCCAAACGCTGTCGTTGTAGACTACGACTTCGGGTACTTCCCCAGCGGAGTCACGCGCGCATCGCTTCGAATCCGATGGTTCGAGGCCGACGACTTCAGCATCCATCACGTCAACCACAATCTGGACACACCACGAGACGTTAGTGGAGGAAGTAGTCTGACAATGCTCGGCTACAAGCACTGACAGTAGATAGTTTCCTCAAGAAACTATTTGTTTCTTGGCTGCGTAGCACCCAGTATGACCGAGACGTGGGACGACGTCAACGAGCAAGTCAAAGCGGATTGGAAAGACGACACCACGCCGTTCGAGCGGGTGTACGAAATCATCGAACAAACCCACGACGGGGAGTCGGCCGCCGAGATTGCCGACCGCGCCCTCGTGAGCGAGCCGACGGCGCGTCGCCACAGTAAGACACTCGTGAACACCGGGTTCGCCGAGACGGAACAGGACGGCCAAACAACACTGTACAAGCGCAACAGCGACCGGATTTTAATGTCCCGGATCCGGGAGCTACGCAAGGAAGTTACTCGGCCGGAGTTGCTTGACAGCATCCAGGAGATGAAAGCCGAGATCCGGCACTACGAAGACCGGTATGACGTGGTGTCACCAGAGGAACTCGCCCAGCAACTCGACGGCGACGAGACCGAAGGCTGGAACGATCTCACCGCGTGGCGGACAACACGGCAGAACCTCGCAGTCGCCCACGCAGCACTCGCCTACGACGAGGCCAGCCACCAACTCGCTATATGAGCGGCGATGACCGTGCCGGCGAGTTCGGACCGATCTATCTTCCGGCACTCCAACGGATTCGTGACCTCTGGCTCGAGCTTGAGCCGTTAGTCGACGTAACGTCGTACGATGACATCGTCGCCCCCACGGAACTACACATCAGTCTCAGCGATGGGCTCAGCAACGCCGAGAGCGCTCGACTCGATATCCAATGGAGCAAACAGGGAATGTATTCGTTCCACTACGTCGATAGCGACAACGTCAACTGGCGCTTCGATCGCCACCCCAACGCCCACTCACCCGAGATACACTTCCATCCTCCTCCAAACGCCGCCACGACGACCGCCGAGCCATCCTGTATCGACGTGACTGAAGTATCACTCGTCACTCGCGCCATCCACGCGATGTGGCGGGCAGCATACGAGGACGACGACTCAGCCCAGTTGAACAGCGCATCAAACCCGCCGTGAGGCGGCATTATACAGGTCAAGGAGAATACCTGCGGCTTCAGCCGCAGGATGAATCCGACAACTTGGAGTCAATCTACGCTGCAATAGCCATTCTGAGATTTGGCAATCCGTATCTTGAAGCGACAGGCAACCCTGCCTACAGATAGGAATCAGGTCGGGGACAGAGCGGTTCCCACCAGTCCTACGATGGCGGCCTGTCCGCCCCAAGCAATAAGACAGTAATCGGAACCAGTTGGGTGAACGGTCGGTTCCTATAATGAACCGATGCTGTGCCCGACTGCTGTAGGCACCACAGAAAGTAACTCCGAGTCCGCCGAAGTCTGCCAGACTCCCGCGAGGCAAAAACAACTTCGGGGGTCCGAACACGACGGAGGATAGGAGTACCGGGGGCTTGGCACTCCCAGCAGTCCCACCCGCCACAGTCCGTGAACTCCACACGGATTCTCACCGTGTCGGGGTTCGGTAGGACTGCAAACCTGAAACCTCCAACGCTCAGGATTCCTCCGCGTTTACGCGGAGGAGGATGTCAATCAGGAGTGTTCATGGAAGTAGAGCGTTCGGGAGATACTGCGAGCAATCGACCGGGATCGCTTCCCATGCTCCCTGAATCGCTTGATACCCTGTCCAGCCTTCCTCTCGAAGCATCTCGCTACAAGCCTGACAAAACTCCGCTACAGTACACTTCCCCTCGTCTAGTAACAGACACAGCAAAAACGTGGGAGCAACTGCCTTCCCAGTTGTCTCTTCTGCGTCATCGAATACTCGATTAATAGCCCGACGCCCGTATGTATCCATTAAAATAGCGAACCGATACAGCTCTGTATGCTGTTCGATTTCCATCTTCAGAGACTTCTCCCCAGCATCCTCTCCATGTGGTCGAGGAACACACGGAACCGTTGTAAACGACTTCTCCTCGTCATCGAACGGCGCAAGTGCCCTCTTGCTCCCATCGTGAACCCACCGCTCTCTCAACCCTTCAGGCGCGTACTCAGACATCTCCCGAACGTGACGCTTGAGTTCATGAAAACACACGTTAGTCGTCGTCAGCTGGATATTGTCCGTAATTCGAGACCAGAGACCTGTGTTCGCTACAGCGATTAGAGCGTCTGTATCAACGGTAACTGGATGGCGGACATCGTCGTCCACCATCTTCACTTCTGGAAAACGCCACTCGTATCAAGCTCCGCAGCCTCCTCGAAGGCCTCTCGCTCCCGCTCAATTTCTTCCAAGGCATCACCAAGAAGGAGCTCTGTAACTTCTTCAGAAAGCTCTCCCTGCTTGTATCGCTGGTGGAGAGTGATCTTCTCTTCGTCTGAGAGGACTTCTCTGAGTTTCTCTTGAAGACCCTGTCGAGCAAGCTCACTGATGTTGATCCCACCAAGACGCATTTGATCGACAATCTGACTCGCTTTCTTCTCAGTTTCCCCCCGAAACTGTATTTTGTCGTTGTTTGTGGCCATCTTACCCAACATCCTCTCTCCACCGTCATAGATGTTGTGACGAGCCATCCATGTCAGTACAACCTCTCAATAGTCAATACGCACTCTTCAGCGACCAGCTGTTTCAGACGATAGTATGTCTGAATGATACGACTCCACTCTTCCGAGGGTTCTTGCTGAATTGTCTTCCTTTATATTTGATGAGTCTCTACCACAATCATGAAACGGAGAAGTGTGCTTGCCCTCGCTGGCTCTGTCACAGCCGTTAGTTTTTCAGGATGCTCAAGCACTCAAGAGGAACCGAACGATCAGACTGCAGACCGAAGTGATGATGATGGAGATGATGATGAGCCTGACGTTGAGGATGGTGACACAAGCGAATCGAATACTTCGTCTTCTGACTGTGACGAAGTAGAATATGAGGAAGAGGATGGGTACATTCTCATCAGTAATATCACCCAACTACAATGCATCGGAGACGCGGATGATGCCCCACTCGATGGTGATTATAAGTTAACACAAAATATTGATGCGAGTGAGACAGAGCAATGGAACGATGGGGCGGGATTCGATCCGATTGGGGAGTGCGACCTTCTCGAGGGAGAATGCCAGGGAGAAATATTTACAGGACGATTTGACGGAAACGGGTATGAGATTGTGGGACTTTATATCGATCGGACAGATGAGATTGGACTGTTCAGTAGTGTTGATTCCAGGGATCTAATGCCCGCAGCAAGCAATATTAAAAATGTTACCTTGGTTGATGTAAACGTCAGTGGAGAATCCAGAGTCGGGGGGCTTGTCGGCGTAAGCGACGCGGGACGTATTACTAACGCTTCTGTTACTGGAGTTATAAACGGAAACGAAAGCGTCGGGGGGCTTGTTGGATTCAACAATACTGATGCAGAAGTTGTTGATTCGGATGCCGAAGTCGACGTAACTGGAGAGTCACTAGTCGGCGGACTTGTCGGATGGAACACTGACGATACCACGTTTGATGGACAGATAGAGGGGTCGTCTGCGACTGGACGTGTTGAAGGGGACGAACGAGTCGGAGGGCTTGTCGGAAATAATGGTGGGGATATTGAAAATTCACATACGGAGGTCGATGTAACTGGGAACGAACGAGTCGGGGGACTCGTCGGAGACAATACATTCGGACGAACAACTGGCTCTCACTCGAGGAATGAAGTATCCGGGGAGGAACAAGTAGGAGGGCTCGTCGGTTTCAGCAGGGAAGGAGATGTATTCGATTCGTATGCTGCGGGTGATGTAACTGGAGACGAACGAGTTGGAGGACTGGTCGGAGAAAATAGAGGAAGAGTGGAAGAATCATATGCCGAAGGAACAGTAACTGGAGATGATGCTGTTGGCGGACTTGCTGGACGGAATGGTGTTGTTAGAGTTAGTGATGATGGAGAAATACGAGATTCATATGCGACTGGAATGGTAACCGGGAACGAAGATGCCGGTGGACTTGTCGGAGATAATGGTTCTGAGGGAGAGATAACCACTTCATACGCGACAGGGAATGTAACTAGCGATGGATTTGGCGCTGGTGGGCTCGTTGGAACCAATAGTAGCGGTAGCAGTAGTGGAAATATTTTGCAGTCGTATGCGATGGGAGATGTAGTCGGAGACGCTCACGTAGGCGGGCTTGTTGGATTCAACGGTGATGGAACAGTAAGCGAGACGTATGCGACGGGAGGTGTTACTGCCGGCGATTTTGTGGGCGGTCTTATCGGAGATAATATCGACGGAAGTATTACAGCGTCGTACTGGGACACAGCGTCTTCAGGACTCGATGAATCAGCTGGTGGAGAGGGATTAGCTACTTCAGAGATGCAGGGGCCGGAAGCCGAATCGAACATGGATGGGTTTGACTTTGAAAATGTATGGAACACAACTCCCGCCTACCCGGAATTTGACTAGGATAGCCTGTTGCATCTTCAATATCAGTTCGCACGACGTGACTGGGTAGCCTCGGTCCAACCGGCTGGAGACAAGACGTGGCAGATTGGCGTTCATTTTGCTAATAGGCTCTGTTGAAATCCTCCGAGAGTTACGGGTCACTCCCTTCGGTGTAGGCGTGTAGCGTTGTGTCGGTGGTGCCGATGAGGGAGTCGCGGATATCGGCTTCGTGCCATCCGATGGGTGCGAGGATGCTTTCGATGGCGCGTACGGCGGCGTCTGCGTACCAGTCGTGGTCGTACCGGTCAGTGTGTTCGTGTGCGAGTCGGACGCGTCCTGCGCCGGTCCCGTCGGCGTCAACGACGACGTACCGGACTGTCTGGCCTGGTGAGAACCCTGTTCCGTGGAGGGATGCGCGTTTGAGTGCTGCTACAGTGACGGTTTCCATCGTGGTACGTGTTTAGCCCGGGCTGATTTCGTCACTGTCTCGTAGATAGAGACACGCGGGGGACACATGGTCCGTCAGCAGGAATCGGGAATGCCTTC
>NZ_JAGGKQ010000041.1 GCF_017873815.1 Halorubrum alkaliphilum | reverse complement strand
CTCCCCTGCGACAACTGACGGCGAGTCCCACATCAAAGCCCCACCCTCCACGAGCGAACCCGTCAGGGTGAGCGAAGTAGGGTGGGGTCGGTTACTCAGGTGGTCGACCCACAGGTGACCGTGCGGAACGCGGTGCCGTCGGAGTATCTGTCGGTCCCGTTCTGAGCGGCCGGGAGCGTCACGGCGATGCCGCCGAAACACACTCGTTCCTCCGGACCCGATCGATCGACGTGTACGCCGGACTGAAGAACACCCCCTGTTGTCTGTGCGGACGCGACGACACCCACACCCGCATCGCGGTCCCGCCACGGGCGATCACGCTGATGGAGAACGGCGGTCCGATATCGTGGCGCGACGTCGTCGGCCCAGTGACGCTCCGCTTCTGTGCCGACGACTGGGAGCTCGTGAGCGATCTGGCGATCGAGATGGACACCCACCCGCTCTCGAGGTGTAACGCGGCGCACGTCTCGCTGGACCTCCGCGAGGACCATGAGGCGCTGCTGTCGGCGACGAAGGGGGAGACGGACCAGACGGAGCTGGAGGCGCGGCTCGGTTCCGAGGCGGAGGAGACGCTCGACGCCGTCGACGACCCCTACACCGAGGAGCGCGACGTGGTGGAGGCGATCGTGGTGTTGCGCGCCCTCGAGGCGCTCGACGTTCGCGATCCGTCCGGCGACCCGATCGTCCGGTAGTCCCGTCGATCACCGCCGTGGAACACGCCTACCATCGGACCTCGAACCCGTCGACCCCCTCTGGCTCCTCACGAGTGACATCGACGTCGGCGACGTCGGCGGCCCGACTCCCGGTGTGACACCACTCGACCATTGCCTCGACTGCGGATTCCGATCCCTCGAAGACCGCCTCCACGCGCCCGTCGTCGAGGTTTCGAACCCAGCCGTCGACCCCCTTCTCGCGGGCGGCGTCCCGCGTCGACGCTCGGTAGTAGACGCCCTGTACGCGACCGGAGACGTACACGTGTGCGCGAACGCTGTCAGTCATCGATTCACGATTGGTCGAGGTCGCTGTTAAGTGCTGGCGGGGACGGGTGCGGACCGACGCCTACTAACTTCCGGCGGCCGACCGCCCGGACATGGAACTGTTCGGAACCGCGGGTATCCGTGGGCACGTCGCGGAACGGGTCACGCCGGAACTCGCGCTCGCGGTCGGCCGCGCCGTGGCGGCGGAGATACGCGAGCGACACGACGGAAACGACGGAGACGAAGGTGCGGAGAACGGCGGGCCGGGGCCGGATCCCGAGGTCGTCCTCGCCCGTGACGGCCGGGTGACCGGTCCGGCCATCGCGGCCGCGATGGAGTCCGGGCTGGCCTCCGGCGGGGTGTCGGTGCTGCGCGCGGGACGACTTCCGACCCCCGGGCTCGCGTACGCCTCACAGGGGCGGTACGGAGTGATGCTCACGGCCTCACACAACCCGCCGAGCGACAACGGGATCAAGCTCTTCCGTGACGGCGTGGAGTTCGATCGGGAACTGGAACGGGCGGTCGAAAACCGGGTCGACGGTGAGGAAGCGCCCGCGGAGTGGGACGCGTGGACGACGACAGAACGAGGAGACACCCTGAAATCGTACCTCGACGCGGTCGAGACGTACGCTAGGGGGTTCGGCGAGGTCGATGGCCGAGACGATCAGGACGCCCTCGATGGCCTCCGGATCGCCGTCGACTGCGGGAACGGAATGGCAGGTCCGGCGACGCCGACCGTGCTGCGCGAGCTCGGCGCTTCGGTCGTCACGCTCAACGGGAACGTTGACGGCCACTTCCCCGGGCGCGGAAGCAAGCCGACACCGGAGAGCCTCCGCGACCTCCGGGCGTTCGTGGCGGACGCGAACGAGGGCGTGACGGAACCGGGACGATCGGGTTCCGACGGCGACGCCGAGGGGTTCGCGTTCGGGATCGGCCACGACGGCGACGCCGACCGTCTCGTCCTCGTCGACGCCGACGGCGATGTGGTCCACGAGGATACCGTGCTGGCGATCCTCGCGGAACGGTACGTTTGCCGGTCGGACGCCGACGAGCCCGTCGTCGTGACCACGCCGAACGCCTCCGGCCGCATCGACGAGCGCGTGCGGGCGGCCGGCGGGCGCGTCGAGCGCGTCCGCCTCGGCGCGCTTCACGAGGGGATCGCGTCGGTCGAAGCCGCCGACGACACGGTCGCGTTCGCGGCCGAACCGTGGAAGCACGTCCACGTCCCGTTCGGCGGCTGGATCGACGGCGTCTGCTCGGCGGCCGTGCTCGCGCGACTCGTCGCGGCCGACGGGCTCGACGCGCTTCGCGAGCCGGTGACCGAGCGCCCGTACCGAAAGGTCAGCGTTGACTGTCCGGACGACCGAAAGGCGGCGGCCATGGCGGATCTGACCGAACGCCTCCCGGAAGCGTTCCCGGACGCGACGGTCAACACGGACCACGGGGTCAGGCTGGAGTTCGCGGACGCCTCGTGGACGCTCGTCCGCCCGTCCGGAACCGAGCCGTACGTCCGCGTGTACGCCGAAAGCGACGACGTCGACGAACTGGTCGAGCAGGTCGAAGCAGTCGTGACATCTGTGGTCGAAGCGGCGGCCCAGAGATCACATTGACAACTACGAGTGTCAACACCTAGACGGGTGGTTCCTCACCGTCCATCGGTGATGGAAGTCGTAGGTCGGCGAACGAGTCGAGATCCCCCACGCCGGTGACGATCCGGACCTCGTCAGTGACGGGGACGCCGACACAGGAGAGTCGAGCGTTCGTCTCACGGATGCGTTCCTCGGAGAGGATCGACTGGCCGGGCATCGCTACGTCCCCATCGACGACGATGACGGCGCAGTTCGAGCACGCACCGCCGCGACAGGCGTACGGCCAGGAGCGACCGCCGCGCTCCGCGGCTTCGAGTATCGACTCCTTCGGTTCGACGAGGAATCGCCCGTACTCCGGTAGATCGAGGTCTGATTCGGCCGCCTTCTCGAACAGGTCCGGATCCTCGACCGACCATCCACGTTCCTCGATGGCGTCGTACGAGAGGTGGTACACCGTCGAGGGCGACCCAGTCGTTAGGGGTTGGACGCCGCCCTCGGCGTACCGTCTGATGACATCGGCGGCCTCCGGAATCGGCCGGCTCTCTAGCGCGTCGAACCAGTCGACGACGGTGGCCACGGAGAGGTTCGACTCCTCGGCGACCGCCTCGATATCGACGCCCTCCCGACGAGCGATCTCGGAGACCAGCCGCGGAGAGTCAAGCGCGTCGAGCGTCGATTCGACCTCCTCGGACGACCGCCCGTACCATGAGGCGAGTTCCCCGACTCCGATCCCCCTGTCGTACGCGACGGCCAGCATGAGCGCCTCGGTTGTTCGAGCTTCACGCACCTCCGGAAGCCATTCGCGAAGCCGATCCACGTCGACAGTGTCGAGTCCGGGCATACGAATCAGTGCGATCCCGAACCGCCTAAACAGGATCACTAACCAGTAAAGTTCAGTAAGGGACTGACCTGATCTGGCTTATTCCGTCGATGTTCGGCCGACGGAAACGGGAGTAAAGAGTTTTGCCTCGGGCGTGACAGAACACGGTAATGAGCATCGACGAGTACGACGTCGTCGTGGCGGGAGCGGGAACCGCTGGCTGTTATGCCGCAGCGACGATCGCGAACGAGGGGCTCGACGTCGTCATCGTCGAGCGAAAAGACGCGGAGGAGGCCGGACACATCGCTTGTGGGGACGCGTTAAAAGGCGCGGACAACTTCCCCGGGGCCATCCCGAAGGACCGACTGGAGCCGGCGTTCACGAACACCGGCGTCGACCACGGTCGGTTCGAGATCCCACAGGAGGACACGGTCCTCGAGATCCCGGTGCCGGGCGAACTCGCCGTCATCGACCGTTGGGAGTACGGGCGGCAGATCATCGCTGGTGCCGAGGAGGCGGGCGTCGACTTCCACTACGACACGGTCATCAACGACGTGCTTCAGGCGGACGGCGGGCGAGTGACTGGACTACGAGCCAAACGGAAGGGGAGCCCCGTCACCTACGAGGCGGACGTCGTCATCGATGGCGCGGGGTCGCTCTCCCTGCTCCAGGACAAGGCCGATTTCTCTGACTCGACGTTCGACACGAACGTCCGCTACTCACAGTTCTGTTCGGCGTATCGGGAGGTCGTCGAAGTCCCGGAACCGGTCGAGTGGGACGACGCTTTGGTGTTCAAGGCGACCGACCGTGCCGCGGGCTATCTCTGGTACTTCCCGCGGACGAGCACGGAGATCAACGTCGGGTTGGGCTTCCAAATGAACGAGGAGCCGATGCAACTCGTCGAGGCGCTGAAACGCGACCTCCGGAACCGACCCGAGTTTGAGGGCGCGGAGGTCAAGGACAAACTGGGAGCCGCGCTGCCCACTCGGCGACCGTACGATTCCGCCGTCGCGCCGGGCTACATGGCCGTCGGTGACGCGGCGGGCCACGTGAACCCCACCACGGGCGGCGGGATCGCTGGCGCGGCGTACGCGGGAAAGTACGCCGGCGAGCAGGCAGTGAAAGCGATCAGCGACGGCGACCTCAGCGAGGAGAACCTCTGGCGGTACAACAAACGGGTGATGGACCACTTCGGCGGGCGGTACGCCGGGCTCGACGTGTACAACGTGCTCGCGACCGCGGTCGATGTCGACGACCTAATGGGGTTGCTCGCCTCGCTTCCCGGTGAGAAGCTCGCGGAGGCGCTGTATGAGGGGTCCACTTCGATGTCCTTCGGGCTGAAGCTGAAGGCGGCGATCCAGAGCTTCGGCTACTGGGGTACCATCAGGAACTTCTATCAGACCAAATCGCTGGCGGACGAACTGCTCGATCACTACGACTCGTATCCGACCAGCCCCGCGGCGATGGCCAACTGGACGAGCGAGCGCGACGCGGTGATGGACCGTATCTACGAAACGACGGGCGCGGAGCCCAAGTACTGAACCACGTCGTTCGGCCGGGCTTCGGACTCAGTCCCACGTCACCCACAGCAGGAACGCGAGTGCGACCGTCTGGAAGACGTGGACGACGATGTTCGCGCGCCACGCCAGCGGCGGCATGTCGGTAGCGAACCACGCGGCCAACACCGGATGGAACAGGTAAAAGTACAGCGAGAGCGCGTTCTGCGCGAGCAGAAGCACGCCGAACACCGCCAGCCCAAGTGCGTGTTTCGAACGGAACGAGCGGTAGTTGCGGGTCCACACCCACGTAAGCCCCACCAACATCACGACGTTCAGCGAGACGCTAACGCGAGCGACGTCTATCCACTCGATCACCGCCCGCCCCTCCCTTTCATGTGTGTCCCCCGGTCATAGTGGTAACCCTTCAGCTATCTCCTCGACGAGCTCCCAGTTTCGCTCCGTTCCTTCGGTGGGATAGTACACCGTTCCGTAGCCGTCTCCGGTGCGCGTGACCACGTCGTGTTCCCGGAGCACGTCCAGATGATGGCGAACGGTCGTGTAGTCCAACTCGAGGTGTTCCGCCAGTTGGTTCGCGTTGCGGGGGCGTTCGTCTATCGCTCGTAGAATACGGACGCGATTGGGGCCGCCCCGGGTGCCGGTGAGCACGTACCAGAGCACGGCCTCCATGAGCAATGAAAGGGGCTGAAACCGTCTAAACCTACCGTCGACTAGGGTTCTTGCCGGCGCGAAACGGGACCGCAGGCGTGGCTCGGACACGTCGCGTCCGACCTCAGATCGGAGTCGTCGAGAGCCGCGTGATCGCTCCCGAGAGGACATCGATCCCGACCGCCACGTCGCGCTCGACGACGTCGAAGGTCCCGGTGTGGTGCCCGCCCGGGTGGTCAGTACCGACACCGACGTAACAGGCGAGGCCGCCGCGCTCCTGTACCCGCTTCATCAGATACGTCGCGTCCTCCGATCCGCCGAGATCCGCGCGGTCGACGATATCCGTCACGCCGTCGACCTCGGCTGCGACTTCGCCGATCAGGTCCGCGAGCGCGGCGTCGCTCTCGGCAGAGGGCGCTTCACCCTTGGTGGAGACGTCGACGTCGACGTCGTGCATCTCCGCGGCCGAGTGGAGTATCCGGTCGGCGTGTTCGGACATATGGTCGGCGAGCTCCGTGGTTCCGCCGCGGACCTCGCCCTCGACGTATGACTTCTCGGGGATGACGTTCGTCGCGGTACCGCCGCCGACGAGTCCGGCGTTCACCCGGGTCGGTCCGTCGGAGTGTCGCGGGATGGCGTAGAGGTTCTGTACTGCGGCCGCCATCGCCTGAACCGTGTTCCGGCCCGTCTCGGGGCGCGCGCCGGCGTGTGCCGGCTCCCCTTCGAACTCCGCGAGGAAGTGTCTGACCGCGAGGAACCCCTCGACACCGCAGACGACCTCGCCGGAGGGGTGGTCCAGCCCGATGTGGACCGCATAAAGGTAGTCGACGTCGTCGAGATGACCCGACTCGGCCATCGGCTTCCCGCCCGAGACCTGCTCCTCGGAGGGCTGGAAGAACAGCTTGAACGTGCCGGAAAAGTCGGAGTCGAGCACGGCGTCGAGCACGCCGAGCCCGATGGTCGCGTGGACGTCGTGGCCGCAAGCGTGCATATACCCCTCTCGCTCCGAGCGGAACCCCTCTGCCGCGGGGACGTGGTCGTTGTCGGTCGATTCCCGGATCGGGAGCGCGTCGATGTCGACGCGGAGGCCGACGACGGGCCCCTCTCCGCGTTCGACGACGGCGACACAGCCGGTGTAGCCGCCGGCGATCTCGTCGAGGGTCGCGGGGTCCACACCGGCGTCCCGGGCCCGTTCGAGCCACTCGTCCAGCTCTTCGTCGTCGGGGACGTTCATCCGCTCGTCGCCGTCGAGTGCGTCGGGGCCGACGTGTAGATCGGTGATGTCACGCTCGCGGAGCGCTTCGACGATCCGGGCGGTCGTGTAGAACTCACACCATGCGGGCTCCGGGTGACGGTGGAGGTCCCGACGGAACTCGCGGTACTGATCGCTGAGGGCGACGGAGTCGCTCATACGGGCGGGTTGGCCCCGGTCGACTTAAAAGGTCGAGTGGTCGATCGAACGGACGCGGCCCTCCGGACAGCGGTCTACGAAACCGGCGACGGCCATTACCATGTGGGTAGTTACCGAGGTATTTATATACTCTGAGAAACCGATCCGTTTCTGATCCACTCGCGGACTTCGCGGAGATCTATCGAGAAACGGCTTCAAATACTCGTTAAACTGTTTTAAAACCCGTTACCGTAATTCTTTGAGCGACAAGTATATATATGTAGAACGATTACTATTAGTTAACGAATCGGGCATACCCGGCCCAGCATTTTCGTCGGGAGTTCGATCGCAGAACCCCCCATGACAGAAGCACACATCCGAAGCTACGACCGCGAGGCGGAGATCGAACGAACGACCACCTCGGACGAGACGGACGCGGAGTCGGTGGAGGCGGAGACCGAGCGAACCACGAGCTGTCCGGAGTGTTCCGGCCGCCTCGTGACGGACACCGAACACGGCGAGACCGTCTGTGAGGACTGTGGGCTCGTCGTCGAGGAGGACTCGGTCGACCGTGGACCGGAATGGCGTGCGTTCGACTCGGCGGAGCGAGACAGCAAGTCCCGCGTCGGTGCTCCGACGACGAACATGATGCACGACAAGGGACTGTCGACGAACATCGGCTGGCAGGACAAGGACGGCTACGGCAAGTCACTGTCGAGCCGCCAGCGCCGACAGATGAAGCGGCTCCGCACCTGGAACGAGCGGTTCCGCACCCGAAACTCCAAGGAACGGAACCTCAAACAGGCGCTCGGCGAGATCGACCGAATGGCCAGCGCGCTCGGCCTGCCGGAGACCGTTCGTGAGACCGCGAGCGTCATCTATCGTCGCGCGCTGGACGAGGACCTACTTCCAGGACGTTCGATCGAGGGTGTTGCGACTGCGGCGTTGTACGCGGCCGCCAGACAGGTCGGGAATCCCCGAAGCCTCGACGAGTTCACGGCCGTCTCCCGCGTCGACAAAATGGAGCTCACGCGGACGTACCGCTACATCATCCGGGAGCTCGGACTCGAGGTACAGCCCGCGGACCCCGAGAGCTACGTCCCGCGGTTCGTCTCCCGACTGGAGCTGTCCGACGAGGTCGAACGGCTCGCGCGCGAGCTGCTCAAAAGTGCGAAGGACGCCGGGATCACGAGCGGAAAGTCACCCGTCGGCCTCGCTGCCTCGGCAGTGTACGCGGCCGCACTGCTGTCGAATCAGAAAGTTACGCAAAGCCAAGTCTCGGAGGTCGCGGACATCTCCGAGGTGACCATCCGAAACAGATATAAGGAACTTCTGGACGCAAGCGAGCACCTGACCGCCTGATCTGCGACCGACCGAACCGACACGCGCGATCGAAGGTTTCACCTGCCGAGCTCTCGTTCCGTTCCGAGCACCCACGTTTTTCTTCCAGTGGGGTGAACGTAACCGCATGGTTGAAGCGTTCGTCAGGCTGGTCTGTCCCGAGTGCGACAAGGAATGGCAGGACAATCCCGCGGAGCTCCCGGGACTCCGAACCAATTTCAGCTGTCCGGGCTGCCACGCGACGCGACGACTCACCGAGTTCATGCGGACGGAACGCGACCTCACAACCGTAGAGCAGTTTCAGTAGCCCCGGTTCAGGTGGCCTCAACCCGACCGAGCTCATAGTGGGTCCGGAGGTGTATATATTCGAGGTGTATGGTAACGCGACTCAAGATAGTAATATAAGCCTCCGGTAGCAAAGGACCGTTACTCATGAAGAAACAGGAGCTCATCCACCTTCACGGCCTTCTCGCCGAGGTACGAAAACAGTGCGAGTTCTGGGACGACGACCTCGACCTCGACGCGTACGAGGAACTCGGCGTCAAACCGACATCGATCCACAAATCGAAGACCGACCACAAGGCGGCTGTTTTTAAACTGACTGAGGGAATCACCGAGCCGATGGACGAGACCGAGTCCGAGCCGCTGGCCCCGACGGCCGACTGAGTCTCTCGACGTACTCCGCCGCAACCCGTTTCTCGCCGAGTCACATCTCTGGCGGAACGAGCCACTCGCCCGCTATCCCGCTCCGTGACAGTATCGGATCCGCCGGATCCAAGCTCATTCTGGCTATTCGGGATCCTCGTGAGGATCACCGGCGTTGGTCGGCGGCGACTTGCTCTCGACGTCCTCTCCCGTGATCTCCACGACGTCGAGCACCTCCAGCGGAACGTTTCGGAGTCGTTGGCCGATCTCCTTGCGAGCGATCCGACCGGCGTGTTCGGCCCGATCGACGTTGAACACGTCCATCCGCAGTTCGAGCGCCACCAGTGCCTCGTCGGCCGCGATGAACGCCGACGGGAGTTCCTCGCCCTCCGGAGACGTTCGTTCCCCGACATCGATCTCCACGTAGTTGAGATCCGGGTTCAACATCTCTCCGGTCTTCGAAACGGCGATCCGTATCGCTTCGTCGGGAGCGTCCACGTCGTACACCGGAACACCGGCCTCGACGACGACTCGACAGTCCATCACGGCGGCATATATCGTGCGAACCAACATCACTGTTCCGGACGATCTGAAACGAAGGTCACTCGCCGCCGGCGCGTAGGTGATAGAAGACGTACGTCTGCGCGTAGCCGGCGAACTGCCCGCCGAACCGGTCGCGGATCGCTCGGGAGGTCTCGGCGTAGGAACCGCGATCACACTCCGGATAGTACTCCTCGATGGTCGTCCGGATCCACGTGTCGAGCGGGACCGCCTCCAGAAACCCGAGCGAGAACAGCGCGACGCAGTCCGCCACCTTGTCGCCGACGCCGACGAACCGCGTCAACGACTCCCGAGCCTCCTCGTACGATAGTTCCGCGGCTGCCCGCGGATCCGCGACCCCGTCCGCGACCATCTCGGCCGTCCGTTGGACGTACGGCGCGCGATACCCGAGCGAGAGGTCCCGGAGGTCGTCTTCGGTTCGCGCGGCCAACTGTGCCGGCGTCGGAAAGGCGTGATACGTGTGATCGTCGAGTTCGACGATGTCACCGTACGTTTCTCGAAGTCGTCTCTGCATCCCGTGGATCCGGACTACCCGCATCTGTGCCGAACAGATGAACGATATCAAACAGGGAAAGACGGGATCTCGCGTCAAGCGCATCCCCTCGTACCGGTCGTACGCCCGCTCCAACAGCGGGAGATCCGGCGTCGAGTCGAGGATCGCGTCGAGGTCGTCGTCGAGACGGAGGAGGTGTGTGAGCAGCGGAACCGCGTCGATGGACGACTCCCATTCGAGCGTCCCGTCGTGAACGTCACCCTGATGGCGGACCCGTACCGGCACACGCTCGTCGGTGATACCGGGGATCGGATCGACGACCGTCTCGTACCACGCGTCACCACCGTGGGCGTGAAGTTCCTCGTAGGTCCCCCCGTCCGCACGGTTCCACAGGTAGCTCTGCCCGCTCTCGACGGTTGCCTGTAGGTCGAACGGGCCCGAGAGGTCCGCGATGTCGATCGCTCCTCGTTTCATTACGTAACGGGGGGAGCCACGACCGTATTCGGGTTTCGGTACCCACGATAGGAACCGCGAGGGCTTTTGAGCGCGCGGACCGTACTCCGGGTATGCCGACGTACCGGCGGACGACCCGGATCTCCGCGCCGATCGACGACGTGTGGGCGTTTCACTCCACCGTCGACGGCCTTCGTGAGTTGACGCCCGAGTGGATGAACATGCGGATCGCGAGCGTCGAGGGACCCGACGGCGAGCCCGAACCCACGGTGTTGTCCGCGGGCTCCCGTATCCGGATGTCCGTCGCACCGTTCGGCGTCGTCCCACGCCAACGATGGGTCTCGCGTATCGTCGAGCGCAACCCGGACGGTGACGAACCCGTCGAAGGAAGCGCGTACTTCGTCGACGACATGGTCGACGGGCCGTTTCGACGCTGGAAACATACGCACGCGTTCTACGCCGACGGAGACGAAACCCACCTCGTCGACACCGTGGAGTATCGACTCCCGTTCGGACCACTCGGGGACGCCGCCGGACCGCTCGCGAAGGTCGGATTCGAGGGGATGTTCCGGGACCGCCACGGGCGAACCGCCGATCGGTTCGACAACTGATCGGGCCCGTCAGTGGATCGTCGCCTCGGGCCCCCGTTCGAAGCTGAAATCGAACACGGCACCGTCGTCGTTACGGACGTCGATCTCCCATCCATGCGCATCGGCGATCCGTTGAACGATGGCCAGTCCGATCCCTGAACTGTCCGCCGTCGAGAACCCGGAATCGAACAGCGCGTCCTTCGCGTCCGACGGGAATCCGGGTCCGTCGTCGGCAACGTACATCCCCGCAACGCCGGACTGGGCGGTCCGAGGGCCGATCTCGACGGTAACCTCCGCCCCGCCGTGATCGACCGCGTTGCGAAAGAGGTTCTCGAACAGCTGTTGAAGCCGGTTCGGGTCCGCAGTTACGTTGCCGATCTCACCGGAGATCATCAGCGTCGCGTTCGGCGCTCGGATCAAGCTCCACGCCTTTTCGGCGACCGTCGTCAGCGACACCGGTTCGGTGTCGCCGATCGCTTCGCCATCCCTTGCCAGCACGAGTAGGTCGTGAATGAGCGTTTCCATTCGGTTCAACGCACGGTCCATCGCCCCGTACTTCGACGGGTCGACGTCGTTTTCGACCATTTCTAGGTAGCCCGAAAGCACGTTCAGAGGGTTTCGGAGGTCGTGGGAAACGACCGCACTGAACTGCTCGAGTCGCTCCGTCTGTTGCCGGAGTTCCAGCCGGCGCTCCGTACGTGCGATGGTGTACGCGATCAGATCGCCGAACGTCCGATACAGATCGACCTCCTCATCGGTCCATTGGCGCGGATCGTCCCGCTCGAACGCGACGACGCCGATCAGTTCCCAGTCCACAACCAGTGGGACGTGAACCGTCGCCGGCGGAGACGAACGAGAGTTCCGGCCGGGCGTCGTTCGACCCTCGGCCGGCACGAACGGTCGGACCACGTTTTCGAACGTTTCGAGCCGGTCAATCTCGGGAAAATCGTCGAACGAACGGGGCGGCGAGTCGTCGTCTACACGACGCCACCCGTACGCCGGCTCGAAACGCTCCGCATCCTCGTCATGAAGGTAACAGTGAATGCGGTCGAGACCTGCAGTGTCGCCGACGTTCGCCATCGTCCAGTTGATCTTCGTTTCGACTTCGTCCGCGTGGGCGCTCATCAGCGTGGTGCCGGCGTCCAACAACACGTCGCCGAGTCGATCCACGACCGGCGGAGCGAGTTCCGGTTGTCGCCGATCCACTGCCTCAGAGAGCCGGTCGACGAGCGGATCACGGTCCGGTTTCGCCCCCTCCGTACCCGTCGTCCGTTCAGTCGTAACGACGTCGTCGACGCCGGTGCTCAGGAGGCGACGTACAGCCTCAACGTCGGTGATGTCGGTGACTGCAACGACGTGTGCGTGCGCGAAGCGTGTGTGTATCCAGTCCCTGATGCCCTCGTCGTCCAGTGCTCCGGGTGCCGTAACGACGGCGCGGACGTCCGTTAACGGGTTCGTGTCCTCGTCAGTAGACCCGATCAGATCGACCGGATCAAACGCAACGAACTCTGGAGTATCCGATTCGGCACGTAGGGTCTCCGTCGCACGGCTGACACGAGTGCGAACCCCCGGGTCGTCTCCGAGGAAGGCGACGACGGAACGCCGGTACATACAAACGGGTAGAGACCGCGATATTTCAGTATTAGCCCGGAGATATTATTTTTGAGAATTTTATGCGCGGCTTGCGGACGACGTGAACGTGATCCCGACGAGAACGACGATACCACCGACGATCGTAACGAAAGTCGGAACTTCGGAGAGAAGTATCACGGCAAGTATCGTCGCACCGACCGGCTCACCTAACAGTGAGACCGACACGACGCTCGATTCGAGGTGTGCGAGCGCCCAGTTGATCACGGTGTGTCCGAACAGCCCCGGACCGAGGGCGAGCCCAGCGAACACGAGCCACTCTCGTGGCGGATAGCCGGTGAGCGGATGTCCCTGTGTGACGACGATGAGTAGCAGCGACACCGTACAGGCACCGTACACGATGACGACGTACGGAACCAGCGCGAGTCGCTGTCGTAGCGACCGACCCGCGAGGACGTACCCAGCAGTCATTACTGCGCCGAACAGCGCGAGTGCGTTCCCGTACAACGGATTCGGCCCGACGAGAACCCCACCAAGTAGATCACCGAGCGACATCGCTACCATCCCGATGACGGCGATGCCGATCCCGGCTACCATCCGACGAGTCACTCGCTCACGGAGCAGTACCCACGCCCCGAGCGCGACGAACACTGGCTGCGCTTGGACGAGCGTGACGCTCGCGGCAACGCTGGTCCAATTCAGGCTTTCGAACCACGCCGCGAAGTGTAGCGCCAGCGCGATCCCGGAGAGCGTCGCGAACGCAATGTCCCGACGATCTATCAGACGGAACTGGTCGCGATAGCGGTGTAACGCGACTGGCAACAGGGGAAGCGTCGTGAACAGCACGCGATAAAAGGCCGCAACCGAGCTCGGTGCGTTGCTCCATCTGACGAGTATCGCGCCAACGCTAACGGCGAGCACCGCCATGACGAGCCCCGCTTTCGGAGAGACAATAGGGGACCGGCGTGCCGAGTTCACAGGCTGCGTTTCGACCCCCAGTGCTTACCGGTTTCGACACCGAAACCTGCGCCGACGAGAATTTGAACCGGGAGGACGGATCCACCCGTATGTGTGCGGACACCTTCGGCGTCGCGATCCACGTTACCGATTCGGAACTCCGACTTCTCGTCCGTGTTCCGTCGGAGATAGACCCGGGGTGGACCGATCCGGAAACGTTCCAGTCGCTGGTCGCCAATGTCGTTTGGGACCAACTGAACAGGGAGCCCGTTCTCTCAGCTATCGCAACCGATCGAGACCCCGGGGATACCGTTTCTCTTGGCACGGTTACGCTCGAGACGGACGGAACCGTCCTCGATCACGACCTCGATCCCGTAGAGTAACCGCCCGGCGAGTCACTCGGGACCTGTGTTCACGCCGGTTTCGGCAGCCCGGGCGAACGCGACCCCGACGGATGCCATCCGTGACGGATCGTATTCGGTGAGATCGTAGCGTGTGGGACCCACGGTGTCACCCCATGTATCGAGAACGTCGAGTGTCACGAGCCCGGAGAGCGTCGCACCCAGCATCCGCGGAGTGGTTTCCGGCGCCGACAGTGACGAATGGATCTGTTTGGCCTGCGGATAGTTCCGCGTACACGACTCGATCCCCCGCTGTGCCTCGGTCCAGTTGCGGCGTGCGTAGCCGAACGTCGTCGGATCCTCCCGACGAAGGCGATCCACCGCTGCTGCCGTTTCCGGATCGCCCCCGATGACTCTGTCAGCGACTCCCACCAACGACGCCAAGACGGGAGCGGCTCCCGACGTCAGCGAGTATCCGATCGTGATCGAGCCGCCGAGATCCGTCGTCACACGTGCTAGGTCCCACACGGCCTCAACCGCACGTTCTACGCCTCTCCTCGTTGCTAACGGGCCAAAGTCGTCGATGAAGACATGCGGCTCCTCCGAGTCAAACCCGGCGAGCGCCTCGGAAACGATCCCGATTAGCCGATCGGATCCGACGTCTTGCCCGACAACGGTGTATGCCAACCCGCGATTCGGACTGATTCGCGTCGGCGACGCCGCTGTAGTCCCGCGAGAGATGTCGCTCGCAACGACTACGACTTCTCGTTCCGGCGTTCGATCGATTCCCCCGTTCCAACCGCGTCGCCACTCTTCGAGACCCGTTTCGAACAGCACGGATACGACGTGATCCGGTGTCCGATCTTGCCGAACGACGACGGATCCGTCCGAAGACGCTTGAACCGTAACGGTCCCGTCACGGTCTGTCGGAACGGCCATCACGTTTTCACTCCAGCCACAAAACTGATAAACTTACTGGTGAGAAAATCGATATTGATATCAATCAACTTGATTTCCCCTCTAATGAGGAGAATCCAACCGTCCGCTTTGGGACGAACCGCGGATCATGAAACTTCGACGTGCCTAACGGCGTTTCCTTCCGCATCATCTGTGAGCCTGACGGTCACGGTCGGGTTGGGTATGAAAAAAGCCCCACGGACACTCGTCCGTGGGGCTGGTGTGGGGTTGTTACCCCGTATGAATGGGTGGGCGGCGAACCGCGGTTCCCAGAGGCTCGCGCACTCCAGTACTTCCCGGTACGCTGGTGGGCTTAACTTCCGTGTTCGGAACGGGTACGGGTGTTTCCCCACCGCTGTGGCCGCCCTTACGCCATCTCTCGGACTCGAACCGAGACTCTACTCTCGTAGAGACGCCTGTCATGGTGGTTCTGGTCTCTCGACCAGTCTACCGTGTATGCGTGCGATCCAGCTACCGCCTGAACTCATACGACTCGTGGTGTCAGTGCCGTATGACTGTGGCTTCGGTCTGTTAGTGCTCGTGGACTACAACGCCTCGTTGCCTCGGCGCGTACATCCCGAGTCTATCTAACTCGTCTTCTACGAGTGACCTCGTCGGTACTTCTTTTCCATGTGGGTTTCGAGCTTAGATGCGTTCAGCTCTTACCCCGTGTCGCGTGGCTACCCGGCATTTGCTCTCTCGAACAACCGATACACCAGTGGCGACCAAACGTAGTTCCTCTCGTACTATACGTTCGTTCACGTCAAGTACCATTACACCCCCAATAGATAGCAGCCGACCTGTCT
>NZ_JAGGKQ010000040.1 GCF_017873815.1 Halorubrum alkaliphilum | reverse complement strand
AAGTAGACGTGCGTATAACTGGTGGGACGTTGAACAGCAAGGGTCACCAGCCTATTGCTGGGGACTGATTGCCGGGAGTCCACATCAAAGCCCTATCACCAGAAATCTCCGATTTCTGGTTAGCAGTCAGAAGCTCTGCTTCTGACGACACCCTCAAGGACCGAGGCGCGTAGCGCCGAGGGAGTAGGGTAGGGTAGTTTACGCGAGCAGTCCGAGCCCGTCGAGCTCCTCCACGATGACGTCCACCGCCTCACGCGCGTCGTCCGGGTCGGTCCCGCCCGTGATCACCAGCTTTCCGCTGCCGAACAGCAGGGCGACGACGTCGGGGTCGTCGATCCGGTAGACGAGCCCGGGGAACTGTTCGGGTTCGTACTCGATGTGTTCCAAGCCGAGCCCGATCGCGATGGCGTTGAGGTTGAGGCTCTCGCCGAGATCCGCGGACGTGACGATGTTCTGGACGGTTATGTCGGGATCGTCGTCGATCGGGATCCGGAGCGCACGAAGTTCGTCGAAGACGATGTCGAGACTCCCGTGGACATCCTCGATGGAGTTCGCGCCGGTACAGACGATCTTCCCGGAGCGGAATATCAACGCTGCGGCCTTCGGATCCGTGGTCCGGTAGACGAGACCGGGGAACTGTTCGGGGTCGTAATCGGCACCTTCGAGGTCCATCGCAACGCTCTCGAGATCGAGCTCCTGTTCGATCCCGGTAGAGGCGACGACGTTCTCCATCGAGATCGTGTCCTTCGGATCGGCCATTACTACCAACACACGGCCGTCGGGGATTTAAAAGAGTTGGCGGGATCCGTCGGAGGGCTGGAAGCGAGGAGCAACGATGATGACTGTGACGGCAGCGACGGCGACAGCGATGGCAACGGCGACAGCGATGGCAACGGCGACAGCGATGGCGACGGCGGCGACGACGGTGACGATGGCAACGGCGACGATGACGGCGGCGTTCCGATCCGCTATCCTCATGCGGCGGGCGTCCCGAGAACGGGCGTGTACTGGCTCGAACTCGCGGGAGAGACCGACGCGTTTGCCGCCTACGAGGCCGGAGCGGCCGCGGCCGGCGTCGAACTGATCGCGCCGGGGATCGCGAGCGCCGGAAGCATTAGGGGGGCGGATGACAGCGGTGTCGGCCGACTCGCGTACACCCGGGCCGCCCACGAGGCGATCGCCCGAACCGACGACGACGTCGCGAGCGCGGTCGCCGCGCTGCGGGCGGCCCCGATCGACCGGACAGGGACCGTCGCGGTCCGGGCCCGAAACGTCCGGAACACAGCCGACGTCTCCACGAACGAGGCCGAACGCGCCCTCGGCAGCGTCCTCGTCGACCGCGGGTTCTCCGTCGACCTCGACGATCCCGATCACGTCCTGCGCGCGCTGCTCGCGGAGGGGCGGCGGGCAGAGCATGACGCGGTCGACGGCGCGGACGGCGAGTCGACCGCGGTGTGTACGCTAGGGTGGGTCGCGAGTGAGGCCGCACGCGATTTCGCCCCGAACCCCACCGATCGACCCTTCTTCCAACCGGGAAGCATGGCTCCCGCGGACGCCCGTGCGTACGTCAACCTCGCCGGGGCGGCTCCCGGGGGAACCGTGCTGGACCCGATGTGTGGCACCGGCGGACTCCCCCTGGAGGCCGGACTGGTCGATGGCGACGTGATCGCCTGTGACGCACAGGCGAAGATGGTCCGTGGCACCCGTGAGAACCTTCGGGAGTACGTCCCCGCCTCCGGTCCGACTTGGCACGTTGCCCGCGGCGACGCCACCGACCTCCCGCTCGCTGACGATGCGGTCGACGGCGTCGTCTTCGACGCGCCCTACGGTCGCCAGTCGAAGATCGCGCGACACGAACTGTCCGACCTCGTCGGCGGCGCGCTCGCGGAGGCCGCCCGCGTCGCGCCGCGCGCCGTGATGATCGCGGACCGAGACTGGCGACCAGCGGCGCGTGCGGCCGGGTGGACGGTCGATGCCGCCTTCGAGCGGCGGGTCCACCGCTCGCTCACGCGACACGTGTTAGTGTTGGAACGCGAACGGCCGGGGTCCGACGCCGATCTCGGAACGTAGCGGGTCGGCGGAACCGAATCGATAGTGAAACCGGATCGGCACCGGGTCAGGGTTCCATGGCTGTGAACGGCCGTTTTCACTTCCGCTCGGGACGCGGGCAACCGTTAAGTGGACGGCACGAGGTGGTTCCCTCATGCCCGGGGACGGCGACGGCGACATGCTCTCGTGGGACGAGTCGGTGTTCCGCGACGAGTCGGTGTTCGAGATCGACTACGTCCCCGAGACGTTTCACCACCGCGAGAGCCAACTCGAGAGCCTGAAGTACGCGCTTCGGCCCGCCGTCCGCGGTTCTCGGCCCCTGAACACGGTCGTCCGTGGACCGCCGGGCACGGGCAAGACCACCGCGGTACAGAAGTTGTTCTCGGAGCTACGTGCCCGCACCGAGGTACGAACCGTTCGCGTCAACTGTCAGGTCGACTCGACGCGGTACGCCGTCTTCTCCCGGCTGTTCGAGGGGATCTTCGAGTACGAGCCGCCCTCCTCCGGAATATCGTTTAAAAAGCTGTTCGGCCAGATCACCGACCGACTCGTCGAGGAAGACGAGGTGCTCGTTGTCGCGCTCGACGACGTAAACTACCTTTTTTATGAGAACGAAGCCTCCGACGCGCTCTACTCGCTGTTGCGCGCTCACGAGGCACACTCGGGCGCGAGGATCGGCGTGATCGTCGTCTCCTCGGACCTCTCGCTCGATGTCATCGACGACCTCGACACCCGGGTCCAGTCGGTGTTCCGTCCCGAGGAGGTGTACTTCCCGGTGTACGGCGCGACGGAGATATACGACATTCTCGGCGAGCGCGCGAAACGCGGCTTCCACGAGGGAGTGATCGGCGACGCGGAGTTGGATCGGGTCGCCGAGTTGACCGCCGAGAGCGGCGACCTCCGAGTCGGCATCGATCTGCTCCGTCGCGCGGGGCTCAACGCCGAGATGCGTGCCTCGCGGACGATCACCGCGGAGGACGTCGAGTCCGCCTACGACAAGTCCAAACACGTCCACCTCTCGCGGTCGCTCCGCGGGCTCTCGGATTCCGAACGCGCCCTCGTTCGGGTGCTCGCGGCCAACGACGGCGAACGCGCGGGACCCGTCTACGAGGCGTTCCACGAGGAGACCGACCTCGGCTACACCCGCTACTCGGAGATCATCAACAAGCTGGACCAGCTGGGCGTCATCGACGCCGAGTACGCCGACGTCGACGGACGGGGGCGCTCGCGGGAACTGACGCTCGCGTACGACGCCGATGCGGTGCTCGACCGGTTGGAGTGACCGCTGGGCGGACTGCCGTGACGCCGACGCCTTTTCAATCCCCCCACTCGCACCCGAAGGCATGAAGACGAGCGGCGGCAGCGACGCGGCGAAGCGGCGAGCCGGCGAGTCGGCGGTCGAGGCGGTCGACGACGGCGACGTGGTCGGACTCGGGACGGGATCGACCGCGGCCCACGCGATCCGGGCGCTCGGCAACCGGGTCGACGCCGGCCTCGACATCTGTGGCGTGGCGACGTCGTTCGCCAGCCGCGAGCTCGCGCTCGATGTCGGAATTCCCCTCATCGACCTCGACGAGGCGGTCGGCCCGGACGCCCCGGGGATCGACGTCGCCATCGACGGAGCGGATCAGGTAGCGACCGACGGTACTGTCGACGGTGCCGCTATTATAAAGGGCGGCGGCGCGGCACACGCCCGCGAAAAGCTCGTCGACGCGGCCGCCGACCGGTTCCTCGTCGTGATCGACCCGTCGAAGGAGGCCGACGTGCTCGATCGACCGGTGCCGATCGAGGTCCTTTCGAGCGGCCGGGGGGTCGTCGCCCGCGCGGTCCGGGCCGCGGAGGGGGATCCGACCCTTCGACGTGCCGAGCGGAAGGACGGCCCCGTCGTCACCGATAACGGAAATCTCGTGCTCGACTGCGAGTTCGGGACGATCACGGATCCGGCGTCGCTGGCGACGACGCTCTCTTCGACGCCGGGCGTCGTCGAGCACGGCTTGTTCGTCGGCCTCGCCGACGAGATCCACGTCGGAACGGATCGGGGAGTTCGAGTCGAACAGCTCTGAACGGAGGAGGAACGCGAGACGCGACGGGAACGACCGCAACGGAGGCACCGACGACGGCGATAGCAGTCGCTCTCTGTGGGTCGAAATAAAACGGCAGGATTGAGCGCCTTACAGGTCGCGCGGCTGGACCGTCTTCCGGTCGTTAGCCTCGGCGCGGCGTGCGGCGTCTTCGAGCAGCTCGTCCACTTCGTCGTCCAGCGCGTCGTAGAAGTCCGAAGCGACGTTCTTGTCGTCCAGCGCTTCCTTGACTGCCGCCTTGACAATGAGGTCTGCCATGCGATCGATGCTATCCCGCGATAGTTAATAAGAGTTCCTGAATTCGCCCGCGAGGGACGCCGTGCTGGCCGTTCACGGGGGTCCGCGGCGGATTACGTATTTAAGTCTTTTGTCGAACAGGCGCAGGTAGGGGGATCTGACGACTGGATCGGGGGCTTCGGCCGTCGGATCGACGGCTACGAACCCATGGAGCACGGAGAATCGGCCATGCGAGAGGAGCGAACCGACGCGCGCGACACCCTTGAGTCGCTGGCGGCCGGTGAGATCGACGTTTCGGAGGCTGAGTCCCGGCTGTCAGGATACGTGACCACGGACGCGGGCCGCTTCGATTCGGACCGCGAACAGCGCCGAGGCATTCCCGAGGCGGTACTCGCGGAGGGGAAACGACCCGCGGAGGCAGCCGCGCTGGCGACGACCGCGCTGGAGTCGACCGGGCGCGCGCTCGTGACTCGAACGAATCCCGACCACGCCGCTGCGGTCCGCGACGCGGTCGGCGAGATCGCCCCGGACGCGACCGTTGAGGTCGACGAAACCACCCGGACGGTCGTGGCCCACGCCGAGGGGTACGAACGACCCGAGCTCGACGCCACGGTCGCGGTCGTCGCCGCCGGCACCGCCGACGCGCCGGTTGCCGGAGAGGCGGCGCTCGTGGCGCGCGAGGTCGGCGCAACGGTCGACCGGCTCGGGGACGTGGGCGTGGCCAACCTCGACCGGCTGCTCGATCAGGTAGAGCGGATCCGCGAGGCCGACGTCGTCGTCGTCGCGGCCGGTCGTGAAGGGGCACTTCCCACGGTCGTCGCCGGGCTCGTCGCCGCGCCCGTGATCGCGCTCCCGGTGTCGACGGGGTACGGTGAGGGGGGCGAGGGAGCCGCCGCGCTGTCGGGGGCGCTCCAGTCGTGTACCGTCCTCACGACCGTGAACGTCGACGCCGGGTTCGTCGCCGGCGCACAGGCCGGGCTGATCGCCCGTGCCATCGACGGGGCGTGACACCGACATGACCGAGCATCACGTCTACGTGATCGAGTGTGCCGACGGAACGTTTTATACTGGATACACCACCGACGTCGACCGGCGAGTCGCCGAACACGACGCCGGCGAGGGAGCGAAGTACACCCGCGGACGGACGCCCGTAACGTTGCGACACGTCGAGTCGTTCGACTCGCGGTCGGCGGCGATGTCCCGTGAACACGCGATCAAGTCGCTTTCGCGTGCTGAAAAGGAGGAGTTGGTCGGCGAGGGGTCAGGGGAGGGGTGAACCGCGCGGGGGCTACTCGACCAGTCGCTCGATCTCGGTGACGAGGATGCCGCTCGCGCCGACGGCTTTTAGCTCAGAGATCGTCGCGAACACGTCCCGTTCCTCGACGACGGCGTGGACCGCGACCATCCCGTTTCCGTTCTCGTCGGCCTCGACGTTCATCACCGTCGGCCCGCCGAGCCCGGGGATCACGTCTTTCACCTCGTCGAGCCGCGCTTTCGGCGCGTTCATCATCAGATAGCGCCGGCCGTCGGCCGCGAGCACGGACTCGAAGGCGGTCACTACCTGCTCGACTTTCGGATCGTCGACCACGTCGGGGCGCGCGAACAGCCGGACCGAGGAGGCGAGCACCTCGTCGATCACGGCCAACCGATTCACTTTCAGCGTCGTCCCCGTCGAGGTGATGTCGACGATGGCGTCCGCCATGTCGACGTGGGGTGTCAGCTCCGTCGCACCCGTTACCGTGACCACATCGGCGTCGACCCTGACACGATCGAGGTAGTTGCGGGTGACGTTCGGGAACTCGGTGGCGACCGTTCTCCCCGCCAGGTCCTCGACGCGCTCGATGTCGCCGTCCTCGGGGGCAGCGAGCACGAGTGTACAGGAACCGTACCCCAGATCGAGCAGATCGACGAGGTCGTCGTCAGCCGCCTCGCTCGTCGACGAGACGACGCCGCCGGACTCCGCGGCCTGATCGAGGCCCGTGATGCCGAGGTCGGCCGCGCCGTCGCGGACATACTCTGGAATGTCGGCCGCGCGCGCGAAGAGAATCGAGACATCGGGGTCGACGGTGTCGGCGTACAGCTGGCGGTCGGCGGTCTCCTCGACGTGGAGTCCCGCTCGTTCCAGAAGCGAGAGCGTCGGATCGTGCAGGCGGCCCTTGTTGGGGACGGCGATGCGCATACGCGAGAAGTCGCGGGGAGACGGGGAAACGTTTTCGTCCGGAGCGCGAGGCGGGTGTCGACGCGAGATCGTTTATAAACAAACGCGGTGGCGCGTGCCTGTGAGCGCCCGGAGGGCGCGAACAGCACCGCGCGAGGGAGTCGGTCGCCGAGCGAAGCGACGGCGACCGACGAGGCTGGGGAGGTGTGGGGCTTTGGCGGTGTTCGCGGCCGGTCCGTGGGTGGCTGTTTGTGAGCGAGCGACCGGCGTTTTGGGGTGTCTGCCGTCGACCTACAATCGATTATTCATAGGCGAGCCGCCGGTCGTGTCGAACCTCCTTCTGACCACCTAGTACGCGACGGGGAGACAGCAGGCGAACGCGACCGGCCACGTGGTCAACTGCGAGACCGGATCGGGCGGCGAAACGAGGCTCCCGACCCCTAGCCCGCCGAGACCGGCGACAACGACGATAGCGGTGGCTCGCTCCCATCGGGACGGCAGGTACTCGCGGGACCGTCCGCGGCGCCACCACAGCAGGTAGTAGAACAGTACAATCCCCAAGAGCGGTGCGAAGACGCCCCAAACGGCCGGATAGTCGCTCCCGCGTGCGTGGGCGTCGAAGTTGACCCAGACGCCGGACGCGTGCCAGACAAACAGGCCGAGGGCGGCGCCGAACGCGACGGCGGGTGTAAGGAGGGACACGATCGGGTGTTCAGCCCGATCAGTAATCGGTCTTCCCCCGTCGGGAGAAAGCGGAACCGTCCGCGTGAGACCGATTTCGCCGCAGTGACCGACGTAGCCGCGCCGCTCAAGTGTCTCCGCCGCCAACGACGCGTATCGTGAGCGACGCCGACTCCCCCCTCTCGGAGGACCGCCCGACCGTCGACCGACCGCTCCGCGTCGACGCCCCGTTCGAGCCCGCGGGCGACCAGCCCGACGCCATCGAGAAGCTGGTCGAGGGGTTCGAGTCGGGCGGAAAAAAGCAGACCTTGCTGGGCGTCACCGGCTCCGGAAAGACGAACACCGTCTCGTGGGTCGCCGAGGAGCTGAACCAGCCAACGCTCGTGTTAGCCCACAACAAAACGCTCGCGGCCCAGCTGTACGAGGAGTTTCGCGAGCTCTTTCCCGATAATGCGGTCGAGTACTTCGTCTCCTACTACGACTACTACCAGCCGGAGGCGTACGTCGAGCAGACGGACACGTTTATCGACAAGGAGATGTCGATAAACGAGGAGATCGACCGCCTGCGGCACTCCGCGACGCGCTCGCTTCTCACGCGCGACGACGTGATCGTCGTCGCCTCGGTCTCGGCGATCTACGGGCTCGGCGACCCGGGAAACTACCGCGACATGGCACTTCGCTTGGAGGTCGGCGAGGAGATCGGTCGCGAGGGGTTGCTCACCCGACTCGTCGACCTGAACTACGAGCGCAACGACGTGGATTTCACGCAGGGAACCTTCCGCGTGCGCGGGGACACGGTGGAGATCTACCCGATGTACGGGCGGTACGCGGTTCGGGTGGAGCTGTGGGGCGATGAGATAGACCGGATGCGAAAGGTCGATCCGATGAAAGGCGAGGTCGTGAGCGACGAGCCGGCGGTCATGCTCCACCCCGCGGAGCACTACTCGATCCCGGACGACCAGTTGGAGCAGGCGATAGCGGAGATCGAAGACCTGATGCAGAAACGTATCCGCTACTTCGAGCGACAGGGTGACCTCGTCGCGGCCCAGCGCATCGAGGAGCGCACTACCTTCGACATCGAGATGCTCCGGGAGGCGGGCTACTGCTCGGGCATCGAGAACTACTCCGTCCACATGGATGATCGAGAGTCCGGCGACGCCCCGTACACCCTGCTCGACTACTTCCCCGACGACTTCCTCACCGTGATCGACGAGTCCCACCAGACGATTCCCCAGATCAAGGGCCAGTACGAGGGCGACAAATCGCGGAAGGACTCGCTCGTCGAGAACGGGTTCCGACTCCCCACGGCGTACGACAACCGACCCCTGACCTTCGAGGAGTTCGAGGAGAAGACGGATCGCACCCTCTACGTCTCCGCGACGCCGAGCGACTACGAGCGGGAGACCTCTGATCAGATCGTCGAGCAGATCGTCCGTCCCACCCATCTCGTCGACCCGAAGGTAGAGATTCGGGAGGCGACTGGGCAGGTCGACGACCTCTTTGACCGCGTCGACGAGCGGATCGAGCGCGACGAGCGCGTGCTCGTCACCACGCTCACGAAGCGAATGGCGGAGGACCTCACGGAGTACTTCGAGGAGGGCGGCGTCGACGTGGCGTACATGCACGACGAGACGGACACCCTGGAACGCCACGAGATAATTCGTGACCTCCGGCTTGGCAACATCGACGTGCTCGTCGGTATCAACCTGCTCCGCGAGGGGCTCGACATCCCGGAGGTGAGCCTCGTCGCCATCCTCGACGCCGATCAAGAGGGATTCTTGCGCTCGACGACGACGCTCGTTCAGACGATGGGGCGGGCGGCCCGCAACGTCAACGGCGAGGTCGTCCTCTACGCCGATCGGACCACCGACTCGATGGAAGCGGCCATCGAGGAGACGCAGCGTCGCCGTGAGATCCAACTGGAGTACAACGAAGAGCACGGCTACGAGGCGACGACCATCGACAAGCCGGTCGGCGAGACGAACCTCCCCGGCTCGAAGACGGACACCTCCTCCGTCAGTGTCGGCGATGTCGAGAGCGAAGACGAGGCGAAAGCGCAGATCGAGGCGCTCGAAGACCGGATGAACGAGGCCGCGAGCAACCTCGAGTTCGAACTGGCAGCGGACATCAGAGACCGGATCGCGGAGCTCCGTCGTGCCTTCGAACTCGACGGCGACGAGGAGGGTGTTCCTGCGCCGCTGGCCGACGAGTGATGGCCGAGCGTCGGGAGCACCCGTCCGATTATCACTCGTCGTGACGAACGGCGACGGTTTTTATTCTCGACCCGCGGAGCGTCGGACATGTATCGCCGCGCGGTCGTCGCCGGAGCGGTCACGCTCGCGACCGCAGGGTGTACTGACCGGGTCCACGACCTGGCGGCGTCGACGCCGCGAGATCTCACGATCAGAAGTCGATACGTTCCAGACGATCCCCTCGTCGAGAACGAGGGCGTCCAGTCCCGTCCGCCGGATATGCTGACACACGCGCTGTCGTTCAGGTCCGAGGAGGCGACGACCTCGGTGGTGCGTTCGGACGCGACGACCGCGCAGTCGTTCGTCGAGGCGACCCGCTTCGTCGACGAGGGGGGTGATGCCGTGCTCGTCGTCGTCCAGCGGCTGGCAGCCCCCGGAGTCGATCTCCGGCTCGGATCGGTAAGCCGGATCGGCGACCGATCGCTTCGGATCGGCGTCGACGAGGTCGGTCACCGCCCCGGCGACGACGATCCGACGGTACACACGCTGTTCGTTCGGCTGACCGACGACCGGGGCCCGCCGGAACGGGTCGTCGTGTCCGTGGAGGACGACCGGGTTGGCGTGACGATCTGAGCGTCGAGCAGGTCGGTCATCCACGTCTCGTCTCGGTTCCCAACGTGTTATGTACCACGCTGCCGTCTCGCGAACATGGCCTCCGTTCGCCGTCGCGTTCTCGGGGTTGTGCTGCTCGCGTTCGCCGTCATCTGTTTCGTCCAGCCGGTGGTCCTCCGATCGGTGCTCGCCGACGTGGGATCGCCAACGCCGACCCTCGGGGACCCCGGATCGCTGATCACGCTCGTGCCGCCCGCGGCTGTCGCCGCCGGGTCAGTCGTCGTCGTCGCCGCCGTTGCCGCCCTCCGCGGGCGACCGCTTGCTCCCCGTGGGGCCCTCTTCGCACCCGCGATCGGCGTCCTCGTGGGGGTCGCGCTCGGAATCGGTCCCGGATCGAAGGGGATATCCACGGCGACCGTGACCGTCGACGGAGCGACGACGTTCGTCGTCACCGGCGCGGTGATCGGCGGGTCGCTCGCGCCGGTCGTCCTCGGGGCAACTCGCGAGGACACCGTGTCGCTGCTGGTCGGGGCAGTCCTCGTTCTCGCCGGCCTCTCGCTCGCCCCCGCTCCCGGGTTCGCACTCCTCGCCGGAGTCCTCGGTGGGGGCCTCGCCATCGGACTGGCGTGGGGACTCGACGCCGCGAGTTGGGCCCCATAGCAACCGTTCCTGGTCGAGGATCACCGCTCAATCACCGCCTCGATGCCGCCCGTTCGCGGATCGGCGGAACGACTCCGACCCACAGTATGAAAGTGGATTTGTACTACTACAATCCTGTTGGTAATATTTATGTCGGTGGAACATGTGTGGTTCGACACGGTTCGCACGGCTAAAACAACAGACAATGTATGACATTTTTCCGAGCGACACGGGTGCGGTCGGGCTCATCGGACCGGTACGAAACTGTGGCAGAGGTAACCCAACGCGAGCGGTCACGTTTGCGGTGACAAGCGATGAGTGAAAGCGAAAACGCAAAGACGGACACGAGTACAGACACGGACGTAGAGACGGACATCTTCTCGGAAAGAACGCAGTTGAAGCCCTACGAGTACAGCGATTTCCTTGATTACGTCGAGGCGATCCGGAACAGCTACTGGGTACACACGGAGTTCAACTTCGACGGAGACGTCCAGGATTTCAAAGTCAACACAACGCCTGCTGAGCAGACCGTTATCAAGCGGACGATGTTGGCTATCGCACAGATCGAGGTACAGGTGAAGACGTTTTGGTAGGACATCTACGAGGAGATGCCCAAAGCCGAGGTCGGGAACGTGGGCATGACGTTTGCGGAGAGTGAGGTCCGGCACATGGACGCCTACAGTCACCTACTCGATGTTTTGGGAATCACGGACGATTTCGAGCAGGTAACTGAGGAGCCAGCGATCAACGAGCGGATCGAGTATCTCGACGAGTATCTGGAAAAAAGCGAGAGTGACGACGAACAAGAGTACGTGATGAGCATCCTGCTTTTCAGTACGTTCGTCGAACACGTCTCGCTGTTCAGCCAGTTCCTCATAATGACGAGCTTCGACAAGCACGAAAAGAAGTTCAAAGGGATAGCGAACGCCGTCGAAGCGACCAGCAAAGAAGAGCAGATTCACGGTCTGTTCGGGGTCGAACTGGTAGAGACGATCAGAGAAGAGAATCCGGATCTCTTCGATGACGACTTCGAGGAGGACGTCCAGGAGGCTTGTCAGCAGGCGTACGAGGCAGAGATGGAGATCCTCGACTGGATCTTCGAGGACGGAGAGCTGGAGTTTCTCCCTCGAACGCACGTGAACGCGTTTTTGCGGGACCGGTTCAATCAGAGTCTGGAAAACGTCGGCGTGGAGCCGATATTCGAGACGGACGACGACCTGCTTGAAGAGACGCGCTGGTTCGACGAGGACATCATGATGACGAAAGATAACGACTTCTTCAGCAAGCGGTCGACCACGTACAACAAACACACACAGAGCGTTACCGCCGAGGACATGTTTTAACAATGGCACAAACAGCACTCGATCACGTCGATCAACAGCACGAAGAGCCGTTCTACTGGCTGAACGAGGACAGCAGAGAGTTCCTCAGAGAGGGATATCTGCTTGAGGGCGTCACAGCCGAAGAGAGAGTCAGACAAATAGCGGAGCGCGCCGAAGAAATTCTAGACGACGAGGGGTTCGCGGACAAGTTTTACGAGTACATGAGCCGAGGCTACTACAGTCTCGCCAGCCCGGTGTGGTCCAACTTCGGACTAGATAGGGGCCTTCCTATCAGTTGCTTCGGCAGCTACATGGAGGATAACATAGAGAGTATTCTCCACACACAAGCCGAAGTTGGTGAGATGACCAAACAGGGCGGGGGCACGAGCGGGTACTTCGGCGAGTTGCGGCCGCGAGGCAGTCCGATAACGAACAACGGCAAGAGCAACGGGAGTTACAGTTTCACGGAGCTGTTCGACACGATCATCAACGTCATCAGCCAAGGTGAAACCCGGAGAGGGCAGTTTGCCGGCTACATCGACGTCGAACACGACGACTTAGACGAGTGGCTCAACATCAAAACCGAGGGGGACCCAGTACAGGACATCTACTACGGCGTCATCATCGGTGACGAGTGGTTCCAGGCGATGGTCGACGGCGACGAGGAAAAGCGGGAAACGTGGGCAGAGATCATCGAGACCCGGATCAATATCGGTGTCCCGTACATCATCTTCCGGGGGAACATGAACGAGGGGAAGCCGCAGGTCTACAAGGACAAAGGCTACGAGATTAACGCTTCCAATCTCTGTACGGAGGTTGCGCTTCCAGCCACCGCCGACGAGAGCTTCGTCTGCTGTCTCTCAAGTATGAACGCCCTCCACCACGACGAATGGAAGGATACCGATGCGGTGGAGACGCTGACACGATTCTTGGACGCCGTGATGGAGGAGTTCATTCAGGAGACGGAGGGCGTCCAGTTCATGGAGCGAGCCGTGCGGTTTGCGAAGCGACACAGAGCGATCGGGATCGGTGTCCTCGGGTGGCACAGCTATCTCCAGAGGGAGATGATTCCCTTCGACAGCATGGAGGCGATGGAAAAGAACGAAGAGATATTCCGGACGATCAAAGAGCGGAGTTATGAGGCGAGCGAAGCACTCGCCGACGAGTTCGGGGAGCCAGAGGTGCTTGAGGGCTACGGCAGGCGGAACACGACGACGATGAGCGTGGCTCCGACAAAATCGAGCAGCGTCATTCTCGGTCAGGTCAGTCCGAGTATCGAGCCGCTGAAATCGAATTACTTCGTGCGGGACGGAGCGAAGCTGAAGTCAACACAAAAGAACAGATCCCTCCAAGCAATACTGGCGGAGCGGGGGAAAGACAATCGTGAGGTCTGGGACAGCATCGCAAACAAAGACGGGAGTGTTCAACACCTCGACTGTCTGACAGAGAGAGAAAAAGAGGTGTTCAAGACCTTCGCCGAGATTCCACAGATGGCGATCATCAACCAAGCAGCACAGAGACAGAAACACATAGATCAGGCACAGAGCGTGAACGTCTCGATCGACCCGAGCGAAGTGAGCGTCAAGGACATCAATCAACTCTACATAGAGGCGTGGAAAAAGGGTGTCAAGAGCCTCTACTATCAACACAGCGTGAACGCCGCCCAGAAGTTCAGTCGGGATATCCTCGAGTGTAGAGCCTGCGAGAGCTGAACGCTCTCGATAATTGGGCGTCTATCGTCCCGGCCGCTCCGTCTCGGACTCCAGATCGACGTCGCGGTCCGCCTCGCGGTCGACGTCGGCGGCCCCCGGGGCGTCAGCGGTCCGGGCGGCATCAGCGGCGGAGGCGACATCGGCCGCAGTGTCGGAATCGCGAGTCTCGTCGGTTCGGAGGTCGCTATCGGCAACCGTATCCAGCTGTTCGAGGGCGCTCTCGATGTCCTCGAGTCCGAGCAGCTTCTCGGTCTCCTCGTCGAACTCCTTGCCCTCCAGCCCCTCCATTTGCTGAACGTCGGAGCCGGAGAGCGCCTTGCCGTAGCGCCCCACCAGACTGGTGAGCTCCTGCGGGAGGACGAACGTGGTGGACTCGCCTTTGCCGATCTCCTCTAAGGTCTCCATCCCCCGCTCGATGATGGCGCGCTCGCCCATCGATTCGGCGGACCGCGCACGCAACACGGTCGAGATGGCGTCACCCTGCGCTTCGAGGATCTGACTCTGTTTTTCACCCTGTGCCCGAATAATGTTCGACTGCTTGTCACCTTCTGCCTGCTCGACCGCGGACCGGCGTTCTCCCTGCGCTTCGAGGATCATCGCCCGACGCCGACGCTCCGCACCGGTCTGTTGCTCCATCGCACGCTGGACGTCTTGGGAGGGGTTGACCTCGCGGACCTCGACCGCCTCGACACGGATCCCCCACTCGTCGGTCGGCTCGTCTAGCTCGTCGTGGATCCGGTTGTTGATCAGGTCGCGCTTGGAGAGGGTGTCGTCGAGTTCCATGTCGCCGAGGACGGCCCGGAGCGTGGTCTGTGCGAGGTTCGAAACTGCCTTTTTGTAGTTGTCAACCTCCAAGAACGCTTTTTTTGCGTCCATTACCTTGATGTACACCACCGCGTCCGCCGTCACCGGCGAGTTGTCCCGCGTGATCGCTTCCTGCTGGGGGACATCCAACGTTTGCGTCCGCATATCGAACGCGTACGTCCGGGAGATGAACGGGGGGACGAGATGGACACCGGGCTCCAGCAGCTTTCGGTACTCTCCGAACACCGTTAATGCCTCCTTGTCATAGGCGTCGACGATCTCGACCGCACTGGCGAGAGTGACCAGCGCGAGCAGAAGCGCCAACACCCCGACACCGAAGACCAAACTCTGGCTCAACACTGCGACGCCGACGAGTAGTGCCACGGCAAGTGCCGTGTACTGCCAGACGGAATCGGGGATCTCGCCGGCCAGATCCTCGATCTCCGGAGGGTCGTTCCGCGGACCTCGTGTTCCCATACCCAACCTTACGGTTCGACGACGTTAACAGTTCGCACGAGGCGAGGGGATGGTGTCGATTCATCGGTCCGGATCCGACCGCGTGGCCCGTCGGAGACACCGGTAGCATCCGTCGACAGGAGGCGGATTTAATCCATCGGGGGGCGAATCTCAAGGTATGCCGGACGAAGACGACGACAACCACGGATTCGACACGCGAAGCGTTCACGCCGGCTCCGACCCGGACCCGACGACGGGAGCCCGAGCCACGCCGATCTATCAGACGACCTCTTACGAGTTCGAGGACGCCGAGCACGCAGCGCGGCTGTTCGCGCTCGAAGAGGCCGGCAACGTCTACTCACGGATTATGAACCCGACGAACGCCGCCCTCGAAGAGCGGATCGCCTCGCTCGAGAACGGGGTCGGTGCGGTCGCCACCTCGTCGGGGATGGCCTCGTTCGACCTCGCGACGTTCATGCTCGCGTCCGCGGGCGATAACATTGTCTCGTCGTCCGCGCTGTACGGCGGCACCTACACGTATCTCACGCACACCGTCGAGCGGCGCGGCGTCACGACGCGGTTCGTCGATCCGCTCGACTACGAGGGGTACGCCGACGCGATCGACGAGGACACCGCCTACGTTCATATCGAGACGATCGGAAATCCTGCCCTCGTCACCCCGGACATCGAGCGGATAGCGGACATCGCACACGACCACGGCGTGCCGCTGTTCGTCGACAACACGTTCGCGACGCCGTACCTCTGCCAACCGCTCGATCACGGCGCGGACCTCGTGTGGGAGTCGACGACGAAGTGGCTCACCGGAAACGGCACGACCGTGGGTGGGGTCCTCGTCGACGGCGGCTCCTTCTCGTGGGGCGAGTACCCGGAGAAGTATCCGGAGATCGCACAGGACAACCCCGCGTACCACGGAATCAACTTCGTGGAGGCCTTCGGTGACGCGGCGTTCACGTTCGCGGCGGTCACTCGCGGACTGCGGGATCTCGGCGATCAGCAGTCGCCGTTCGACGCGTGGAACACGCTCCAACAGACCGAATCGCTCCCGCTTCGGATGGACCGTCACTGCGAGAACGCCGGCATCGTCGCGGAGTATCTGGCGGAACACGACGATGTCGCGTGGGTGAACTATCCGGGCTTAGAGAGCCACGAGACCCACGAGGAGGCGAGCGAGTACCTGGAGGGCGGCTACGGCGGCATGATCACGTTCGGGCTGGAGGGCGGCTACGAAGCCGCGAAGGGGACCGTCGAGAACGCGGATCTCGCCTCGCTACTCGCGAACGTCGGCGACGCGAAGACGCTCGTCATTCACCCCGCTTCCACGACGCATCAACAGCTGACCGAGGCGGAACAGGAGGCAGCCGGCGTCACAGGTGACATGGTACGGCTCTCCGTCGGCATCGAGGACCCGGCGGACATCGTGGCCGATTTAGAAGCCGCTATCGAGACCGCAAGCGCGTAACACCGCCTCCCATCGTGTAACCTGATCACACGATCTCATCGCGTTCGGTGTATCGCCCCAAGAAGTTGGTCGTGTCACAAAGTCCTCTAGAGTTCAGTAGCAACTGGCTCCCGTGAGGAACGGGTTGCCTCTGGTGTCCAACCTACGAGGCAACCCAT
>NZ_JAGGKQ010000039.1 GCF_017873815.1 Halorubrum alkaliphilum | reverse complement strand
TGGTCTTCGTGGAGTTCACTGTCTGCTTGCTGCTGGTGTTTGGTCACATTCACAGCAAGCAGACGTTCTAACTAACCGGCTTTGTGAGGTACTGATACTTGAGCGTGTCGTGGTCACCCTCTAGTCGTGGCTCCAACCCGTGAGTCTCGCCGTACTGTCTTCCGGCAGATCGCCCAGCTATCCTATATCGACTGGCCCACGTACAAGTCGAGTCCACTGTTCGATCGCACGTCGCTTTCCGGATTAGGGTCGGACGTTCGTCTCGTTGCGGAAACATGGTTCCAGCTTGACGATCACGATGGCGTTGATCCATTCATCCACGCAGTGCCGCTCGCATCCGTTCAGTTCGATGCCCATGACCGATACGCAGGCTCGACGAGCTACGAGATGGAAACACTATTTCGCCTGTTCCTGCTGAAAGAATGCCACGGCTGGGACCACGAAACTGCCCTCATCGAATACCTCACTCAGCACCCCGATCTCTGTGATCAACTTGGCTTGGAGTCGGTCCCCGATCAGTCCACGCTGTGGCGCAGCTGGCACCACCGATTCACAGCTACACTCCAAGATACTGTTGAGACCGCAGCGCGAACCATCCTCATCAAAGCACAGAACGCGGGCGTCACGGTCCCGCGCGAGCCAAACCGACAGAGTCGCAGACACTGTGACGAGGGTCCGGAATCGGACCCCGATGACCAGACCGTATTGAAACAAGCCGAGACAGTCACTGAGCGGGTCGGTGATGTTGCGTTCCAAGCGTTCTCACTGGACCGTGGCGAGTGCTGTGAAATCCACGAGAACGCCTACTGGGGCCTCCAGACCTATCTCGGACTTCGCGAGAACTTGGCTGTCAACGAAGGCGCTCGGAGCTTTATTCACGAGTCGAACCGAGACCGTACACCACTTGGCCACGCCCATCGCGAGCATGTACGCGATCTCTCAATCGAACAGATACGGAAGATGTATCGCCAGGCGGTGAGTCGACTGCTGGACCGGGTAGCAGACACAGAGGAGTTCTTCCGGGCTGGCATCGTCGCCATAGACATTACTGAGTCCGACCCGTTCACCGGCGATAGGACGGACCACGAAGACGAGATTATTGGCACGAAGGAGAAAACCGACGAGTACGCCTACCAGTGGGCGACGGTCCAGCTGGTCGGGAATGCTGTTCCGATAGTCCTCGATGCGTGCCCAGTTCGGAAAGGCGCACCCGGAAGGAGATCGTCGAGGACCTCTTGGACTCGGCAGAGGCGGCTGTTCATGTTGATAACGTCCTGATGGACCGAGAGTTCGACAGCCAGCACATCCTGGAGATGATCAGCCAACACGACCTCTCCTACGTCGTCCCGAAGCGGATGTAGACCAGTGAAAGAGCGCAGGCGAATCGGCTCCTCAAGAAGGGAAAGGACCGCTACGAGACCGATCGGAAGTTACATCTCGGCGATAATGAGTGGCACTCGACGACACTGATCTACCGACGCAAAGAGAACTCCGAACACACCGATCATCGGCAGTACTCGGTCTTCATGACGAACCGAGGCAACGGCCTGCTCACAGAGTACGGGTACCGATGGGAAATTGAGAGCGGGTACAAGTCGATCAAGCGGTTCATGGCCGCGACGACCTCGAAGAACTTCGGCCTGCGGTTTTTTTACTTCGTATTTGCCTGTCTTCTGTACTCGATCTGGCGGGCTGTGGACCTGCTTGTGCAGGTCGAATTAACCGGTGAATACGAACGCTCGCCCATTGTGACAGCCGATAATACGCTGACGCTGGTGAAGAAGGAAACGGGAATCGGATAGTAGCGGTACTCACCCCGTGGTAGCCCGACTCTGAGTGGCTACGCTGTCGAAAGTAGCCGAAATTCGCGTATATGGTTGAGATTTCAACAATATGGGCCATTTGGAGAGCAATCTGAGTCAATTTCCGCTCTCCGATTCGGCCAAAACCATGCATCACAGGCCCGCTATACCCACTGTAGTCTCAACTCATCATAAATCGGTATCGCCGTGGATCGTCGGTATATAAACACTACCGACGGAGATCCGCCAGTCGACTCAGGCGTCGGCGGCGGCGGAGGGCGTCGCCGACGGGAGGTCGTGCTCGTCGAGCAGCGCGACCGTCGCCAGTCGGATCGCGTGGGGCCAGCCGAGCGGGGTCGCGCTGTCGGGCGTGCCGTCGTCGAAGAACTGTTCGGGGAGATAGCCGGTGGGCTCACACAGCGACCCGCCCGGCGAGACGTGCGCGAGCAGATCGCGGGCGCGCTCGGCCAGCTCCTCGGCCCGCGAGTCGTCGTGTGCGTCGAGGAGGACGGCGAGCTCGGCGCAGGCGTTCGCTCCCCACGCGGTCGAGACCGTCCACACCTTCTCGGAGTGCTGGTCGCCGCGCCGCCAGCCGTCGCCCTCGTACCGGATCAGACCGGCGATCTCGTCGGTCTCGTGCGCGAGCCCGTCGACGACCGTCTCGACGTGGGAGACGAGCCGGTCGAGCCGGTCGTCGTCGACCGCGCCGTCCGCGTCGAGCGCGTCGTACGTGCGGTGCGCGCTCGCGAGCGCCAGCGTCGCGGAGTCGAGCCGGTCGTCGATCTCGCCGTGTACGGTCTCCCGAAGCGCGTAACAGCCGCGCTCCGGCACCCAGACGTCGTCGAGCGCGTCGTACACCTGCCGGGCCCGTTCGCGCGCGTGAGCCGCGGGGTCGGGCGGGGCGTCGTCGCGATCGGCGGAGGCGTCGCGGGTGACCTCACCTGTCAGTCCCGCACCGTGGAGCGCGAGCTCGCCGTAGGCTTCGAGGAACGTCGCGGTCGTGTGCGTGAACCGGCCGACGGAGTCTTCCCACGCGTTCTGACAGACGACAGGTCGACCGTCCTCGCCGAGCGTCCCGTCCAAGCTGGCGAGCGCGTCGACGAGGGCCGCATCGAGTCCGTCGACGTCGACGCCGACGGCCCGAGCGCGCGAGAGGAAGGCGATGACGCTGCCGGTCTGGTCGGCCTGATAATCCACGTCCGGGCCGTCCTCGATCCGGGCGTTCGCCCAGCCGGGTGCGAGCGAGCCGTCTCGCGGCCAGACGCGGTGGGGCCACGCTCCGTCCTCGCGCTGCGTCGTGACGTACATCCGCGCCGAGCGCTCGTGCCAGTCGTCGAGATCGAGCCCGAGCGTCTCGTCGGCTCCGAGGAGGAACGTCGATATCTCCGCGTCGTCGCGGAACCACGTGTAGCCGTAGCCGCCGGAGTGCTGGTAGTACGGGTCGAAGTCGGGTCCCGCGATCCGGAGCCCTGTCTCCGCCGACAGCAACGACAACACGCGGAGGTCCGCGACGACCGACTCGCGCGACGGGACCGGATCGGGAACAGTCGGTACCGTCCCGCTCGCCGCGTCCGCCAGCGCGTCCGGCGTATCGAGTTCATCGAACAGCGACGAGAGGTCATTACGGGCCGTCTCGCGGCTCGTCTCGGCGGGCTCGGTCAACAGCGTGCCCACGGTCGTCTCGCCGTCGACGAAGGGTGCGTCGACGATGACCTCTCCGGAGAGCCGCTCCTCCTCGTAGCGACCCTCGTCGCGACCGCGGGGCAGGTCGACGGGGGAGTCGTCGAGCAGTTCGGGGAAGGTCGTCGGGAGCTGTCCACGGAGCTCCGCGAATCCGGTGGCGCTTGCGAGGAAGTCGTGTTCGTCGGCGTGGTACACCTCGATGGCGTCCGAAAACCGGAGCTGGCCCACCCGGTCGTCTCGGCCGTCGGGCGCGAAGGTGGCGTACGCCACGAGCGCGAAGTCGTCGGCCGCGAGTTCCGTGTCATCCGCGGGCTCGACCGTCGCGTGCGTGAGATGGGCTTCGCCGATCGCGACGTCGTGCCGACGGACCGTCGCCACGTCCGTCTCGTGGACCGTCTCGACGAGCGTCGTGTCGCCGACGTACCGCTGGCTCGTCGCGGCGGCGTCGAACCAGATCACGTCGTCGTCGGCCTCGATGCCGAACCGTGACCGGACGAGACCGGTCCGGCCCGTGAGTGGATATCCAAAGTCGCGCAGGCCGCCGTCCGGAGCGACGTGGACGAGTCGACCATCGCCACCGGTGAAACGTCCCGTGACCGTCCGCCGCTCACCCGAAAAGAGCCGCTCGTGGCCGGCCGTCCGTTTGTAGTCGTCGAGCGCGTCGCGTAATCGCATCTCTCGATTCGACGTACGCAGGAGTCAAAAACGTTTGGTGTAATCGTCGTTCATTCGTTAGAAAGAAAACGTTCAAGCGGGTCGGCCCGAGGAACGGTCCATGCACGATCCAGGACCGCCCCGGACGACGAGCGTCGGCCGCGCCGTCGAGTTGGCACCGCGGGACCCGGATCCCGGGGGCCGGTACACGTGGACGCTGCGGGACACACCGAACGGGAGCGACGGGGACGTCCTCGAACCGGGCGAGACGAGCCGGGACGACGAGCCGGTTGTCCGTCTCGATCCGGACGTACCGGGAACGTACGTCGTGAGCCTCGACGCTCCGGACAGAACCCACCGTCAGCGAGTCCGCGTCTTCCCCGACGAGCGCCGCGAGACGGAGATCCGGGTGCCGGCGAGCGACCTTCCGGTTCCGGACGACGCGGTGGATCGCGTGAGCGTGAGCTGGCGACACAACGACCGGCTTCTCGCGCGCGACCGCCCGGACCGCGAGGGCGACGAGTGGGTCCTCCGGACGCGGGTCCCGCCGGGCCGTCACGGCGTGAGCTTCCTCGCGAACGACGACCGTGCGACCGCCAAACACCACGTCCACGAGGTCCCCGGGCCGGGACGCCCCCGACTGTCGCTCGACGCGCACGTCGAGGCAGCCGAGGCGGGGACGGAGCAGACGCTCGTCGTCGACGCCGACGTGGCAGTCCCGCCGGGGTCGACGACGGATCCAACGGACGTCGACGTGACGTTCCTCCTCGACGACCGCGACATCGACCCCGAAGCGGCCGCACGGATCGAGGACCGTGCCGAGGCGCACCGCCTCACGATCCCGCTCCCGGACCTGCCGTCCGGACACGACGGACCCGACGGATCACGCGGCGTCCGGATCCACGCGGTTCCCCACGCCGAGCGACACGGAGCGATGGCGACGGTCCGAGCGGCGGTCGGCGAAAGCGAAGACGTGGACGCGAGCGGGACGCCGGGAGGCCAGGGCGCGCACGGAGAGAGCACGCACGACACGGAGTCCGCGGTCAGGGTGACGGATCCACACGCCCGACCGGAATGGGCGGACTCGCCCACGATATACGAGGTGTACGTCCGGTCGTTCGCGGGCGACACGCTCCCGACGACGTTCGCCGAGATCGAGCGCCGGATCCCGTACGTCGAGAGTCTGGGGATCGACGTGCTCTGGCTGACGCCCGTGCTGGCCTCCCCGACCGAACACGGCTATCACATCACCGACTACACCCGGACGGCCGACGATCTGGGCTCGCGGGCGGCGTTCGAGTCGCTCGTCGAGACCTGCCACGACGCCGGGATCCGCGTCGTCTTCGATCTCGTGATCAACCACACCTCCCGCGATCACCCGGCGTTCCAGATGCACGCCGCGGGCGTCGAGGCGTACCGAGACCACTACCGACGGGCGGACCGCGCGTTCGACGTAACCGGAACCGACTGGGCCGAGATCGGGGAGGGAGACATGCCGGAGTACTACTTCGACTGGGAGCGCATTCCGAACCTGAACTTCGACTCGCCGACGATTCGTCAGTGGCTACTCGGCGTCGTCGACGACTGGGCCGAGGTCGTCGACGGGTTCCGCGCCGACGTGGCGTGGGGGATCCCCCACGGGTTCTGGAAGGAGGTGGCCGATCGCGTTCCGGACGACGTCCTGCTCCTCGACGAGACGCTGCCGCACGACCCGTTCTACGGCGAGGGGGAGTTCCACCTCCACTACGACACCTCGCTGTACGAGACGCTGACGGGGATCGGCGCGGGCGACGAGTCGGCCGACGCGGTCGCCGACGCCCTCGACCGCGCCGAATGGCTCGGCTTCGGCGATCTACACGCACAGATGCGCTACATCGAGAACCACGACGAGAACCGCTACCGGACCGAGTACGGCGACGCGGCGGCCCGCGCCGCCGCCGCCGTCACGTTCACCCTTCCCGGAGCACCGATGATCTACGCCGGACAGGAGCGCGGCAACGAGGCGACCCGCGGCCCGTTCCGGTGGCACGACGGCGACAACGGACTCACCGACTTCCATCGTCGCCTCTCGACGCTCCGTGACGCGGAGCCGTCCCTTCGGTCCGGAGCCGTCGACTTCGACGGCGCGGCCGCGGCCGTCGACGTTGTTGAAGGGGATCCCGACCGAGTGACCGCCTACGAGCGGAGGGCGACCGAAACCGGAGGCAGAGACGAGCCCTCGCGGACCGACGATGACGCGGATCGGCTCTTCGTCGTGATCAACTTCGCTCCGGAGCCGGCAACGGTCTCGATTCCGGACCGAGTAACGACGGACCTGTTTGGTAGCGAGTCGGACGACGGGGCGGGTGCGCGAGGTCTCGACGGAACGGTCGTCGTCGAGAGCGTCGCGGTCCTGCGGTGACCATCGACCGCTATAAGTGACCACCCCACAGTTCTCGGCACATGGACGACCGGACGCTCACGGACCATCTCCGACGGTTCGGGCTCTCCGAGAAGGAAGTGGACACGTACCTCACTCTGTTGGAGCACGGCGAGGCGAAAGCGAGCACGGTCGCCGATGCCGCCGGCGTCTCGAAACGCTACGTGTACAGCGTGAGCGAGTCGCTGGCCGACCGGGGACTCGTCGAGGTACGCGACCACGCCGTGCCAACGACGATCCGGGCGAACCCGCCCGAGGAGGTGGTCGATCGGCTCCGCTCGGACGTGGAAGCGATCCGACCCGGTCTGGAGGAGCGGTTCTCGCGGACCGAATCCGAGACCGAGCAGTTCGAGGTCGTCAAGTCCCGTGCGACCGTGATCAAGCGGGCGCGATCGCTGATCGACGACGCGGAATCGGAGATCGTTCTCTCGGTTCCTGAGGCCCGGCTGCCGGAGCTACAGGACCCTCTCGCGGACGCGGTCGGCCGGGGCGTCTTCGTGTTGCTCGTCGTCTCCGACGTCGACACGCCGCGAGAGCTCGACGGACCGGCGATCAGTGACGGCGAGATGGACGCGGGCGGTCTCAGAGGAACGGCCAGCGTGGTTCGGACGTGGAGCGAGGCGATGCCGACCCTGCTCACCGTCGACTCGTCGGCCGGGATCGTCGCCCCGCCCGAGCTGATCCGAGGGGGCGTCTCGGATCGGCAGGCGATCGTTTTCGCGCAGGAGCAGCTCGCCCCGGTCATCGTCGGCTCGTTTCTCGGGAACTACTGGCCCGTTGCGACGGAACGACACGCGACCGAGCCGACCGAGCTACCGGCGTCGTACGAGAACTTCCGGAAAGCGGTGTTTCAGGCGACGCTCCACCTGCGAAGCGGGACGTCGCTCGTCGCGACGGTCGCCGGCCGGTGGACCGATGACGAGTCCGACGCGGAGTTTTCGGGCCGAGTCGCCGGCGTCAAACAGGGGACCGTCGAGCCGACGAACAACGAGTTCCCCGTCCAGCACTCGTTCGAGGTCGAGACCGACGAGGGGACCGTTTCGGTCGGGGGACAGGGAGCGTTCATCGAGGACGTCGAGGCCGACCTCGTTCGGTTCGACGTCGAGTAGACTCGTCGGATTCGGCCCGATCTCGAGTGTTCCCACCTAGGCCCGTTCGTCCCTGAACGCGCGGATCACGTCCTGCCGAGCGATCAGTCCGACCAGACCACCCCCTTCGTCGACGACCGGCGCGCGGTTGATGTCGGGATCGTCGCCAGATAACAGCGCCAGAATCTCGTCGATCCCGGCATCGGGGCTGACCGTCGCGGGCTCGGCGGTCATGACTTCCGATATCGGTCGATCCGCGTTCCGAACGAGGTCGACGCCGAGGTCGAGGTCCGCCCACGGCGGTTTTACCTGATACGTGAGCGTGTCGACGAACGGCGGGAGACCGATCGGGATCCACAGCGTCTCCTCCTCCGGCTCGAACAGGTCGACGAGATCCGACTCGGTAACGACGCCGACGACACGGTCGTCCTCGTCGACGACCGGGAACCCCGAGAAAGCGTACCGGGCGAACTTCCGGAACACGTCGGAGACATCGTCATCGGGGGAGACCGTCGTCACGTCCGTCACCATGAGCTCGCGTGCGTACATACGTGTCCGTCGTCGCCACGGGTCCTAGTCGTTACGGGATGGACGGTGGGCATCGACCATAATCTCGGAGGATAGATTTGATGCGTGCCTTCTATACAATTCTCATACCATGTGCGAAAAGCCTCCACGAATTCTCAATAGAGTATCCTTTCAGTGGTTGCAATAGGAATCTACCCGCTAATCCCGAATATCATGGCGTCTACTGACGCAGGAATCTTTCGCTTTTCCGCCGTGAAACCTGATCGTATGCCATCGTGGCGACACCCTCAAATCGATTCAGAGTAGTAATTTACATATCAAGATGAGTCCGGAACCCACGTCGCCTGACCGCGACGCTGATACGTTCCTTGCGCGGTTGGCGATCGAGGCGCCATCACCGATCCTCGTCGCAGAGGCCGACACGGGGACCGTCGTGGCAGTCAACGAGGCCGCGACCGATCTGTTCGGCCGCGGCCGGTCGTCGCTTATCGGGATGCATCAGACGGAACTACACCCCCCGGAGGCCGAGACCCGTCATCGCGAAGGATTCGAGGCGGTTCAGAAAGGCCAGCAAGAACACGTAACTGCAGAAGCCGACGAACCAGTAACGGTCCTTCGTGCCGATGGAACGACCGTCACCGTTGACGCGATATCGACGACGATCACACACGGTGGCACCGAGTACGTACTCGGCGTCTTTCAGGACGCAAGCGAGCGCCTGACGTATCTCGACCGGCTCGAACGCCAAGCGACCGCGATGGATCTAACGACGTCCGGTATCGCACTCCTGAATGATGACGGTGAGTACACGTATCTTAACGACGCGCACGTCACGTTGTTCGGGTACGAGGACCCCGAGGAGCTACTCGGCGACACGTGGCGGCAGATATACACGGACGACGTCATCGAACGGATCGAAACGGAAATACTCCCGATCGTTGAAGAGACGGGGTCGTGGGACGGTGAACTGGTCGGCGTCAAACGCGACGGGAGTTCTATCACGCAGCAAGTGTCGCTTGCGCGGCTTCCCGACGGCGGAATAGCCTGTGTGAATATCGATCTCACCGAGCGGGAACACCGGCTTCGTCGACTCGAGGAGACGCGTTCGCTCGCTGAAGAGATGATGATGGCGAACGAGTACGAAGCGGTGATCGAGACCGCGATCGAGGGGGTGACGGAAATTATCGACCGACCGTTCTCCGGCTATTGGGCGTGTAAAACCGTTGAGACGGAGACGACTGCTGCTACCGCCTCCGAGCAGACGGTGACTGACGCGCTCGTTCCAGTGGCTGTCTCCAACGCGGGGCAGTCGATCGTCGATGAGGTACCGGAATTCCGGGCAGGCGAGTCGCTTGCGTGGAACGCGTTTGATTCAGGCACGCCCGCATACTATCCGGATGTGGCCGCGGAGGCTCACGTTCATAACCGTGAGACGCCAATCGGCAGCGAATTTATCGTTCCTGTCGGTGATGACGGCGTGTGTATCATAGGAGCGCCGGACACAGCCAGTTTCGACGAGAGCGAGCGCAAGCTCGTCTTGATCATTACCCAATATCTCAGTACGGCGATACAGCTCGCCGCACAGAGACGGCAACTGCGCGAGGCGCGTGACCGAATCGAGGCCGAACGCGATCAGCTCGAACGAATCATCAACGCGGTCCCGCAGCTCATCTTTGCGAAGAACACAGACGGAGAGTTTCTGCTTGCGAACGAGGCGGTCGCGGAAGCGTACGGCACTACGGTGACGGATTTGATCGGGTCGACCGACGCCGACTTCACGGCCGACCCGGACGAGGTGGACGCGTTCACTGAAGACGATCAACGGGTGATCGAGACCGGCGAGCCGTTGTATCGTGCCGAAGAGACACTGACCGACGCGACGGGTACGGAACGCGTATTGGAAACCTGGAAGATACCGTTTACCCCGCTCGATAGCGATGAGGACGCTGTTCTTGGTGTCGCCAACGATATTACCGAGCTCACCGACGCGCGCAACGAACTCGACCGACAGCGCCGGTTGACGAACCTGTACGCCGTGAGCAATCGCGTGTTCCAAGTAACGGATCCAGCGGACGCGTTCGATGCATGTGTCGAGGCTGTTGCTGACGTCGTGACAGCCGACGAGGTCAGCATATACGACCGGAATACGCCGGACGGTGCGCTCGTGCGGGTCGCAACGGCAGATACCGAGTCAGACATAGCGAGTCGACAGCAGATTCAGCCGGGTAAGACGGACATCTGGCAAGCGTTCAACGAACCAGGTACGTACTGGCTGCCCGCCGGTGACATTTTTGACTCGGACGTGGCGGGGGAAAAGCACGCGCTCGTCACGCAACTCGATGACACAACCCTTCTGAGCGTGGTCCTCGCGGAGCCCGACGAGACGTTGGAGTCGTTCATACGGGCGGTGAGCCAACAGGTTTCGGCGGCGCTCACACGGATACACCAGCAGACATCGATAGAGGAGCTCTCGGATGACGTTGCGCATGTCCAACGGCAAGCAGACCGGTATCGAAACCTGTGGGAGGCGGTAATCGAGGCGGTCGAAACCCTCGTGGCGGCCGACACAGCGGCAGCGGTGCGGGATGCAGTCATCGACTTCGGCGAACGGGTAGCGGAGTACGCGTTTGTTGGTGCGTACGACCCCCTGACCGAGCAGGTCGATCCACTTGCAGCGTCCGAGCCGGGCGGGCCGGCGAAGCTGTACGACACGAGCGAGGAGTCGCCTCTTGCAGTCACCGCCGCCGCAGCAAACGAAACACAACGTATCGTGGATAGGCGGGCGCCCCCAGATGGCGACGGCGAGTATGTCAGCCGATTGCTCCAGTTCGGGTACCGAGAATCGCTTGCAGCACCGCTAAGCTATCACGGGACCGTCCACGCTGTCGCCGAGTTCACCAGTACGGACGTCGGTCGGTTCAACGAGCCGGAGCGGCGGGCCATCGAGGCCGTGGCGGACGTCGCCGGAATACGTTTATCATCGCTCGGCTCGACAAACGGGGCGAACGCACCGCTCGTCTTCGATATCGAGTGTCAAAACCCGCCACCGCTGTTTCCTGACCTCCCGGCGAACGGCACGGTCGTCGTCGAACACGTCGCGTTGACCGATAGAAGGCAGTTTCACATGACCGGCCGAGTCGAGGGGTACACTGACGCGGCGTTTCGCGACTACGTCGCAGTGACACCCGGTCTCGAACTCGAGGCGATCGACTCGACCGAGGATGGCGCACACGAGGTCGTGGTGCAAGTAACGGATACGCCGGGTCGGTCGCTGGCTCCGCTTCGCGACGTACTCATCGAAACGGACACGCAGCTGCGTGGGGTTCGGTCCCGCCCGAATGCCGACGTCTTGGAGTTCCAGACGACGGATCCGACGGTGGTCAGTCGCGTCCGTGAGGAGCTGTCCGGCGTTTCCGAGTCGTGTCGGCTCGTCTCGAAGCGGCATGTGGCCCAGTCGACGGGGGTCGACAACGGGTCGAGTGGACAACCGGAGTTGACGCACCGACAGCGGGAGATCGCCGAAACGGCACTTCAGGAGGGGTACTACGATGACCCCCGTGGCATCAGCGGTGCCAATCTCGCTGATCGGTTCGGCGTGTCCTCGTCGACGCTCCACCAGCACCTACGGGCCGCGGAGTCGAAGATCATGCGCGGATTCTTCGAGTGATGAGCTGCGACTGATTGTTGCGAAGGTGAACACGGACATATCAGGCATCCTCTCCGTCTGGCATACATATCCGGGCACACAATTAGTATCGCTCATGGAGCAACTATCAGCATGATGTATATTTGCAGTCGTGCGGCACGAACTCCGGCACTCTGCCGTTACCGCCATCCTCCAACACGAGACGGTGATTCCGCGTGAGCACCCGCTCGGTCGACCGGACCACGATAGTGTATGAGTACCTGAACGCGTCAGATGATCTCATCGTGAGCGCGACGAGCGATGAACGCTCGTCGTGGGTCGATTCATCCGTCTATGCCGACGATTACGCAGACAGTCTAATCACGCGGCTTCTCGAGGCCGAGAGCCATCCCGGTGAAGCGTTCGAAGCCGTCTTACAGCCGTCTCCGGAGGCGATCGCCCCGGCGTTCATCGCTGACACCGGCGTCCAGCCCGACGACGTCGTTGGCTTTGCCGCGCCGAGCTCTCAGCTGTTCGATGACTTGTTTTATGCCGTATACGCGGCGATGACCGAGAACGGCGCCGTACTGACGACGAAGTACCCGCGCCACGAGATACGCTCGCAACTCTCGACGGTGGATCCGACCGTCATCGACGCGACGCCGGGCGCGGAGACGGACGGCGGTGTCGACGTCGCGACGCCGGACTCCCAACCGGTTCGGTGTGGCGACCTCACCTCGCTTGGTGTCGCCGCCGAACGGGCGACGACACGACTCGCGACGGATGACCGAACGGGGACGTTCGCGATCGCAACGATGACGCAGTTGCTCGTGCATCACGACACGTCCGCACTCGACAGGTTCCTCCACGAACTAGTCGGCCAGTGGCGGAATCAGGGTGTTGGTGGGATCGTACATATACCGCCGGACGGTGCCGTCAACGACGCCGACTGGTTTGGAGCGGCACACTTCGATTACGTCGTCGAAGCACGAACCAGTAACGTCCAGATAGAGGCGCGAGTGTGCGGAAAGCGAGACGTCGCTCCCACGTGGCAGGTTCTCGGGTCGACGGTCAATTCGGGCGATGACGAGCCCTTCGCAAGAGTCGAGGCGGCCGCGTTCCGACGTGGCGTAGCTGAGACCGACCATGAGGCATCACAAGGGGGTGTAGCCAGTGACACCGACCGGTGAATCCGGACCACAGGCCGGTTTCGTGTTAGTCGGTTACACGTTGCTGATGCTTGCCATTGGACTGCTGTTCTTCTTATGATATGACAACTTCCGTCTCGGGGCGCCGATGACTTCCTCTACGTAGCCGTCTACAGACCAGCAAAGAGAGTATCTCGGGGTCGTACGGAAATCAAGAATTTCCGTGATGATGAGACGCATTCAGCGTCTCGAACCACTTGACCCCGAGACGGTTCACGCGGACCGATATACAATGGAGTTTTCAGAGTACCTGTTCGGATGGCATCCGCTCTGCGTCGCGGGTTCCCGCTACTGTCGGAATCTGTAGGGTGACTTCGGTACCGAGATCAGTCACGTCGACGGCGACCTCGCCGCCGAGAACTGAAATCAACATACGGATCAGCCAGATCCCGACCCCCGAACCGTGCTGTAACGCCGTCTCCTCACCGGTAACCAGCGCCCCGCGTTCGATGTCTGGCATCCCCGGCCCGTCGTCGGCGACGGCGATCTGCAACCAACCGTCCTTCTCACGCCGTACTGAGACATCGACGTGTGGGTCCGCTCGGTCTCCCGCGACCACCGCGTTCTTCATCACCTCGGTAAGCGGGTGTACAACCCAGCGTGAGGCGGTCACGTCTGGAGCGTCAATGGAGACTGCGATCGTTGCGTCCGGGTGTTCATCCTGTGCCGTCGCGATCGCCGTTTCAGTGACAGTTCCGATGTCGGCAGCCGACTCGTCGCACGGGATCTCACGTGGCGCCCGGTCGATCACCTGCATTTTATCGGTGATCCGTTCCCAGCCGTCGAGTATCCGCGTGAGTCGGTTGAGATGCTCTTGGCGACGATCAGGGTCCGGTTCCTCGGCGAGTATCGTCATCCATCCAACGAGCTTATTCAAATCGTTGCGGATATTGTGCCGGACGACCCGCTGGAGCACCTGTAAGTGCTGGCGCTGTCGCGTCTTCACAGTGATGTCGTTCCCCTCGACCGCGATCAACGTGATATCGCCGGCAGCGTTACGGATCGGCTTGAACGATACGTCGAGACGAACGAGACCATCTCTGCCCTGTAGCTCCGCTTCGCTTCGTACGAGCGTGCCGTCCGCTGCGCGGGTAACCGCCTCGCTGACGGTGAGTTCGGTGTCCGCATCGAGACGTAGCCATCGGAACTCGTCAAACGGTTCACCGACCATAGCCGACCGATCGACACCGCTGTGTGCGACCAGCGCATCGTTTACTTCGGTCACAGTCCCGCTGGGACGGAGCAACGCGGTTACCTGATAGGGGCTGTTGAACACCGCCTCCAGCCGGCGAACGTACTTCTCGCGTTCAGAGATATCGATGAACAGCACGTCAGTACCGACGACGGTGTCGTCAGCAGTGCGTGGGATCGCCCGTAACAGACACGGGATCGTGTCGCCGTCCGCCGTCACGAGCGTCCGTTTCGTGACCGTCAGATCGCCGCTGAGCGCGCGGTCGTACCCGTCCGACTGAAGCGAGTCGGCTGAGGGAGCATCATAAAACTCACTGAGCGGCTGACCGATTACCGTCTCGACCTCGTATCCTAGCGCCTCACAAAACGATCGGTCACAGGTTTCGACGATCGCTTTGCCGTCGACGGCGCGAGTTTGAACGAACAGTAACGGGCCCTGATCGAACAATCTCGATGCCCACTGCACCCGCTCGGAGCGCGTCGTCGCGTCTCGTCCTATCGCCAGCACGCGGTCGGAGTCGCCGTCGACACCACTACATGTGACATGAATATCGATCCATGTGATCTCACCGTTTTCTGCCCTGATGCGGAGCGTCTCAGCAGTTGTCTCGCCGGTTTCGATCGGGCGGCGCAAGGCGTCAGCGGCACGTTCGCGATCCGCCGGGTGAACTATTTGCTTCCACTCGTCTATCGTCGTCGGACTCGCACCGACCGTCTCTTGCAACGTCGGGTCTAATGTCACTGTGTTCGTGCTGAAGTCCCACTCACCGATGCCCGTCTCCGTGCCCTCAAGGACGAGTTCCAGCCGATCGGTCCGTTCCGTGAGCTCTCTGACCAGCCGGCGGTGCTCAGTGATATCGTGTTGAACGCCGATGTAGTGCGTCACCATTCCGTTTTCGTCTCGAACTGGCGTCACGGAGAGCTTCGCCCAGTACGGCTCACCCGCTGCGGTGTAGTTTCTCACCTCAGTCGTTATCGGTCGCTCGGTCTCTATCGCCGTGCGTATCCGTTTTGTCGTCTCCGAGTCCGACCCGGGACCTTGGAGGAATCGTGGATTTCGGCCGAGCGCATCCGACCGTTCGTACTCGGTTAGCCGTACAAACTCCTCGTTGACGTACACCAACGGGTTCCCCGGTTGGGTCGGATCCGTAATCTGGATGCTAGTTCCTGCTTCGTCCAGCGCCCGCTCTTTGAGTTCGAGTTCGCGTTCCCGGGTCTGCCGCTCAGTCACGTCACGGACCGTACAGACCATGCGAGACGGGCCGACCATCGTGAGGGACAACTCAGCCGGGAACGTCGTTCCGTCAGGTCGACTTCCAGTCACTTGTCCCCGCCAGTGACCGTCGCGGTCGAGCGCGTCGAACGCTTCCGCTTCGATCCGCGCTACTTCGTCCGCAGCGTACAGCGCGCGCCAGCTCTGGCCGAGCAGTTGTTGTTTGCTGTCAAACCCGTACATATCGACGTGAGTCTGATCGACATAGACGTACGTCTCGTCGTCGAGAACGGCGACTCCGTCGGCGGCGTCCTCAATAGCTTGCCGAAATTCGCCGAGTCGGATCTTCGAAGCGGCGTTGCTCGGTAGGTCACGGCTCCGCTGAGCGGAGATCCGGTCGAGTGCCGCAGCAAGTGCGGCTCCCGCTCGGTCGAGCACGTCACAAACAGTCGCCTCGTCCAACGCGGCCACCCCGTCGTGATCCCACCCCGCGGACAGCACGCGCTCAGAACCGACCGAGACGAACAGTTCTGCGCGTGGCAGCCAGTGGGTGCCGGCTGACGACCTCGGTCCCGCTACCCCGCCGGTTCGAATCGGCGCCTCGACCGTGATACATCGTTCGACAAGTGGTGCGTCTGGTGGAGGAGTTCGAGCCGGCCGACCCATCTGTCGTTCGCAAATAAGTAATGGTGCTGAGGCCGAGCGGTCTGTCGACCGTCCGTTGTCTGAACCATCTTTGCACCAGTCCCGGCGACGCCACATGGTAACTGCGGTGTCTTCTAATGCGTCACGAACCGCAGCTACCGTCCGATCAATCGCTTCTTTTTCCGTCGATTCGCCGTTGAGGTCGACTGCCAGTTCGAACAGTGTAGCCTCGATTGGCTCGGTATCACTGATCATCAGTCCCTGTCGTCAGCGACTCAGTCGAAGACGGCTGAGAGGTCACGTTGCTGACCTGTGTCTGAACACTCCAGAGCTGCTCGACTATCGCCCAGAGTGGATCCACGAGTTCATTATCGGACGCGTTGCTGGCGGCCGTCCACACGTGCTCTTCAGCTTCGGCAAGCGCCGCCTCCGCAACCTCTAGAGCTGCTTCGGTCGATTGCTGTGTACGTGCCTCCGCTGAGAGACCGTACGGCACAGGCTGCGTGCGGTACGCATCCGCGTCGACGATTTCGATCCATCCGTCATGTGTTATCGTCACAAACATATCGTCGTATCGGAACGAGAGCGTTCCCTCTTCGATACGAGTTGTGGAGGTGTTCGGACCACCAAACAGGCAGTTGATCGCGTCAGCGTTGACGTACCTATCGAGGCGGCGAAGTTCTTCATGCTCTGTATTCCTAAACATCACAATTGCTTCGAATACGGCGTCGAGTGCCGATATCGAACCTGTAGGATCGAATCGAGTTACAGAGGAGCTCGAGTTCATATCAGAAGCAATGACTGATTCAATATGTACTGTTCCGCGGACTACTCAGGCTCTCACGATTTGCACCTGATATGTACGTGTTTGCCCGGCTCAATAGATGTTCAACTGGGCTTCCGTCCAGCAGGTCTGATGAATACGAGCGGAGACCTGCGTGACTCGATGGTCCACTCGAGTCACGCGTTTTGCCTCTGACGTGTTCCCCTCACTTCAGCTGTGGTGTCAACCTAGCGGAATGGTCGACAGATCAAAACTAACCGGACCGATATTAATCGGTTTGCCGGAATAGTTGGGTATTGAGTAGAACTACCGAACACTTATGATGATCGTATCACTGGAACCACGATTCAACCGTTCGAATATGTACCTGCTCAGACGCGAGCCGATAGTCCTCTGGAGCTGCCCGACTCAAAGAGAGAGTACCGCCGTTCACGACAAGGTGTATGTATGTTATCGCATCTACAGTACCTGTAGCGGCCAATACCCCAGGACAACAAATAGTATCATCTTAGTTGGGTTTAGCGCAGGAGTGGCATTGGTAGTGCTTGCTTTGCTCGCCACTCTCAACGTCGTGACCGTGCCGATCGGTTCGGCGCTCGGGGTTGGCGTCATCGCGCTTGTGTTGATCGTCGAAGGGACGACCCGCCGGTGTCTGTTGTATCGTGTGCTCAGGACCGACCGGTGTCCGGTTGATTGATCACAGCGCTGTCGGACTCTGCTGATCGTAACGGTCCATCGCATCACCGATACTCTCCGTGTGGAACCGATGTCGCAGCGCCCCTCAACTGTAGGTTCTGGCCGGTATCTGTTGGTGTTGTTCGGGTGGTTGGAACCGCCTACAGAACCCTCTCACCCCGATCGTTCATTATCATTCGACGGTGAAGGTACGTATGGAAGAGAAGTTCATCAGGGAATTGCTCGCTGATCACTCACGAAATCCCCAGAACTACGGGAGGCTCGCAGATCCGGATGCCAAGCATGAAACGAGTAATCCGCAGTGTGTCGGCCCAACACATCCGGAGGGAGACGAAGTCACGCTGACGGTGGAGTTGTCTAACGAGACGCCACCGGTCATTGAAACGGCTCAGTTCACTGGACGGGGTTGTACGCTGTCACAGGCAACGGCGTCACTACTCACCGAGGAAATGATCGGATCATCGGTTGCTGAGGTCGCCGACTGGGATAGTGAAACGCTTGAGAACTTGGTCGGCATGGACCTAACACCGTCACGGCTCAAGTGCGCCGAACTGGCACTCGTGGCCGTCCGAAACGCAGTCGAGAGCCGTTGACATCCTGCCCGCGCTGAAGCACGAGGCTTTCTCCTTGAATCTCCGTAACAATGATATACGGGTCGTTCACAGGAATACAAGGCGGATGCCACGGGGCTTGACCCCGAGGCTGTTGACCAATCACGAAAGTGCTCCGCGAGATCAAGCGGCGCTGAATACTTTGCTCTCCGACGCTTCTCTGTGAGTACCGTGCCGGAGGTCCTATCCAACGTCGATCGGGGAAAAATCGATTCGGGTGACGACAAACAGTTGGTCGTGTCACAAAGTCCTCTAGAGTTCAGTAGCAACTGGCTCCCGTGAGGAACGGGTTGCCTCTGGTGTCCAACCTACGAGGCAACCCATGC
>NZ_JAGGKQ010000038.1 GCF_017873815.1 Halorubrum alkaliphilum | reverse complement strand
CAGTCAGGCTATACGAGCGAGGAAGTTGTCGGTAACACCCCGCGCATTCTCAAATCAGGTGAACACGATGAGGCGTTCTATGAGGAGTTGTGGAACACTATCACAGCGGGTGACGTCTGGGACGGAACAGTCATCAACAGTCGAAAAGATGGGAATCGGTATGTTATCGAACAGACAGTCGCTCCGGTAGAAGGCCCTTCAGGAGAGATTACGCAGTTCATCGCCGTCAACCACGAAATTACTGAGCTGAGAGAGCTAGAAGAGAGTCTCCGCCAGCAACGCGAGCAACTCGACGTGTTGAACCGAGTTCTCCGGCACGACATCCGGAACGATATGAACGTTGTTGTCGCGTGGGGCGAAATGCTTGAAGATGAGGTAACGCCGACTGGACAGGAGAAACTCGACAGGATTCTCCGGGCGGGCCGACACGTCGTCGAACTCACGAATGTCGCCCGAGATCTCTCAGAAATCATTCACGGTGACGGGACGCCGGAACTCAAGCCGATCTCACTTCGACAGATCCTCAGTGAGGAACTCGAAAAGCGCCGGGAAACGTTCGCAAATGCCGAGATCACGATGGCAGATCCACCCGATCAGAGGACACACGTACTGGCGAACGAGTTGCTCTCGTCGGTGTTTCGGAACCTCGTCAACAACGCCGTCCAGCACAACCATACAGCTCAACCAAAGGTGATGATTTCTGTTGAGGAAGCTGACGAGTCAGTCCGCATCAGAGTGGCCGATAACGGGCCGGGAATCTCAGACGATGTGAAAGAGAGTCTGTTCCGAGAGGGTAAGAAAGGGCTTGAAAGCGGGGGAACTGGAATGGGTCTGTTTCTCGTCGACAGTCTTGTTGAGAGTTACGGCGGAAATGTCTGGATCGAGGACAGAGTGGAGAGCGAATTGTTCGATACTCCTGACGAAGCGGGTCCAGCCGGCGCGGTTTTTACTGTCGAGTTACGGACGGCGGCGAAACAGGACAAAATCGATGGAGGACGTGAATGAACGACGCGTACCCTACTGACGATTCACCCGATGATGGCGCTGGGCAGGCAGCCTTGTTCCCATTACTCTCTGGAGATGGGAATCAACGGTTGGTGGTTGAGTGGATCCAAGCTCATGACCGCTATACGCTGGTCGATCCGGACCAGCCGGTCGAAACGGCGACGTTCGACTGCTGTATCCTCGACGGGGAGATGCTACAGACACACGCTGAGACGCTTCGAGCCCGAAAACGCAAGGCGAAGCCGGCTCTGTTACCATGTCTTCTGCTCATACCGGAGGCGGACCTTTCACTCATTGAAACTGACAGCGGAGAGATTGCCGACAGCGTCGTGTTCGAAACCGCCGACGAGGTGGTCTCGATGCCGATCAAAAAGGCCGAACTAGAGTGGCGGACACAGGCGCTTGTCAGACTGCGAACCCAGTCGCTGCGCCTCAAAGAACGGACGGAGACGCTGGAACTGTTCAAGCAGGCCGTCGAAGCCTCCGGTCACGCCATCTGGATATCCGATACGGACGGAACGATCAACTACGTCAATCCGGCGTTCGAATCGATCACGGGCTACAGCCGAGACGAGGCTGTCGGCGAGTCACCGAATCTTCTCAACTCCGGAGAGATGGACGACGACTTCTACAGCGACCTCTGGGAGACGATTACCGCTGGTGACACGTGGCACGAGGAGATTACCAACCAACGCAGCGACGGCTCGCAATACGTCGCCGATCAGACGATCGCACCCATCGTCGAAGACGGCGAGCCGAGAGCGTTTGTCGCCGTCCAGACCGATATCACCGACCGTAAAGAACTCGAAGGTCAGCTCTCGTTGTACCGCGATATCATCGAACGGCTTGAGGATCCGATCATGATCCAGACCTGTGAGGGGGAGTTTCGGCTGGTTAATGACGCGCTGTGTTCGTTCGCCGGGCTGTCGAGAGATGAACTGCTCGGCGACGGCGAATACGCGTTTATGGACGAAGAAACTGCCACGACGATCGCCCGACAGAAACAGCGTGTGATTGAGACCGAACAGCCGGTCGAATACAGCGTTGAGCCGACGTTCAAGCACAGCGACAGAGAGGCGATCTTCTATACGAGTCGGTACCCCTACTACGAGGACGGAGAGATCGCGGGGACGCTGGCGATCTGCCGGAACGTGACTGATCTCGAAGAACGGACCCGACAGCTCCACGTACTTGATAACATCCTGCGGCACAATATCCGCAACGAGCTGAACGTGATCCATGGTCGGGGCGAGCAACTTCAAAGGAATCTTGAGGGCGAACCCAAAGCCGCTGCCGGCACCATCGTTGACCGGGCCGAAACCCTGTTGACGACGAGTGAGAAGTCGCGAGAGATTACGACTGTTCTCAGTGACTCACACGGGCCAACCTCTGTAGATATCGGGCAGGTGGTTCGGGTTCTTGCCAAAGAGACGGCCGACGACTGGCCCAACGCAAATGTCGACGTTACAGGCCCGACACAACTCGTCGTCTCTGCCGCCGAATCGATTACTGCCGCAATTGAAGAGCTGTTGGCCAACGCTGTGATCCACAACGACAGCGAAAACCCCCGTGTGCGTGTCAACCTCGCTGTCGAGGGGTCGTGGGGCACTCTTAGCGTGCGGGACAACGGCCCGGGTGTCCCAGAATTTGACAGAGATGTTCTCGAATCGGGAGGGGCTATCGAGACACTCTCACACGGTAGTGGACTGGGATTGTGGCTGGTCTACTGGACAGTAAACCATTCTGGAGGGAAGATCCACGTCGATGAGCGTGAGCCACGCGGCACCGAAATTACAATCTGGTTTCCGCTGGAAACTGGTGGGTAGCAGGTTTGTAGATTAATTATTTCGGCTCATCGTAGACTACAGCGATCTGGAGAGCCTGTCGAATATGGAAGTTTTTCTTTTCGAGACTATCGGCTTCTAGCGCTTTCTCAAGATGGAATCGATACCCTTCAGATCGCTCTGACATATGCTCATCTAGTACAGTATATTGAATAATCCTCGCTTGTAATTATCAATGCAGATAACAACATATATACTCGAAACGCAGCTCTCATCAACCGGCTGTTTCAGGTGAGAATACGTCTACAGAATTGAATTTCAACAGAACGTGCTCGATGGCACAAAATCCAAATCGGTCTCTTGCGCCCCATATCTTGTTTCACGCTCTCCTAGGGTAGCAGCGTTTCCGTCAAGCCTTTAGAGCCAGTGAGGAGGATCTCACTCTGTATTGCCGCCGTCACCCACTACCCTGACCGAGCTACTAGCTTGAGGGCCGGCATTATCACCCTTTACACCTCCGAGCCGGTCAGGCTCTGCATCAATGGTGAACCCGCTGAGGCGGTCTTGAAGCTTCCCTGCTCGCTCTTTGAGGTTGTCTGCGTTCTGAGAGACTTCCGCAAGTGATGAGGTTTGTTCTTCGGCTGCTGCTGAGACATTATCGGACTCGCTGTTCACTTCATTTGCCGCGTTGGCGACCTCCTCGACGATGCTTACGACTTCCTCTGTGGAGGCGGCTTGACTGTCTGTTGCGTCGCTGATCTCTTGGATACCATCATTCACTCCTTCGACGGTGGTCGTGATCTCATCGAGAGCAGCGAGGGCCGACTCAACCGTGTCAGCGCCCGAACGAACCCGGTCCTGCATAGACTCCATATCGTCAACGGTCTCATCGGAGTTGGACTGAACACGCTCTATCCGCTCGGTAACATCATCAGCAGCCTCCGCAGTCTCCTCTGCAAGCCCCTTCACTTCGTCCGCCACCACGGCGAACCCAGATCCCGCCTCACCAGCGCGAGCCGCTTCTATCGAGGCATTCAGCGCAAGTAAATTCGTCTGCTCAGCAATATCCTCGATTAACTCCACAACTTCTCCGATTTCATCAAGCTCACCTGCGAGCGTGTTGACCTGATCGACTGTCTGTTCAGACTGGGACTCGATCTCTTCCATCTCATCAATTGCCTCTGACGCGGCTTCTTGCCCGTTATTACTGAGTTTAACCGCATTCTGAGAGGCTGTAGCAACTTCGTCTGCTGAGGACGCAACTTCTTCGACTGTCCCAGAGAGATTCTGCATCTCGTTCGATGCCTCTCGGCTCTGTCCGTGCTGTGTATCCGCGTCTGCCGCAATAGCTTGGATAGAGTCCGCAACTTGCTCGCTCGCACGCTGCGTCTCTGCCGTCGATGCACTCACATCTTCACTCGCAGAAGCGACCTCATCAGCGAAGGCTTGGATCTGCGCGAACGTCAGCTCAAGATCCTCCACCATTTCGTTGAACGTGGTGGCTATTTCGGCCATCGCCTCGTTGCTTACATCGGTATCAAGTCGGCGGGTGAAGTCACCGGCCGCACACTTAACCATGACCGATTGGTAGTCGGCAGCGGCCTGCTCAAGTTCCGCGTTGAGTTCTTGCATTTCCTCGCGCTGTTCGGCCGCCTCTATCTCCTTCTCTTTGGCACGATCTCTCGCTTCCTCTGCTTCTTCCAGTTTCTCTTGGACCTTCTCGCGAGCCTGTTGTCGCTGAATTGCGAGAGACTGCCAGAGGAACGTGATTGTCCCCGCAAGCATCAGCACCCCAACAGCGTGTATTCCACCCCAGACGACCGGGTTAGCCATCGCAGCCGGATGGTTATAGACTGTGAACCACTCTATGAGCCCGAAGACGCTGTGCTGGAGGGCAACGTAGCCAATCGTGATCGCAAACGGTACCCAATCTTCATACAGTGCAACAACCCCGACTCCAACAAAGTAGATAAAATGTGCCTCGATGAATCCGCCAGTAAAGTACGCTAACACCGACCCCTGTACCATGAACGCGACCGCGCCTGTCGCCGCTCTAATTCGGCGGGGAAGTACCGGAATTGCAGCTATCACTACCAATCCGAACACGATACCGGTGCCAACAACGGAGTGCAGCATTGGGATGACCGGCAATTCCGCACCAGTGATCGACTCTGCTCCCGCCATCCGACTGACTCCAAAAACAAATGGAAGTAAAGCAAGCGTGAAAGCCAACACACCAATATGTCGCCGCCCGAACGTCTCGTCAGGAATCTCTGTACCGTTCGGGGTATTCTCTATGTACCGCTGAAGTGCTGATTCTGCGTCTTCTAATTCCATGCATTAGCTCTGTGTGATCCTGTACTTAGACCCTCTTACCGAGTTCTCGTTTTTGAGAACATTGGCTCTGTTGACTCGATGGAAACGCTGCTACCCTAGGAGAGCGTGAAACAAGATATGGGGCGCAAGAGATCGACCTGGATTTCGTGCCGCAGAGCACGTTCTGCTGACTGGTCCGTGTGCGAAAGAAGCCGAGTCATGGGCGCTACAGCCCGGATGCCGCGCCGCGCGGCATCCGAGAAAGCCCGAATAGGTGAATCTCTGCTTCACGCACTGGCGTCCCGGGTGAACGAACCATGTACCTCGGAATCGACGTCCACAAACGGTACGCACAGGTGGCAGTGATGGATGAGGCTGGCAAGATCGTCGAAGAGGTTCGCGTCGTCGGCGTCCGCGACGAGAACGCCGACGACTACCATCTGTACGTCACAAATCTGCCGAGAGAAGAGTTTCTCCCGGCGGATCTCGCAACGATGTACCGGTGTCGATGGGAGGTAGAAACGCTGTTTTGTGAGCTGAAGACGCAATACGAACTAGATGAGTTTGACACGAGAAACCCTGTTGTCGTGGAGATTTTGCTGTATGCGGCGTCGTTGTCGCTGCTAGTGAGCCGTGAGCTGTTGGATCTGGTCACCGAGCAGGCTGACGACGAGATTGTGTTTCCACCGGAACGCTGGGCGGCGACCTTCCGGTCGCACGTCCAGCTTGTTCTCCACGAACTCGGTGAGTACCTCGGCTACTCACCACCACCGTTGCTGGAGCGGCTCATTGAGGATGCTCAGAAGATCCATCAACAACGACCGATCTTACAAGAGACGCTCGCTACCGCTACACAACCGAGGTGTGAGTCTTAGCTAAAGACGAATGACTGGCGCCCGTACGGACGACTCGATCGATAGTGCGATCGCTCGCGGCTTAGGGGTTGCGCGACCAGCGGTCCTCGCCACCGTTCGGATCGAGATTCACTCGCCATAGTCCGGAGCGGGATTCATGTGCGTCGGCCGCGTGTCACATTCATGATTGACTCGCCGGGACTTGCGCTCCGATACGCCGCCTGCGACGCCTGCGAAACGGTGTTTGCGCTCCCCGACGACCCCGCGGAACCGGACGTCTGCGGACGGTGTGGCGCCCGTCCGCTTCGCGAACTCACCGGGATCCGAGGTCCGGACGCGTATTTCGCGCCCTGACTCTGGACGGCGGGTGACAGACTGCCGGAGATCCGGTCAGAGCGATTCGATCAGGGCGATTCGGTCAGCACAGATCGTCCATCTCCATCTCTCCGTCTGCGATCGCTTGCAGCTCCTCGTCGGAGAGCCGATCGATCACGAACGACGGCATTCCCTCCGGGAGTCCCGCCGGAACCGACCGATCGCCGTCCGTCCCCACCCTTCCGCCGTCGGTCCCGCTCTTGACCGTCCCGCCGTCCGTGCGAGACACGGCGGCCGATCCGGCGTCGTCCCGATCGCTTCCAGCCAGCCGGCGCACGGTCTGCTCCACCGTTTCGACCGCCTCGGACTGGTGCTCGCTTTCGGCCGCCAGCTCCTGCATCTTCTCAGTGATGCGGTTCGACTGATCGACCACCCCGTCGACCGTGGCGGCGATCTCCTCGGCGGCGGCGGCCTGTTCGTCGGTCACGTCCGAGACCTCGCCGATACCGTCCGCCGTCTCCGTCACCGCCTCGGCGATGGCAGTGAGGTTCTCCGTAGCGTCGGCGACGCGCTCGCTCCCCTCGTCGACCCGCTCCGTCGTCTCCGAGAGGCTCTCGACGGTGTCCTCGGTGTCGGTCTGGATCCCGCCCACCATCGACTCGATGTCGCTCGCGTGTTGCTGAGACTCCTCCGCGAGCGATTTGATCTCGTCGGCGACGACGCCGAACCCGGAACCGGCGTCGCCGGCCCGAGCGGCCTCAATCGAGGCGTTCAGCGCGAGCAGGTTGGTCTGGTCGGCGATCCCGTTGATCGCGTCGACGAACCCGTCGATCTCCTCGACGCGGTCTTGGAGCGCCTCGACGTCGTCGGCCACCTCGTCGACGGCGTCACCGATATCGTCCATGGCAACCGCGGCGTCGTCGGCCGCCTCCCGCCCGTCGTCGGCCATCGCTTCCGCCCGGCTGCTCGTGCGCTCCACCTCGTCGGCGGTCGACGCCACCTCCTCGACCGTCGCCGAGAGGTTCGCCACCTCCGAGGAGATCTCGTTGACCCGCTGCGACTGCTCTTCCGACGCGTCACCGACTTCGGCGGCGCTGTCCGCGACGTCCGCCGCCGACTCGCGGAGGTCGCCGATCGGTTCCCGAACTTCGTCTTCCACATCCGCCATCAGCCGCTTGTTCCGCTCGACTTCGTCGGAGAGCTTCTCGCTGTACGAGTGGATGTACGTGTCCGTGACGACCTGCATGTCGAGGTTGATGATCCGGAGGATAGAGAGCAGGTCCTCGATCGCGTCGTCGACCTCTTCTTCGACGGCCGCCTCGACCGCGTCGCCGATTCCCTCACCGGCGCCCTCGTCGGCCAGCCGGTCCGTGAGCGAGTCGGTGAGTCGGTCGCCGATAATCGGGAGGATGAGGTCGTAGTACACGCCGTACTGGCCGAGGTAGTGTTTCATCGGCATCTCCAGGATGTCGTGGATCTTCCCGATCCGCGCACGGTCCTCGAAGTACTCCGATCCGTAGTCACCCTCGGCGAGCGTTACGAGATACGCCGACTGCGTCCGCTTGAGCTGTTCGAGCCCCTTGTCGGAGCGGCTGATCACGTCGACGGTCTGCTGGTGACCTGTGAGGTTGTCGTAGAAGTCGTCGGCGATCTGCTCGGCGTTCTCCGCGAAGGCGTCCTCGTACCGGCTCAACCGACGCTCGTCCTCCTCGTCGAATCCGACGAAATCCTTTCGCCACGCAATCTCGTCGCCGTCGAGTCCGATCTCGTCGACCAGCCCGGAAACGTCGAGTCCGTCATTTAAACCGCCCTGCCCGAAGTCGCCCCGCCCGTACTCTCCAAATGTCGCCATGTGGAGCGATCCGCTTTTCCATGACATAAGAGGTGACACCCGTCTCTCAAGAGTGATAGTGGAGCGTCAGCGGTCGTATCGGAGATGAACGCCGATCGGGCGGTGACGACGCCCGTTGGGTCGGCGCCGGCCGCGTCGCCCTCGGCGACCGGCTCGACGGCGACCGCCGAGTGCTTGAATTCGAGAATCCCCGCGTCCGGATCGAGCGCGTCGCCCGTCAATGCGTTCGCAAGCGGCTCCACGTAGTGGAACGTACAGAACGTCACTCCCTCGCGGACCGTGGGGGTGACTTCGGCGGTGACCTCGACGGTCCCGCGCTCGTTCGAGACCGTTACCGGAGCGCCGTCCTCGATCCCGCGGTCGGCCGCGTCGTCAGGGTGGATCTGAAGCGCGTCCTCGCCGCGGATCGCCATCAGCCGGTCCGACCGCCGGCTGAGCGCCCCGCTGTTGAAGTGCTGGAGTACGCGGCCGGTCGTCAGCGTCAGCTCGCCGGCGTTGAGGTCGTCCGCGGGCGGCACCGGATCGATAACGGCGAGGGGCGCGGTGCGCTCGCCGGTCAGGAACTTCTCCGTGTGTAACACGTCCGTCCCGGCGTCGTCCGCGGCCGAGAACGGCCAGCGCTGGTAGCGTCGCCGATCCCCCTGTAGCTCATCCCCTCGTAGATGGGGGCGACGCGCGCGAGCTCGTCGAAGACCGCTTCCGGTCCGTCGTAGTCGAACGTGTCGGGCCGGTCGGTCAGCCGCCGCCCGAGCGCAGACAGGACCTCGAGATCGCGCCGGGCGTCTCCCGGCAGGTCGGCGTTAGGGCGCATCCGCATTACGCGGCGGTCGGTGTTCGTGATGGTGCCGGCCTTCTCTGCCCACGCGCTCCCCGGGAGGACCACGTCGGCGTGGGCCGCAGTCGCCGTCTCGAACAGGTCGATGACAACGCAGAAGTTGAGCGCCTCGAACGCCGACGCGACCGTGCTCGCGTTGGGCTCGGTGACCGCCGGGTTCTCGCCGAAGACGACCGCTGCGCGCACCTCGTCGCCGAACCGGTGCGTCGCCTCGACCTCGGTGAGCCCGGGATCGGCGGGCGGCTTGACGCCCCACTCCGCGGCAACGCGCTCGCGGGCGTCCGGGTCCGTCACGGACTCGTACCCGGGGAGCACGCCCGGGAGCCCGCCGACGTCGCTGGCGCCCTGCACGTTGTTCTGGCCGCGTAGGGGGTTCACGCCGGTCCCCGGCCGACCGACGTTCCCGGTCAACAGCGCGAGGTTGAGCAGGGCGTGAACGTTGTCGGTGCCGCAGCGGTGCTGGCTCGTCCCCATTCCCGTGATGACCGCGGCGCGGTCGGCCTCGCTGTACGCCCGGGCCGCCTCGCGGATCGTCTCCTGGCACGATCGAAGCGTTCCTGCTGGATATGAAAGCGAAGACACATGTAATTGTCTTTGATCCAAGTGCGGAACAATGGCACGTTTACAAATCCTTCGGAACCGAGGGGATGAGCCATCAAGAGATGGTCGATTATGCGAGCGAACTCGCCAACGAGTGGCTCGCCCAAAGCCTCTCGGACCGCATCGCGGCCGCAGAAAACACCGAGCAGGACACATGATTCTCCGCTACTACGCTGATGCGGACGTCCGAGAATGGCACGACCATACGCTACGGCTCTTTCGAACGTTGTATGATACGCACGGCATCGATATCGAGATTGACCGGATCGACGAGCAGCACGGGACGATCACGGACTTCCCAGGCGAAATACGATCCTCAACGCCTGAGGATGTCTACGAGCGCGACCTCAAACGTAACTGTGCTCTAAACCAAACTATCGACCAGACACCGTCAGAGGCGTTCAAACGCTACGGGAAACTCAATATCGCTGGGAACGTTGCGGTAGTCGATGATGAGGAGACAGTCCAATGGGCCTCAACACTGCCGGGGTACGCTAACGGCTATCGGCCAGGGGCTGCGTCACAGACTGCGATGGACTTTCTGGAAGATATCGCCACCGATCCAAGCAACCGTCTCTGCGTTGAGTGCCTCTCTCTGCTGGATGGCGACGAAACCTTCTGTCCGGACTGCGGCTGCGAATTTCCATAGCGTACGCTATTGAATCGGGAGTACCGAACGCTGACTGCTTGGTATCACACAGGATACCTGAAAATGAGTAGCTCTATCAGCTGGTTTCATGCCATTAGCCGTTTATGTTGACCGCTTAATTGGTTCCTCATGATAAAGCCAGTATACGCAAATGGCCGCTTTTCACGGTTCTAGATAAGAGCGTCTCTAACGCTGTAAGACTGTGTAGAGTCGATTTAGCCCGACGCTGCCTTGCGTTCAACAAGGCGTCATATCTTCATATTTCAATCGAACGCAACTACCGTCACACCGGACTGTCCGCTGTTATCGTCCGACCGATTCATACGAGAGTGTGCCTCCAAGCGGAACGGACACCACGATGTCCGGAGAAATCAACACACGGAGAGAACTACTGATAGTCTTGCAGGGTTGACGTAGATTCTCGCTCAAGCAACTTCTCTATTGACTCGTGGATTCCAACGAGTTCGACAGTATCAGCCATCGCAGAGATGATTAGCTCTGGATCCATTGACACGGAATACTCGCGGTAGGTTCCACCGCGGCGACCCTCATTGCGTTCGGTGACGTCAAGAATCCCGAGCATAATGAGTTCGCTAAGATGATCACGCATCCGGCGTGTAACGAGCGGGTTGATCCCTGCCCGCTCGGCCATACTCGTATATCTGGGTCGAACATCCCGCGAGCGAACCGGAGTCTTTCCCTGCTGATCGAGCGTCAACACGGCATACAACACGAGGTGTCCATGCTGGGTGAGGCCCCCAATTCCTTCACGAATTCGTCCCCGTTCGAGTGATGTCCGGCCCTGACGAACGTGTTCATCGATGACGTGTTCGGCAGAGTCATCGCGAGCGATATCTCCTGCTTTCATTAATAGGTCGAGTGATTGCCTAGCGTCGCCGGCATCCTTTGCCCCGTAGGCAGCACAGAGGCGGATGACGCCTTCCTCAAGAACGCTCTCGTGAAACGCGACATCAGCTCGTTGCTGGAGAATCTGCTGTAGTTCTGTGGCGTCATAAGCAGGAAAGTGGATCTCCTCCTCACACAGTGAAGATCGTACCTTCGGGGAGAGGTCCTCACGAAATGAAAAGTCGTTTGAGATACCAATAATCCCAGTCTTGGCTGTCTCGAGGTTGCCATTCGCCCGAGCTCGCGGCAACTGATAGAGGATAGAGTCATCCTCGATGTGATCGACTTCGTCAAGGACGATCAGAATTGTCCCCCCATTAGTGTCTAACTCGTTCCAGAGCATATCATAGACAGCGGCTCGCGGATACCCAGTCGTGCTGATCTGATCGGTATCGTCCCGGAACTCGTTGACTAAGCGGGTCGCGATCTGATAGCTCGATGTCAGGCCGTCGCAATTGAGCATAACTACCGAGAGATCAATATCGTCGTACTCGGCCGCATCGGACTGAAGATGATCAAGTAGATATCGCGTTGCAGCTGTCTTGCCGACACCTGTCTTACCGTAGAGAAAGACGTTGTTCGGTTGCTCGCCGTTGATAACGGGCTGTAGGGTCGTCTGATATGTGTCGAGTTCCTCGTCTCGACCGACCAGTTGCTCGGGTTGGTAGTCCTCACGAAGGGCGTCTCGGTCACGGTAAATATCGGTGTCCCGCTCGAACATTCCCATCGTCGTACGTCTGTTGATAAATCGCTCCCAATATAAAACCACCCTGTCCGTAGTGTCTGCTGTTCTCTTCTTATTTATATTACGCCATCACACCCTCCCCCCACTATGTCCGCTGTTAGTAGAAATTGTAATCAAAGCACTCTATTTTGACTCTAATGTATAGATAGTTTTATTACTATTGTGCTATTACTAGTCCGTAGTCTTAAGATTAGACTATTAAATTAGTAGGTGGCATAACTAAGTCTCCTACTTAGTTTACACAGAACTGCGGACACCGTGGAGGGAGGGTTCAACAATACTGATTATCCATTCTATTGTTTTCCTCTCCAGATCAGGTCCTATCACTGATTATCTAGGTCGTACACTACTGGTGGACACCACCGTGTCTGCCGTTCTCTCCCTCACGCTATCGGTCACTCGGTGGGTACCACTCCACCGTGTCCGCTGTTCCGTCTAGCCGCTCTCTGAGAACAGCGGACGCTATGGTGTGTAGACACTGTTCCGAGCTTCTGAGATACGGCCGCTTCATTCTACAGTAGTACCAGTCTCTCCGACACTCTAATACGCGACATTTAGATACTCTGTGCTTCCTATACTACTGACATCCGATGACTGAAATTCCTGATTCGTTCCGTTCTCTGTTCAGTGCTTAAATCGAAGAACGTGATGGGTCATATGTCATGGATATTCCGTCGAATGAAGTCGAACATGGCACGCTCGCTGTCGACGAAACGTACCGGATCGCCATCCTCGCGTCGAAATCTTCGAAAGAACAGGAGACCCAGCAAGACCAACCTCAATCAACTGCCCAAGAGGAAACTCTAACGTCGGACGGTCCTCCAGTAAATGAGGGTGAGGTCCGCGATGTGACGATCGAGACGACTGGTGATCAAGGCGATGGCATCGCGAAGGTTGAACACGGCTACGTCGTGATTGTCCCCGGCGGACAACCAGGTGATGAACCGTCGGTCGAGATCGAGCAAGTCAAAGAGAACGTCGCGTTTGCTAGTATCGTCAAACGCGACTTACGGGCGCTGTAGCGTCGATTTATCGCCTATATCTGTTGGTCGACGTCGTCAAAATTTTGGTAGTCTTGACTCACCACTACTCACTTTTGGCTTACCGACGTACTCCGATTTCATCGTGCCGTTCTCACGATAGTAGCGATAGAGATACGGACCGTGCATATCCGAGGGATTCCCGTTGGCACATTTACAGCTGTCGTCGCCACAGGTGACTTTCTCTTTGACGACGGTCCCGCTTCCTGCGCCATCAGGCTCGTCGACGGGCTCGGCAGTCTCGGGAAGCTCGTCAGTGTCGACCGACTGGTCGCGATACTCGATGAGCGCCTCAATATAGTTCTGTACCTCTTGGAGTGTCCCCGTATCCTGTTTTGGGAGCCCCTCTGCGAGATACTTCGGAAGCGAGGTGGGTGGTGACGGCTGCTTCATACCTTATGTAACAATCGGAGCCATGTTAGCGTTCGGGTGATACATAAGGTATAGAACCTTCTCTACCAACCGTGAACACTTCAGCGATTACTCAAGATCGTAGGCCGCAATCTCGTGAGAGCCACACTGTGGACATTCATCGACTTCTTTCTCCACGCTGTACCCACACTGACGGCACTCGTGGTGCGTTGTCGATGACGGCTTGAGCCTAACAATCTGCTGGATGAACTGTTTACTGAGCATGGGTGGGGTCAACGATCTCACCACAGCTTGGACATTCGGCCCACACGCCAGGGCCACCGCCAGCGGTCTCAAAGTGGATGATTGCGTGCCGACCGGTGACTGTCTCGCCACAGAACGAGCAGTCGCCACGGACCGTCTCTGGGTCATTAGGACTCATTCTCACGAGTTCACGGGCTACTTCGAGGGGAGAGGGAGCGTGTGACACTGTTTTAGAGCTGATCTGGTTGTTAAAACCGACTCAGCGGTGCTCCCTCTACTCAAAATTTGAGACTCTGTGACTTATAGTTCGGGCGAGCGGGGCGAAAGTACTGTTCCGGGACAGCAGCGTGATTGTGAATCGTGAGTAACCATCATACGAGGACACTCCGAGAGCGGTGGGTGGTGACTACGCGCTCGCGGGAGTACCATCGGCGTCACCGCTATCGATGAGCGGGTAGTCGATGTGGACCTCGATGCGGTCGAACGGAACGACGGGTTGAATCGCACCGCTGGGCCCGCCCTCTTCGAGCGTGAGGATGCCCAGTACTTCCAGCTGCTTCAGGTCCGAGTGGACGTCGGACACGTCACGCTCGACGAGACGCGCTGCCTCGCGCATGCTCTCGGGCGCCTCTTTCGCGATCGCCTGGATGAGCTCAAGGCGCAGCGGCGTGAGACTGTCGACGAAGTCGTCGTAGGTGCCGAACTGGAGTGTTGCCTTTCCATCCTGATCGTCGAGATCGTCGGCCTCAATGTCTTGGACGAACTGGAGCGCGTCCTCACGGAGCTGTTCTCGGTCGCCGACGGTGATGTGGAGTGTGGTCATGGTCGGGGTATCGTGTGTCGGTATTCGATCAGTGCGGCCGGGGCGGGTCGCCGCCGACGGCGTCCCAGTACTCGTCCGCGCTCGCCCAGAACTCGACAAGCCGGTCCTCCATTCCGGGGAACTCGACGTCATCAAGGTCGCCGGCTGCGGTGTGGTGTTCGTGGCCTTTCGTGTCCTCGTGGGAGTTGTCGTATCGGACGAGCGTGAGGTCGTCGAGAGTGCCCAGGTGGAGCGTGTATTTCCAGCCGGAGGGATACGTCTCGATGTCGTCAGTCGGCCGAAGCACGACGTTCTCGACGAGACCGGCCTCGACGTGTGTGTACTGGAACAGCGGTTCCTGGGCCATCTCTCACCTGTTGGGACATCGGCCAACAGTATAAGCGTTGGGTAGAAGTCCAACACTGAACACAAAACCGCCTGCCGTTCGCCAGCAGCGGTCCGATCGACGCTACGAGCCATCTAATGAGCAGGGAGCGGCGAGCCCTCAACTGTTCCCGAAACCCAACCTTCTCAGAGGGGCTGCCAATGTGTCATTCGTTGCCTAGATATAGTAATGCTACTTCGACTGCGTGAAACCAGCTGCTCGGGCGTAAGCCAGGCTCGGGCTTGCCTGCTTTGAGTTTCCGAATTCGTTGACTCGCTCATCTTTTTAAGTAGCTTGTAGCCCTAATTGTGCCGCTTAGCTGTTTGAGTTTCCGATTTTCATTAACAAAGTCGGAAACTCAATTCAGCACGGGCAGATCTATCTTCTCCCTCAAAAGAAGAGAGTGCGAACTGTTCGGTGATAAAACTGCTAGCTAAGAATAATATCTGTACTGGTATGCAAGATACAGCGCGCGTATCTCACATCGACACTCAGTGATTGTGAACGCGTACTCGCGCTAGAACAAACGGATACGTTCTCCACAAAGAAGATACTTGTAGACTAAGAATAAAACCAGATTATGTCAGTTGAACGGATATCAACGGGCGTTAGTGGTTTGGATGAGGTTCTGGACGGTGGTCTCATTCGGGGCCGAAATGTTCTCGTCCGTGGGTCGCCGGGTTCGGGGAAGACAATCTTCGGATTACACTTCCTTTCGGCAGGGATAGATGCCGAAGAGACCGCTTTGTACATTAATATGGGTGAGCCGCAGGCGTACGTCGAAGAAACAGCCGACGCGTTCGGTCTCAATACTGAGCAGATACAATTTCATAACCTCTCGCCGACCCAAGAGCAGTTCTCAGAGCGCAACTCCTACAGCGTCTTCGAATCAGCTGAAGTCGAACAGCCGGAGTTTATTGAAGATCTACGCGACGAAGTCGACAAAATCAAACCAGATCGTGTGTTGCTTGACCCGATCACAGAGTTTCGATATCTTACCAGCGATGAACGGCAATTCCGCTCCGGTGTTCTTGGCCTCCTCGACTATCTCAAAGAAGTTGGCGCGACGGTGATGCTCACTTCGCAGGCTGGCGGTTCAATCACGGACGACGATATTCAGTTCCTCGTCGACGCTGTCATCTCACTTGATGTGACTCCCGAAAGCAGGGCAGTCAACGTCTCCAAGTTCCGAGGGTCGTCGTTCCGACGTGGAAATCATTCCTATGATATTACTGACGAGGGATTGACGGTCTGGCCGACACTCGTTCCCGGCGAACAGGAGCGAGAGGTCGAATCGGGGACGCTCTCTTCGGGCGTGGCGGAACTTGACGATCTGCTCCACGGTGGCTTAGATCAGGGAACCGTAACAATACTCAGCGGTCCGACTGGCGTCGGCAAGACCACGACCGGTCTCCAGTTTCTCATCCAAGCGGCTCTTGAGGGCAAACAGAGCATTCTATTCCAATTTGAAGAGGCAGAGCGGACCATCCGCAAACGAGCCGACGCGATCGGCCTCCCGCTACAGGATGCGCTGGACAGCGGACAGCTCTCCATCGTCGAAATCGATCCGGAAGAGTATACGGTCGGCGAATTCGAGCATCTCGTCCGCGAGGCGGTCACCGACGGTACCGAAGTGGTGATGATCGATGGCTCACAAGGGTTTCAGGAGAATCTCCGTGGGCTTGACAACACGACGGGTGCGTTGTTGCGGATCGGCCGATTCTTGCGGGCCGCTGGCGTCTCCACGATCCTCGTCAATGAGGTTCACAATATCACTGGAGACTTCCATGCGACCGAAGAGCGGACGAGCAATCTCGCGGACAACATCATGTTCTTGCGTCACGTTGAGTATCGCGGGAAGGTGCGGAAGGTCATCGGGACGCTGAAGATGCGGACGAGCGACTTCGAACGTAGCCTCCGGGAACTCGAAATTACGGCGGACGGGATCCGTGTCGGAGAGCCTCTTCCGCAGCTTCGGGGTATTCTCACCGGGACGCCGGAGTGGAACGATACGGATACTGCCAGCAAACACGACGTTGACAACGACGAACAGACGTAACTGTCGCACGAAATGAGAGAACAGTCATAGGAGTCGCCGATCCGAACATCATGCCCACGAACGAACAGCATACGAATCGAGAAGCAGTCGACGAATCCACGCGCATGCTCACTTTGGTCACTGACCCGGGAAATCAGCGTGTCCTTGAAGAGTGGCTCACCGCACACGATCAGTACACACTTGTCGAAACTACGAATATTGCTGAGGCTACATTCGATTGCTGTCTACTCGACAGAAAGCAGTTGGACGAACACCGGTCGGAACTTCTGAAGCGTAAAGAAGACGAACAGATCATTCTCCCGTATCTCTTGTTAGTTCCGGAGTCGAAACACCAAGAGATCCACACTCGTCTCCGGGATGAGCATCCGGAACTGTGGGATGCGATTGACGGGTTGATCGACATGCCACTCGCAGAAAATCGACTCAGTGAACAGCTAGAGACATTTCTCCGCCTTCGGGATCAGTCGATCGTCGCATACAATCAACGCGCACAACTCCGGCAGATCCGGAATCAACACGCCGGTCACGGGGTATTAGTCACCGACACAGACGGAACAATCGAGTACGTGAACGAAGGATTTGAATCTCAGTCAGGCTATACGAGCGAGGAAGTTGTCGGTAACACCCCGCGCATTCTCAAATCAGGTGAACACGATGAGGCGTTCTATGAGGAGTTGTGGAACACTATCACAGCGGGTGACGTCTGGGACGGAACAGTCATCAACAGTCGAAAAGATGGGAATCGATATGTTATCGAACAGACAGTCGCTCCGGTAGAAGGCCCTTCAGGAGAGATTACGCAGTTCATCGCCGTCAACCACGAAATTACTGAGCTGAGAGAGCTAGAAGAGAGTCTCCGCCAGCAACGCGAGCAACTCGACGTGTTGAACCGAGTTCTCCGGCACGACATCCGGAACGATATGAACGTTGTTGTCGCGTGGGGCGAAATGCTTGAAGATGAGGTAACGCCGACTGGACAGGAGAAACTCGACAGGATTCTCCGGGCGGGCCGACACGTCGTCGAACTCACGAATGTCGCCCGAGATCTCTCAGAAATCATTCACGGTGACGGGACGCCGGAACTCAAGCCGATCTCACTTCGACAGATCCTCAGTGAGGAACTCGAAAAGCGCCGGGAAACGTTCGCAAATGCCGAGATCACGATGACAGATCCACCCGATCAGAGGACACACGTGCTGGCGAACGAGTTGCTCTCGTCGGTGTTTCGGAACCTCGTCAACAACGCCGTCCAGCACAACCATACAGCTCAACCAAAGGTGATGATTTCTGTTGAGGAATCTGACGAGTCAGTCCGCATCAGAGTGGCCGATAACGGGCCAGGAATCTCAGATGATGTGAAAGAAAGCCTGTTCCGAGAGGGTAAGAAAGGGCTTGAAAGCGGGGGAACCGGAATGGGCCTGTTTCTCGTCGACAGTCTTGTTGAGAGTTACGGCGGAAATGTCTGGATCGAGGACAGAGTGGAGAGCGAATTGTTCGATACTCCTGACGAAGCGGATCCAGCCGGCGCGGTTTTTATCGTCGAGTTACGGACGACGGCGAAACAGGACAAAATCGATGGAGGACGTGAATGAACGACGCGTACCCTACGGACGATTCACCCGATGATGGCGCTGGGCAGGCAGCCTTGTTCCCATTACTCTCTGGAGAGGGGAATCAACGGTTGGTGGTTGAGTGGATCCAAGCCCATGACCGCTATACGCTGGTCGATCCGGACCAGCCAGTCGAAACAGCGACGTTCGACTGCTGTATCCTCGACGGGGAGATGCTACAGACACACGCTGAGACGCTTCGAGCTCGAAAACGCAAGGCGAAGCCGGCTCTGTT
>NZ_JAGGKQ010000037.1 GCF_017873815.1 Halorubrum alkaliphilum | reverse complement strand
TCCGCGACTCCCCAGCGACACAGTAATTCAGCAGTAGTGAACGATCTATGAGACTGCTACGAAATCGTCTCGACATGGAACTGCTATCCAACTACCTCGGGAGTGGGTATATCGATATAGATGATCGGTTGTTTATAGGTCGGGTGTGGGTGTTGCTGTCGGCTGTTTATAAGTCGTTGCTGGCGGATCGACGGCAGACACCTCCAAAGCCCCAGTCGTGAGGGCGCCGCACGCTCGCTGCGCTCCTCAGTCGCTCGTTTCAGTCGCTCCTTGCGGTGCTTGCGTCGCCTGCGGCGCCCTCACGACTGCCCCTTTGAGTCCCACCCCGCCCCGCAACCACAACCGCACCTCAGGCCTCCCCAACCTCGCCGGAACGGCGCTTACAAGCGCCGTTCCGGGCTCCCTCGCACCGGCGGTGAGCGCCGCGGCGCGGCGCTCACCGGGGCGCGCCGATAGCACCGCTCGTTTATAAGTGGTCGCCGCTGCCGCTCATACCATTTTAAATACGATCTCGTCGACGGCGATCTGATATACCCACTCCCGGTGTCGCTCACGGCGGTCCGGTGCCGGACAGGGGCTGGCGGTTCGAACTTCGGGAACGCCACCGGAGTCCGCCGCCCGTACCGAACTGTCGGCCGTAGCCGACGAGCCGATTACTTATAAGCCGTCGTAGGGGCCGAGTTTCGCGGCGGTGAGTCGGTCGACCTGTTCGTCGGAAAGATCGATCGCCGCACTCGCGAGGTTTTCCGTAAGCTGGTCGACGGTTCGCGCGCCGACGATGGGGGCGGTGACGCCGTCGCGGTGGGAGAGCCACGCGAGCGCGACCTGTGCGGGCGAGGCGTCCACTTCGTCGGCGACCGCGTCAAGTTCGTCGTGGAGGTCGAAGTTCTCCTCGGTGAGATACCCCTCTTGGAACCGACTCGACTCCGCTGCCTTCGACTCCTCGGGCAGGTCCTCGTCGCGGTCGTACTTTCCGGTCAGGAACCCCTGCCCGAGCGGGCTCCACGGACAGACGGCCAGCTCCTGCTGGCGCGCAAACTCGAGATAGTCCCCTTCGATCTCGCGGTCGACGAGGTTGTACCGCGGCTGAAGCACGGTGAACGGCTCCCAGCCCTCCGCCTTTGCGATCTCGTTGGCGCGGGCGACCTTCCACGCGTTGGGGCGCATCGTCGACGCGCCAAGGTAGTGGACCGTGCCGTCCTCGACGAGCCCGTTGAGCGTCTTCATCAGCTCGCGGGCCGGCGTCTCGTCGTCCCACCGGTGGATGTAGAGGACGTCGACGTAGTCGGTGTCGAGTCGGTCTAAGAGCGTATCAAGGCGGTGGCGGATGTTCTTCCGGTTCGTGCCGCGGCTGTTCGGGTCGCCCTCGCGGGTCTGCCAGTAGATCTTCGAGGCGATCGTGTAGCGCTCACGCTCACGATCGTCGAGCCAGTCGCCGATCCAGCGTTCACAGTCGCCGCCGCCGTACACGTCGGCGGTGTCGATGTATCGCCCACCGGCCTCGGCGTAGGCGTCGAGCAGTTCGCCCGCGCGCTCCTCGCCGATCTCCACGTTGCCGGCCTCGGTCACGCGACCGAACCGCCACGTGCCGAACTGGAGTTCGCTCGTTCGAAGACCCGTTCGTCCGAGCGACACGGTGTCGAGGTCAATATCGTCGAGTGTGGGCGCCATCGTACTCGCGTTCGGACCGTCAGGTCAAAAGCGTGGAGAAAGCGGATGCCATCGGTTCACGTGATCGGCCGATTTCGGGGGATCCCCGGCAGCGCTCTCTCGTCACCGCCCGAGGACCGTTCCGACGAGAAGCGCCAGCAGGTAGACCGCGATAGCGACGAGGATGATCGTCGCACCGGTCGCGATGTTCAGGGCGTACGAGACGAGGATACCGCCCAGCACCGCGACCTGACCGAAGACGACCGACAACACGAGCCCCCCGTTGAAGCTTCCTGTCACCTGCATTGCGGCGGCGACGGGAATGACGAGCATTCCGGCGACGAGGATCGCGCCGAGCACCTGCATCGCCGCGACGACGACGAGGGCGGTCAACACGATCAGCAAGGTGTCGTAGAACCAGACGTCGATCCGAGCGAGCCGCGCCGCCTCGCGGTCGAACGTGATAAAGAGGAGCTGTTTGTGCGTGGCGGCGACGACCCCGGCGACGACGAGCGTCAGCCCGACCATCAGTTGGACGTTCCGGAAGGGGACGAAGAGGATGTCACCGAACAGGTAGCTCTCGACGGTCGCGCTGAACACGACGCCGTACGAGATGACCGCGATCCCGACCGCGAATCCGCCGGTGAGCATGATCGCAATGGGAATGTCGGCGTAGCCGTCGGTGTTGACCGCGATCCACTGCATTCCCAGTGCGGCGATCGCGGCCGCGACGAGCGCGAACAAGAGCGGGTAGTCGAGCCCCGGCACCGCCGCGCCGATGAACAGCCCGATCGCCACCCCGCCGAACGCGGTGTGTGCGAGCGCCTCGCCGATGAGCGCCATCTGTCGGTTGACGAGGTACGCCCCGACGACCGGAGCGGTGATGCCGATCAGGATCCCCGCGGTGAACCCGCGTTGGAGGAACCCGCTACAGACCAGCCACACGTCGGCGGTCGAGCACGTCGCCCCCCAGAACGCGTCGTACAGCGGCGGGAAGACCCACACGATGAACGACATGATCGCAAGCCCGGCCGGAACGCCGACCCCGGCGACGATCCCGGCCCGCCTAGCGAAGCTCTGCGGCGGGAAGGTCTCCGCGAGTCGGTCGCGCGTCGCCATCTCAGTTACCCCCGACCGGCGCGTCGGCGTCCTCGACGATCGGGTCCGCGTCCCCGGCCGACGCGTCGGTGGTCCCACCCAGCGCGTCCCCGCCCAGTGCGTCGGCGCGGACGGCACGCGCGGAGCCGAACACGCGCTCCAACGCGTCGCTTTCAAGGAACGGGCGCGTCTCGTCGTGTGCGTACAGCTCCCCGTCGAGACACGCCATCGTGGTCGCGTGTTCGGCCAGCAGTCCGACGTCGTGTTCGATGAGGACGATTGTGATCCCCTCGTCGTTGAGCTCGTCGAGCAGGCGGTAGAAGCGCTCGACCGAGTCGGCGTCGACGCCGACGGTGGGTTCATCGAGCGCGAGCAGATCCGCCTCGCTCGCGAGCGCCCGAGCGATGTACGCCCGCTGTTTCTGGCCGCCCGAGAGCCGGTTTATGCGTCGGTCCGCGAGGTCGGTGATGCCGGTCCTATCGAGCGCCTCGTCGACCGCGCGTCGGTCCTCGTCGCTGAGCCGCCGGATCCCGGCGTGCGCGTACCGCCCCATCCGGACCACCTCCCGCACGGTGACGGGCATGGTCGCGTCGGCCTCGCTCGACTGCTGGGAGACGTACCCGAGCCGGGTGCCGTCGGTGAACGACCGTGCCGGCGTGCCGAACAGTCGAACCGATCCCGAGTCGGGGGTTTTGAGCCCGAGCAGTATCTTCAGGAGCGTCGTCTTCCCCGACCCGTTGGGACCCACCAGTCCGAGAAACTCGCTCTCCTCGACGGTCAGGGAGACGCCGCTCAACACGGGGGTGTCCCCGTACGCGAACCGGACGTTCTCCGCGTCGATCGCCGGGGTCATTCGATACCGTTGGTGTCAATGAGCACTCGTTTCGGAGTCATATGTTTTCGGTCTCCGCTCCGGGTGGTCCGCCCGAATCCGTTCGGTCCGCCCGAATCCGTTCACTCCGCCCTGAGCGCCGTTTCTATCGACGGGAGGTTGATCTCGCGGAAGTGGTCGACGTACCCCCAGTCGGACTCCATCACGAGATCGCCGCCGATCGGCGGCGTGCCGTCGATCTGGGTCTCGATCGGCGACAGCGGGAGGACGGTCGTCTCCGTCTCGTCCGCCAGCGACTCCGCCAGCTGTCCCGGCTCGCCCACGTCGTAGAGGACGTGGCCGATCCCGAAGTCCTGAATGAGCTCCTCGATCTCCTGTACGTCGCCCGGCGACGCGGCGTCGTCGGGGGAGGTCCCGACCGGCGAGTAGATGTCGAGGTCGTACCGCCGGTTCCACCACTGGAAGGAGTCGTGGGTGCCGACGACGAGTTCGTTCAGCTCCGCGCGCTCGACGATCGCCTCGAAGTCCTCGTGGAGTTCCTGTAGCTCCTGATTGAACTCCGCGGCGTTCTCGGTGTACGCCTCGGCGTTGTCGGGATCGATCTCAGCGAGCCCGTCGGCGACGTTGTCAACGCCGGTCTGACACTCGATCGGGTCCATCCACCAGTGTTCGTCGTTGTCCTCTGCGGGGCTGTCGAAGAAGTCGATCCCCGCGGAGGCCTCGATGACGACGGTGTCATCGTCGTCGGCCAGCTGGTCGGCGGCGTTGTCCTGCCAACTGGAGAAGTCGCGGAGGTAGACGAAGCCGTCGGCACTTTCGAGGTCCCCGACCGTCCCCGGTTCGGGGTTCCAGTCGTGGCCGTGTTCGCCGACCGGAACCAGGTCGATCGCGTCGATGTGGTCGTCGGCGACCTGTCGGACGAAGTCCCACACCGCCGGCATCGTCGCGAAGACGGTCGGTCGGTCGTCCTCACCTCCGCCGCGCCCGTTCCCGCCGTCGCCCCCGTTCCGCTCGTCGGTCGCCTGCGGGTCCTCCCCGAGACACCCCGCGAGACCGAACGCGACCCCGGCGGTGCCCGCGAGTGCGGCCCGTCTCGACAGTACGTCACTACCAGCTCCGTCGTTGGTCTTCATTACTGACAACTCAGTCACGACGTACAAATATATGTTGCGATACAAATAATATTTTTAGACTAGTCTAATCCACGGCAGGCACCGAGAGAGACGGCGGTGCGAGCGGGTTCCGTCGTCACTGGGGTCCGAGACCTCATATCCACGCGACCCGTCCGTCGGGTATGGACCGAAACGACGTGCGGCGAGCGTGGGACGCGGTCGCGGAGACGTACGCGTCGCGGCGGGACCCGGACGGGTCGGACGCCGCCCTCATCGACGACCTGCTCGACGAGCTCCCGTCGGATCCCGCCGTCCTCGACGTAGGGTGTGGCGACGGCGCGCGGACGCTCGCGAACCTCCCGCCCGGAAGCGTCGGGCTCGACGTCTCCCGGCGCGGACTCGAACTCGCGACGAGCGAGGTCCCCGACGCCCGGCTCGTACAGGGTGACCTCTCGACGCTCCCGTTCGCGGCCGACGCCTTCGACGCGATCACGGCGTATCACGCGGTGTTTCACGTCGGTCGCGACCGCCACCCGACGGTATACGAGGAGTTTGCTCGAGCGCTTCGCCCCGGCGGTCGCCTGCTCATGACGCTGCCCGGCGGCCGATTCGAGACGGTTCGACGAGGGTGGATGGGCGGCCGGATGTTCTTTTCCACACCGGGACGCGACCGAACGCTCGACCAACTCCGGGAGGCCGGATTCGGAGAGATCCGGACTGCCACCGCGACGGACCCGCTCGGGAGCAGCACGGAGTTCGTCCGTGCGACGCGGTCGAGCGATCGCTGAACTCGTCGCTCCGACGGCGTCATCACCGCCATCCGAAGAGAAGGACGTAGGCCGGACTCAGTCGCCCGCCATCGACGGATCGCCGCCCGTCGTGCCCGCAGTGGCAGTTCCGCCGTCGGGACCGTCACCCCTACCGTCGGCGTCATCGTCGCCGACCAGGGTCTCGGCGTTCGCGATCACGAAGGCCGCGAAGCCGACCCGGAGCAGGAAGTCGATGTACTCCAGCGTGACGTTCCCCGTGAACGGGTCGAACGCGCCGAACAGCTGGAACATCGCCCACACGATCAGGATCCCGAAGACGAACAGCACGAGGTTCCGTGTCTTCCGGTAGAACAACGCTCGCTTGGGGGATTGGCGTGCCGCGGCGGCCGCCACCGGACCGAAGTAGAGCCAGAGCAGCACGACGTAGCCGACGAGGATCCCTCCGGTGCCGGCCAGTCCGAGAGCACCGTCGAACAGGTCAGCGAGGTCGTAGCCGACCCGCATGACGAGGACTGTCGCGACCACGAGGCCGACGTACCGTCGACTCGCGCCGGCGACGAACGCGGCGAAGCCGAACAGTAGCGGGTAGGTCGCGTAGTCCCCGATCAGTTGCGGGATCTCGATCTCGCCCGCGCCGATTGGAACGACGCCGATACCGGCACCGCGGAGTCCGACCGCCACCGCCGCCAGCGCCACGACGGCGACGAACGGATAGCAGTACCGCCGTGCCGGCGGGGACCGACGGCGAACGGCCGCCAACAGAACCGCCGCCCATCCGACGTACAACACGGCCGAGACCAGCCGAACGGTCGCCGACTCGATCATCGGCGGTCACCCCCGCCACCGTCGGTCGCGGCGAGCGGACTCGCGGCGGGATCGGTCCCGCCTACTGCCGTGCCGTCGTGATCCGTTCCCTCTCCCGCGCCGTCCGTCCGCGTCTCGAACTCCGCAAGCCGGCGTTCGAGCGTTCGAGTCCGCTCGGAGAGCGACGCCGCAGTCTCCCGGACCTCCTCCATCGTCGCCGCGGTTTCGTCGGCGGTCGCCGCGAGTGACCGCGCCCGGTCGGCCGCCTCCTCCGCGCTCTCGTGGACCGCGTCGACCGTCGCTGCGACCGTCTCGATGCCCTTCGCCCCCTCGTCGGTCGCCTGCGCGATGTCCGCCATGGCGACGTCGATGTCCTCCACGGTCTCCGTGAGCCGCGCTATCGTGTCGCCCGCCTCGTCGGCGGCGGCGGTCGTCTCGTCTATCTCCGCCATCGCCTCGTCGGTCTCCGCGGCTACGGCGGAGACCTCCTCCATCACCTCCCGGATGGTCGCGTCGATCTCGTCGGTCGACTCGCGGGTCTCCTCGGCGAGCGATTTCACCTCGTCGGCGACGACGGCAAACCCGTCGCCGTCGCCGCCGGCCCGCGACGCCTCGATGGAAGCGTTGAGCGCGAGGATGTTCGTCTGCTCGGCGATCCCGGCGATGATGTCGGTCGTGTCGGCGACCCCGTCCATCCGGTCGTCGAGCCCGTCGACGAGCGCCTGGAGCTCCTCCAGCAAGTCGGCGATCTCGAGGATCGACTCGACCGCCGCCGTGGCGTGGCGATCGCCGGTCTCGCCGAGCTCGGCCGCGGCCGACGCATCCCCGGCGACATCGTCGGTCGTCGAGGCTATCTCCTCGATCATGGCCGAGAAGTCGTCGGTCTCGTCGGCGGCGGTGCGGAGCCGATCGGTCTGGTCGTCTATCGCGTCCGCGAGCTCCCGCATCTCCGTCGCGACGGACTCGTTCATCTCGCCGACCTCGTCCGCGCGCTCGGCCATCTCGTCGCTCGTCGACTCCACGTCGGCGGCGAACGCGTGGAGGTCGTCGAGCGTCGTCGACAGATCGACCGCCATCTCGTTGTACGCGCCCGCGATGCGCTCTATCGCGTCGACGTCGGCGTCCTCCGGCAGCCGCGTCGTGAAGTCCCCGTCCGCGGCACGCTCCATCGCGCCGCCGATCCCCTCGGCGTGGTCGAGGAGGTCCTCCGTGAGCGCTTCGGCCTCCGCACGAGCCTCCTCGGCGTCCGCCCGTGCGCGTTCAGAGTCCGCGATCGCATCCCGAAGCGAGCAGCGCATCTCGTCGATCGCGCCGAAGAGCCGACCGATCTCGTCCGGGCGACCGGAGTCCGCGGTCGCCTCGAAGTCTCCGTCGCGGATCGCCTCCGCGAGCGCGGTGAGCCGACGCAGGTCCACGGCGACGTTCCCGACGAGCACGATCCCGAGCAGTCCGAGGTTGAGCGTCACGACGATCGCCGTCGCCGTCAGCGCCGCAACCCCCGCGTCCGCCGTCTCGACGGCCGCGACGTGCGCGCCGAACAGCGCAATAAAGCCGAGCGTCGTCGCGAGCGTACCGAGCACGACGACGCCGACTCGTCGACCGTAATGGTTCGTGATCCGTTCGAGCATTTATAACGAATCCCGCTCGTTACGTCCGCTATTTAATCGTATCCGTCGGATTACCAACGATGATAACTCGACTGGCGACGGCGGTCGGGATCGCCTACGACTCCGGACGCTGCGCCAGTGCCGACAGCGTCGACGCCGCACGGAGGTCATCGACCGAGCAGTACCACGCCCCACGAACCCCGTTTGCGTCGTTCTCGACCGGTTCGGAAAGCGGAATGAGGGGGGCGAGTTCGAAAACGACGGCGACCCGCTCCGTCGAGAAGGGGTCGATGAGCGCCTCCCAGTCGTGCTCGTCCATCGGGCCGGCCTCCCCGCGAACCTGCTCCGTCCGGTCCGTCACCCGGGCGTAGTGGGTGACGGCCGAGACCGGCACCGTCCGGTAGAACGCTATGTACTCGAACGGCTCGCGCGTTCGATCGTACGAGCGGGGACTCGGATAGATCCCGTCGCGACATCGCTCGAAGGTGTCCGGGCGGGTCGCGACGACACAGACGCGGGCGTCACCCGGCGCGTCGCAGTCGTCCGGTGCGTCGGCCGAGAAACGATCGAGGTCCATGCGACCGGTACGTGTGGCCCGGACAAACCGTCTGCGTCCGCGGGCCGTTTATGTCCGTTCGCCACCTCGTCCGACTATGTCGGAACCTCCCTCCGCTTCCGCCGTCGACTCTCCAACGACCACGGACTCCGCGGCCGCTACGGAGCCGGACCGAGACTCGTCGACGGACACCGCCGCGGAACGACCGATCGACGGTCCCCCGGCGCTCGTCGTCGACGGCGTCTCGAAACGCTTCGGCAGCGGCGAGGGCTCCGTGCTCGCGGTCGACGACGTGAGTCTGACCGTCGAGCGCGGGTCGATCGTCGGCCTCCTCGGCCCGAACGGCGCGGGCAAGACGACGCTGATCAAGTGCGCGCTCGGGGTCGTCCTCCCTGACACCGGCTCGGTTCGGGTGTTCGGAGTCGACATCGGCGGCAGCGGTCACCGAGCGGCATACGCGAACGTCGACGCGATGTTGGAGGGCGCGAGAAACGACTACTGGCGACTCACCGTCCGTGAGAACCTCAGATACTTCGCGACGATCCGCGGCATCGACCCGGACTCCGTCGCCGACCGGCACGACCGACTTCTGGAGCGACTCGAGTTGGTCGACAAGGCCGACACTGCCGTCCGCGACCTCTCCCGGGGGATGAAACAGAAGGTGTCGCTGGCGAGCGTCCTCGCGGGCGGGGCGGAACTGGTCTTCCTCGACGAGCCGACCCTCGGACTCGATGTCGAGAGCTCCCGTACCCTCCGGCGTGAACTCCGTCGGCTCGCCGTCGAGGAGGGACTCACCATCGTCGTCAGCAGCCACGACATGGCCGTCATCGAGGACGTCTGTGACCGAGTCGTGATGATGGCGGACGGACGGATCGTCGCCGACGACACCGTCTCGGCGTTGCTGTCGGGTGCCGACCGCGACGCGGTCAGGGTCACGAGCCCCGACATCGACGACGACGTGCTCGCGGCGCTCCGCGACCGGTTCGAGGTGCGATCCGTCGCCGTCGAGGGTGATCGAACGTCCGTCGAGGTCGCGGCCGCCGGCGACGACCTCTACGCGCTGATGGACGCGCTTCGGGCCGCCGGCGTCACCATCGGTGACGTGCGGACCGTCCAACCCGACCTAGAGGAGGTGTTCGTCGACGTCACCGGAATGGAGGTCGACGTGAGTCAGGGAGTCGACGACGGAGGCCGATCGTCGTGAGTCGGGAGGTCGAAGCGGGCGGAGAGGTCGACGTGAAGCGAGAACTCGACTCCGCGGAGGAGCCTCGGCCCGCCACGTATTACCACCTCGCGCGAGCCGTGCTGTACCGCGAGTACCTGATCTTCGTGCGCTATCCGGCCAACGCGATCGGGGGGATCGTCGTCTCGCTGTTCTTCTTCGGCGTGCTGTTCTACGGCGGACAGCTGCTGGCCGGACAGGCGCTCGCCGACTCGCTTGAAGGGATCATCGCCGGCTACTTCCTGTGGACGCTGTCGGTCGGCGCGTACTCCTCGGTGTCGAACGACATCGGCAGCGAGGTCCAGTGGGGGACGCTGGAACGGCACGTCACCACCCCGTTTGGCTTCGCGCCGGTTGCCCTTTTGAAGGGGGTCGCAAAGGTGGTCAGGACGTTCCTGACGAGCGCGGTCGTGCTCGCCGTCATGCTCCTGCTGACCGGGACGCGGCTCAGCCTCGACCCGATCACGGTCGTCTCGGTCGCGGGGCTCGCGATCGTCTCGGTGCTCGGACTCGGGTTCGCGGCCGGCGGCGTGACGGTGTTGTACAAGCGGATCGGGAACTGGCTCAACCTGCTCCAGTTCGGCTTTATCGTCCTCATCTCCGCGCCGGTGTTCGAACTGCCGTGGACCCGCTTTCTGCCGTTGGCACACGGCAGCGCGCTGCTCCAGCGCGCCATGGTCGACGGCGTGCGACTGTGGGAGTTCGGGCCCGCCGACCTCGCGCTGCTCGTCGGCGTCGCCGTCGGCTACCTCCTCGGTGGCTACCTCGTGTTCCACTACGCGACGCGGCGCGCCCGTCGACTGGGCGTGCTCGGCGACTACTGAGTCGAAGACGCCGCGGTCAGTCGGGTCTCACACCGCGAGCGTCAGGCCGTGCCGAGGAAGACGACACCATCTGTTTATAAGCGATCGAAGCGGTGGCGCGCCTCCGAGCGGCCGCTTATAAGCGGCCGCGAGGAGCCCGCGAGGTCGTCGGGCGTCGCCCGACTGCCAGAGAATCTTCGATTCTCGCTGGAGCCCGCGGCTGCTTTATAAGCAGCCGCGGCGAGGCTGGGGAGGCGTGAGGGCGGTTGCGGTCCCGCGAGCGAAGCGAGCGGGAGCAAGGAAGTCGCAACCCGGGCAGCGAACGAAGTGAGCGAGCAGGACCGTCTTCCGGAGGTGCGGGGTGGGACTCAAAGGGGCAGCCTGCTCCGGGAAGACGGGTGACGCAAGCACTGGAGCGGCGAGCGCCGCGAGCCCGCTCCAGCGCGCAGCGAACCCCTCGACCGGAGCAGGCTGGGGCTTTGGAGATGTTCGTTACCGATCCACCAGTAACCACTTATAAGCGAGCCCTTCGACCGGAGCAGGCTGGGGCTTTGGAGGTGTTCACCGCCGACCCAGCAGCAACGACTTATAAACGAACGAATCTATTGAAACCCTCAAACAATGATAGGTTTCGGGTATCATGCGAGATACAGAGAGTGAAGTCAGCATAGACCCTTGCCGAATTTTGTCAAACAACCGTCAGGGTCGATAGTTTCTTTGAAATATCCGCATGTTATTTTATCATGGATAGACGAAAGTTCTTGCTAATTGGCGCAAGTACAACGACAGCAGCTATTGCCGGATGTGCCGATGAAGAAGATGGACCAGAACAAGACGCATCTGTAGTGTTGCCTACAGACAGTAGTGGGTTGTTTGATCTTGGGGAGCTTCAGGAACACGATTTCGAGGACAGCTCATTCACTCAGGCGGATGTTGGAACGGATGTGGGAGAATTTGACTTGGAAAATGCGGACGCAAGTGCTGTCGAAAATATGAGCAGGATGTTTTTTGATGCCGAGTCGTTTAATCAGGATATTGGCAATTGGGATACCAGTAACGTTCAAAATATGGACCGGATGTTCGCTTTTGCTGAGTCATTTAATCAGGATATTGGAGACTGGAATACCAGTAATGTCGAAGATATGAATCGGATGTTCTGGGGAGCCGAGTCGTTCAATCGGGATATTGGTGACTGGGACACCAGTAACGTCGAAGATATGAATCAGATGTTCCGGGGAGCCGAGTCGTTCAATCAGGATATTGGCGACTGGGACACCAGTAACGTCGAAGATATGAATTGGATGTTCCGGGGAGCCGAGTCGTTCAATCAGGATATTGGCGACTGGGATACCAGTAATGTAGAAGATATGAGCCGGATGTTCTCTGGTGCTATGTCGTTTAATCAGGGTATTGGCGACTGGAACACCAGTAATGTAGAAGATATGAGCTTGATGTTCCAGGAAGCCGAGTCGTTCAATCAGGATATCAGTACGTGGTGCGTTGAGCAGATCGCTGACAAGCCGCCTAACTTTGATTTCGATGCAGGATTTGACAATAATGAAGCAAACCAACCAAACTGGGGTGAACCGTGCTGAATAAGCGCTCTCTATTCAGCACCGACTTCGTATCGTTTATAAAAGATTTCAACAGAGCCAAACGAACCTCTCGGCCGAAGCAGGCTGGGCTTCGAAAACCGGTACCGCGCTAGCAACGACTTATAAACGAGTGACTGAGAGGCTGATGGGTGTATCACTAATGCGCCCTCCCACCGTACGTTCCTGTTACCGCTCCGCGTCGGGTTCCGCCGCGAGCGCCTCGTCGCGAAGTTCGCGACAGCGGTCACCTGTAACCGCCAGCTCCGGCACCGGGGTCGGCGTCCCGTCCGCGTCAACGGCGACGAAGACGAAAAAGGACTCTGTGGTCAGCTCCCGGTTGCCCGTCCGCGGCGACTCTCGGTACGCCCGGATCCGCGTCCGGAGGCTCGTTCGACCCACCGCGTAGACGTACGATTCGATGATACAGGTGTCTCCCTGTGGCACCGGCCGTTTGAAGTCCAATTCGTTGATCTTGGCGGTAACACACGTCTCGCCGGCGGCGCGCATCGCCGACATCGCGCCGATCTCGTCCATCCACTTGACGATGTTTCCTCCGTGGGCAGACTCGTAGTTGTTCGTGTGAGTCGGCTGAACGCGCTGGCGGTTCTCGATGTACGTGTCGCTGACGCTCGGCATACCCTGTTGACGGTCGGCCGCGACAAAGGCTCGTCGGCGGCAGGCCGAGTCGCCGTTGTTTCAGTTGGTCCTGTTGAAACGCTCTAACAGTCTGGGTCCACTACTCAACACCGAGATATCCGGCAGCATCCCCTGCGATTTTGGTGACTGTTTCCTCGTCGAGACGACCTTCCTCCTCCTGAATATCGGTGTGACGGATCGAGACGATCGTCCACGGATTCACGTAGCTTTCACGAGGGAGACTACCGGAAACGAAATCATCGTCTCCGAGCGGGATCGCGACAGCCCGCCGCGTCGTCGTAACCGCTGCGTACAGCGCTTCTTCTTCGGAAAATGGATGAGAATCATCGGTCAGACACACGTACGGACGGTAGTTGTGCTCGGCGAGAAGGTCAGGTCCCTTCACCACCGTCCCGCGAGTGTAGATGGCACTCATTCCTCGCCGTAGTAATCGTCCGTCGTCGAAGCGGAACTCGCCGCGTGCTGTGTAGCATACGAGGCGAGGCGATCATCCTCTGCGATGGCCCAGTACCGTCCACGATGACGCACGAGGTCCCGCGTCTCGAGTCGCGAGAGGACGGCGCCGACACTCCCCCGCTTGATCCCAGTTCTCTCATGGATTTCCGTCTGCGTGAATGCCTCATCGCTGTGTTCTGCGAGGAACTGAAGGATACGGTGAGGTTGTGTACCCTGTGTTATATCGAGAGCGTCTTCCGGCCCGTCTTCGAACCGATCGATGCTAATTGGCATGTGTAATAGTCCGTAATAGATCGCAATAACTGTTGGGGGACAACTCAGAGTATTCACGCCTCTCAGCGAACGCTACGCTCGTGTGAACTCACCCCGGGGTCAAGCCCCGGGGCAGTCGCCTTGACCGCCTGTACATTCGATACGATTCACAACGGAACGCCACCCGCCAGCAACGCAGCATCGACGAGCAACAGGACCGCACACCCGCCGCTTGCGAGAAGGTAGGGCCGACCCGCTGTTGCCAAGCGTTCCGTCGAAATCGACTCGGGAACCACCTCGAACGGGAACCCCTCTGCCATGTACGTCCCCCAGCCGAGGTCGGGGTCGATCTCGCGTCGCATCCGCAACACGCCCATCTCGATGAGGCCGTTCATGATCCCCCACAGCGAGAGCATCGCGAGAACGAGCCACCCGCGCGTCGTCGTCGTCAGCAGTTCCAGCGGGGTATATAAATCCCAGATCATGTACGCGCCGGTTAGCGGAAGCACAACCCCGGTCCAGCGGGTGATGAGCAACAGCCGATGTGCGCCGTCGACGAACGTCGCCGGCCGCATCGTTCCGTCGGTCGCCCGCGGCAGGACCGCGTAGACGACGTACAGCGTCGCACCGGTCCACAGCGCGGCGGAGAGCACGTGTAACACGAACGAAGCGGTAAGCAGCACGGCCGGAAGATGGGTCGGCGTGTATATAAAGCCGGACCACCTCGTCGAAATACTCAGCGGTTGATAGCTTCACATCGACGATGCCGACCGGTCAGTGCTGCCGCGGGTCGTCGCTGACGCCCCACAGCACCCGATATGCGAGGTAGCCGAACAGTACGGCGAAGGCGAACAGCGCGACTGTCTCCGCGAACCAGACCAGCGCCCGAAGGAAGCGGCTCAGGGTTCGGAGGAGGATCATGCCACCGAAGAGTGCGGCGACGACGGCGAGTCCACCGAGTGCGGCACGGACGCGTTCCATACCCCGAATCGGTCCGTCCTCGATTATAAAGATGCGCTCGCCGGGACTGGCTAGGCTATCGCTTCCCGAGCGCCTCCTCGAAGACGCGTTGTGCTCGGTCGTACCCCTCGTTGCGGTCGACAATTGGGTGTGCGTAGTCGGGGGCGAGCTCTTCGCGTTCACGACGCGAGAGCGTCGGCCAGTCGACTACCTTCCCGGCGGGCACGTCGCGCAGTTCCGGAACGTACGTCGTCACGAACCGGGCATTCTCGTCGTACTTCGACATCTGGCTCACAGGGTCGAAGATCCGCACGTCGACGGAGTCGGTGCCCGTCGAGGCGGTCCACTGCCACGCACCGTGGTTCGAGGCGTAGTCGTGGTCGATCAGCTGCTTCGTGAAATACCGTGCGCCCCTGCGCCAGTCGATCAGGAGGTGTTTTGTGAGGAAGCTCGCGACGACCTGCCGCGGGCGGTTGTGGATGTACCCCTCCTGATTCAGCTGGCGCATCCCGGCATCGACGAGCGGATAGCCGGTCTCGCCGCGCGTCCACGCCTCGAAGTCGGCGTCGGCCTCACGCCACGCGATCTCGTTCGGGAACGATTTGTAGTTCGAGACGGCGAGGTCGGGGTTGTAGTAGAGCAGATGGTACATCTGCTCGCGCCACGACAGTTCGTACCGGTACTTGTCGACGTTCTTCCGCGCCCGGCCGGTCGCTGACTCGTACGCGTCGCCTGCGTCCGCCCACACCTCCCGGATCCCGATCGCGCCGGTCGCGAGATACGGGGACATGCGGGAGACCGCGTGTGTCGGGGCGTCGACCGCAGCCGCGAGGTCGTCGCGAGTGTCGTTGTACGTGTTGATTCCGTTCGCGAGAAAGTCGTCGAACCGGTCGCGAGCCCCCGCGTATCCGGCCGGCGGCAACTCGACATCGACATCCGGTTCGGGTACCGTCTTCGGATCGGACACGTCGGCGAGCGCGTCGGCGTCCGGTTCGGCGTACGGTCCCCGCTTCGGGACCGTCTCCCAGTCGTCGTGAAACCGACTGTGGTTCTCATATGTCGACGCCAGCCGGCCGGGATCGACCAACACGCGGTCCGTGCGGGCGTCGGTCTCGACGCCGATTCCGGCGAGCGCGTCCGTGACCTCGCGCTGTCGGTTCCGTCGAGCGGGGCGGTACCCCTCATTATAAAAGACGGTCTCAGCGTCGTACTCCGTTGCGAGATCCACGAGGATCTCGTCGGGGTCGCCCGCCCGGACGACGAGGTCGCTGCCGAGCTCTCGATACCGCCGTTTCAGTGCCGCGACGTGCCGGAAGAGGAACGCGCGTTGACGCGCGCCCATCGTGCCGAACAGGTCCGTGTCGTAGACGAAGACGGGGACGACCGTTCCCTCGCGTGCGGCCGCCGCGAGCCCGGCGTTGTCGCGAACTCGCGGGTCCGATCGATGCCAGAACAGGAACATACGATCGACTGGGGCCTCGAACGGTAGTACGTGCTCCCCACCCAGTCAGGTATGAACGGCGACCGCTCGCTTCACCGTCAACGGGTATAAGCGACGACGGCGGGCGTGCCAGAGACACCCGTTGTGACCGTGCCGCCGAACGCCACGCCGGTGGCGATGAGTGCGATGAGCGCGGCGAGGGCGACGATCAACACGGTCAGTCCGAGGACGTGTACGGGGTCGATCGCGAGTCCGTCGTCCGCTTCGGACCTGCGCTCGACCGTGTGTTCCGGATCCATTCGTGTTCCCCCGTGTATCGTCGGCTACGATCCCGTGCCACCTAGTATTGGTCCGCCTGAAGAAGCGAAAGGACCCCGGAGCCCGTTTCAGGGTCGCCCTGAATCGTCGTGTATCCATGGCTCGGTACCGGTATTTCGGGCCGGAACCGGAGGCCGAATCGGACCGTCGTATCGAGCGGCCCTCGTGGCGAACCACGGTCGCAGCTCCGTACTCACGTCGTGACCGCTTTCCACGCGAGGCGTACGTCCGTATTTCACAGCGTTTCAGAGTCCTGAAACAACCCGCTGAGAGAAGAAACGAACACTTATATTCGATCGTCCGACTTCGGTCGAGCGAACGAGACAGCCGTGACGACCGGACCAATCCTGCGGATCGGCGGGAGCGCGGACGACACCGATTCCGCGGTTCCCGCCCCGATCCCGCCCGACGACCCCGAAGCCTGGTACGCGCCCGACGTCCGCGCACAGTATGAGTCAGCGCCGGGCGTCGTCGCGACGATCCGCGAGCGTGACGGCGGGCGGTTCGGCTACGACGTGCGTGAGCCCCCACTGTCACCCGCCGACGAGCGTGCGCTGGAAACGGTGCGGGACCACTTCGCCGCGGTCAACCACCGTCGCCCCCTCACCAGATCGGGCGCGGTCGAACGCGCGGAGGCGGGCTTCGAGCCGAAGTACGTCCGCGTGCTCGACCGGCTCCTCGATACGACCGCGGCCGCCCGGCGGCGAGTGGACTACCACGCCCTGTGTGCGATCCGACTGCTCGGCGACCGGACGGCGATCGCGCTCGACGAGCGGATCGCGGTCGCCGATGTCGGCGACGACCGCGAGCTGATCGTCCACACGGACGCGTTCGCGCCGCTCGAGACCGGCATCGACGCCGACGCGGAGTACGTCGAACGGGTCGCCGGCGAGCGACTCGCCCGGTACCCGATTGAGTTCGCCGGCTTCTCGATCGACGTCGTGGTCTATCGGGAGCGACTACTCGGTTCCGACGCGTTCGAGACGAAGTACGCGGTGCTCGAACCCGACCTGCTCCCCGGCGACGACGAACTGATCCGCGAGTGTGAACGCCGGATCTGGGAGACGCCCGTTGACCGACTCGTCGAGGACCGAACCGCGTTCGTCGCCGAACACGCTAGACGGTACCTCTCTCGACGGGTGACCGCCGGCGACGCCCGCGACCTCGTCGCGTCCGGAGTCGACCGCGTCCGTCGCCTGCTCGCGGACCGCGGGGTCGTATCGCCCGCGGCCGAGCCGACCTACGACGGCGACCGAATCGACGACCTGGTGTACTACGTGCTTCGTGACTTCGTCGGAGAGGGGCCGCTTACGGTCCCAATCCGTGACCCACATCTCGAGGACGTCGAGGCCAACCGTGTCGACGAGCGGGTGAAAGTCGTTCCCCGACCTGCGGTGCTCTCCGGGGCGGACGACGAGGGGTCAGACGATACAGTGGCGAGTAGCGGGATCGACCCGCTCGCGGGTGGCGGGCGGATCCCCACGAACCTCGCGTTCGCGGACGAGACCCGCTTCGTCGACGTCGTCACGCGGCTGGCGGCCCGCGACGGCGTCGAGTTAAACGCCTCCACACCCTCCGCGAAGGTGAACCTCGACATCGACGGGGTCCCGGAAACCGTCCGGTGTGCGGTGGCGCTGCCGGTCATCTCCGAGGACGGTCCCCACGTCTCGATCCGCAAGCAGGCCGCGAACGCGATGACGCCGGTCGACCTCGTCAACAGGGGTACGCTGTCGACCGAGCTCGTCACCCTGCTGTGGCTGCTGTACGAACACCACGGCGTCGTGCTGTTCGCGGGGCCGACCGGAGCGGGCAAGACGACGCTGATGAACGCCCACATGCCCTTCATCCCCTTCGACGACCGCCCGGTGTCCATCGACGAGGGGTCCCGCGAGGTGCGGCTTCCCCACGAGACCGGAGTGGCGCTCACTACCCGCGACCACGAGAACGCGTACAAGGCGGTCAGCATGGCGACGCTGATGACCGAGGCGAACTACCTCAATCCGGACGTGGAGGTGATAGCGGAGATCAACACCCCCGCCAGCTTCGAGACGTTCGCGGAGAGTATCAACACCGGCTAAAGCGTTGGGATGTTAGTACATCTTACCAGAGAAAGGCCCGTACACGGCTGCGTTCAATTCACGGGAGGATAAAAGACGGCGGTTCGGCACCGATTCATCAAATGTAGTCGGTGTAGTCGGGGGGACCCCCCAACCTTCTTTTCTACAATATACTACTGCCTAAGCCGGTTCTACTCTTTCACAATCACGAGTTTCACTTCTTCCCCGGCTACACCGACTACACCCCAAGGATACTGGTAGTTGGGTAGCCTTAGACCCTTGAATAACCGTAGTCGGGGGTTGAGGAGTGTAGTCGGTCGGCGAGCGGGATCGGGCTCCGGCTCGTGTTGTACACGCGTGCTATGTTCAGTACGGAGTTCTTGTCAGGTTTGAAGGATTTCAACAGAGCCATCCTCAGTCGATCACATCGACAGCCGCGTAATCTTGTCTGATGGCAGTGAACCAGATCGAACTGGTCGTGGAGCGTCTCCGAAGCGCTGGTGAGCATGGTCTTCGGAGTGGAGCGTCGCTGTCGGCGGCGGACCGCCGCCG
>NZ_JAGGKQ010000036.1 GCF_017873815.1 Halorubrum alkaliphilum | reverse complement strand
AAGTAGACGTGCGTATAACTGGTGGGACGTTGAACAGCAAGGGTCACCAGCCTATTGCTGGGGACTGATTGCCGGGAGTCCACATCAAAGCCCTACCCTCAAGGACCGAGGCGCGTAGCGCCGAAGGAGTAGGGTAGGGTAGTTTACAACGGTCGTCGACGCCGCGATCGGGCGTGTATACTCGCCGGCCTCACCGCCACTCGTCGCTCGGAACACAGTCCGCCGCTCGGACCGTGACCCAGCGCGTCGTCCGCTCGTCCGGATCCCTGTCCGGCTCGAAGAACGTCACCTCGTCGTCCGCGGACCCGTCCTCCGTCCGACGACAGACGAGTTCCGGCGGCTCCGCGTGGACACGCATGGGGGACGTGGACATACACGATCGTTCGTTCCCCATCGAATAATAGGTGTTGGTTTCGTTCCCACGCCGAGAAAACAGCCCTCACGTCGGTGGAAATTTACTCGCCACCGAGTCTGCGATCCGAGCGTACCGCTCCCCCATTCTTATAATCGAACGGGGACGTCGCGCTCGTCGAGGTACTCCTTCGTCTCCTCGATGGTGTAGTCGCCGAAGTGGAAGATGGAGGCCGCGAGGCCGGCGTCCGCGTTCGCCTCGGTGAACACGTCGTACATGTCCTCCGGACTGCCACAGCCCGACGAGGCGATGACGGGCGTCGAGACGGCGTCACAGACCGCTTTCATCAGGGGGATGTCGTAGCCGTCCTTCGTCCCGTCCATGTCGATGGAGTTGACGAACAGCTCGCCCGCCCCGCGCTTCTCCGCTTCTTTCGCCCACGAGACGGCGTCGATGCCGGTGCCCTCGCGGCCGCCCTTCTTCGTACACTCGAACCACACTTCCTCGCCGTCGGCGTCCTCGTAGAAGTGCTCGCCCGCGTCGTCGTGGCGACGGCGCGCGTCGACGGAGATGACGATACACTGGCTGCCGAACGCGGCTGCACCCTCTTCGATGAGTTCGGGGCGTTCCAGGGCACCGGTCGTGATCGACACCTTGTCCGCGCCCGCCCGGAGCGTCTCCTTGATGTCGGCCTTCGTCCGGATCCCGCCGCCGACGGTTAAGGGGATAAAACACTCGTCGGCGACCGCGTTGACGACGTCGAGCATCGTCTCGCGCCCCTCCGCGCTCGCGGTGATATCGAGGAAAACGAACTCGTCGGCTCCGGCCGCGTTGTACTTTTTGGCCAACTCGACCGGGTCGCCGGTGTACTCCAGGTTCTCGAAGTTGACCCCCGTGTAGACGGCGGCGTCGCCGTCGTCGTCGAGGTCGACGTCGATACAGGGGATGATCCGCTTCGTGAGTCCCATTCGTTATCGGCCGTTGGCGACGGCGGGAATTAAAAGGCGCGGGGACGGTCGCCGTGACTCAGGGGGGGCCATCCTCCGGAGGCTCCCCCGGTGCGTGTGCGTAGACGGCATATAAGACGATCGCGGCGATGGCGAAGTCGAGGGTGTGCTCGACGTAGTGGTGTGCCGGCATCGGGACGTACCCCAGCACGGTCCCCGCGCCCACGATCGAGCGCGCCCACAGCGCGCCGATGGCGATGCTCACGAGGAGAAACCGCCGCCCGCCGCGTCTGGCGTACGCGACCAGACTGACGGCGAAGAGGACTCCGGTGCCGATCCCCGCGATGAGGATCACGATCAGAAGCGGCGTCGATCCCTCGACGGCCCACCAGCTGGGTCCCACCACGTCGGTGGCAAGCCAAGCGACTGTCGTGGCGAACGGGAACACGGATGTCACCATGCGCGTCTCAGGGTGGTAGGACCATGAACTCTCCCCACGCGGTCGGAATCCGCGACGGGTTTTACCGCGTCGACACGAACCCACCTATACGAATGGCCGCCACGCGCGAGCGGATCCGCCGGTACGTCCACGAGACCCCCGGCGTCCACTTCAATCGGCTGGGCCGCGATCTGGATCTGGCGACCGGACAGGTCCAGTACCACCTCCGTCGGCTGACCCGGAGCGAGGCCGTCGTCGCCGAGTCGGTCGGCGGTCGAACTCACTACTTTCCCCCGGAGTACGACCCGTGGGAGCGGCGGCTGGTCGCGTACCTCCGCCGGGAGACGACCCGTGCGATCCTGGTTCGACTCCACGCGAACGGTCCCGCTCGCCCGGTCGACCTCGCAGAGGAGCTCGATGTCGCGAGGAGCACGGTCGCGTATCACGTCTCGAACCTCGACGACGCCGGAGCGGTCGTCCGGTCTCCGGACGAGCCGATGCGGGTGTCGCTCGCGGAGCCGGACCGCACCGCCGAACTGCTCGACACGGTCTCGCCGTCGCTTCCGGACCGAGTCGTCGATCGGTTCGTCCGGACGGTCGATCGGCTGTTCGAGTGAGGGGATCGACCGCAGCTACTCCTCCCGCCGATCGTACTTCGCGACTGCCCGATCCGCGCGCTTCGAGATCCCGTTCGGGTTCCGAGCCGGACTCCGGTCCTGTGCCCGGGCGACGAGCCCGTCGGAGCTGCCGCCCGCGATCCCGAACACCACGTCGCGACCGTTTCCGACCCACCGCGACGGGGTCGCCTCCCCGTCGAGGACGTCGCGAGCGACCGATCCGGCGTCGAGCACGGCGTGTTTGGCCGTCCGTCCGACGACCGTCGGCCGGATCCCGTAGTTCTTTAATAGTCGATAGGAGAGCGCCCGGTACTTCCACTCCCAGTCGCGACCGCTTCGACCGCCGTCGACGGCGTGTCGACTCGGCGGCTCCGTTCGTGCCGCCACGTCCGTGTCCCACACGACGGTACGGTCCGTGTGGGCGAGCCGGTGGGCCGCGTCGCGCGCCCCCCCAGTGTGGAGGTACTCGTCGAACCCGTCGAGGTCCCGGAGCGTCTCGCGACGGAACGCGACGTTTCCGCCCGCGAAGTACGTCACGTCGCGCCCGGCGATCCGTTTTCGCTCCGGTCCATCCGCGCTATCACTCTCCTCGTGGGGTTCGTCGCCCGCGCGTGTCTCGCTCGGGTCGGTCTCATCTTCGTCGGTGGCGACCGTCTCGACCGGCGTCACCGGACCGGTCACCACGTCGGCTCGGTCGAGTCCGTCGCGCACGCCGTCGACCCACGCGGGCGTGATCCGGTTGTCGTAGTCGACGAGAGCGACGACGTCTCCCGTCGCCGTCTCGATGCCGGCGTTGCGCGCGACGTTGACCGTTCGGTCCGATATTTCCACGAGCACGTCGACGTCATCGCGGTCCCGAACCATCCCGGTGGTGCCGTCGGCGGAGGGGCCGTTGACGACGATCACCTCCGCGTCGGGCGCGTGTGCCGTCAGCGAGTCGAGACAGGCAGCTAACCGGTCTCGACCGTTGAGCGTCGGAACGACCACCGACAGATCCATACAGCCGATGATTGGTCCGGGGATATAAAAAGGACGACGTGACTCTCCTCACGGCTCCGAACGGGAGAGCTCGGTCGTCGAAACGAGCGATTCCGCCTACGTCGTCAGATAGTAGACCTGTTTGCGGGCATCCTTGAAGCTGTAGCGGGAGTCGACTAGCCCTTCCTCCTCCAGACGGTTGAGCGCGTAGCGAACGGTGCGGTCGGGAAGCAGCGACTCCTCGGCGAGACCGCCCTGCGAGAGCGGCGAGTCGCCTTCGAGCACTTTCGCTACGAGCTTCGCGCTGGGCGGGAGTTCGCGTAAGCGGTCGCGGTATTCGCTTTCCGAGAGACGGTCCTGATCGGCTGCACCCACGGGACTGGTACTCATACGTAGACGAGAAACTGCCGCGTATTGGTAAAGGTTGGCTACATATGGGGGAAGCCACTCGTAATTATATAAGGAATTAATATCACCTGTCGGCCGACCGTCGTTCCCGATCGATCGGGATGGTTTTGTCGGTTCAGCACGGGAGTACGGTCGTGATCCCCGAGTCCCACGTCGACGTGTTCGAGTCGAAGTCGTTCGCCCACTTCGCGACGATGCTCCCGGACGGAACCCCGCACGTCACTCCGGTCTGGGTCGATCACGAGGACCGCGAGTACGTGCTGGTGAACACGGCCCGCGGCCGCCGCAAGGAGCGAAACGTCCGGGCGAACCCGAAGGTCGGCGTGAGCGTGCTTGACCCGGAGGATCCGTATCGATACATCTCCGTCCGCGGCGAGGCGGAACTGACCGAGGAGGGAGCGAAAGAGCACATCGACGAGTTGGCGGCCCGGTACTTCGGCGTCGACGAGTATCCACACCACGGCGAGGAGTCGGGACCCCGCGTGTTGATCCGCATCCCGACTGACCACGTCTCGATGAGCGGGTGATCGCCGTCCGAGTACGCTCGACGCTCCTCGGTCCTGCTCGACGCTCCCGTGGAGTCGGCACGCATCCAGTACGGTTTTAATCGTTCGCCCTCGACTGGCAGTAACGTGAAGGGACAGGATTGGTATCAGGCCGACGAGGTCGCCGAGGAGTACGACGACGTCCGGTTCTCCGGCGGCGGAGCGCTCATCGACCGGCGCGAGAAGGAAGCCGTGCTCTCCGCTCTCGGACCGATCGAGGAGGGACATCGTGTGCTGGAGGTAGCCTGCGGCACCGGTCGGTTCACGACGATGCTCGCGGACCAGGGTGCCGACATCGTCGGCCTCGACATCTCCCGCGAGATGCTCGAACAGGGCCGCGAGAAGGCAGCCGACGCCGGGCTCTCGGACAGAGTCGAGTTCATGCGCGGGGACGCGTCCCGCCTCCCGTTTCCCGACGACCACTTCGACACCGTCGTCGCGATGCGCTTTTTCCACCTGATGGACGAGCCGCTCCAGTTCATGACGGAGCTCCGCCGGGTGAGCAGCGATCAGGTGTTCTTTGACACGTTCAACGCGCGCAGCCTCCGCGTGTTGTACACGTGGCTGCTTCCGATGGGGTCACGGCTCTACTCCGAACGACAGGTCGCGGAGATGCTGCGTGCGGCCGACCTGACGCTCGCGGGCGAGGAGCACGACTTCGTGCTGCCCTACGGGTTCTATCGTGAGCTTCCCGGGGCCGTCGCGGGACCGTTCCGGTTCCTCGACGAGCTGATCGGTAACACGATCCCCGGCGACTACGTCGCGTCCGTTTCCTACTGGGATGCTCGGGTTCCGGACGAGGCGTAGGTCGTCGCCACGCCTCGGCTGAAACACGAAGCGTCTTTGCTCCCGGCCCGGAATGACGACCCGCTACTCGGCTTAGACGTCGTTCTCGATCACTTCGCCGACCGCGAAGTTCGATTTCACTTCGGTCACCTCGATCTTCACGCGCTCGCCGACCTCCGTGTCCGGAACGATGATCACGTAGCCGCGCTCGACGCGGGCGATCCCGTCGCCTTGCTTGCCGAGGTCCTCGATCTCCACGTACCGCATCTCGCCGGGCTCGACCGGCGGCTGTGGCCCGTCAGTGTTGCGCGACGCGGTTTCGGATCCCCCGTCATCGCTCGCGGGTCCGTCCTCGTCGCGAGCGATGAGTGCGACCCGGTACGTCTCTCCCGGATCCAGCGACCCGGTGTCGACCTCGCGGCGCGGTACCTCGACCACGTACTCGTCGTCCTCCTCGCGAACGTCGGCGCTGAACAGACAAAGGAGCTTCTCGGAGATTTCCATGATATACTCCACCGGAACGTCGGGACGCCCCACCATAGTTGTACCGCCGCCTCAGTCGTCTATCCGGGTCCCGTCGGCGCGCTTGGGACCCTCCGAATCGAACACGACGACCCCGTCGCCGCGCTCGCTGGCGGTCGGATCGTAGCCGTCCCGGACCCCGATCGCCTCCCGTAGCTCCCGGACCGCCCGTTCCTTGAGCGCCGCCGCGAGCGACTCGGCGTCCGCCCGCGATATCCCTCTCCCCAGGCCCTCACACTCGTGGGCTCGCACCATCCCCGCGGAGTCCACGGCCTCGCCCATCGGCTGGCTCGTTCCGCCGAGCGCGACGCTGAACGGGTACGTTCGACAGATCAGCGGGCGGTCGTCGTGGACGGCGCACGCCCCCTGCCCGTCCGTCTCCTGATAAAAGGTACAGTCGCCGCAGTCGTCGGTCGCGAGCGCCCACTCGAACGTCTCGCCGACCGGCTCGCCGTCGTCGCCCTCGGCGAGCCCGTACGGCATCGGCCGAGCGACGTCGCGCCAGTCGTACGCCTCGCCGAAGGCGTCCTCGGCGGCGTCCGCGACCGCCCGGATCTCGTCCGGGAAGACGGTCGCGGTGTGGGGTTCTCGCTCCTCGTGGCAGTCGGCGGTATCAGTTCCCGCGTCCCCGCCCTCGTCGACCGCGCCCGACCCCTCCCCGACCGGCGCGCCGCCGGGCTCGTCGGGCGCGTATCCCGTACAACAGCCGCCACAGCGCGTACACTCGAATCCGATCGACTCTATGGCGTCCGCCAACGCCGCGACGTCGAGGTCGCGGGCGCGGTCGAGCTCGGCTTCGAGCGAGTCCATGCTTCACAGTTGCCGCCGACCGGATTAACGTCGTTGCTTCCGTGTGGCTCCGTCACACAACAGTGTCGATCGGTGTCTCTCGATCGACACTGGAGACACCCCGTACGCTCTGCGGGGCGAAGGAGCGAAGTACGATCACCACGTACTCACGGGTGTGAAGGAGTACGAACGGAAGGGGCTCCTCGAACGGGTCAACCGCGAGGCCGCGACGGTCGGCACGTCCATCCCGGATGAAATCGAGATCCAAGGGGAGTCGATCGAGCTACAGTCGTTCGTCTTCGAGATCGAGCGGCGGGAGACGGTGCCGCCCGGCGAGCGCGACCGGGTCGAGCGGGCGAAGCGAAACCTCCGACGGGAGCGATTAGAACGACTCGAACGCATCGAAGAAAACGAGGTGAGCTACGAGCACGGCGAAGAGCTGGCGGCGTCGATCATCGGTATCGACCGCGCGCTGGAGGCGCTCGACGGGCTGAACGCCCCGGACCCGGAGACGGAGGCACAACGACAGGAGACGGCCGACCGGAAGCGGTGGATGAACTTCTTAAAAAAGGCGCTCGGGCGGGACGAAGGCGGCGGTCGCGGGCGGCGGGGGTAGCGGACGGACGCGGTTCTAGCTCCCGGTGAAATCGATCCGCGAGCCGCTCCCGTCGCCGTCGCGGGTGGCGGGTCCGAGTCGGACGAACTCGTAGGCGTCGTCGTCGAGGTACACCCCGTCGCCGTCGACGGCGACGCCGACGGATTCCAGCGTTGCGCCCTCACAGGGGCCGAAGTTACAGTAGCCGGAGTCGGCCTCGAACGTCGCGCCGTGTTTCTGACAGAACACCTCGCCGTTGCGGACGAACGCTCCGTCGTCCTTGTCGAGCCGCACGTCGGTCCAGTGTTGACAGTAGTTGCGGAACGCGGCCACCTTGCCGGCCGCGCGGGTGATGATCGCCTCCGCCTCCGGCGTGCCGTCCTCGTCCGCGCCCACGTCGCCCTCGCCGTCGTCGACCGCGTCGGGATCGGTCGGCCGGAGGGTGACGAGCAGCGTCCCGTCCTCGGGCACCTCTTCGACTGCGGCGATCCGACGGTCCGCATCCATACGATCCGATGGCACGGAGGCGGTTTTAACGTTCTGTGTTCGAGTCAGGCGGGCGACAACGCGGGAGTCACAGTCGCTCGCCGTCGTAGTAACGTTCCTCAACGCGGCGGTCGAACAGCCGTGAGAGCAGCGTCGTGAGCGGTCCGGCGACCCCCTCGCCGTCGCCGTCGACGGCCAGGCCGTCGACCGTCCGAACCGGCCGTACCTCCCACGTCGAGTTCGTGAGGAAGACCTCGTCGGCCTCGCGCACGTCGCTCGGCGTGTACGCCCCCTCCTCCACCGGGATCCCCTCGGACTCGGCGATGTCGACAACGACCTCACGGGTGATCCCGGGGAGCACCGGTCCGTCGAGCGAGGGCGTCTTCAGCGCAGTACCGTCGGCAAAAAAGAGATTCGCGGTCGCTCCCTCGGCGACGTGACCGTCCGAGTCGAGAAGCATGGCCTCGTCGGCCCCCGTCACGCGGAGTTCGAGCCGGGCGAGGATTCCGTTGAGGTAGTTGTGCGTCTTCGCGGCTGCCGGGACCGCCCGGTCGGGGATCTTCCGTGTCTTCGTCGTCTGAACCGTCGCCGGGCCGTCGTGTGCGGGCTCGCCGTCGACGCCGCCCCGCGGAAGCGGCTTGGCGATCACCACGACCGTCGGGTCGATGTCCGGTCGCGGGTCGAGCGTGCCGGGCTGTCGACCGCGAGTGATCGAGCACTTGACGTAGGCGTCCGCGAGGTCGTTCGCGGCGAGCGTCTCGTCGATCCGCGATCTCAGGTCCGCGTTGCTCAGGCCGTGGTCCAGCGCGAGCGTTTCACAGGTGTCGGCGAGGCGGTCGGCGTGGGCCTCCCAGCGAAAGGCGTCGCCGCCGTACGCCCGCAGCGTCTCGAACGCCGCGTCGCCGTAGGCGAACCCGCGGTCCTCGACGTGGACAGTCGCCGCCTCGGCGGGCACGAGGTCGCCGTCGACGTGGTAGTGGCGGTCGGCTGTCGCGTCCGAGCCGGTCGCGTCCGCCGGATCGGGGGATCCTCCGCGGTCACTCATGGCTCACACAGGTCGACGAAGTTCTCGACCATTCGTTTTCCCTCCGGCGTGAGGATGCTCTCGGGATGAAACTGAACCCCGATGTGGGGCTTTTCTTGGTGACGTACACCCATCACGACCTCGCGTTCGTCCTCGGTTCGGGCCGTCTCGACCAACTCGTCCGGGAGGCCCTCGCGCTCGACGCAAAGCGAGTGGTACCGCCCGACTCGGAGTTCTTCAGGGAGTCCCGCGAACACGCCCGAGCCGTCGTGGCTGATCGTCGAGGGCTTTCCGTGGACGACCTCCGGGGCGTGGCCCACGCGACTCCCGCGGTTCGCGCACAGCGCCTGATGGCCGAGACAGACCCCGAAGACGGGACGGTCGAGCGCGAAGGCGTCGATCGAGACGCCGGCCGACTGCGGAGTGCCGGGACCGGGCGAGACGACGACGCCGTCGGGATCCAACCGGCGGATCCCGTCGAGATCGACCGCGTCGTTCCGGCGGACCGCGACCGCGCCGGCGACCTCGCCGACGTACTGGACGAGGTTGTACGCGAACGAGTCGTAGTTGTCGACGACGAGCACCCGGGCGTTCGACTCCCCGTCGCCCGGTCGCCACCCCGAATCGACCGCCTCCGCTCGGCTCATCGCGTCTCACCTCCGGCGTCGTCGGTGGCGGCGGCGACCTCCAACTCCTCCCCCGTAAGCGCCTCGTCGATGGCGGTCACGAGCGCGCGTCCCTTCGCGAGCGTCTCCGCGTACTCGGCGTCGGGCTCGGAGTCGTGGACGATCCCCGCGCCGACACGGAGCGAGTACTCGCTTCCGGTCCGGACCAGCGTTCGGATGACGATGTTGGCGGTCAGCCGCCCGTCGAACCCTGCCGCGAACATCGATCCGGTGTACGGTCCGCGACGAGTCTCTTCTAATTCGTCGATAATCTCCATCGTCCGCGGCTTCGGCGCGCCCGTGATCGTTCCCCCGGGGAAACAGGCGGCGAGCGCGTCGGCGAGCCCGACATCTCTGCGTGCTTCGCCCTCGATCAGACTCACGAGATGCATCACCTCCGAGTAGCGGTCGACGCGGCGGTACTCCGCGACGTCGACCGTGCCGAACCGCGACACCTTCCCGAGGTCGTTGCGTTCGAGATCGACTAACATCGCGTGCTCGGCGCGCTCCTTCGCCTCGCCGGTCAGCTCCGCCTCCAGGGCGGCGTCGGCCTCGGGGTCGCCACCCCGCGGTCGCGTGCCGGCGATGGGCTCCGTGACGAGTCGCGCGTCGCGCTCGGGGTCGTCGGTCGGGACGCGTTCGAGGAGGAGTTCGGGGCTTGCGCTCACGAGGTCAGCACCGAGGCCGTCGCGCTCGAACTCCACAAGCCCGGAGTACGGCGCGGGGTTCACCCGTCTGAGCGCGTCGTACGCGGTCACCGGATGGACGGTTGCGGGCGCGCGGAGTCGCTGGGAGACGTTCGCCTGAAACGTGTCCCCGTCGCGGACGTACGCCTTGACGCGCCGGACCGCGTCCGCGTACGCCTCGCGACCGGTGTCGCTCTCGAACGTCGCGGCGGGGTCCCGGTTCCGGCCCCGGCCCGCGTCTCGACTTCCGCCCCGATCCGCGCCCCGCTCCGCGGCTCCCCCCGTCGGCGGCGGGCCGACGGCCGGCTCGCCGGTGCGGATCCGGTCGATCAGCTCCCGTGCGCGGTCGACCCCCGACTCGAACGCCTCGTCGAGACGTTCGGTGTCCCCAGCCGCGGGGACGGTCGGACAGGCGGTCACACGAAGCTCGACGTCCTCGTCGGACCCGGTCTCGACCGGACACTCCCACGCCGCGACCCGGTCGAACACGGCCGCCTGTAGCTGCGGAAGGCCGCGGTCGTCGCGCGCGCCCGGACCGTCCGGCGGGGCCGCCGGGAACGACTCCAACTCGCGGGCGACGTCGTAGGAGAGCCAGCCGAAGACGCCACACGGGTACGGGACGGAGCAGTCGCCCCGGGCGAGCTCCTCGCCGTCAACGACGCCTTCGAGGGCCGCGAGCGTCGGAGTCGGCCGGCGGTAGTCGCCGGTCGATTCGGGAGCGCCCCCGACCGCATCGGCGTCGGCCACCGTCGCCGGCTCCGAGACGGTCAGTCGCTCGACCGGGTCGATACCGAAGTACCCCCAGCCGGGCTGGCCGCCGGTCGTTTCATAAAAGAAGCCTCCGGGGCCGTCACGGGCCCGCCGAAACGCGTCGAACGGGTCGTCGACGGTGACGGAACACTCGACCGGGACGCGGGCTCCCGCGGGTGCCGCCGCGGCGACCTCGCGGAACCGCTCCCGCTCGGTGCGTACACTACCGTTCATGCCATATGCTTCGCCGGCACGGGTGAAACCGTTGCGGTCGTCCACCTCGGTATCCGTTTTCAGAAATCCTCGGCCCGATCGATCCACGTCGACGCGCGCTTCTCGCTCACCTTCGCGCCCTCCGAGACTGCCGCCGCGTCGGCAGCCGCGAGTTGGGCGACCGTCTCGATTCCCATCTCGGCGAGACGCTCGCTGTACGCCGGGCCGATCCCCTTGACCTCCTCGACCGGGTCGCCGTCGGCGGGAGCGGGATCCGTGGACGCGTCGTCCGCGACCGACTCGTCGTCCGCGACCGACTCGTCGTCCCCGGCCGTCACGTCGGTCGCATCGTCATCACCCTCCACGGACTCCTCGTCGCTGCCGGCGGAGTCCGTCGCGGTTTCGGCGGGACCCGTCGCGGTTTCGGCGGGATCCGGCGTCGACTCGGCGGCCGTCTCCGTGTCGGTCGCGTCCGTACTCACACCCGTCGGGTCGTCGTCCGCGTCGGACTCCGCCGTCGTCCCGTCGTCCGACCCTTTCTCGACGGTCACCGTCGTCTCGCCGGCGTCGCCGTCCGTCGAGCCGGTTCCGATCCCCAGCTTCTCCTTGATCTTCTTCAGTAGTGCCATTGGCGACGAATATACGCGCGGGATATTTAAACACCGGCGACGGGCGAGTTCTTTCGCCGGTCGAAGGCCCGACTCACGATCCGTCGTCGAACGAACGGGGTGTGCCCGCCGTCGAATCAACCCGTATATAAGAGTCGTCGTGTATAATTCCGGGTATGGCACTCATCGACGCCGTCATGTGGTCCCTCCACATCGGGTTCGCGGTCCTCTGGACCGGGAGCGTCCTGTTCGTCACGCTCGCCGTGGTACCGCCGGCGACCCGCGGCGAGGTCGGCCGCGGACTGCTGTCGTCGGTCGTGAGTCGTCTCCGATGGATCACTCGGATCGGCGCGCTCGTCTTCGTCGCGACCGGCGGGCATATGGCCGGCCAGCTCTACACCGTCGAGCGGCTCACCGGGACGGGTGACGGCCACCTCCTCCTGACGATGATCGCCCTCTGGTTCGCCATCACCGGACTCGTCGAGGTCGCGAGCGGGAAGGCGGTCGCCGACGGCGACGTCGCAGATGTCGTGACGGACGCGAAGCCCTTCTTTTACGCCGCGGCCGCCCTCTCTATTGGACTGATCCTCACCGCCGGGCTGTTGGCGAACCCGTTCGGAGTGTGATCGCCGCCGAGGTCGCCGTGAGCGGTTTATAATCCCTCGCGGAGTGCTCGGTTCATCTCGTCGACCGGGGCATCCCTCCCCGTCCACCGTTCGAACGCCTCGACGCCCTGGAACAGCAGCATCCACGCCCCGTCGACGGTCGTCGCGCCCGCGGCCGCGGCGTCGGCGAGGAGTCGCGTCTCGATTGGCGTGTACACCGCGTCGAGTACGGCCAGTTCGGCATGGAGCGCCTCGGCGGGCACCGGCGTCGCGTCCTCCTCCATCCCGACGCTCGTCGCGTTGACGAGGATATCCGCGGCCGCGACGCGCTCCGTGAGGTCGTTTAGCCCTCCGCCGGTCGCGTTCGGCACGTCGTCCGCGAGCGATATCGCCCGTTCGGTCGTCCGGTTGGCGACGTGGACGCTCGCGTCGGCGTCCGCGAGCGCGAACGCCGCCGCCCGCCCCGCGCCGCCCGCGCCGACGACGACCGCGTCGGTGCCGTCGAGCGTGACGTCGTGGTGCTCGAACGCCCGCCGAACGCCCGCGGCGTCGGTGTTGTAGCCGCGCGGCCGGTCGCTTTTACCCGCCCGCACCGGCCCGAAGTCGACCGTGTTGACCGCGCCGATCCGCTCGGCGAGGGGGGCCGCGTCGACGGCGTCGAGCACGTCCTGTTTAAACGGAATGGTGACGTTGAGTCCGGCTACTCCGAGCGCGGCCGCGCCCCGAACCGCCGCGGCGGCGTCGTCCGGTGCCGGTTCGAAGGTGACGTAGCGCGCGTCGATCCCGAGCGCGTCGTAGCCAGCCTCGTGCATCGTCGGCGACAACGAGTGTCCGACCGGATTGCCGATCAGCCCGTAAACCTGCATGGACGGTCACGCGGTCCGCATCGCTGAAAAGGCGTCGGGTGCGCGCGTCGGGTCGGGTGTCGCGTCTACTCCCCGTCCGGGTCGCCCTCGCCGTCGATGACCTCCTCCAACGTCTCTCTCCCCACGTTGCTCGCGAGCTTCACGCCGACGAGCGAGACGACGACGCCGACGAGAATGAAGGCCGCGAGCCGTTGACCCGGGGTGACCCCCATTCCCCCGACCCGGATCGGATCGATCATCGCCTCCTGTGCGAGGAAGTAGCCGGCAAACCCGCGGACGACGAGTCCGACGGCGACGATGACGAAGGGGAGGTTGAGATACGGCGTCCGGATCCCCTCGTCGCGGATCAGCTCGTCGAGGAGCCGGCCGACCGCCGCGGTAACGCCGGCAACGACGAGCCACGGCACGGCCGCGTAGGTGAACTCCATAACCTCGACGGCGATCGTCGCCCCTTCCAGCTCGGACGCAGCCAGCACGCCGAAAAACCCCCCGACGAGCGAGAGCCCGCCAGCGACGACGTACGTCACGACCGACACCTGTCCGGCGTACAGCGCCTCCCGAACCCGCTCTGGCATCCCGGCGACGACGCGGTCGACGCCCAATCCTTTATAAAGGAGCGCCGCGCCGAGCAGTCCCGCCACTCCTGCGAGCGCGGTCGCCGGCGAGAACTGAACGAAGAGGACGGGTAAGAGGAGTAGTGCGATCCCGATCGGAACGAGCACGGTCGACCGGAGCTGCTCGTCGGCGAGGAACTGTTTCAGCAGGTAGTAGGTGGATTCGAGGTCGTGCGCCTGCCGGACAACGACGCGATCGACGCCGTCGACGGGCATCCGCGACTCGACGATAGGGAGCACCCGCTCGTCCTCCGCGGAGTCGACGACGATGATCGCGGCGCTCGGGTCGTAGCGGTCCGCGAGGTCGTCGAGTTGCGACGCGATCGACCGGTCCGCGCCGACCGGGGCGTCGCTCTCGGCGGAGACGACGGCGACGACCGCGTCCTCGCGCTCGTCGCGGAGGTCACGGGCGACTCGAAGCGCCTCGAGCAGACAGTTGACGCTGGCGTCCTCGGGGTCTGCGAGGCCGGCGTCGGTCACGAGCGACCGGACGGCCTCCCAGCCCGCGACCGGCATCGGGACGTTCGTGGCCCGCCCGATCGTCCCCGAGCGGTCCACACAGATCACCAGCGTCGTCACGATCCGATCCTCTCCCCGACGGAGTAAAAAGCCTCTCCGTTCCCCGGCGACGGGGCCGATCCCTCCCGGAGCCGGCTCAGCGGAGCTCTATCTCGACGTCACGACCGTCACCCGAGAACACGCTGGCGACGCCGTTGCCGGCCGCGAAGGCGACGCGCTCCGCGCCGATCCCGAGCCGGTCCGCGAGCCCGCGCTGGGGCGTGAACTCGCGGATCTCGGCGTCGGCGTCGAGCCGGTCCGAGAGCCGGTCCTCGACGTCCGATTCCGTCCCCAGCTCGTCGACGAGCCCCATCTCGGCGGCGTCGGTGCCGAGGTAGACGCGTGCCTCGGTGTCGCGGATCGCCTCGGGGTCCATGTCGCGGCCCTCGCTGACGGTCTCGACGAACTGCTCGTAGTAGCCGTCGATGAGCGACTGGAGGTACTCGCGCTCGTCGTCCTCGATCTCGCGGAGCGGGACGCCCGCGTCCTTGTACTCGCCGGCCGTGAACTGCTCATACGAGATGCCGAGCTTATCGGCGAGTCCGGCCGCGTTCGGTCGGGAGCCAACGACGCCGATTGAGCCGACGAGACTCCCCTTGCGGGCCCACAGCTCGTCACAACCGCTGGCGATCCAGTAGCCGCCGGACGCACAGAGATCCGTCGCGTACCCCACCGTCGGACCGTCGAACTCGGCGGCTGCCCGCCGGATGTCGTCGCTCGGGACGACCTCCCCGCCGGGCGTGTTGAGTTCGACGAGCAACGCCTCGACGTCCTCGTCGTCGTCCGCGGCCTCGATCTGCTCGACGACCTCGTCAGCGGTCGCGCCGGTCGCGCCGGACAGCGGCGACGGCCGCCCTCGATCGCGTGATATCGGCCCCGAAACGGACACTTTCGCCGCGTTGTACTCCTCCGCGTCGCCGACGCGGCCGCGGGTGAGTCTCCCAACGAGCCGTCGTCCGAAGACCGCGGCCGTAACCACGGCCACGACGATTCCGACTAGCACCGTCCGTCCCGTCGACTGGGGCGTATCGTCCATACTACCGGTTGGTTGCGCACCGGTTTATATGCTGGCTGTCGTCGTGTGAGAGCGCGCAGCGACGACGTACCGGACTCTCGTCGGCCGACCAGTCGCGTCGCTGTCGGGTCGGGCACAAACGGGAAAAACCGCGAGTCGCCGGCTTACAGGAGGCCGGTCTTCTGTAGCTTCATCAGATCCTCGGTGTCGAGGGTTTCGCCCTCCTTGAACTTCTGGTAGATCTCCTCGGCCTCTTCTTTCTCCTCCTCGCGCTTCGAAGAGCGTTCGTCCTTGCGCTCCTCCTCCTCCTTCTTGTCGAGTTCGCGCAGGCGCTTCTGGACGCGAACGAAGTCTTCGTGATGGCGATCGGCCGCTTCCTGGGCCTCGACGAACAGATCGTGCATCTCGTCCGCCTCGTCACGGATGTCGTCGGCCTCGCGGTACGCCTCGATCATCCGGTTGTGGTGCTCCTGCGCCTCGTCGGCGAGCTCCGTCACCTTCTGGTGGTGTTTCGACGCCTCCGATCGAACCTCCTCGGCCTCCTCGACGAGGTCGTCGAGCTCGCTGGTGTCGTCGATCTTGTCCTTCTTCTCGGCGAGCTTCTCGCGTTTGTCGTCGATCTTCTCGATGAGCTCGCGCTCGTCTTCAGCGTCGAGGACCTCCGTCTGCTGGCGGAACTCCAGGTCCTCGATCTCCTCTTTGAGCTCCTCGACGGACTTACCGGAGCCGAGCTCCAAGTCCTGTTTGAGCTCCTCAACCTCGTCGAACAGTTCGTTGGCCTCCGCGTTGAGCTCGTTGCGGCTGTCCTTGTGCTCTTGGACCTGCTCGTTGAGCTCGTCGCGTTTCTCGCGGTGTTCCTGGGCCTCGTCGACCTTCTCGCGCGTCTTCGCGTTGAGGTCGTCGCGCTTGGAGGCGCGCTCGGAGGCCATCTGGTTCAGCTCGTTTCGTCGGTCGCGCAGCTGCCCTGCGCGTTTGATGAGCTGCCCCTTCGACCCATTATCGAGGTCATCCTCGGAAAGGTCTACGTTGTCCGCGTCGTTCATCGGCTCGATGTCGTACTGTTCGAGAACTTCGTCTTTCGTTACCATTTTTTATCTCTCCATCACCGCTCCGGATATGGCGGCCGCTTGCCGTCGTGCATGGGGCCGTGTATAAGAACTCCCGTTCATTTCAGCGTGCGATCCTACCAGTGCCGGAGGCGTTCTGGTAGCTAGATGTACTATGGACCGACATATAAATACTTCGGTGATTCGGTTGTAACCCGGTAGCACGGGCCGTATACTCCCCGATCCGTGTTGGGGAGTCACACACGATACCGCGTGTATCTTTCCTCGAACTGTCGGTTTGTCGCCACCGCCTACATCCAGCCTGCTCTACTCGGCGTCGTCACTCCGCTCCGCTGACTCAACGACCTCGTACGACAGTACAACCCCGTCGTCGAGCCGTTCGACCCCGTCGAGTTCGAGACGCGGAAACGTGTCGACGAACCCCTCCCCGTCGGCCAGCGTCGGCGCGTCGCGACCACCGATCACCATCGAGCCCACGTAGACGTGTAGCTCGTCGACGAGCCCCGCCGAAAAACAGGAGTAGATGACTTCGCCACCCCCCTCGACCATCAGCCGCTCGATGTCGTGGTCACCGAGCGCCCCGACTCCCGCGTCGATGTCGACGCGCTCATCGCCGGCGACGATCACCTCTGCGCCGGCCGCGCGCAGTTCTTCCCGGCGGTCCGGCGGAGTCGCCTCGGAGACGAGCAGGTACGTCGTCGCCGCGTCGTCGAGGATCCGGGCGTCCGTCGGCGTTCGGCCGGTCGAGTCGACAACAACGCGCGCCGGGTGGCCGGGACGACCGTTTCGAAGCCGCTGGACCCGGCGGTCCTCCTCGTCGAGCGTGAGGTGTGGATCGTCGGCCAGAACGGTTCCCACGCCGACGAGAACCCCATCCGCCGCGGCTCTAATGCGGTCGACACGGTCGAAGTCCTCGGGACCGGAGATCCGAAGCTGTTCGCGGCGGCGGGTCGCGAGCTTCCCGTCGACGCTCTGGGCGGCGTTGACGACGACGTACATGTGTGGGAGGTTGCTCGGACGGTGGATGGACGTTTCGGTCACGCAGCCGTGTCGCGTCGCCGACCACACGTCGCCGTCGACACCGTTTTTCCGACGCTCCCGAGAGAGAACCCATGACCGGACCCACCGCTCACCACGTCGGCACCACCGTCTCGGATCTCGACCGCGCCGTCGATTTTTATACTGACACGTTCGACCTCGACGTCGTCGCAGAGTTCTCCGTCGGCGGGGAGGCGTTCGCCGAGGCGGTCGGCGTCGCTGACGCGTCGGCCGCGTTCGCACACCTCGACGCGGGCGACACGGTCGTCGAACTCGTCGAATACGAGCCGGAAGGAGCGGGGACGACGACGCCGACGCTCAACCAGCCGGGAGCGACCCACCTTGGGCTCTCTGTCGACGACGTGGACACCTTTTATACTGGCCTCGCGAACGAGGTCGAGACGGTGAGCCCGCCGCGGACGACGGAAAGCGGGACAACAGTGCTGTTCGTCAGGGACCCGGAGGGGAACCTGATCGAAGTGCTCGACGCCTGAAACCGGGGGAGTCGTTCGCGGCTACTGTCGGTTCGCTTCCCGAACAACGAGCAGCGACAATGGAACGCTCGCGACGATGAGCCCGTACACGCCACCGATCAGCGGATCAAGCCCGAGATCCGGTGCGAGCAGGTAGCCGGCGGCAAAACCGATCGGGTCGAGAACGAGAGCACCGATGATGATCTGTCGTTCGAACGGCTGTGCTTCGAACCAGCGGGGAAGGAGGGACATCGTGGCTCCGGATCCGGGAGCCGGTAGTATAAATCCCGACGACCTCACTTCACTGTCGTCCCCGGCTCGGCATCCTCGTGAGTCGTCAGCAGGTCAGCCTCCTCGCCGGCTGCCAACACCATGCCGTTCGACTCCACGCCGAACAGCTCCGCTTTCTCCATGTTCGCGAGCACGACCACCGTCGTCCCGGGCAGATCGTCGGCGTCGTGGAGCTGTTTAAGCCCCGCAACGATCGTCCTCGTCTCCGCACCGAGGTCGACACGGAGCTTCAAGAGGTCGTCCGCGCCGTCGATCCCCGTAGCTTCCTCGATCCGGCCAACGCGGATATCGAGGTCCTGGAACTGGTCGAAGCTGATCCGGTCGTCGCTGAGGGGTTCGATGTCGGCCATGTCGGTATCCGTGGCGTCGTCGTCACTCTCGTCGTTCGCTCCGCTCTCATCCTCGTCCCCTTCGCCGTCCGCCTCCGCCTCGGCGACTCGGGACTCCAGTTTCTCGTTTAGCGCCTCGACGCGGTCGTCCTCGATCTGCTCGAACAGCTCGGTCGGCTCCGAGAGCTCGCCGGTCGGTCCCTCGCGGGCGGCTTCGACCGTGGCCTCGTGGACCGAGCCCGTCTCGCCGAGCTGGGCCCAGAGGCGCTCGGATTTCTCGGGAGCGATCGGCTCAAACAACACCGCGATGGCCTTCGCGATCGCGACGCAGTCGTGGATAACCTGTGCGGCCTCCTCCGGGTCCTCATCGACGAGGTTCCACGGCTCGTTGTGCTGGATGTACTCGTTTCCGAAGCGTGCCAGCGTTGTGGTAACGTCGCCGAGCGCCCGAACCGAGTAGTCGTTGACCGCAGCGTCGAACGCCGTGATTGCCTCGTCGATTCGCTCCGTGACCTCGTGGCTCGTCGCGTCCGCGATGGGAGCCTCGTCGTAGTTGCGGTGCGCGAACAGCAGCGACCGGTAGAGGAAGTTGCCGACAGTCCCCACCAACTCGGAGTTCACGCGGTCGCGGAACTTCTCCCACGAGAAGTCCACGTCCTGCTGGAACCCGCCGTTGGTCGCGAGGTAGTAGCGGAGCGGGTCCGGGTGGAACCCTTCATCGAGGTACTCGTCGGCCCAAACCGCGCGGTCGCGGCTCGTGGAGAACCCCTTCCCGCCGAGCGTGACGAAGCCGGACGCCATCACCGCGCGCGGCTCGGCGTACCCCGCGCCGCGGAGCATCGCGGGCCAGAATATCGTGTGGTGCTGGATGATATCGCGGCCGATGACGTGAACGAGTTCGCCGCCGCCCGTCGCGGGCTCGGTCGGGTCGTCGGGCGTCTCGGTCGCCTTCCAGGCGGCCTCCCAGTCGAAGACGTCCGCGCCGACGCGGTCGGAGTACTGCTTCGTCGAGGCGACGTACTCGACGGGCGCGTCGACCCAGACGTAGAGGACCAGATCCGACCGCTCCTCGTCCGGATAGTCGACGCCCCAGTCCATGTCCCGGGTGATACACCAGTCTCGGAGGCCGTCTTCGATCCACTCGCGGGGCTGGTTCCGAGCGTTTGCGGTCCCTTCGAGCCGGTCGAGAAATCCGGAGAGGTAGTCGCTGAACTCCGAGACGTTGAGGAACTTGTGGGTCCGATCGCGGTACTCCGCCGGGTTGCCGGTGATAGTCGAGACGGGCGACTCGATCTCACCCGGTTCGAGGTGGCGGCCGCACCCCTCGTCACACTCGTCGCCGCGGGCGTGCTCGCCGCAGTACGGACAGGTCCCCTCGACGTAGCGGTCCGGAAGCGGGATCTCCTCCGCGGTGTCCCACGCGACGGGGATCTCCTTTTCGTACACGAGTCCCTCGTCGATCCACGACCGGACGAACTCCTGTGTCAGCTCCGTGTTCGTCTCGTCGTGGGTGTGTCCGTAGTTATCGAACTCGACGTTGAACTTCGGGAACGTCACGGCGTACTGTTCGTGCCAGTCGAGCGCGAACTCCTCCGGGGTGACCCCCTCCCGCTCGGCGTTAACGGCAACGGGCGTGCCGTGCATGTCGGAGCCGGAGACGAGCGCCGTCTCCTGACCGAGTCGTTCGAGCGCGCGGCTGTACACGTCGCCGCCGACGTAGGTGCGCAGGTGACCGATGTGGAGGTCGCCGTTCGCGTACGGCAGTCCACAGGTCACCACCGCCGGGTCGTCGGTGGGAAAGTCGTCGTGGCTCATGTAGTGTGTGTATCGTGTGTCGATCGTTCGGGTCTAAAGCCCGCTGGTTCGGCTCCGATCCCGCACCCGCGGGACGGACCGTGCGTTACGGAAAGGCGGCGGGCTTCACCGGACGCCGGCAGCGGTCGCGTTACCGACCGTCGCCGGCGCGGCGGCTCCACCCGACGCTAGAAGAGTCGCATACGGCGGTCGTCGCGTCCCGGACGGGTCACGATCGGATCGTCGAAACGCGAGTACATAAACCCTGTCCGGTTCAGTCGGCCGCTCTCACACGATCTCCCGGACGATCCGTGCGGCTTCGGGCGCGTTCGACGCGAGAACGTACACGATCGGCTCCACACCGACCGCACCGGTCTGGTACAGCACGAGGGCGTCGTCGAGGGCGTCCTCGCCGCCCGCGTCCCGCTCGACCGCGTTCCGTCCACCCGCGTCCCGCTCGACCGCCTCCCGTACCGCCTCCCGGGTCGGTCGCTCCGCGTCGAACTCAACGGTCCGGTACGACTCGTTGAGCCCCGCTACCAGATCCGGATCGTACCGAACGTTCACGGCTGCGCAGGCGCTCGACCCCCCTTCTCGGGCCGCGAGCAACACGGTCGCGACGTGCTCGCTCACGCCAAACTCGGGCTCGCCGGGTACCATCGCCTGTCCTTTTACGTCGACGAGTCGACCGGGGACGGCGGCCACATCGTCGACGGATCGCGCGTCCGCGAGACACTCGACCACGTTCGCGCCGACGTTCGGGATGAGCCCGGCGAACCCCGAGGCGTTCGTGAGCGTCCGGAGCCCGCGCCGGACCGACGCGAGGACGCGCTCGCGCTCGCGAAGTCCGCTGTCGGGGTCGTGGACGGCGAACTCCACGTCGGCGGCGGCGAGCTCGGGCATCGCCTCCTCGTGGAGGTCAGCGAGAAGGTCGCCCGTCTCCAACTGCCGGATCACTACCTCGATCTCGACCAGCGCCGCGACCGGGCTCATATCGCCGGATGCGAGCCCCTCGCCCACGCGCTCGACGAGATCGCGGACCCGGTCGTCGTCGACGACCCGTTCGTTGCGGGCGACGTCGCCGTGGGCGTACTTCGAGACGGCCGACTGGGAGATGCCGAGCGCGTCCGCGACCTCGTGTTGGGTGAACCCCCTATCGCGGAGATCCTCGGCGAGCATCGAGCGGACCGTCGGCAGGAACTCGTCGACGACGACCTCCTCGATGAACCTCATTCGTCACCTCCGCCGGGAGCGCGCTCAGCAGCGTCGTGGTCGTCACCGGCGAACTCGGGGTCGTTGCCGATCCGCGACGCCTGCGGACCGTCCTGGTCCTGGTACTTCGAGCCGCGCTCGGCTCCGTAGGGGCGGTCGGCCGGCGACTTCAGCTCCGTGAACGTGAGCTGTGAGACGCGCATCCCGGGCGAGAGCGCGACCGGCGCGGTGCCGAGGTTCGAGAGTTCGAGCGTGATCTGGCCGTGGTACCCGGGGTCGCACAACCCGGCAGTCGCATGGACCACGATCGCAAGGCGACCGAGCGACGACCGCCCTTCGACGTGTGCGACGAGATCGTCCGGGATCTCGACGCGTTCGATCGTCGTTCCGAGCACGAAGTCGCCCGGGTGAAGGATAAACTCGTCGCCCCCGGGGACGGTTGTCTCCGTGACGTACTCGCCGACCTCGTCCGCCTCGGTCGGGTGAATACACGGAATGTTGGTACGCTGAAACTCCAGGAAGCGCTCGCCGAGGCGTAAGTCGACGCTCGCGGGCTGGACCTGCTGGTCGACGTCCGCCAGCGGTTCGACCACGAGGTCTCCGTCCGCGAGGCGGTCGAGGATGTCGGCGTCCGACAGGATCATGCGCGGAGAGGGGGCGGGCGCAACCTAAAGGCTCCCGGAAGCCCGTCGCAACCGACCGCGGTCGGCTCCGAGCGTCCTCGATCCCTCTCAGAGGTGATCCTCGCAAGCGTTCCATCCGGAACCGCCCGGATCCGTAGTCAGTCACGGTTCCGTTCACGCCGATACACGGGCGTCATGTAACTCCAAAATGTTTCTTCTAAGAAGATAAGAAACCACAAAACTTTACTTACGGATCGAGTCCGGACACGAACGCATGCTCCGGAGTCTCCTCTCGCGCTCGGCGCTACAGGCGCGAAAGCGGGCGGTCGTCAAGACGCTCAGTACCTCACAAAGCATCGTCAGCTAACCCGACCTGAGCCACCTGTTCTGTTACAATAAGTCGTCGGTAGCGGTTGATCAACGCTGTTCGAA
>NZ_JAGGKQ010000035.1 GCF_017873815.1 Halorubrum alkaliphilum | reverse complement strand
CATACGAAGAGCTTCGTCGAGTCGTCAGCAACAATGAGATTATCTCACGGGCTCACGCTGTGCCGGCTGTCGAGACCTCGGGGTAAACACGTACCTTATGAGGAAGAAGGAACCCAGATCGCAGGTTTCGAATCCGTCTCAGACGCGATGGCTGACGGTGATAACGAGATTACGGTACTGCTTGGTGACTTGGACGGATTCCCGGGACCCCACACAGTTCGTCTCGTTCCGGATTCTCGACTAAGTGATGAGGACTATATGATCGATGAGACACTTTCAGCAGGGACATCGGAATCCGATATTGCTCGCGAGACAAACCCCTCCCTTCGCGGGATAGTCGAAGTTGGGGACTTGGAATACGATTCTCCTGTTAACGATTCGATCACGGTCTCAGAAGCTGATCTCCCCAAGCAGGGTGACATCCCTCATATACTCACACTACACCCGATCGATAGCAATGAAATCGTTCATACGGATCTATTTCTCGGCAGTTCATCCGTCTTATCCGGCAAAGAGTCGAACATCCAAGTAGAATTAAAAGATCAGTACCATGAAACGGTTCGTTTCTCACGGAACAACCGGTACGCAGCAGTTATGCGAGTCGTTGATACTGAGTACGAAACTGGAGATCAGGTTCCCATTGGATCCGTTCCTCCGTTACCGAACTCGGATGCCATTCAGGGATTCGCTCAGAGCGGAGTCGCTGATATCGGAACAGTCAGTATAAACAGGTCGGACATCGCTTTTGAATCGGTAGATCAAGTATTTGAGACTAGTGCGGATTACTCTGACGAGGTCATCTATGCTGGAGAGAACACCGCCTTTGAGTACTCTGGTAGCGAGCCTCAGGAAGTTCGGATTTATAAGGAAACGGAGGCTGGCAGCGAGGTACTCACATACGTTGAGTCCGCCGATTCCGACCCTAACCCCCTAATTCTCGATACCACAGATCTTGAGACCGGGCAATATTTCGTCTCTGGTGGCGGTTTTGACGAGAACTCCACGTTCACAGTCGTCAGCTCTGACGATCAGTATAGTGAGTTAACCAGTATCACGGACTCCACTTATATAGGCGATAAGATTGAATTTGAAATGGAAGCCGATACTAACACCACACACCTCACCCTCACCGGTCCGAACGGGGCCGACGCGGTGACTGCCACGCTTTCGACGCCCCGCGCGGAGTCGGTCGGGGTCGCTCTCAACACCTATCACGCGGGCGATCCGGACCACGAGGAGTCCCTCCTGACGCTCGACGGACCGGGCTCGATCGACTCGGTGACGACGACCGACCGCGCCGGACCCCTCTCCGCCGGGAACTACACGCTCACGGCCCGCGCGGCTCCGGACGGCCCCACCGCGACCGCGACGACGACGCTGTCTCCCCGCTCGACGGACCGCCTGACCGTCTACACCACCCCGGACTCACCCCCCGAGGCCTTCGCCACGCCCGGCGACGTGACCGACGCGATCGCGACGGAGACCCTCTCCGCGACGGAGGCGGTCGACGCGAACGATACGGTAGTGTACGCGGTCAACGCGACCGGACTCGACGGCTTCCTCGCGACCGCCGACCCCGCCCCCGAGACCGGCGCGGCCCTCGACGCCCTCGACGGCCTCGCGTTCGCGGTGACCGAACACCCCGACACGAACGCCGACAGCGACACGGACGCCGACGGCGACACGGACGCCGACGCCGATACGGACGCCGACGCCACGATCCGAGCCACCGCCGACGGAACCACCCCGATCGCGGGCGGCGGCGGCCTCTTCCTCGTCGCGAACGCGACCGAGACCCTGCGCGCAGACGGGGCGGGCGAGACCGACGACGCCGACGGAACCGACCTCGTCGCCGCGTTCGACGTGACCGACGACCGGCTCCGCACGGCCGCGGCGTCCGACCCGGACGCGGACGCCGGCCACACGGTCGAGACTCCACTGACGTACGTTCCGCCGGCCGACGCCGAGGAGGCGACCGACGCGGACGGCTCGACCGACACGGACGCCGATGCCGATGCCGCCACCGGGTCGGACGATGCCGATGAGTCGGACGAACCTGCCGAACCGGATGGAGGCGGTTCCACCGCCGGGGACCCGGCCGGAGCCGGAAGCGACGATCGGGGGACCGCTCCCGACGACGACCCGGACGCCGAGGCCGACGACTCCGGCGGCTCGGGTGGCTCCGGGAGTTCGGGTGGCTCCGGTGGCTCGGGTGGCTCCGGTGGCTCGGGTGGCTCCGGCGGCTCGGCTGGCTCCGGGAGTTCGGGTGGCTCGGATGACTCCGGCGACTCCGACGGGACCGGTGGTTCGGCTCCGAGCGACGATCGAGCGGGGGGCGGCTCCGACGGAGACGGACCGGCCGCAGCGGACCGGACCTCGGACTCCGGACCGGACGTCGGAGACGCGAGGGGCGACATCGAGGACGCCGCGACGCCGCGCGCCCCCGACGGGGGGACTGACCCGCTCTGGGCCGCGGGGGAGTCCGGGTCGGACCGCGGGAATCCGGGGATCGAGGCGGCGTCCGAGGCCCCACCCACGATCGAGGACGCGCCGCTCGGCTCGACCGTCGAGGACCTGCCGACCGCCGTCGCCCGCGCCATCGGCGTCGCCTTCCTCGCCGGCGCGCTCGCTATCGGGTTCGCCCTCCGGCGCGGCCGGGACTGAGCCCCCGCGGGCGAGACCCCCTCACGCGGGCCCGGTCGGGGGGACTCCCGCGAACTCCAACGGGGTGCGGTATCCTTTTGCTCGCTCGCCGCCTGGAAGCGAGCATGAGTGTCACGATCACCCCGCCGACCGAACGGACCTGTGAGCTGTGTGGTCGCGTCGAACGGTGGGACGCCGACGTCGAGAGCTGGCGCATCGACGAGGAGACCGGCGATGTCTACTGTATCCACGACTGGGACATCAACGGCAGCTACGCGCCCTTCGAGGACTGACCGGAGCGGCGACCGCGGCGTCGGCCGCGACCCGACGCACCCCGAGGTGGACGAACGTTTATCGGATCGGAAACTACCGACGAGTATCGGCAGTATCTGTGGATATGATCACACGGACTGTCGATGTTGTGGCCGTATCTTCCTGATCGTATATCATGGCAACAGATATCAACCCGTTATGAATAATTACCTTATATTCCCTAATGTGTGTACGAGGGATCCTACCCGTATCAGGGTTATACCTTTAAGTGATCATCCGTGATGGGTGGTATGACCAAGCCACATAGTACCAGCCCCGAGCCGGGGGCGGCCCACGCGGGGAGCGGGGGCCTTGCGGATCCGAGCGACGATCGATCGAACTGCGGCATCGGCGGCGTCGTCGACCTCGACGGCGAGCCCACACACGAGACGGTGACCGACGCGGTACGGCTGCTGGAGAACCTCGAACACCGCGGCACCACCGGCGCGGAGGAGAACACCGGCGACGGAGCCGGCATCATGGTCGCGCGCCCCGACGAGTTCTTCCGTGAGGTCGTCGACGCCGATCTCCCCGAGGAGTACGCGGTCGGCTCGCTGTTCATGCCGAACGAACCGAGCGTTCAGGCCGAGATCCACGATGTCATCGCGGAGGTGTTCTCCGTGTACGGACTGGAAGTGCTGACGTGGCGGGACGTTCCGACGGACAACGCGGATCTGGGTACGACCGCGCTCGACTCCGAACCACACGTCGCCCAACTGTTCGTCGCGCCCGTCGAGGGTGCGGGTCTCGCCGAGCGGTTCACCGATCCGGAGGACGACCCCAACGACGACCCCGCGCTGCTCGGCTTCGACCGCGCGCTGTACGCCGCCCGCCGCGAGATCGAGACCGCCGTCGCCGACATCGACGGAGCGGGCCGGTTCTACGTCTGCTCGCTCGACCGCCAGCGCGTCGTATATAAGGGCCTGCTGAAGGGTTCGCAGCTCTCCGGCTACTACCCCGACCTGTCCGATGAGCGATTCGCGAGCCACGTCGCCCTGGTTCACGCGCGCTTCTCGACGAACACGCTCGGCGCGTGGCACCTCGCGCACCCGTACCGCAACGTCGTCCACAACGGCGAGTTCAACACGATCCGCGGGAACGTCAACTGGATGCGCGCCCGCGAGACCGATCTCGAACACCCCGCTTTCGGCGCGGAGCTCGAGACGATCACGCCGGTGATCGACGACCCGAACCAGTCGGACACCGCGAGCGTCGACAACGCGACCGAACTCCTCCTCCAGACGGGCCGTGACCTCCCACACGTCCTGCGGATGCTCGTCCCCGAGGCCTTCCGTGACGGTGATCTGATGGACGACGCCCGCGCTGACTTCTACGACTACCACGCGTCGCTCGTCGAGCCGTGGGACGGTCCCGCCCTGGTGATCGGCTTCGACGGCGATCAGGTTGCCGGCGTCCTCGACCGTAACGGGCTTCGCCCGTGCCGCTACGAGGTGACGACCGAGAACCGGCTCGTCGTCGGCAGCGAGGTCGGCGCGCTCCCGACCGACGCCGCCGACGTGACGCGCCGCGGTCGCCTCCAGCCGGGCGAGATCTTCGTCGCCGACCCCGAGGAGGGACGCATCATCCCCGACGACGAGGTGTTCGCGGAGCTCACCGACGAGAAGTACGGCGAGTGGGTCGACCGCGAGCAGGTCGACCTCGACGCGGTCGTCGACGGAGGCGACTCTGCCGGAGTCGAGGGCGGAACCGCCGCCGGGATCGACACGACCGGGGACCGAACCGTCCGCGCCCATCAGGCCGCGTTCGGCTACACCACCGACTCGCTGAACCACCTCGTCGAGCCGATGGCGGAGTCCGGGAAGGACCCGGTCGGGTCGATGGGCGACGACACGCCGCTGTCGGTGTTGACCGATATCGACCGCCCGCTGTTCACCTACTTCAAACAGCTGTTCGCACAGGTGTCGAACCCGCCGATAGACTACATCCGCGAGGAGCTCGTCACCTCCTTAGAGACCCGGATCGGCAACCAGCGCAACCTGCTGGCGGAGACGCCCGAGCACGCCCGCCAGATCGTCGCCGACTCGCCCGTGTTGTCCGACGCGGAGACGGCCGCGCTGAAGTCGCTCGGCGACGAGTCGGCGGACCGGCCGGACGCGTTCGACGCCGTCACCGTCGACATCACCTACGGCAACGGGACCTCCCTCACCGACGCCGTGAACCGCGTTCGCGACGACGCCGCGTCGGCGATCGACGCCGGTGCGGACGTGGTCGTGCTCTCGGACCGGGCAGTCGGCCCGGATCGGCTCGCGATCCCGAGCCTGCTCGCGACCGGCGCGGTCCACCACCACCTCGTCCGTGACGGCCTCCGCAACCGCGCGGGGATCGTCGTCGAGTCCGGCGAACCCCACGAGGTCCATCACCTCGCGACGCTCGTCGGCTACGGCGCGGACGGGGTCAACCCGTATCTCGCGTACGCGTCCATCGCAGACGTCGTCGCCGGGCCGGATGGGGCCGACGAGGCGGAGGCGCTCGCGGCCTACCGGCACGCGCTGGAGGACGGTCTCCTGAAGACGATGGCGAAGATGGGCATCTCGACGATGGAGTCGTATCAGGGCGCACAGATCTTCGAGGCGGTCGGACTCGACTCCGGGCTCGTCGCCGAGTTCTTCGAGGGCACGGAGATCCGTACGGAGGGGATCGGGATAGAACAGATCGAGGACGACCTCCGGACCCGCCACGCGATGGCGTTCGGCGCGGACCCCGAGTTGGAGACGACCGGCGAGTACGAGAACCGCTCGTCGGGACTGAAACACGGCTGGAACCCACAGACCGTCGGCACGCTCCAGCAGGCGGTCCGTGGCGGCGACTACGAGAAGTACGGCGAGTTCGCCGACCTCGTCAACGACCAGACCGAGGAGCTGCAGACGCTTCGCGGGCTCCTCGAGTTCGAGTCCGACCGCGACCCCGTTCCGGTCGAGGAGGTTGAGGAGGTTGAGTCGATCGTCGAGCGCTTCTCGACGGCCGCGATGAGCCTCGGGAGCCTCTCGCCGGAGGCGCACGAGAACAACGCCATCGCGATGAACCGGCTGGGCGCGAAGTCGAACACGGGGGAGGGCGGTGAGCCGCCCGAACGGTTCGACACCGAAAAGGAGTGTTCGGTCAAACAGGTCGCCTCCGGCCGGTTCGGCGTCACCGCGGACTACCTCGCGAACGCCGAGGAGCTGCAGATCAAGATGGCACAGGGGTCGAAGCCGGGCGAGGGCGGGCACCTCCCCGGCGAGAAGGTCAACGAGATGATCGCCCACGTCCGGTGTTCCACGCCGGGCGTCGGGCTCATCTCGCCGCCCCCGCAACACGACATCTACTCGATCGAGGACCTCAAACAGCTCATCTTCGACCTGAAAGCGGCCAGTCCGGACGCCGACGTCAACGTGAAACTCGTCTCGGAGGCGGGTATCGGCACCATCGCGGCCGGCGTCGCGAAGGCGAACGCGGACGTCGTTCACGTCTCGGGTCACTCCGGCGGCACCGGGGCGTCCCCGAAGACGTCGATCAAGAACGCGGGGCTGCCCTGGGAGCTGGGCCTCGCCGAGGCGAACCAGATGCTCCGAGCGACCGGCCTGCGCGACCGGATCAGGGTGACCGCCGACGGCGGGCTCAAGACGGGCCGCGACGTGGCGGTCGCCGCCGCGCTCGGCGCGGAGGAGTACGTGTTCGGCACCGCCTCGCTCGTCACCTCGGGGTGCGTGATGGCCCGGCAGTGTCACGAGAACACCTGTCCGGTGGGCGTCGCGACCCAGCGCGAGGACCTCCGGAACCGGTTCCCCGGCCAGCCGGACCACGTCATCAACTACATGACGTTCATCGCCCAGGAGCTGCGCGAGATCATGGCCGAACTCGGCTTCACGGACGTCGAGGAGTTCATCGGCCGCCCCGACCTGCTCACACAGCGCGACACCGACCACGAGAAGGCGAAACACCTCGACCTGTCGGCGGTGATCGCGGACCCCGCGGGCGACGCCCGCACGAAGACTCGCGCGCAGACACACGCCGGCATCGAGGAACTGCTCGACTGGGACCTCATCGAGGAGGCGAGCCCTGCCATCGAGGACGGCGCGCCGGTCGCGCTCACCCGCGAGATCCGCAACGTCGACCGCGCGGTCGGCGCGACGCTCTCGAACCGCATCGTCTCCGCACACGGCGGCGAGGGCCTCCCCGATGACACCGTCTCCTGCCGGTTCGACGGCCACGCCGGCCAGAGCTTCGGGGCGTTCCTCGCGCAGGGGGTCACGCTCGAACTCTCGGGGGCCGCCAACGACTACGTCGGCAAGGGGCTCTCCGGCGGTCGGATCGTGATCGACACGCCCGCCGACGCGGGCTACGACCCGATCGAGAACGTCGTCGCCGGCAACGTCTGTTTGTACGGCGCGACCGCCGGTGAGGCGTACGTCAACGGCGTCGCCGGCGAGCGGTTTGGCGTCCGCAACTCGGGCGTCCGGGCGGTCGTCGAGGGCGTCGGCGACCACGGCTGTGAGTACATGACCGGCGGCGTCGTCGCCGTGCTCGGCGACACGGGCCGTAACTTCGCGGCCGGGATGTCGGGCGGTATCGCGTACGTCTACGACCCCGACGACCGCTTCGAGGAGCGCGTCAACCGTGGGATGGTGTCGCTCTCGGAGACGCTGGAGGAGTCCGACGAACGGATGCTTCGCCGGCTCGTCGAGAACCATCATGCCTACACCGAAAGCGAGCGTGCCGCGGAGCTGCTCGACGACTGGGCCGCCGCGCTCGACGACTTCGTCCGCGTCTTCCCCGACGCCTACGCCGATGTCATCGCGGAGGGGAAGGGTGCCGACGTGCGCGAGAAGCCGCCCACCCCCGCCGAGGCAACTCCGGAGGACGCCGGCGACGCGGCCGGGCAGGTCTCCAGCGACGACTGACGGCTCCTCTCCGTCGGTACACCGCCACTTCTCATCGATACACTGACGACGTTTCGTCGACGAATTCGGTGTTCCTGTCTCCGACTCAATCCTCCAGCGTCTCGCTCTCGACGACCCGCTCGACCCCTCGCTGGACGTGTCGCTCGCGGGCCTCCTCGATGAACTCCTCGGGCAGTTCGTCGATCTCGCCCGCCTGAACGCCCCACAGCTTCGCGTAGAGCCCGTCGGCCTCGATGAGTTCGTCGTGGGTACCCCGCTCGACGACCTCGCCGTCCTCCAACACGAGCGTCGTGTCCGCGTCGGTGACGGTCGACAGTCGGTGGGCGATGACGAACGTGGTGCGGTCGGCCGCCAGTCGGTCGAGCGAGCGCTGGATCAGCATCTCCGTCTCGGTGTCGACCGCGCTCGTCGCCTCATCGAGAATCAGGATCGCGGGATCCTGTAACACGACTCGTGCGATGGCGACGCGCTGGCGCTGGCCGCCCGAGAGCTTCACGCCGCGCTCGCCGATCCGTGTGTCGTAGCCGTTCGGGAGCGAGTCGATGAACTCGTGGGCCTCCGCGGCCTTTGCGGCCTCGCGCACCCGATCACGAACCGCGTCGCGGTCGACGCTCGCGTCCGCGCTCGCTTCCGGAGTTCTGTCCGTCCACGCGCCCGTGAACCGGCCGTACCGGATGTTTTCGGCGATGGTGCCGTCGAACAGCGTGGTGTCCTGTGAGACGTAGCCGATCGACGACCGGAGGCTCGCGACGGTCACGTCCCGCACGTCGTGGCCGTCGACGCGGATCGCGCCGTCGGTGACGTCGTACAGGCGGGAGAGCAGTTTGAGCAGGGTGGACTTGCCCGCGCCGGTCGGGCCGACGAGCGCGACCGTGTCGCCCGGATTTGCCCGGAAGGACACGTTCCGGATCACCTCCTCTTCTGCGTCCGCGGGGTCGACGAGGGCGTTCTCCGCGTACGCGAAGGAGACGCCGTCGTAGACGACCTCGCCGTCGACCCCCTCGTTCCGTCCGCCCGCTCGGTCGCCGTCGCCGCCCCCGAGTTCGACCGCGTCCTCGCGGTCCGTGATCCGGATCGGGATGTCCCGCAGCCCGAACACGCGCTCGGAGGAGGCCTTCGCGTTCTCGTACTGGTCGACGATGTTCGACACCTCAGCGAGGGGCGCGACGAACTGCTGGGTCAGGAGGACGAACGTGACGAACGTCCCAACGGTCAGCTCCGTGGTGAACGGTCCCGGCGGGCCCTGCGTGAGCCAGAATCCGCCGACGAGGAACGTCGCCGCGAACGCGAGCCCCGCCAGCAGCTCCATCCCCGGCCGGTAGACGTAGTTGAGCCGGAGGATGTCCATCGTGCGCTCGAAGTAGGACTTGGAGGCGGCCTCGACGCGGTCGCTCTCGTGGGCCTCGGTGTTCGAGGTCTTCACGAGTTCGACGCCCGAGAGCGCGTTCTCGAGGGCGGTGTTGAGGTCGCCGACGATCGCCCGCTGTTCGACGTATCTCGGCTCGACCGCGCGCATGAACCAGAGCGTGAAGAGGACCATGAGCGGAATGGCCGAGAGCGTGACGATGGCAAGCTCGTAGTTGTAATAAAAGAGGACGCCGGCGATACCGACGACCATCACGCCGAGCCGCGCGGAGTTCTGGAGGGCGTTGTCCAGGAACACCTCCAGATTGGAGGCATCATTGTTTAGCACGGACATCACCTCGCCGGTCTGTTTGTCGTCGAAGAAGGTCATGTCGAGCCGCTGCATCCGGTCGAAGGAGTCGGTCCGGACCGCGTGCATCACCCGGTGTGCGAAGTTGTTCGCGGCGATGCCGTATATAAACGTAAAGACGCCGGTGACGACGAACGCGCCGACGATGAGGATTACGGAGAGCTGGAACTGCGCGGCGTCCGCGGTCGGCAACCACGCGTCGGGAACGATCGGGAGGGTGTACGGACCGTCGCCGGTGAACACGGCGTCGATAGCGACGCCGAGGACCACCGGCGGGATCAGCCCCGCGACGCGGGCGATCACGTTGGCGGCCATCCCGATGACGAGCCAGTGGGCCTCCGCGGCCCCGTACTCGCGAAACAGTCTGACCAGCGGTCGCTCTACCCGATCACGATATACCTCGAACGCGTTCCGCTCGTCCGCGGCCATGCGACGATCCGACGACTCCGGGCGTCATGTATCCGTTGGCTCCGGCCGGCCTGTCCGGGTCGCGACCGCGAACCGGTCACGACGATGTCGATCGATACCCCTCCCGGACCGCTTAATAGCCGCCGGGGACTGGGTTCGGTGTGGACGAACTCGTCGTTTCGACGGAGGTACACGCCGACCCGGAGGTCGTGTACGAGTTCCTGCTCGACTTCCCCCAGTACGCGCGCTACTCCGAGTACCTCCGCGAGGTCCGAACGCTACAGGGCGACGGCGGCCCCGACACGCGCTACGCGCTCACGTTCGCGTGGTGGAAACTCACCTACACCGCCCACTCCAGAGTGACCGGCGTTCAGCCACCCGACCGAATCGACTGGCGGATCACCAAGGACATCGACGCCAACGGCTGCTGGCGAGTGACGCCGCTCGACGCTGGGGACGACGACTCCGACGCGGCCGGTTCACCCTCCTGTGAGGTCGCGCTCGAAGTCGAGTTCGACCCCGGATCCGCGAGCCCGGACGCGCTCGATCTCCCGCGACTCGTCTCCTTCGACTGGGTGCTGAAGAAGGCGATCCCCCTCATCAGGTCCGAGGCCGAGCGGGTCGTCGAGCGCGCGGTCAGGGACTTGGAGGGGTCGAATCGGAACGTCGACCTCGACGTGTACGTCGACTCCGATCGGATCTGATACGTCGACTCCGATCGGATCTGACCCGACCCCTGCTCGCCGAGTCGAAGCCCTTAAGATATCCAGCCCGGAAGAAACGGTTGCGTACGAGGGCTCGTAGATCAGTGGTAGATCATCCCCCTGGCACGGGGAAGGCCCGGGGTTCAAATCCCCGCGAGTCCACTACCGTTTTGCGGCTGTGACCAGGGTTCTTCACCGCAAGGTAGGACTCTTCTAACAGCCGGATTCGCAACTTTTGGGCTAGAAACGTCTCCCTCGAAAAACCGAGTTCATAAGAATCGCTTAGGCGGGTCGCCGCCTGCTAGCGATTTATATAGTGAGCGGAGGTGGTCATTCCGATAAGCCGGGGGATCTACCTCCCAAGTCTCCAACGGGTGTACCATATCCCTAACTCCGAATTTCGGCGTTCCGACGGAGCGAGAATCGGGTTCTATTGATAGATCGACTTTTCTCTCCACCGGAGATCTTTTCACCGTCGATCTTCTATCCTCTCCGCTGGCTCCCCCGGTCTCCCAGTAGCGACTCTATCTACCCATGGTGTCCCAATCACCCCCGACAGAGACACTCGTGTGACACCCGGGTCATATCGACGAGGTGCCGGTGGATGTCCGCGGCGAGCCGGTACATCGCCTCGGCTTGTTCCTTCGTCGCGATTCCAAGCCTGTAATAGGTCTTCGTTCGGTTCCGGTTCCACAGCTCGGCAAGGTCCTCCCCAAATGCGTCGTCGTAGAGACCGATCTCAGCACCACGTTGGTAGAGCCGTCGGTGGCTGCTGATGATCTCCGCGGCGGACATGGCTCCATCGTGGATCAACCGGAACTGGATAGTGCGCTCGATGGCGACGAACGCCGACTCGATTACGACCGTGTAGTATCCTTGGTCGAGGAGGTTCGAGCCGACCTCCAACAGCCGGCAGGCACGGCGAAGTTGGACCAGCTCCGCGTCGTCGACGCCTAATCCCTCCTCGATCGTTCCGGGGCTGCCCTCGAAGGTCCGCTCGGCGTCCACCAATTGGTCTCGAATATTCTCATTCATCGGCGTACACCTCGGTGCGGAGTTCGGACAGTTGATCGGAGCCGACCAGCGTAATCCCGTCGTCGAACTGGGGCCGGAGTTGGCCGCCTATTCGTTGGACGCTGTCAGGCGATTCGACGAGCGGCTGGAATGTGTATCGGTTCCCCTCGAACCGTTGATCTTCGAGATCACTAACGACTGACTGAACGGTCCGACGAGCTGCCGTCCTCTCTTCGTCGATGATCACCAAGAGATCAATGTCGCTGGTCCTATCTGCTTCTCCCCGAGCGACGCTTCCGAATAGGACGACCCCGACTAACTCGTCCAACTCGTTTTGGAGTTGTTGTAGAAATGCCCGGACTGGTTGGTGAAACTCGTCCTGTGGGATCGAGAGAATCGGATCCGGTTTTGTGAGCCGCTCTCGGTTGATCCGGACCTGCTGGGTTCGCCCGTCCTGTGTAGTCTCGATGACATCGAGATCGGAAAGCAGCCTGACCGCCTTTGAGATCGTTCCTTGATTTGCTCCCGTGAGGTTCGCGAGCTCGCTCATCGAGTACGTCGCGTACGGTTGGTCGATGAGAACGTCGAGAACATCCTGCATCGCTTGGTATCGGAATACTCGATCCTCCGGAAACGGATACTGCAGTGCTATCGACACCGACTCATTCCTATTAGGCATACAATTCCTATTAGGAAACTGTTTGAAAACTCTAGCGGTGAAACTTGTTCAACGACTGAGTGCTAGACTGTCTCTGTAGATGAGCAAGGCGAGTCCCTCGGGCCTTGACCCCGGGGCGGTTTCACCCTGATTCGGAGATGAAGATGTCTCATCGCGGTTCACATACTTCGTGAGAGAACCCTGAACCGGCCAGTATAGACTCTAAAAATAGCACTGAATTATGAGCCTCGTTGACTCGGAGCGACCGAGTTCTACGAGAGAGCGAGAATGGTCGAGCAGTGATTTGAACCCTACCAGTCGCGCGCAGCGAGCGGAGCGAGCGAGCACGTCTGGTGCTGGTTCAAATCCCCCGCGAGTCCACTCCTTCACTCCCTTCGGTCGTCCCGTTCTCTCGCGTGGTCCCGTTCGCTTCGCTCACGGGACCCCCGCGAGTCCACTTTTGAACGCTAGTGACAACGGCGAACAGAGCGTATGCGCTGGCCGACCGCTACTTTCGGTTCGGAAGCGACCCCGGTTCGAGCGACTCCTCCTCGCCGGTGGTCACCTCGCGCTCGAACCCGTAGAGCACGAGGCCGGTGTTGGCGGTCACGAGGATACCGGTCATCGGGACGGACGCGAACAGGTACATTGAGAACCCGATGGACACCGGGATCGCGGCGATCGCCGCCCACAGCGTGGGACGAGCGACGTCGACTCGGGTCGCATCCCAGCGGATCACCACGAAGGCGACGAGCGTCGCACCCACGCCACCGATTGCGATTGCCGGCGACTCCACGAGAACCATACGGATACTTGGTCGACACGGTCAAAAGCGTTCCGTGCGACCGTCGACGGCCGATGACGACGAGATCCGTTATCGTCCGGATGCGAAGCGGTTGTATGCCTCCGTGTGTGACTTCCTCCAACCGACGAATGAGCGACGCTCACGACGCTGACCTCGGCACGGCGGCGAAACGCGAACTCGGCTACTCGCGCTGGTGGCAGATCACGGCCGCCGCCGTGATGATGGCGCTCGTGAGCCCGTATCAGTACGTGTGGTCGTCGCTGGAGGGGCCGCTCGCGGCCGACCTGGATGCCTCCCTGTCGGCGCTGGGGTTCGTGTTCACGGCGTACGTCGTGGCGATGGCGCTGATCCAGTTCCCGGCCGGCTGGTGGCGCGACCGGTACGGCCCGCGGGCGGTGACTCTCGTCGCGGGCGTGCTGGCTGGTGGGGGGTACGTGGCGCTGGCGTTCGTGACGGAGCTGTGGCACGTCTACGTCGTTTACACGGTCGGCGCGGTCGGGGTGGGGATGGTGTATACGGTCGCGGTCAACACCGCCGTGAAGTGGTTTCCCGACAGGCGCGGTCTCACGACCGGGATCGGAACGATGGCCTTCGCGGCCGGCAGCGCGGCGTTCGTTCCGTTCATCCGCTACATGGTCGCCGGGGACGCGCTTGCGACCGGACTCTGGACGTCCGGCGCGCTGATCGGGGTCGGAGTCATCGTCGGTGCGTTGGTTCTCGCGGACCCGCCACACGGCTGGAACCATCCGGACGGTGACGTCGACGGCGACAGCGACGTTGACGCCGACAGCAACACCGACAGCGACAGCGATGCTGATGCCGGCAGCGACACCGAAAGCGACGCTGAGAGGGACGGAGTCGACGTGGACCACGCCGGAACCCGCCAGTACACGTGGCGCGAGATGCTCCGCACGTGGCAGTTCTGGGTCATGTACTTCATGTTCTTCGCGGTCAGCGCGGCCGGACTGATGATCACCGCGCGGACGGTGTTGTACGCGGAGGACGCCGGTTTGACGGCGCGGACCGCGACGATCGCGGCGACGCTGCTGCCGGTCGGGTCGGCGGGCGGCCGGCTGATCGTCGGCGGGCTCTCGGACCGGTTCGATCGTGAACGGATCACCGCAGTCTCGTTTCTGGCCTGTGGGCTCGCCACGCTCGCGATCGTCGTCTTCGCCGAGTTCGAGAGCGGGGCCGGGTACGTGCTCGCGGTCGCGGTCGCCGTCTTCTTCTGGAGCTCGCAGTTCTCGCTGTTCCCGAGCCTCGTCGGCGACTACTACGGGGCCCGCCACTCCTCGGCGAACTACTCGCTCGTCTACTCGGGGAAGATGTGGGGCGGCGTCTTCGGCGGCGGCGTCGTCGGCTGGCTCGTCGGCGTCATCGGCTGGGACGCCACGTTCGTCGGCGGCGGCGTGCTGGCGCTCGCCGCCGGACTCGCCGGGTTCCTGCTGCGACCGCCCTGACGCTCCGTTCCGACCGGATCGTCGACCGAAGCTACCTGAATCAAGGAGAGAGTCCCGGTGTTCACGCCGGGGAGGATGTCATCGCTCGACGTCGAGTCTGAGTTCCACCGACGCGCCGTCCGCCGAGAGCGCGTCGACGAGGTCGCGATCGAGGTCGGCGGCGGCCGCGTCGGCGTCCACGAGTATCGTCCGCTCGTCGTCGGTGTAGTCGCTCGTGCGCCCGACCATCGACCGATCGTCAACGAGCGTTAGGTCGGGGTCGCCGCGGCCGACGATCCTCGCGGAGCGGGTTTCGTCGTTACTGCCGGGATCCACCGTGATCGTCGCGATGATCGTCGCTGCCGGATCCCGGCAGGCAGTCCGGAACGCGGGGTCGAAGTCCCGCGGCGTCCGGTCGGCGTCGACCGCGAGGATACAGTCGCCGGCCGGGGTGAGCCAGTCGTCGGTCGTGAACTCGAACGTACTCGCGTGCTCGGCGGTAACGTTCTCGTGACCGCGCGCGTGAACGGTCTCAGTCAGCGTTTCCACGTCGCTCTCGGGATCGGTCGCAGCGTCGTGTTCGGCCGAGGAATCAGCGTCGCTCATACGCGTGGATCGTCGCTCGCCCGGAAAGTCCCTACCGCTTCGCGGTCGTTCGCGCTCCGGACGTCAGACGTCGGCACCCTCGGCGAGCGCGGGAACGAGTCGGGCCGGGTTCTTCGCGAGCACGCGCCGCATGAGGTCCTCGGAGACGTCGAGGGTCAACACCTCCATCACGCCGACGTTGGGGTGAACGTCCGGAGCGCCGGAGCCGAACACGATCCGGTCCGGATGCTCCAGAACGCCCCGCTCCAGTATCTCGCGGTAGCGGACCGCGCTCGTGTCGAGATATAGCCGGTCGTGGTCGTCGAGGAGGTCGAGCGTCCGGTTCATCAGGTCGGAGTCCAGTGGATAGCCCCCGAAGCTGGCGAGGATCACGGGAAAGTCGTAGCCCAACAGCTCGCGCTCGACCGCGTCGGGCGGGAAGCGCTTCCCGCCGTGGACGATCACCGGGAGATCGGCCGCTTCCAGCCGCGTCAGAACGTCCTCGTTCGGGAGGCCGTCGTAGGGCGGAACGATCTTGAACCCGTGAAACCGGTCGTCGTAGGAGTACTGCTCGACGTCGTCGGGGCGAGCGTGGTGGTCGTCGCGCTCGGCTCGGAGGTTCCGGAGCGCGGCGGCGGGGCCGTCACGCGGGTCGCGCGGGCCGTTGAGTCGGGCGAACGCGACGAACGGCCGGTCGACGGAGAGCCGGGCGACGGCGTTGTTCGCGCGGAGGTAGCTCCGACCTTGGGCACGTCGGCCGGGGCTCGCAACGGCCCGGACGATCCCCGCCTGATGCATCTCGCGTTCGAGCCGCTCGGGGGTGATGTCCCGGCCGTGGAGCGCGACCGAGGCCTCGTCGGGGTCCAGCGTGGCGTGGGTGTCGACGATCCGGAAGTCGTGTTCCAACCCCAGCATTCGATAGTTCATCCCACGCGTCAGACATGTGTCTGTCGGTCCCCGCGAGCAACTCGCGTGGCGGTCACGTCGGTTGCTGTCCGTCCCCGTTCACGGCCCCGCGGTCGAGACGATCTTGATCACGTCGCCCTCCGACAGTTCGTGTCCCTCCCCGATCCGCCGGGCGGACCGCGCGTCGACCGCGTGGAGGTATCCCTCGCCGATGTCGGTGTGGACCGCGTACGCCAGATCCGGCGGGGTCGACCCGGTCGGCAACAGGAACGCGTCGGGAAGGACGGTCCCCGTCCCGTCGGTCCACTTGGAGGCGTCCTGGACCGGATACACGGTCACCCGGTCGAGCAGGTCGTAGACGGCCGCGTTCAACGCAGTCTGAACGCCCGTCCCGCCGTGGTCAGCCATCACGCCGCGGATCGCATCGAGCCCCTCGCGCTGGCCGTCCGAGAGGTCGCCCGTGATCTCGAAGTCGTCGTCGCCCGGATCGTAGTCGACGATCCCCGCGTCCGCGCCGCGGCGTAAGGCCCGCTCGCCGTCGGCTGTCGCTGCCACCACCGGCTTGTCCGTCCCCTCGCGGATCCGGTCGACCGCACCGTCGGGGGCGGCGTCAGCTTTGTTGGCGACGACGACGATCGGCTTGGTTCGGCGGCGGATGGCGCGTGCGAGTTCCTCGCGGTCGTCAGCGGTCCACACCTTCGGGTCGTCGGGGTACTCCAGCCCGCGAAGGACGCTCGCCACGTCGGGTTCCGTCGCGCCGAACCCGGTCAACAGATCGGTGACGGTTTCCTCCAGATCGAACTCCGGCGAGCGTGACTTCCGCTCGACGCTCTCCCAGTTGCGGTCGACGATCCCCGCGAGCCACAGGTCCATCTCCTCCTCGATGAAGTCCACGTCGTCGAGCGGATCGTGGCTTCCGGGCTCGACGGGCTCGCCCTCGGCGTTCGTCGCGCCCGACGCGTCGACGACGTTTATCACCACGTCCGCGTTCGTCAACTCGTCGAGGAACTGGTTGCCGAGCCCCTTCCCCTCGTGAGCGCCCGGGACGAGACCGGCGACATCGAGGAGTTCGACCGGAACGTATCGTTTCCCGTCGCGGCAGTGCTCCCCGCCGCAGCGCTCGTCGCGGTCGAGACAGGGGCACTCCGTCCGAACGTGTGTCACTCCGCGGTTCGCGTCGATCGTCGTGAACGGGTAGTTCGCGACGTCGACGTCGGCCATCGTCGCGGCAGTATAAAAGGTGGACTTGCCGGCGTTCGGCTTCCCCGCCAGCGCGACCGTGATCATAGGGGAGGGTCGCGGCGGGACGAAAAGCGCCTTTCGGTCGGTCTCCGTGAGGCGTGCGAGCCGTGAGGGAGGTCGATCCATGGAACACGGACACACAGGCGCACGCCTCCGAGCGGGCCATTGGCCCGCGAGGAGCCCGTGCGAGGGAGTCGGTGGTCCGTAGCGAAGCGGAGGGCCACCGACGAGGCTGGGGAGGTGTGAGGTGCGGTCGCTGTGCGGCGCGGGGTGGGACTCAAAGGGGCAGTCACCGGCGCTACGCGCCGGTTGCAAGCGAGAGCTCCGCTCTCGCCCTGCCGCGAGGACGAAGACGGGTGACGCAAGGACCGCAGGAGCGAACAGCGAGGGACCGAAGGTCCCTCTGGCAGCCGGCGGCGGAGCCGCCGGCGACGGAGTGAGCGACGAGGACCGCAGCGAGCCCATCGAGTCCTCGCGGCTGGGGCTTTGGCGGTGTTCACCGCGGCTCTATCGCCGACAACTTATAAGCGAGCGGCTGGGGCGTTGACGGTGTTCACCCCCAGATCGCCGTCAGAAGCGTCTTATAAACGATCGACTGGAGAGTCAGGAACAGTCACGCTCAACCCACGGCCAACAACGACTTATAAACTCACTTTCGCGCGACGATCCGGAGCACGTCCTCGTCGGCGAGTTCGTGGCTCTTCCCGACCTGCTGGTCGTCGTGTTTCGCGCTCGGTCCCGACACGCGCGCGAACTTGAATCGCTCGTCGAACTCGCCGCCGATCTTCGTACAGGCGTCGCCGACGGTGTCGCCCTCAAACAACACCAGCGGCTCCTCGTAGTCGACGCCCTTGCCCGGTTTGTCCATATAAATACGGATGAGCCCCAGCTCCTCCCAGAGCCGCTCTTTTAAGCCGTCGAGGCCAAGCTCCTTCTCGGCGGAAATGAAGAGCACGTCGTCAGGATCGAGGTCGCGCTCACGGAGCTCTTCTTTGACCGTCGGGAGGTACGACTTATCGATGAGATCCGCTTTGTTGACGGAAACCATCGACGGGAGGTACTCGCGGTTGTCCATCACGGCGTCGACGAGCTCGTCGATCGTGAGGTCGTGGGGGATCGTCACCTTCGCGTTGACGTAGCCGTACTCGCGGAGCACCTGCTTGACGGTGTCCTCGTCGAGGCTCACGTCGTCGCTCATCGTCACGCCGATCCCGTCTTTGTGCGTCTTCCGGATGTTGATGTTCGGCGGTTCGGTATCAATCCGGATGTTGGTCGCGTACAGCTCCTCCGCGAGCCGGTCGTACTGCTCAATCTCGAAGACGGAGAGCATGAACACGACGAGATCGGCGGTCCGGACGACCGAGAGCACCTCCTTTCCGCCCCCGCGCCCGCCCGCGGCCCCCTCGATCAGCCCCGGCACGTCGAGGATCTGGATGTTCGCGCCACGATACTTCAGCATGCCCGGATTGACGTCGAGCGTCGTGAACTCGTAGGAACCGACCTCGCTGTCGGCGTTGGTGAGGGCGTTTATCAGCGTTGACTTGCCGACGCTCGGGAACCCGACCAAGGCGACCGTCGCGTCGCCGTGCTTCTCGACGGCGTACCCGTGGCCGCCGCCGGCCGAGGACTGGTTCTCCAGTTTCTCTTTCTTCTCCGCGAGTTTCGCCTTTAGACGCCCGATATGTGCCTCGGTGGCCTTGTTGTAGGGGGTTTCGGCGATCTCCTCGCGGAGTTCCTCGATCTCTGCTTCCAGTCCCATCGGTAGTACCTCGGCCGGTCGACTCGTTAAAAGTGTTCCTTCGTCGGCGACGACGCCCCGTTCGTCCCGCAACGATCCCACGTCGCGCTCGCGTCCCGGTGTGCCGGTCCCCGTTTCCCGTGACGATCAACCGATGACGCCGACGAGTAGCTGGATCGTGATCAACAGCAGGAACACCAGTCCGGCGGCGAAGGACCCGGCGGCGACGCCGTGTGCGTTTCCGAGCCCGCGACCGCGGGTGCCGAAGTAGGTTCCGAGGAAGACGAACGCGGTCAACAGGAGTCCGACGATCGCATACACGACTCCGAGAAGCGTGTCCGAGAGCTCCGGAACGAGTCCGAAGTCGCCGACGGCGAGTACCACGAGCGCGCCGACGCCGAGCGTGATGGCGACGAACGCGATCGACCAGACCGCGGGCGTTCGAGCTATCTCGGCGAGCCGCCCCGTCATCGCCGCGTAGCTGTCGACCGGCTCGTCGGCTCCCGGCGGAACGCGCTGGCCGCCGATCCGTGCGACGGCGAGAAACGTCCCGACGACGAGCAGCCCCATCAGCGCCGTACTCAAGAGCGTAAGCGAAACCATGATGTCCTCGTTGTTACTCGGTCCGCTCGCGCGTACAAATAGCCTTCGTATGTCCCGCCAGTTGACCCTCGTCGATCCCGCGAGTGGTGCCGGTTCTCCCCTCCCGTCCGCGCCCGTACACAAGAGTTAACTTCACCATCGCTAAGAAGGTCACAAGAGCAGAGAGACGAACATGATAGATTCACTTATCCTGCAAGGGGGAGCTGACTGGCGCGCGCAGGCGGAGGTCTTCGACGAGATCTTCTTCGTCTTCCTCGCGTTGGGCACGCTCGTGGGTATCATCGTGGTCGCATACACGCTGTTGAACGTGTACAAGTACCGCGATGACGGCAGCGAACCGAAGGAGGACTTCGACGCCCCAGTGGTGGGCGAACTGCCGACCGGACAGGGCGGTCCGAAAGCCAAGAAGCTCTTCCTCTCGTTCGGGTTGAGCGCGATCGTCGTGATCAGCTTGGTCGTGTACGCATACGGACTGCTCCTCTATGTCGAGGAAGGCCCTGACTCCGACGGCGAGGGCGACATCGAGATTGTCGTCGAGGGGTACCAGTACGGCTGGGACTACTTCTACGAGAACGGCCACATGGAAACGAACGAGCTAGTCGTCCCCGCCGACCAGCGGGTCGACATCGCCGTGACGTCACGCGACGTCTGGCATAATTTCGGGTCATCAGAGTTACGGATAAAATCCGATGCCATCCCGGGTGAGACCGCGACGAACTGGTTCTCAGTCAGTTCCGAGGAGGTCGAAGCCCAGGGTGGAGAGGCGAATTTCCTCGTCGAGTGTTTCGAGCTCTGTGGCTCCGGTCACTCGATTATGAAGGGTGAGATCACGGTGATCCCACAAGACGAGTGGGAGGAGTGGTACGAAGACACCGAAGCGGACGAGGAGGGCCAAGAGACATGGGAAGAACACTTCCAAGAGGAGGGTAGCTAACGATGGCTGAGCTTCCACCGACGACTTCGGTCAAGCGTTGGCTCGTTACCACGAACCACAAGGACATCGGGATCCTGTATGCGATCACGGCGCTGTTCTTCCTGTTGTTCGGCGGCGTGCTCGCGCTGCTGATCCGCGTCCAGCTCTGGGACCCGGCGAGTCACGTCCTCTCGGGGCTGGCGTACAACGAGGCCGTCACCGCACACGGGCTCATAATGGTCTTTTGGTTCCTCTCGCCGTTCGCATTCGCCTTTGCGAACTACTTCGTCCCGCTCCAGATCGGGGCCGACGACCTCGCGTTCCCCCGACTGAACGCGCTCTCCTACTGGATGTACCTGTTCTCGGGAATCCTCCTCGGGATCAGCTTCTTCCAAGGCGGCACGCTCGATGCGGGGTGGACGATGTATGCCCCGTTGAACGTGCCGATGTACACGCCGAGTATCGGGTCTACGGGGGCGGTGCTCGCGCTGTTCATGTTCGTCATCGGCGTCACCGCGTCGACGGTGAACTTCCTCACGTCGATACACCACTCCCGTGCTGAGGGGATGGGGATCATGGATATGCCAATGTTCACGTGGTCCATCCTCGCGACCGTCTGGATGATGCTGTTCGCGTTCGCGGCGCTGCTCGCCGTCGGTCTCATCCTCGCGTCCGACCGCGTGCTCGGCAGCGTCTACTTCTCCGCCACCGAGGGCGGCTCGCTACTGTGGGGACACCTCTTCTGGTTCTTCGGCCATCCGGAGGTGTACATCGTCTTCTTCCCGGCGCTCGGGGTCATGTTGGAGCTGTTCCAGACCTTCTCCGGACGCCGGCTCGTCGGCCGGAAATGGGTGATCATCTCAATCTGTCTGATCTCCGTCCAGTCGTTCCTCGTGTGGATGCACCACATGTTCCTGACGACGATCAACCTGGAGATCAAGACGCTGATGATGGCGACCACCATTGGGATCTCGCTCCCCTTCGATCTGTTGGTGTTCGCACTGATCTACACGCTGATTAAGGGGCGGATTCAGTTCACGACGCCGTTCCTGTTTGCGTTCGGCGCGCTACTACTCTTCATCCTCGGTGGCATCACCGGCGTCTTCCTCGGTGCCATCGTCCTCGACTACGAGTTCCGCGGTACCTACTGGGTGGTGGCACACTTCCACTACGTGATGTTCGGCGGCGCGACCGCGCTGTTCGGCGGGGCGTACTACTGGTTCCCGAAGGTGACTGGGAAGATGTACGACGAGTTCCTCGGGAAGGTCCACTTCGTGATCTTCTTTATCAGCTTCAACATGGTCTACTTCTCGATGTTCCTCGCGTGGGAGACTCCCCGTCGGGTGTTCGAGTACAACCCCGCGTTCCAGGGAATGCACCAGATCGGAACGATCGGGGCGTTCATCCTCGGCTTTTCCTTCTTCATCATGTTCTACAACTTCGCGAAGTCGTACGTCTCCGGGCCGGAGGCGGGCGACAACCCGTGGGACTACTCGCGGACCGCGGAGTGGGCGGTCTCCTCGCCGCCGCCGCTGGAGAACTGGCCGAACCGTCCTTCCTACGCCTCCGGGAAACTGGAGTTCGTGAAGGACTACGTGACGGACGGCGGCCCGGCGGTCAAGACCGACGAGAACGGCGACGCCCTCACCGATGGCGGCGACAGTCACTCCGAACACATCCGCAACTATCCGCACTGGGACAAACACCCGAGCCACGCCAGCATCTGGCCGTTCGCGCTGTCGCTGGCGACGGGGATCCTCCTGTTGGGCCTCTCCGGATTCAACGAGTCGACCGAGTTCATCTTCGGGAACGCGATCACGGAGCTCTCGGTCGCGATCAGCAACCCCATATATCCCGCTCTCACCGTCATTGGACTCGTCGCGTTGATCTGGACCGGCGTGAAGTGGGGCTTGGAGGACTTCTACGCGCCGCCGAGCGAGTTCGCCGAGCGGTGGCCGTTCAACGGCGTCGAGAAGGTCAAGCTGGGAATGTGGTTCTTCCTCGCCTCTGACGTGATCGTCTTCGGGGCGTTCATCTCCGCGGCCGTCTTCATCCGGTACAACGCCGGCTGGGGAACGTGGACACCGATACCGGACTCGCTGCCGGGCCTTATAAACACGTTTGTGCTGCTCACCTCGTCGTTCACGGTGATCCTCGCGTTGGTCGCTGCCCACCGTAAGAGTCGCAAGGGGCTGTTAGCGACGCTCGGTGCGACGACGCTGCTCGGGTTCACCTTCCTCGGCGTGAAGGCGTGGGAGTGGTGGACCAAGATCTACGTCGACGGCGTCACCCTCAGCACGGTCGCCGAGGGGCTTCCGTACACGGATATTCAGGCATCGGTCTACTTCGTGACGACCGGCCTCCACGCGGTCCACGTGATCGGCGGGCTGTTGATAGCCGGCTTCCTGATGTATCGCGCGTATCAGGGGGCCTACATGGAGGACGAGCGGCCGGTGGAGTACTTCGGCCTCTACTGGCACTTCGTGGACATCGTCTGGGTGTTCCTCTTCCCGCTGTTCTACCTGTTCTAAAGCGGTCGCGGCGGTCTTTTCGGCGTCTTCTTATAAGCGAGCGCGTGACGTTATAGCGGCTACTGCTCGGTCGATGGCGAACTGGATAGCGGAGTCAGGGGGCGGCCGCTCGTTTATAAATAGATGAGCGTGGATCGGCGGTGAGCTCGGTTATACACTCGGTCGGCGATTTATACGCAGTCGAGCACCAACCGACGGTGGCGGTCTCCCAAGTCCCAGCCGTTCGTTCATAAGTAGATAACTGTGGATCGGCGGTGAACACCTCCAAAGCCCCAGCCGTTTACTTATAAGTGGTTAGTTGTGGATCGGCGGTGAACACCTCCAAAGCCCCAGCCGTGCGGGCCCCGTACGCTCGCTGTCGTCCGAAAATCGAAGATTTTCGGGATGTCGTCAGAACTCTTTGAGTTCTGACTGCTAGCCAAAAATCTCCGATTTCTGGC
>NZ_JAGGKQ010000034.1 GCF_017873815.1 Halorubrum alkaliphilum | reverse complement strand
CATTGCGTTCGGGTGACGCGTTCGCGTCACCCTTGCCCGCTACGCTTTCACAGCGACAGCTCTACCCGACCAACAATCTGCTTCCGAAGAGCGTAGCTCGTTTATAAACAACTACCAAACCGTATTGCGAGACCCACTCCCGATATCGATCGAGAAGTGCCTCGATTTTGACACGCCACTGAAGAGTTTCGAGGGCAGACTCCCGATCGACCCGGACGATCAGGCGACGCCGATCCGCTCCCGATACGTCCCGTACTCGGACTCGAACACGGCCATTATTTCGCCCATCGTGGCATACGTCTTCACTGCGTCGACGATAGCGGGAAGGACGTTCTCCCCGGCCGCGACTGCCTCCCGAATCTCGTCGAGCGCGGCCTCGACCGCCTCGTCGTCGCGCTCGGCTTTCACCGATTCGAGCCGATTGAGCTGCCGTTCACGGGTCGTCTCATCGACGTGGAGCAGGTCGGGCTGTGTGTCCTCTTCGATCTCGTAGGCGTTGACGCCGACAACCGTCTCCTCGCCCTCGTCGACGCGCTCCTGATACTCGTAGGCTGATTCCTGGATCTCGCGGTGGAAGTACCCCTCGTCGATGCCGCGCAGGACCCCCTCACGGATCGAGCCGTCGCCCATCTCACGGATCTCCTCGATGTAGGCTGTTGCGTCGGCCTCGATCTCGTCGGTGAGCGCCTCCACCGCGAACGATCCGCCAAGTGGGTCAGCGATGTCGGCCGCGCCGGACTCCTCGGCGATGATCTGCTGGGTACGGAGCGCCACCCTGACGGCCTGTTCGGAGGGGAGCGCCAGCGCCTCGTCGAAGGAGTTGGTGTGAAGGCTCTGTGTTCCGCCGAGAACCCCTGCGAGCGCCTGTATCGTGACGCGGACGACGTTGTTGAGGGGCTGTTGAGCGGTCAGCGACTGGCCCGCGGTCTGGGTGTGGAACTTGAGTTGTTTGGAGGCGTCTGCCTCCGCGCCGTACTCCTCGTCCATCACGCGGGCGTAGATCCGGCGTGCGGCCCGGAACTTCGCGACCTCCTCGAAGATCGAGTTGTGAGAATTAAAAAAGAAGGAGAGCTGTGGGGCGAACTCGTCGATATCGAGTCCACGGTCGAGACACGCCTCGACGTACGCGAACCCGTCCGCGAGCGTGAACGCGAGCTCCTGCGTCGCTGTCGACCCCGCCTCTCGGATGTGGTAGCCCGAAACCGAGATCGGGTTGAATTTCGGCGTCTCGTCGACCGCGAACTCGATCGTGTCCGTCACCAGATCGAGGGAGGGCTCCGGGGGAACCACCCACTCTTTCTGGGCAATAAACTCTTTGAGCATGTCGTTTTGTAGGGTTCCCCTGAGTTCTTCGCGCGGGACACCCTGCTGGTCGGCGATGGCGACGTACATCGCGTAGATCACCGGTGCGCTCGGGTTGATCGTAAACGAGGTCGACACCTCGCCAACGTCGATACCGTCGAACAGAATCTCCATGTCCCGAAGCGTGTCGACGGCGACCCCCTCCTTGCCGACCTCACCGAGCGACATCGGGTCGTCCGAGTCGAGTCCCATCAGCGACGGCATATCGAAGGCGGTCGAGAGTCCGGTTTGGCCCTCCTCAATGAGGTAGTGGAACCGCTCGTTCGTCTCCTCGGCGGTGCCGAAACCGGCAAACTGTCGCATAGTCCACGTCCGCCCGCGGTACATCGTCGGGTAGACACCGCGGGTGTACGGCTCCTCGCCGGGAAAGCCGAGGTCCTCGTCGTAGTCGAGGTCGGCGACGTCGGCAGGCGTATACAGACGGTCGACCTCCCGGTTCGAGACGGTCGCGAACCGCTCGCTGCGCTCGCCGAACCGGTCGAGTACGGGGTCGAGCGTCTCCGACTCCCACTCGGCGTGAGCCTCGCGGATCGCGGAAAGCTCCTCGTCGTCGTACATACCCTCGGATACCCGCCACGTATTCATAAATATTGTTTATGAACGTTTTGTTCGGCGAGAGGTTTGCGTCGCGGTGTTGGCGACCCAATCTCAGTCGCGTGACCCACGTCGCGGGAGCGCGACGACTGGAACCGGCGCGTCCGTCACGAGCGTGATTGTGAGGTCACCGGAGAGGAACCGAAGAATTCGATTACCGTCCCGGGGGCGGTATGCGATGGCGGTCGCATCGACCGCCTCGACGGCATCAAAGATCGTTTCGGCGATGTCCTGCCCGTACGCCGTGTGTTCGTCGGCGTCCGGAAACACCGTCCGAACGGCGTCATACGATTCGGCCGCGACCGTTCTCGACTGTTCGACCGGCGTTTTATCGGGCGCTCCCTGCGTCGTCTCGACGACGTGAAGCGCGGTCACGTGGTCCGGATCGTATGGTTCGAGCGCTCTCGCCGTCGCCAGCGCGTCGTCCTCGTGTGCGACCGGGAGGAGAACGTTGGTGAGTAGTTCCTTCCGGCTCCCGTCACTTGTTGTGGTCATACGGCATGGTGTCCGTTCAGGAGATACATAACTGCTCTTCCGATCAGCACGAGTCGGGTCTCAGTCGTCGATCCCGGCGATGAACAGCGCGAGCACCGGCACGATCTCCAACCGGCCGATCCACATCAGGACGATCATTAGGACCTTCGTCGTGTTCGGGAGGAACTCGTAGCTACCGAACGGGCCGAGCGGTCCGAGCGCGGGACCAACGTTCCCGATCGTCGCGAGCGACGCGGCAAACGCCTCGATCCCCGAAAGCGGGTCTCCGACCCGCGCGGTGTCCAACTCGATGAATATCGCCGCCAGCGCGAATATGAGTAGGTACAGCATACTGAAAACCAGTATTCCGCGGACCACGTTCTCGTCGACAACCTCGCCACCAAGTCTGACGGGTCGGACCACGTCCGGATTCGCCGTTGTGTACAGTTCGCGTCGTAACGTTTTCAACACGACGAGCCACCGAATGACCTTGATTCCGCCACCGGTCGAGCCAGCCGACCCGCCGACGAACATGACCAGAAGGAGGAAATACTGTGTCTGGATGTCCCACTGCGCGAAGTCAGCGGTCGCGAACCCGGTGGAGTTCATCAGCGACGCGACCTGAAACGCTCCCTGACGCAGGGCGTTCTCCACGTTTCCTTCAGTGAGGCCGCCGATCTCCGTCACGGGTGCCCCGCCGTAGAACAGCCCAACCGAAAGCACGCCGGCCAGTCCCGTCACCAGTCCGAGGTACGTGCGGAACTCGGTGTTTTCGAGCATTTGCGTCGGATCGTCACGAAGGAGATACCAGAACAGCGCGAAGTTGACGCCAGCGAGCACCATAAACGGGATAAACACCCACTGTGCCACGGGCGAAAAGGCCGCAATACTATCGGCCTCCGGGGAGAACCCGCCTGTTGGGAGCGTTGAGAACCCGTGTGCGATCGCGTTGTACGGGGTCATGTTCGGCGCGAGATCAGTAACTCCGAGCACGAATAGGAGAACCATCAACACGGCAGTAAACCCCATATAAATGAGCCACAGCGCCCGGGCCGTCTCGGCGATCCGGGGCGTGAGCTTCTGGAGCCCAGGGCCCGGTGCCTCCGATTTCATCAGCTGTGCGCCGTTGACCGCGAGCTGTGGGAGGATCGCTACCATCAGGACGATGATTCCCATTCCCCCGAGCCACTGTGTCAACTGGCGCCACATCAACACGGCGTGTGAGTGCTGTTCGAAGCTGATCTCGGCGGTGACCGTCGCCCCAGTGGTCGTGAACCCACTCATCGACTCGAAGAGCGCGTTTATTGGGTGACCGAGCGCGGAGCCGTTTCCGTACCCCGCGAGGAGGTACGGAATCGCGCCGACAACTGCGGCCATGAGCCACGCGAGCGAAACGACAGCGAGCGCGTCGCGCGGCCCTAACTCGGGGTCGGGATCGAGTCGTTCGAGCGTGAGGCCGATCAGGACGCCGATCGCTATCGATGCCGTAAATACCCAGATGTCCTCCCAGTAGATCACGGCGATCACGAGCGGGAGTGCCATGGCTGCGGAGAGGTACTTCACAATGCTTCCGGTGTAGCTGAGCGTGGCTCGCGCGTCGATCGTTCGTGTCATGATGTCCAGAACGCCTTGGTGAACAGCACGAGCACCGGGATGATTTCGATGCGACCGATCCACATCAAGACGATCATCACGCCGCGGGTGCTCATCGGGAACGACGCGTACGTTCCGTACGGTCCCGCGTCACCGAACGCGGGCCCGATGTTGAGGAACGTCGATGCGGCCGCACCCATCGCCTCGAACTCGGAGACGCCGACACCGGCCCGCTCGGCGTCGACGACGATGAACACGGTGAGAACGAAGAATATCACGATACTCAAAAGAATGTACGAGTAGATATCCCGAATCGTCTCTTCGTCGACGGGTTTCCCCGAGTTCCGAACCGGTCGAACCGACTCGGGGTGAATCGCAGTGAACAGGTCGCGTTTGAATGCTTTTAACGCCACGAGCCAGCGGAGGGATTTGATCGAACACGTCGTCGATCCGACCATCCCGCCGAGGAACATCCCCATGAACAACACGTATTTTGCTCCCGGTGCCCAGAGTTCGAAGTCCGTGCTCGCGTAGCCCGTCGTCGTTACGATCGACGCGACGTTGAACAGGGCGTGACGGACGGTTGCTTCCGCCCCAAACTCGATGCCCGGATCAGCGTATAAGACGAGTGCGACGATGGCAGCGAACGTGGCAAGCGTCCCCAGATAGAAGTGGAACTCGTCGTTTTTTACCAGGCGCATCGGCTCACCGTTGATGGCGAAGTACATGAGCACGAAGCTCGTCGACCCAGCGATCATAAAGGGGATCACAGCCCACTGGATGGCTGGATGAAACGCTCCGACCGAAAGCGGCTCCGGAGAGAATCCGGCCGTCGCGACCGACGTGAACGCGTGTGCGATCGCGTTGTACAGATCCATCCGCGGGTCGAACGCGAGCCCGAGCGCGAGGTAGACAGCGACCGCAAGGACGGTCAAACCGAGATACAACCCCCAGATGAGCCGCGCCGTCTGTGATATCTTCGGCGTGAGCTTGTTCAGATCACGGGTCTGCGTCTCCGACTCCATCAGCTGTGCGCCACCGACCCCGAGTTCGGAGAGGATCGCCGTCGCGAGAATGAGGATGCCGAGCCCGCCGAGCCACTGGATGACCTGTCGCCACATCAACACCGACTGCGAGTGGAGAGAGAAATCCTCCAACACGGTCGCGCCGGTCGTCGTCAGTCCGCTCATCGCTTCGAACATAGCGTTTACCGGATGAGCGATCGTCCCGACGCCAGCAACGAGGAACGGAACTGCGCCGACGGCGGCGACGAGCAGCCAGATCGCCGCCACGGCGAGAAACGCCTCTCGTGGGCCGAGCGTCTCGTCCGGATCGCGGAGGTAACGCAAGCCGGCACCAGCCGCGAGCGTCGTCGCTATCGCGGCGAGAAACGGCAGCGGCGACTCGCCGTAGTACAGCGCGACGAGCAGCGGAAACGACAGGGGAACGGTCAGATAGACGAGCACGTCGCCGGTCAACCCGGCGCTCGCTCGCCAGTCGACGCGGATCCTGCGTCCGGACATCACGCCATCGCCGCGAGTTCGGTGGCAAATGATGTTTCGACGAGTGCGACGACACTGTCACCGGGTTGGAGCACGGTATCACCGCGTGGCGTGACGTGTCGTCGATCCCGGATGATCGCGCCGATGACGAACTTCGCGTCGATCTCCTCGACCAGCGTCGCGATCGGTCGCCCGACCAGCGCACAGCCGTCAGCGAGTTCGAGTTCGAGGACTTCCGCCTGGTCGTTCTCGAGAACCGCGATGTTCTCCGCGACGCTGTCGAACGTGAACCGCGTGATCTCCTCGGCCGTCACCGTCCGCGGGTTGATCGCCACGTCGATGCCGATTTCCTCGAACACCGTCACGTAATCCGCGCTGTCGACGACCGAGACGACCCGGTCGACACCGAGTCGCTTGGCCAACACCGAAACGAGGAGGTTGCGTTCGTCGGCGTCGAGCGCGCTGACAACAATATCGGCCTCGTCGACGTGTTCACGCGTCAGGAACTCGGTGTCCGTCGCGTCGTGTTGCATCACCACGGTGTCGGGAAGCTCCTCGGCGAGCCACCGTGCCCGATCCGGATCCTGCTCGATGAGTCGGGACGAGAGCCCACGCTCTTCCAGTATGCGAGCCGTCTGGTATCCGATCTCGCTTCCGCCGACGATCACGACCTCGTCGGCCTGATTCGGCGTCGAATCGGGTGCGATGTCGTTCGCAAACTCCTGTACGCTCTCCGGGCTCCCGACAACGACGGCGCGGTCCCCCGGCTCGATCCGGGTATCACCGCGCGGAATAGTCATCTCGCCGTCGTGGAACAGCCCGACGAACGTAAGCGACTCGAAGCGGTCCGCTTCCATAACCGTCTGATTCGCGACCGGGCTGTCGTCGCCGATCTCGAACTCGGCCATCTGTACCAGCCCGCCCGCAAACGGGTCGACATCGACGGCCGCGGGGAGACCAATGACACGAACGATGTTCTCTGCCGTGAGCAGATCCGTACACACCATGAAATCGACACCGTAGGCGCGGTCGTCCCGCTCCCACGTCTGAAGATAGTCGGTGCTCTTGACTCGGGCGATGGTGAACGACGCGTCGAAGGTTTTTGCGGTCCCGCAGGCGACGAGGTTCGTCTGATCGTCGTCGGTACAGGCAATGAAAATATCCGAGTTGGCGACGTCCGCTGCCTCCTGTACCGGTGATGCGGTGCCGTCTCCGGTGATCGTCAGCACGTCGTACTGGTATTTGAGGTCCTCCGTTCGGTCGGAGTCGATGTCGATGACGACGACCTCGTGGTCGGGCGCGAGGCTGGCGGCGATGCTCGTGCCGACCTCGCCGGCGCCGACGATGACCACGTGCATGGACCCACCGACTCACCGGATCCACAAGTGGATTACTATCCGGAAACGCTACTCGCCGCCGCCGAACGCGGCGGGCTCTTCCCACGCGTTCCGGCCCGAGACGGTCCGTTGCGGGAAGGGGATCGTGATGTCCTCCTCGTCGAACCGCTGTTTGACGGCTTTCACGTAGTCGGCGCGTGCCTTCACGAAGTCGGATCTGGACGGCTCGTCGATCCAGATCCGCGACTGGAGCCCGACGTACGAGTCCGCGAGCTCGGTCAGTCGCACCGAGGGCGCGGGGTCGGCGAGGATCGCGTCGCTCCGTTCGGCCTCCTCAATGATGATCTCCGTCGCTTTGTCGACGTCGTCCTCGTAATCGATCCCGAAGACAAATTTCATCCGGAGCCGGTTCTTCGCGACCGGGTTCTTCACGACGCCGCTCGTGAGCGCGTGGTTTGGCACCGTGAGCAGTTCGTTGTCGAACGTCCGGACCCGAGTGACCCGGAAGGAGATGTCCTCGACGATTCCCGAGTTGTCGTCCCACTCGATCCAGTCCCCGATGCGGAACGGCTTATCAGTGTAAATAAACACGCCCGCGACGAAGTTGCGGATCACGTCCTGTAGCGCGAAGCCAACCGCCAGCGTCGCCGCGGCCGCGATGGTCGCCAGCGACCGCAGGAAGTCCTCGTAGCCGGCCGCGCCGAATGCGACCGTAAGCCCGACGAACAACACCAGAAACGTGGCGATCTTGTTCAGCGGGCGGCGTGCGTGCTCGTCGAGCCCCTGCTTGTCGAGTACCCGTTCGACGAGCGGGTTGAACACAGACTTGTTGAGTGCGTACACCGCGGCCATGACGACGAGAAAGATCGCGGCGGACACGACGATTCCGGCGAGCGGCCCTAAAAAGGATTCCAGAACGTCGGTGACCGGCGTGATGCCGACGACACCGCCCGGAGCCGGAGACATCAGTGGAAAACCGCCGTGTTTCCGCGCGTCTCGATCAGGTCAGCGTTCACTGCTTCGGCCAACTCGTCGGCGAGCTCGTCCGTCGAGGTCCCACCGCGGGCCGCGCGAAGGAATTTCACTTTCACGAGTTTCCGGTCGTCGAGCTGGTCGGCCAACTCGTCGACGACAGCCTCGATACCGCTTTTCCCGACCCAGACGGTCACGTCCAGATCGTGTGCCTCCTTACGAAGTTGCTGATCGCTCATACCCTGACGAGTCGCTCGTCCGTGTTGAACCTTGAGGTTCGGCGATCAGCCGCATGACGGGTGTGGTTGCTCGCTCATTCGCTCACTTCGACCGTGATCGCGTCCCGTTCGACCGCCAGCCGGAACGTGGGCACGGTTCGATACTCCACCTCGACCACGTTCTTGCGTTCGAGACTCCGAAGCGCACGGCGGACCGCACCCACCTCTGGGTCGATGTCGAACGTCTCGCGGAGGTCGTTGAGCACGCTCACGACCGACTGGGAGCGCTCTCCGGGGCCGGCAACGACCTCAAACACGCGGGCTTCGAGCTGTGGGACGCGGATCGTGTCGGGCGCTGTACCCTTCGCGACCGCGTCAGCCTCGATGCCGGGTTCGACATCGACGAGGTCGTTCGCCCCAGCAGTCGCCCGAATCAGGCTGTCGTCGTCGCGGTAGTAGTACTCCTTCAGATGGTCCTCCAGGTACCGGTGGACCGCGCTGCCGCCGTCGACGCCCCACGCGTCCTCCAACTCGGAGTTCTTCGTCGGCTGGAGACGCACCACGTCGGCGAGTCGGTCGAGTTCCTCGTCGGTCAGACTCATCGGTCCTCGACCGCGCTCGCGGCGCGGATCACGGTCTCCTCGTCGAACTTCGGGCCGACGAGCTGGAGCCCCACCGGGAGTCCGTCGGCCTCACCGGCGGGCACCGATATCGCCGGGAGGTTCGCGAGGTTGACCGGCGTCGTGTTCGCGTCCGCAAGGTACATTCGGAGGGGATCGTCGAGACTCTCGCCGAGTTCGAACGGGAGCACGGGCATCGTCGGCGACGCGATCACGTCGACAGCCTCGAAGGCGTCCTCGAAGTCCTGCCGAACCCACGCACGAGCGTCTTGCGCCTTCTCGTAGTACTTGTCGTGATACCCTGCCGAGAGCGCGTACGTCCCGAGCAGAATCCGGCGTTTGACCTCTGAGCCGAACGCCTCGCGAGTCTCCGCGAACGCCTCGTTCCAGTTCCCGTCCGACTCGGCGCGGTAACCGTACCGAACGCCGTCGAACCGGGCGAGATTCGAGGACGCCTCGGCCATCGCGATCACGTAGTACGCCTGTACCGCGTGTTCGACCGAAGGCAACGAGATTTCCGTCGTCTCCGCGCCCTGTGTCTGTAGATCCGCGATCGCGGCCTCGACCGTCTCGACGACGCGCTCGTCAGCCCCGTCGAACAGCTCCGTGGGGATACCGACTGTCAACCCGTCGACGTCGCCGTCGGCGGCCGCGGCGTAGTCGGTGCCGGCGTCAACCCCGTCGATCTCGGTCGGGTCGCGGGTCGTTCCGTCGTTCGGGTCCGGCCCGGCAATGACCGAAAGCGCCGCGGCGGCCTCCTCGACGGTTCCCGCGATCGGGCCGATCTGTTCGAGGGAGTTGGCGTACGCGATCAGTCCGTACCGCGAGACCAGTCCGTAGGTGGGCTTGATCCCGACGACGCCACAGAACGCGGCAGGACAGCGGACGGAGCCACCCGTGTCCGATCCCAGGGCGATGTCCGCCTCGCCCGCGGCGACCGCGGCCGCCGACCCGCCCGAGGAGCCGCCGGGGACGCGCTCGGGGTCCGCCGGGTTCCGCGTCGGACCGAACGCGGACGTCTCGGTGGTCGTCCCCATCCCGAACTCGTCCATGTTCGCCTTCCCCACGATCGTCGCGCCCGCATCGGTCAGGCGTTCGACGACGGTCGCGGAGTACGGCGGCACGTAGTCGGCGAGCATCTCGGAGCCGCAGGTCGTCGTAACGCCCGCAGTCGAGATGTTGTCCTTGACGGCGACGGTCGCGTCCGCGAGCGGGCCCGTTGCGTCCGCGTCGCTCTCGATCCGTTCCTCCGTGATGAAGGCGTTGAGGTCGGCCGACATCACGACACCTTCGGTCCCGTGAAGAACCCGTCCTCGGTCTTCTCGGCGTTCGCGAGCGCCTCCGCCTGCGTGAGTCCCTCTTCGACCTCGTCTGGGCGCATCACGTTGACGAGCGACTCTTCGCGCTCGGTTTCGGGAACCTCGTCGAGCGCCTCGAAGTACTCGAGGATCTCCGCGAACTGGTCGACGAACTGGTCAATCTCGTCGTCGTCGAGGTTCACCCGCGCCAACTCCGCGACGTGTTCGACCTCCGCGGTATCAACGGTCGACGGGTTGCCGGCATCCCCCGATCCGTCGCCCGGCTCTGACGTATCGCTCATACGTCATCCTGCCACGGACTCGGAGTAAGGGTTTCGGAACGGGCGGTCACCCGCGGTTGCCGGTTAGGCGGATGCCGTCTCGTCCCCGCCTCGAACCGTCACCACGGGCGCGTGCGACAGTCGGACCGGCTGTTTCGTGACGCGCCCGAGCAGCTATCGCTCGACCCCGATCCATCCGTGAGTACCTATCACGACGAGGTCGACGCCAACGGCGTCGGCATTTATAAGAGGTCGCTGGCGTCGGCATTTATAAGAGGTCGTTCGAGACCAGTCGGTCGACCGCCTCGCGGAGTCGCTCCTCGCTTGCGGCGTACGAGATCCGGGCGAATCCGGGCGCGTTGAACGCGCTTCCGGGGACACACGCCACGGAGGCCTCTTCGATGGCGGCCTCACACCACGCTTGGTCGTCCTCGTCCACTGGGATCATCATATAAAAAGCACCATCGCCGACGTCGACGTCGACGCCGTGCTCGTCGAACAGGTCGACGAGGAGGTCACGACGCTGTGCGAACGCCTCGCGCATTTCCTCGACGGACTCGTCGGTGTTCTCCAGCGCCTCGACGCCCGCGTGCTGGACGAAGTTCGTCGCACACGAGACGGAGTGGGAGTGGAGCTTGCCGGCCTGTCCGACGAACTCCTCGGTCGCGTGGAGGTATCCAAGTCGCCAGCCGGTCATCGAGTACGCCTTCGAGAAGCCGTTGATCGTGATCGTCCGATCTGCCATTCCGTCGAGGCTCGCGAGTGAGATGTGTTCGGCGTCGTAGACGATCCGCTCGTAGATCTCGTCGGAGATCACGGCGATGTCGTGTTCGACCGCCAGATCGCGGACCCCCTCGAGGGCGGCTTCAGAGAACACCGCCCCCGTCGGGTTCGACGGGGAGTTGACGACGAGGAGTTCGGTGTCGTCCGAGACGGTCTCCGCGAGGTCGTCGAGCGCGGGCTCCAGTTGGAACCTGTGGGGTGCGAGGTCGACGCGAGAGAGGCTCCCGCCCGCGAGTTTCACCATCGCCTCGTAGGAGACCCACGCCGGATCGAGGAGGACGACCTCGTCACCCTCGTCGATCAGCGTCTGGAACGTCTCGTATAAGGCCTGTTTCCCGCCGGGGGTGACGATCACCTCGTCGGCGTCGGCGTCGATCCCGGTGGTACGGAGCTTCTCCGCGATCGCCGCCTTCAGCGGCGGGATCCCGTTCGAGGAGGTGTAGCCGGTGTGGCCGGCGTCGAGGGCCTCTTTCCCCGCCTCGACGACGTTTACTGGGGTGTCGAAGTCGGGCTCACCGACCGAGAGGTCGACGATGTCCGCTCCCTCCGCCTCCTTTTCGGCTGCGAGGTTCGATATCGCCAGCGTCGCGCTGGGCTCTACGCGTCCGATTCGGTCCGAGTAGTCGTATGCGTCGGTCATTGTCGTGTTCGAGTATCGCCGCGTGGGCGTCGTTCGGTCGGTCGTCGGGTCGTCGCGAAACGGGTCGTCGGATCGCTCACCCGTTGTGGTCAGTCGTCGGGGCCGGCCTCGAAGACTCACGCCGCGTCGCCGAGCTCCTCGGCGAGATCGATCGCGGCGTGGACCGCATCGCCCCCCTTGTCGACCCGTTCGCGGGCCTCCGCACCTGACATCCCCGGGCCGCTCACGCCGAACGTCACGGGGGTGTCGCGGTCGAGGCTCACCTGTGTGAGTTTCTCCGCGGTCGCGTTCGCGATGACGCGATCGTGGGCGGTGTCGCCGGTGACGATCGCGCCGACGACCGCGACTGCGTCGACCGCCTCGCGGCGCGCCAGTCGGTCGGCGGCCAGCGGGCTGTCGTACGCGCCCGGAACCGACAGCTCGTCGACGACGATCGCGTCGCGCTCGGCGGCCGCCTCGCGGGCCGCCTCCGCCATCGGGTCGGTGACGGAGTCGTTGAACCGCGCCACGACCAGTCCCAGCGAAACCATACGAACGCTGGAACCGGCGACGGCAAAGGTCTACCGTTCGCCGTCGATGTCGCCGGGTCGGTCGGGAGGGAACGCCGAGCCGAGAGGACGGAACGTCGAAGGCGAGAAGCGGATTAATACGTCTCCGACCCGTACTGACGAGCATGACAGACGGACACGAAACGGCGACGTTCGGCGGCGGCTGCTTCTGGTGTATCGAGGCCGCCCTCGAGGAGCTGGCGGGCGTCGAGTCGGTGACCTCCGGCTACGCCGGCGGTCACACGGAGGACCCGACGTACCGAGCGGTTTGCTCCGGAAACACCGGACACGCGGAGGTCGTCCAAGTCGAGTACGACCCGTCGGTCGTCTCCTACGACGACCTGCTGGAGGTCTTCTTCACCGTCCACGATCCGACACAACTCAACCGACAGGGGCCGGACGTGGGCACCCAGTACCGGTCCATCGTCCTGTATCACGACGACGCACAGCGCGAAAAGGCAGCCGCCTACATCGAGGCGCTGGACGAGGAGTACGACGACGACGTGGTGACGGAACTGGAGGGACTGGAGACGTTCTACCGCGCAGAGGAGAAACATCAGAACTACTTCGCGAAGAACCCCGACGACGCCTACTGTACGTTCCACGCGCAGCCGAAGGTCGAGAAGGTACGCGAGACGTTCGAAGCGAAGCTCACGAACTGACGTCCTTCCCGCGGCTCACGTCCCGCCGATCCCGCCGTTCGGGCCGCCGATCCCGTCTCCCCAGTAGAACCGCGGACCCAGGAGGAGGTAGCCGGAGGCGAGGAACAACAGCGCGAACGCGAATCCCTCGCCGATCCACGGCGGGAAGACGCTGGTTACTCGGTGAACTATCGGAGTCACGATCACCGCCGCCTGAACGAGTCCCATCACCATCGCGTCCTGTGCGTGTAGATCCGGGTACGTGATCGTCGTCCCCATGAGGACCGCGAACAGGGCGGTCGCGGCGACGAGCGGAACCGGATCGGTGTACCCCGCGAGCACCGCGGCGGCGAGGACGGTCGCCGCGAGCGTTGTCGGAACGCCGACCGTCTCCCGGCTATCGCTGTCGTAGGCGGTGTACATCCCGAGTCTGGCGACCGCCATCGAGACGAACAGGGCCGCGGCACCGAGACCGAGACCCACGAGTAGCGGGTCGACCGCGAACGAGCGGGCGTCGAAGACGACCATCGCGACCAGCGTCGCGGGCGCAACGGCGAAGGAGGCGACGTCGGCCAGCGAGTCGAGGTACGGCCCTGCTGGGGTCGAGCCGCGATGTCTGGCGACGACCCCGTCGAGTCCGTCCGCGATGGCGGCAACTAGGATCAGTCGGGCCGCGAGCGTGACGTCGAGAGTGGCGGCGATCACGGCGAGGAAGCCGACAGCCGCGTTCGCGACCGTGACCGCGTCCGCGAGCCCGAGCCGGCCGACGAACCGCAGATACATACCGGATCGGTCGACGAGCCGGGTTTTAGGGTTTGTTATCTCCGGGACGGGGATCGCCCCGAGAACGGCTGGTACGAACCCGACCGTCACGGGACGTACTCCTCACGGAACGTGCCAGATCCCGCGACCGAAGTCAAGCCACTCCCCGACGACGACGTGCGGGAGCGCGATGATACAGACGAAGATCGTGTAGAAGGCTACCGCCCCCGGCAACAGCGAGACGCCGCCGAGGGGGTTCGGCGCGACGAACCACAGCGTCGCCGCCACCAGCGCGGTCACGAGTGCGCCGACGACGAGCACCCCCCACGCCATCACGACGGAGACGCCTTCAGTGCGGCTCGGCTGCGCCTTCTCCACGGCGATGCTCCGCCCCGACTGTCGCAGCGAGTACCACAGCGGGAAGTAGAGCCCGATGGCGATCACGACCGGGACGAACACGAAGAAGGCGACGAGCAGCGAGGTCTCGAAGAGGTCCCGGAGCCACGCAGTCGAGACCCCGCCGGTCGCGAGGCCGCCGCCGAGGTGTGCGACCACGGCCAGCCCGTATACGCCCCCGAGAACCGCCGCAAACCCGCTCGGGTCGGTCGCCATCGGGCCGAGCAGTTGTCCGTCGAAGATGTTGAGCATGTAGCCAGTAAAGCCGTAGAACGTCTCGGTCCACGCCACGGCCGGAACGATCATGACCGCGCCGCCGCGGACGAACGCGGCCAGCGCGCGTTGCGGGCGTGAAACGAGGTGGTCGCTGCCGACCAGCGCGTCCATAACCCGGAGGTCACCGTGTCCCCCCTTCGCGACCGCCGTTCCGAACGCGAGCGCGAGTGCGAGCAGGGGTGCGACCACGAACAGACCGATAAACGCGGCCACGAACCCGAGATACAGGACGACGTAGCGCGCGCCGAACGGGAGGCCGCGTCGACGGAGGTTCGAGAAGTGTTCGTAGCCGCCGTGTGGGAGGTTCAACGCGACCATTCCGACGAGGTACACGAGCATCTGTGTGCGCAGTGTCGGCTCGGTACCGACCGCGTACAGGGCGGCGAACCCCACGGTCAATACGAGAAGCGCACCGCGTGAGACGTCGATCGCGGCGTGCTCCGGCTCCCCGAAAATGCGGCGACGGGCGAGGCTCACGGTCGAAGTGGACATGCCAGATCGTACGGTCTCGTTCCGCTTGTGTGCTCAGCGACATTATGAAGTCGTTTAAATACCCTCGCGCGACCCGTTCCGACTGGTGTGGGACGCCTCCCGGCCCGACCGGCCGGCTCAGAAACATCGATTATCCAACACTTTATCGTCGACCGAAGCACGAACTATTAATCAGCGGGTCACCAAAATGTACGTATGTCCGGATCCCGGACCCTCTTGGTCCATCCGCGAGACGGGATCGACCGGCTCACGTCCGCTCTGGAAGCCGAAGGGTTCGACGTGACGGCGGTTCATACTGCCACGTCGGCGGTGGCGAAGGCCACTACCGGCACCTTCGACTGTCTCGTCAGCGAGTACGACCTGCCGGGAGACGACGGGGTCACGCTGCTGGAGGCACTCGACGAGTCGGACGTCGATCTTCCGGTGGTGCTCTTTACTGACTCAACGGAGGAGAGCGTCTCCCGGACCGCATACGAACACGGGGCCGATCGGGTTCTCGAAAAGAACGGATCCGACTCGGTCGACCGATTGGTCACGGACGTGGCGACGATCAGTTCACGCGACGAGATCCGTGAGGCACAACGAGACGTCACCGGACACGAACCGTCCGCGGGAGACGTTGAGCGTGCGATCGGCGAGGCACCGGTCGGAATCAGCCTCTGTGATCCCGATCTGACGGACGGACCGCTGGTGTACGTCAACGACGCGTGGGAGGAACACACTGGATACCCGACCGAGGAGGTGATCGGACGAAACCCTCGGTTCCTTCAAGGCCCGGAGACGGACCCGGAGACCGTCGATCGACTCTCATCCGCGATAGCGAACGAGGAACCCGTCACCGTCGAAATACGGAACTATCGACGTGACGGAACCCCGTTCTGGAACGAACTAACCGTCGCGCCGGTGTACGACGGCGAAGATCTGGTTCATTACGTCGGATTCCAGAACGACGTGACGGACCGAAAACTCGCCGAGGACCTCGCAGAGGAGCGTGCGGAGAAGATCGCCGCCGAGCGACAGGTGCTCGACCGGATCCTCGGGCGCGTGAACGGACTCCTCAGCGAGATCAGCCGAATCCTCGTCGAAGGAACCAACGCCGAGACCATCTCACAAAAAGTGTGTGACGAGATCGCGAACGAACCCGGATACATGGGCGGGTGGATCGCAGAGGTGTCGTCGGGGACCGGTCGGCTGGAGCTGACCGCGACGAGCGGGATCTCCGTGGAGGCGGGAACGTCGCTGTCGCTCGATCAGACGCCGCCGGAGGTCAGACGGGCGATCGAAACCGACGAGGTACAGGGCTGTTCGGCGGGTAGCTGTTCGGGCGGATCGCTCGCTCCCAAGACGATCGGCGGGCGGCGGCTCCTCGTGGTTCCGATAACGTACGGTCACCGACGATACGGGCTGTTGGGAATCTACAGCAGCGCGGAGGACGCGCTCGACCGACGCGAACGGAAGATGTGTCAGTCCGTCGGGAAGATGATCGCCAACGGGCTCCACTCGGTCGAGACGACGCGGATCCTCACGACCGACAAGGTCGTCGAACTCTGCGTCGACGTCACTGACGAGTCGTTCACGCTCTCGCGGGTCGCTGCCGGAGTCGGTGCGTCGATCGAGCTTCTCGGGACGACCCGGCTCGACGACGACGGCTGCGAGCTGTACCTCAAAAGCGAGACGAGCGCCATCGATCTCGAATCCCTCCGATCGCTGTCGTTCGTGCGGTCGGTCCGGTCGGTCTCGGAGACGAACGACGACTTCACGTTCTCGGTGACGGCGACCGAATCGCCACCGTTCACGCGTCTCGCGGAGCACGGTGGCGTCATCGTCGAGGCGACCGCGGAGCCGACGAGCGCGAGTGTAACCATCGAAGCGCCCCCCGAACAGGACGTACGCTCGATGCTCAACGTTCTCCGCGCGGAGTACGACGGCGTCGAACTCCGCTCGCGCGTCGAGCGCGAGAGCCGTGACCGGACCCTCACCGAGTTCGCCTCGGAGGTCGACGACCGCCTCACGGAGCGACAGCGGTCCGCACTGAAAACCGCGGAGCTGAACGGCTACTTCGAGTGGCCCCGACCGGTCGACGGCTCGGAGATCGCCGAGCGGATGGGCATCACCAGACAGACGTTCCATCAACACCTTCGTGCCGCCGAGCGGAAGCTGGTCGAGGCGTACGTCGACCCGTGACGCCGCGAGCGAGACGCTGAACACGCCACGCAAACACACTCATGATATCAGCACGCGACACGATCCGCGTCGACGCCGATGTCGCCACCGTGTTCGAGTTCATGGACGACCCGCACAACCACGCCGCGGTGACGCCACGGCTGACCGGCGTTCGGGACGTCGAACGCCTCGAGAACGGCGGCAAGCGGCTGTCGTTCACGTATCGAATGGCGGGGGTCGGCATCGACGGCGAGTTGGTCCAGACGGTTCACGAGCCGAACGAGCGGATGCGCTTCGAGATGCGCGGCCGTTTGGAGGGAACGATCGATCTCGCGTTCGAAGCGGCCGGAGACGGAACCGACCTCACGTACGCCGCGGAGTACGACCTCCCGGACGGCGTGTTCACGTCGCTGGGCGAGCCGGTCGTCCGCCGGTTCAACGAGCGACAGCTGCGTGCGACCCTGGAGAACGTCGCCGAGCGGTTCGCACCAGGCATGGATTGAGCTTCCGCCGAAAGCGTCCCGGTCTCGGCGGCGACCGAGCGTTCATCGTCCCGCGGGCGAACAATTAAGCGTCCGATTCCCCAATCGGGTGTATGGACCTACTTCCCCTCCAGTTCGGTTTCGGATTGTTAAGCGTCGGGTTGCTGTTTCTCATGTTGGTGGTGATCACGCTCTGGCAGTCGTTCGCCATCGTCGACGCCTACGAGAAGGAGGCGCTGACGGTGTTCGGCGAGTACCGGAAGCTCCTCGAACCGGGGATCAACATCATTCCGCCGTTCATCTCGCGGACGTACGCGTTCGACATGCGGACGCAGACCCTCGACGTGCCGCGTCAGGAAGCGATCACGCGGGACAACTCGCCGGTGACCGCGGACGCGGTCGTCTACATCAAGGTGATGGACGCCAAGAAGGCCTTCCTTGAGGTCGACAACTACAAGAACGCCGTCTCGAACCTCGCACAGACCACGCTCCGGGCCGTCCTCGGTGACATGGAGCTCGACGACACGCTGAACAAACGCCAGGAGATCAACGCGAAGATCCGCCGCGAGTTGGACGAGCCGACCGACGAGTGGGGGATCCGCGTCGAGAGCGTCGAGGTTCGCGAGGTCAATCCCTCGAAGGACGTCCAGCAGGCGATGGAGCAGCAGACCTCTGCCGAGCGTCGTCGCCGGGCGATGATCCTCGAAGCGCAGGGTGAACGTCGCTCCGCGGTCGAGCAGGCGGAGGGTGACAAGCAGTCGAACATCATCCGCGCACAGGGTGAAAAGCAGAGCCAGATCCTCGAAGCGCAGGGTGACGCCATCTCGACCGTGTTGCGTGCGCGGTCCGCCGAATCGATGGGCGAGCGCGCCATCATCGAGCGGGGGATGGAGACCTTAGAGGAGATCGGCAAAGGCGAGTCCACCACGTTCGTCCTCCCGCAGGAACTCACCAGTCTGGTGGGGCGCTACGGCAAGGCGCTCTCCGGCTCCGACGTCCAGCAGATGGAGGGGCTCGAAGGGCAGGAGTTCGACGCCGACACTCGGAAGATGCTCGGACTCGACAACATCGACGAGATCCTCGGCCAGATCGACGAGGCGGCGGAGATGGACGTCGAGGAACTCGAAAAGGAGGCCGAAGCGGTCAAGTCCGGTGCCGGGACTGATATCAAGTCGGCCGACGAGGTCATCCAAGAGATGGACGACGAGGAGATCCCCGACGGCGAAGTCGAACGCGAGACCTAACGCGACAGACCTTCGGAGAAACCGCCTCCACCCGCCGATCTCGAAACGGACCTGAACGAAGCGCTTTTGTTGACTGGTAGACTACTATCGGCAGTGACGGAAGACGTCGATGAACGGAAACGCCGGACGCTACGACGCTTCGCCGCGGTCGGAGCGGCCGCCCCGTTCGTCGGCACCGCGAGCGCCGGGAGTGACACGGGCACGGACGTCGACGGCGACACCAACGAGACTCGTGAGGCGATCCGTGGGTACGTTCCCACCACACCCGGCGCACATTTCTCGAAGCTCCGCGACGACCTTCGGCTCGGCACCGGAGAGGCGCAACACCATCTCCGGAAACTCGAGGATTCGGGCGAGATCGAGTCGGAAAAGGACGCCGACTATCGTCGATATTTTCCGGCGGGTCGATTCGATGGCCTCGACAAGCGGGCGCTCGGGTATCTCCGCCGGGACACACCGAGAGGGATGATCCTCGCGCTCCTACGGGAGCCGGACGCAACCGGCGTGCGGATCGCCGACGCGCTCGACGTCTCGCGACCGACCGTCAGCGCTGCCGCGGCGGATCTGGCCGCAGCGGGGCTGCTCGACCGGTCGAACGGCTACGAGTTGGTCGAACCCGAACGGCTGTTGACGCTGGTCGTTCGCTACGCCGACTCGTTCGACGCCGACGCGGTCGCCTTCGCGGACGACGCGGCGTCGCTCGTCAGCTACGACCCGTGAGTCGCTAGCGGGTCTCCTCGGTCACCATCCACGTGGTCCCCGACGAGTAGCCCCACTTCTCGACGTCGATGTCGCGGGTCGCGTCGACGACCGCGCTCATGTTCGCGCCGACCTCCTTCGCGGAGAGGCCGAGATCGTCGGCGATCAATCGGGATTTGAAGTACGTCCGATCGCCCGCGTTCGCGTGGAGGTATTCCAGTATCCGTGCTTGTTTCTCCGAGAGGCCCGCGGACTCGACGGTCGCGGGCTCCGTGTGTGCCGTGCTCATACACCTACCTACCGGTGGTACCCTCAAAAGGCGGTTGGTAAACCGGGTTAACACCCTCTCGTGGTGCGTTTTTCGGTTCTCGTCCGCCGTTCGACGACGCGCACGGCGGTCCCTACGAGTCGGATCGGTCGATTCCGGTACGATCCACGAACCCCCGTCGCGGAGTCGTGACGCCTCGGGTCACTCGTACTGGTCGGAGACGAAGGGGCCGAGCGCGCCGGCGACCGCGGTCGAGAGTGCGTCCGCGCGGTCGACACTGCCGGCGGTGAGGGCACCGGCCGCCCCGCCGCGTTTCGCGACCCCGGTCACACCGAGGACATCGTCCATCACGGGGCCGAGCTCCTCGCCCTCGTCGACTCGGGCCGCGATTCGATCCGGGAGCCGAAGGCTCGGGCCGGATCCTCGGCCGACGCGATCGCCGTCAGTGGCGACGGCCCACATCACGAGAAAGAGCCCGTCGGCGGCCGTGAACCGGGCCACTCCGCCCTCGATACCGACCCCGAGGTCGTACACTCCCGCGTCGAGAGCCGCGGTGGCCCGGTTCTCCGCGCCCGTCACGGTCTCCGCGTGGCCGACCGGCTGCTCGCTCACGCCCGACTGGACGGGAACGGACTCGACCCCTGCGTCGAGGACACGTCCGTCGCCCTCGGCGGTTTCGAGCGCGCGTTCGACCGCACGACGCTTCACCGGGTTCCCACTGCCGACGCCGATCCGCATACACGGAAGTGACGCCGGAAGCACGAATATCCCTCGAACCCGGCCGGTTCCGTGCCGGTCCTGCGGAGGCGGCTACGGGGACGACTCGGGATACAGGCGTCCGGCGAGCCGCTCGATTCCATCGATCAACGCGGGACTCGGTTGGTTGAGAAGCGAGTCATCGAGGACGTGGACGGGCGCGTCGACCGCCCAGTCACGCTCGTGAACGATGGCGGGATCGACGCGGTCGCCGTGACCACAGACGTGGAGGACGACGTGGTCCGGGTCGGCGGACTCGATCGCCTCGATGTCGACCTCGCGGGAGCGCTCGCCCGGCTCGACGAACGGATAGTGCCCCCCGGCGGCCCGGACGGCGTCGGGCACCCAGTTGCCCGCGGCCATCGGCGGGTCGGACCACTCCTCGCAGTAGACGGTCGGCCGGTGGGTTTCCGCTCCGTCCCCGTCTTCCCGGACCGCGTCGGCGACGTAGTCGAGTCGGCCCCGGCACGCCGCGGCCAGTCGCTCGCCGGCCTCGGGACGGTCGACCGCCGCGCCGCGAGCGGCGAACCCGTCGAGGACGTCCGCCAACGTGGCCGGTTCACGATGGTACACGTCGAGACCGCGATCGCGACACGCCGCGGCGACGTCCGCCTGAAGCGCGTCGCTGGTGAGGACGGCGTCGGGATCCAGCTCCACGACGCGATCGAGGTCGGGGTCGATCCATCCGCCGATGGCCACGGGGTCGACCTCGTGTGCGGTGCCGGCGTCACTCGCCGGGTCACAGTGGTGTGTTACCCCGATCAGCGTCCCGCTCGCTCCCATCGCTGACAGCGTCGCGGTCGCGCTCGGAGCCAACGAGACCACTCGTGGGGAAGCCATACGTGAGGAGTACGACGCGACCGTTCGAAAGGGTTCGGTTGTGGTGGACGACTGAGACGACCCGGCTGGCGGACGATCCACGCCGTACGGTTCGGCTCCCACGATCTGCCCCCTTCCCACCGTCCGCCGTTTCCCCGCCGTCAACCGTTCTCTCCACGGCTCGCCGTTTCCCCGCCGTCCGCCGACCCGTCCGTGAGTCCGTATCAGGGAACCCGTTGTTTCGGGCGGCCCGTCGTCCGATTCCTTCGTGATAGATCGTGTCGTTTCGTCGTCGAAACGCCGACACGTTCCGGGTGTTTTAAGTCACGTTCTGCCGTCTATTAGCCAAGACTGTGCCCGGCCGTTTTGAGTTCCGGGCCACAGAGAGCCCATGACCGAACGACTACATACCCGAAGGAGTCGCACCCGAGGGGAGACGGAGGACGAATCGGAACGAGACGACGAGAGCCTGAGCTGTCCGGAGTGTGACGGACAGGTCATCAACGACGAGGAGCACGGCGAAACCGTCTGTGCGGACTGCGGACTCGTCGTCGAGGCGGACTCGGTCGACCGCGGCCCCGAGTGGCGCGCGTTCGACTCCCGCGAGAAGGACGAGAAGTCCCGCGTCGGCGCGCCGACGACGAACACGATGCACGACAAGGGGCTGTCGACGAACATCGACTGGCGCGACAAGGACGCGTACGGGCGGTCGCTCGGTGCCCGCCAGCGCCAGAAGATGCAGCGGCTCCGCAAGTGGAACGAGCGCTTCCGCACCCGCGACTCGAAGGAGCGCAACCTCAAACAGGCGCTCGGCGAGATCGACCGGATGGCCTCGGCACAGGGGCTCCCGGACAACGTCCGCGAGACCGCCTCGGTGATCTACCGTCGCGCGCTCGACGAGGACCTGCTCCCCGGACGCTCCATCGAGGGCGTCTCCACGTCGTGTGTCTACGCCGCCGCGCGCATGGCCGGGGTTCCGCGTAGCCTCGACGAGATCGCCGACGTCTCCCGCGTCGAGAAGGCCGAGATCGCCCGGACGTACCGCTACGTCGTCCGCGAACTCAAGCTCGAAGTGAAACCCGCCGACCCCGAACAGTACGTCCCGCGGTTCGCCTCCGACCTCGAACTGAGCGAGGAGTCGGAGATGCGCGCGAAGAGTCTCCTGAAGAACGCCAAGGAGAAGGGCGTCCACTCCGGCAAGTCGCCGGTCGGCCTCGCGGCCGCCGCCGTCTACGCCGCCGCACTGCTCACCAACGAGAAGACGACGCAGGCCGCGGTCTCGGAGGTCGCCGACATCTCGGAGGTTACCATTCGCAATCGGTACCACGAGCTGCTTGAGGCCGAGGACGGCCTCGTCGCCTAACCGCGCGTTCCGCGCTCCGTCTCCAGTCAGGTAGTCGTCGCGTCGGGTTCAACTCCGAAACCGGTTCACGTTCTCATGTATCCACGAGACTTGCTGTTGGGGCTGCTTCTGCTCGTCGGTGGCAGCTGGATCGCCTTCGGGGGAGCGGTGGCCTCCGACGGCGTCGCCCTCGGCGTTGCGGTCGGCGGCTGCGCGCTCGCGGGCGTCGTCTACCTGTTCTCGGCGGTCGAGTTCGGCGTCGGTCGACGGATCGCCAGCCACACGCTGACCCGCCTTCGGCTCCGTGCGGTCGCACAGTCGCTCCTCGGGATGTCGATGCTCGCGCTCGGGATCGATGGCTACGTCGAGACGGGGAGCGGGTCGCCGCTGCTCGCCGTCGCGGGCGTGGGCGTTCTCGGACTGGCCGCCGTGTTGTGGACGCGACCGGAAGCGGCCGACGGTGGTCACGACGGCGAGTGATCCTAAGTCCCCCCGGCGAGAACGGTCACATATGTTCGAGGAGTTCGTTCTGGCGGCGAGCACGGCCGACCTCGACGCCGAGCCCCGCGCCCGCGAGGACGCCGACGCGATGGAGTTCCGCATGGACCTAGCGGACGACCCGCTGGACCAGCTCGACGAGTACGACGGGACGCTCCCGCTCGTCGTCACGAACCGCGCCGCGTGGGAGGGCGGCGAGGCCGACGACATCGGTCGCTACGACGCGCTCTCGTCGGCGCTCGTCCACGACGCGGTCGTCGCCGTTGACGTCGAACTCGCGGCGCTCCGGGGAACCGCTCCGTCCAGCGAGCGGTCGCACGCGACCGCGCTCCGGGAGGCCGCCCGTGAGGAGGGCGTTCGGGTGATCGCCTCGGTTCACGACTTCGAGTCGACGCCGGAGACGGCCGCGCTCGTCGACCTGCTCGCGGATGCGGCCGCCGAGGGCGACGTGGCGAAGCTGGCGACGACGGCGGCCGCCGAGCGCGACGCGCTCGCGATGATCGAGGCGACCCACGCGGCGACCGCGGCCGGCCACCGCGTCGCGACGATGTGTATGGGCGAGCCCGGCCGCCACACCCGCGCCGTCACCCCCGTCTACGGCTCGCGGATCGGGTACGCGCCGGTCGACGCCGCCGACGCGACCGCTCCCGGCCAGTACCCGCTCTCGACGCTCCGGACACTCGTCGACGGGCTCCGAGACGGAGGCCGGGAGGCGGTCGACGGTATCTGAGTCGTGGCGCGCACCTCCAAGCGCCTCACGACTGGAGGTTTGGATATCGTCATCGTTGACCCATCGGGCTCCACTTATGAACGAGCGACCGGCACTTCGTTCGCAGATAGCGGGCACGGCGGGATTCGAACCCGCGATCGAGAGGTTAGGAACCTCTCGCCCTGTCCGCTAGGCCACGCGCCCGGTACGAAACGGAGAAAACGTCGATCGGGAGTCGGCCGGCATCACGAGTGCGGTTACGCGGTCGTCTCTTTGTCCGTCTCGGTTTCGAGGTCGTCGTCCTCGTCGTCGAGCGTCGCGTCGGCGTCCTCGTCGTCCATGTTCTTCAGCTCGTTCTCGATGTCCTCTCGTCCCTTCTTGAACTCGCCCATCGCCTGTCCGGTCGATCGCGCGAGCTTCGGGATCTTGTTCGCTCCGAACAGGAGGACCAGTACGAGTACGATGATGAGGAGTTCCGGCCCCACCGGGATGCCGCCGAACAGTGGTATCGCGCTTGCCATCTCTATACCGGAGTAGCCCTGTGGCGATTATAGTCTTTTTGGACGAAGAAACGCGAGCTCACCGCCACGGATCGGCCGTTCAGCATCTTTCGAGGCGGAGCCCCCGGCCTCAACGAGCAAGAGCTTCCGACCGGTCGGAAGCGCGAAGCGAGTAGGCCGGGGAGGAAGCCGACA
>NZ_JAGGKQ010000033.1 GCF_017873815.1 Halorubrum alkaliphilum | reverse complement strand
GCACGCGTTCGAAGACGCTTGTGAAGCATCGGCCTTTACCACCCCATTCTTACTCCATGCGCTGGGGACTTAGCAGGCTTTCATCCCATCAAGAGCGTATAAGTAAGTGACTGGAGCTTCGGCGGTGGTGACCGCGCCAGCAACGTCTTATAAGCGATCGAACCCGTTCTTGACGGTGATCACCGCTCAGAAACGATTTATAAGCGATCCCTCGATTATTTATATGCTTCCCGCAGCAGCACCAGTACCCCGCCGAGCATCGCGAGGTTACCGAAGAACGCCAGTCGCTCGCCGCTCCTGTCGTCCTCGTCGGCGTTCCAGAAGTCGTGCATGGTCGACGTCACCACGACGAGGAACGTCGCCGCCGCGCCCGTCGCGATCCGCGGGGCGCGCCAGAGAGCGATCCCGAGTCCCGCGAGAAACATCATCCCCGACGCGAACGGGGCCGCCACGTCGGGCATCGGCACCCCCGCCGACTCCGCGTACTCGACCGTCTCGTCCATCTCCCGGAAGTCCTCGGAGGCCTGTGCCGCCAACCCGACGCCGAGCGCGACCCGCCCGAGCCGTGCCGGTGACCCGCTTTCGCCCGTCTCCTCGTCGTTCTCACTCATATGCTATCTGTTCGCACGGTATGAGTAAAAAGCTATCCGCGATTCATTTCCCTCCGGGATTCATACTGCTGGATCGATGGAGTCGATCACGTTCCGGGAGCCGACCGACGACGACGTCGCGGAGATAGAGGCGCTCGTCACCGCCCACTTCAGTGAGGGGAGTTCCTACACCGTCGATCCCGGGGTCGGACACCCGACGTATCACGTCCGGATCGCGGAGGACGAGAGCGGGATCCTCGGGGTGATGGCTGTCGACGTGTACGACGACCCGGCCGCGGTCGCGGAGGAGATGTATTTTTTCGACGACCCGGGTCTGCTCCCCGCTGCCGACCGCTACGGGCTCCTCGAAATGGGGTACGTCAGGCCCGACGTGACCGGACGGGGGATCGGGAGCCGCCTGCTCGAACGGATCGAGTCGATCGCGATCGACCACGACGCGGACCGTCTCGTCGTCGACTCCTGGTATCACGGCGGCGACGACTCCCCCGAGCGCCTCTTCGACTCGCACGGCTACGAGACGGTCCACCGCGAGCCGTTCGACCGACCCGTGGACGAGTGCCCGAAATGCGAAGCGGAGTGCGTCTGTGAGGCCGGACTCGCCGTCCGCCGGGTCGCGTAGCGGCGAGTCCCGGTTCCGGCGGGTCTGGTCCCGGTACACTCACTCTCGGGGTACACCATGCGGTCGTCTGACAAACGCTTAAGTATCCCGCGAGTCGATCGACCGATAATGGGCAACAAGAACAAGACGATCTCGTTCCGCGTCAACGAGGACGCGTTCGAGACTCTCCGTGACATCGCCGAGGAGCGGGACATCTCCCTGTCGGCCGTGTTCCGGGACTACGTGGACACGCTCGTTGCCCACGACGGAAAGGTCCGCGTCATCCCGGAGGCTGAGTTGGACAGCATGGGCGACAGCGGGGAGTCGTTCCCGCCGAAAATAGAGGTCCCGAAGAGCTTCGTCCGCGAACACGAACGGCTCGAACTCGAAGCCGACCACCTCCGCGAGCAACTAGAGGAGCACAAACGTTACGTCAACTACCTCCGCGAGCAGTTAGAAGACGAGGACGAAGAAGTGATCCAGCTCGAGGACCTCGACGGCGAACCCGACGAACCCTCTTTCCGTCTCGGCTGATCGCTTATCCGATCTCGTCACGCTGCGATCGATCCCTCGGAGATCACCGTCCGATCGTCGTCGTCCGAGACACGAACCCCGACTTCCCCGACCGCGTCCCCCGTCACCATCCCGTTCTCTCACCCGGAGCGTCTCGCGTGTGGTTTCGATCCGGCGAGAAACCTTCCTGTTTGTCCATTACTGTTCGGCGAAACGACGGTCTCGACGAAAATATTGCCACCCATCCCAACTGACCTTCAAAAACGTCCGATTATCGGTTTTTCTACTGGACAGTTCATCGAACCACCGAAGTATTTCTGCCCATACCAAATCTTTTACGAAAGCCATATTACCCGGGCGTCGGACAGTTGGAACATGAATAGGTGGGTTCGATCGTGAGCGTGTTCGACAGGGCGTACGACGATCCGGTCCGTGTCCTCGACGAGGACGGTGAGGTCGTCGGCGACGTGCCGGATCTCGACGAGGAGACGCTCGTCGGGGTGTATCGATCGATGCGACTGGCGAGACACTTCGACGGCCGAGCGGTGAGTCTCCAGCGACAGGGCCGGATGGGAACGTATCCCCCTCTCTCCGGACAGGAGGCCGCGCAGATCGGCTCCGCGTTCGCGCTCGCCGAGGACGACTGGATCGTTCCCTCCTACCGCGAGCACGGCGCGGCCGTCGTCCGCGGGGTCCCGCTCAAGAAGACCCTCCTCTACTGGATGGGTCACGAGGACGGGAACAGGGTTCCGGAGGATGCGAACGTGTTCCCCGTCGCCGTCCCCATCGCCTCGCAGGTCCCGCACGCGACGGGCGCGGCGTGGGCGTCGAAGCTCCAGGGGAACGACGACGTGTTCCTCTGTTACTTCGGCGACGGCGCGACCAGCGAGGGCGATTTCCACGAGGGGCTGAACTTCGCCGGCGTCTTCGACACCCCGACCGTCTTCTTTTGTAACAACAACCAGTGGGCCATCTCGGTGCCGCGCGAGCGACAGACCCGCAGCGCGACGCTCGCACAGAAGGCGGCGGCGTACGGGTTCGAGGGGATCCAGGTCGACGGGATGGACCCGCTCGCGGTGTATAGCGTCACCAAGGCGGCCGTTGAAAAGGCCAGAGATCCCTCCGAGCAACGCCCTCGCCCGACGATGATCGAGGCGATACAGTACCGGTTCGGTGCTCACACCACCGCCGATGACCCGACGGTGTACCGCGACGACGACGAGGTCGAGGAGTGGAAACGGAAGGACCCGATCCCGCGACTGGAGGCGTACCTCCGCTCGGAGGGGATCCTCGACGACGACCGGGTCGAAGAGATCGAGGCGAGCGTCGAGAAACAGGTCGCCGACGCCATCGACGCGGCCGAGAGCGTCCCACGACCCGACCCGCGGGAGCTGTTCGAGCACGCGTACGAGGAGCTGCCGCCCGAACTCGAAGCACAGTACGAGCGGTTCGTCGCGCTTCGCGAGGAACACGGCGACGAGGCCTTCGTAGGTGAATAAATGAGCGAGACACAGAACCTCACGCTGGTACAGGCGGTACGGGACGGCTTACACACCGAGTTGGCTCGGGACGACGACGTCGTTGTCCTCGGTCAGGATGTCGGCAAGAACGGCGGCGTGTTCCGCGCCACGGAGGGGCTCTATAACGAGTTCGGTGACGACCGCGTCGTCGACACACCGCTCGCGGAGTCCGGAATCATCGGCTGCGCGGTCGGTATGGCCGCGATGGGTATGCGGCCGGTCCCCGAGATCCAGTTCTCCGGGTTCATGTACCCCGGCTACGACCAGATCGTCTCGCACATGTCTCGGTTCCGCACGCGATCGCGGAGCCGATACACCCTGCCGATGACGCTACGAGCCCCCTACGGCGGGGGGATCCGCGCGCCCGAGCACCACTCCGAGTCGAAGGAAGCGTTTTATGCCCACGAAGCGGGGCTCACGGTCGTCATTCCGTCCACGCCACGTGACACCAAGGGGCTACTCGCCTCCGCGATCCGCGACCCCGACCCAGTCGTGTTCCTCGAACCGAAGCTGATCTACCGCGCGTTCCGCGAGGGAGTGCCCGAGGAGTCGTACACGATCCCGCTCGGGGAGGCGGCTACGCGCCGCGAGGGCGAGGACGTCGCGGTGTTCACCTATGGCGCGATGACCCGACGGACCTTGGAAGCGGCCGAAAACCTCGCCGAGGACGGGATCGAGTGTGAGGTGGTCGACCTGCGGACGATATCACCGCTGGACCGCGAGGCGATCGTCTCGGCGTTCGAGCGGACCGGCCGTGCGGCTGTCGTCCACGAAGCGCCGAAATCCGGCGGTATCGCCGGTGAAATAACCGCTATCCTCCAAGAGGAGGCGCTGCTGTATCAGGAGGCGCCGGTCAAACGTGTCGCCGGGTTCGACGTACCGTATCCGCTGTACGCGCTGGAGGATTACTACCTCCCGAGCGTGAAACGCATCGAGGAGGGTATCAGGGAGGCGGCGGAGTTCTAACCATGCCCGTCAAGGAATTCAAGCTTCCGGACGTCGGCGAAGGCGTCGCCGAGGGGGAACTGGTCACGTGGCTCGTCAAGCCCGGCGACCGCGTCGAGGAGGACCAACCCGTCGCCGAGGTCGAGACCGACAAGGCGCTCGTTGAGGTACCCTCGCGGTACGACGGCGTCGTCGAGGAGCTGTTCGTTGAGGAGGGAGAGATGGTCCCCGTCGGCGACGTGATCATCTCGTTCCGCGTCGACGGGGACGGTGCGGAGCCCACTGCTGACGACACGGGCTCGGACGAAGTCGACGACACGGACGGTGCCGGCGACGATGCGGACGGGTTGGACGCGGAATCCGAAGCCGAACCGGAAACGTCGTCGGGGCGGACGTTCGCCCCGCCGTCAGTTCGCCGGCTCGCCCGCGAACTCGGCGTCGACATCGCCGCAGTCGAGGGGTCCGGCCCGGGCGGCCGCATCTCGGACGGTGACGTGCGCGCACACGCCGAGTCGAGCGGGTCGGCCGGATCCGGGCCGAGTGGTGAAGACGACTCGTCCGGCCCGAAGCCGGTGGATATCGGCTCTGGCGACCGGAAGTCCGCGGTCAGCAAACGCGGTGGCAGCGCTGACGACGATACCCGTGGCGACGACGCACGATCGACGGGCGTCGACCCCGCCGGCCGCGAGACGACGCTGGCGACGCCGGCGACCCGGAAGGTCGCTCGCGAACTCGGCGTCGACATCGACGACGTCCCGACGGACGCGACGCGGGAGGGCGATCCGTTCGTCGACGAGGCGGCCGTCCGGGCGTACGCGGAGGCCGGTACGGCGGCGGTGCCCGCGACGACGGATTCCGAGCCTGCGCCCGAGCCGGAACCGACGCCCGCCTCCGCTGGCGGGTCGTCCGGAGGGTCCGGCTTCGCCGACGCTTCCACCGACCGGGAGCCGGAGACCGTTCCTTACCGCGGGGTCCGACGGACCATCGGCAAGCAGATGGAGCGCTCGAAGTTCACGGCCCCGCACGTCACCCACCACGACACCGCCGAGGTCGACGCGCTCGTGGAGGCTCGCGAGCAGTTGAAGCCGAAAGCCGAGGCGCGCGACGTGAAACTCACCTACATGCCGTTCGTGATGAAGGCGATCGTCGCCGGGCTGAAGGAACACCCCTACCTCAACAGCGAGCTCCGCGAGGATGACGAGGAGATCGTTTTGAAAAAGGAGTACAACCTCGGTATCGCGGTGGCGACCGACGCGGGGCTGATGGTCCCCGTGGTGAAGGGCGTCGACGAGAAGGGGATCTTCGAACTCGCTGAGGAGGTGAACGACCTCGCCACGCGGGCACGCGAGCGGAAGATCAAACCTGCGGAGATGAAGGGTGGAACCTTCACCATCACCAACTTCGGCGCGATCGGCGGGGAGTACGCCACGCCGATCATCAACTACCCCGAGACCGCGATCCTCGGGCTGGGAGCGATCGAGGAGCGACCCGTCGTCAGGGATCGTTCTGCGGTCGACGACGGGTTCCTCGACGACGAGGAGGGAACGACCGTCGTTCCCGTGCCGACGCTTCCGCTGTCGCTGTCGATCGACCACCGGGTCGTCGACGGCGCGATCGCGGCCGAGTTCGCGAACACCGTCATGGAACACCTTGAAAACCCGCTGCTACTGTTGAACCACTAATGGTCGTCGGAGACATCGCAACCGGAACGGAAGTACTGGTGATCGGTGCGGGGCCGGGCGGCTACGTCGCTGCCATCCGCGCCGCACAGAAGGGACTGGACACGACGCTGGTCGAGAGGGACGCCTACGGCGGGGCCTGCCTCAATCGCGGCTGTATCCCCTCGAAGGCGCTCATCACGGCCAGCGGACTCGCCCACGAGGCTGGAAACGCCGAACACATGGGTGTCCACGCTGACCCCGCCGTGGACCTGACGCGGATGATGGAGTGGAAAAACGGCGTCGTCGACGGGCTCACCGGTGGCGTCGAGAAGCTGTGTAAGGCAAACGGTGTGAACCTGATCGAAGGGACCGCCAGCTTCGCCAACGAAAACAGCGTCCGCGTCGCTCACGGCGGTGACGGACAGGGCTCCGAGACGATAGAGTTCGAACACGCCATCGTCGCCACCGGTTCCCGACCGATCCAGATCCCTGGCTTCGACTTTTCGGAGGACCACGTTTGGAGCTCAACCGACGCGCTCGCGGCTGAGACCGTTCCCGATCGTCTCGCGGTCGTCGGCGGCGGATACATCGGGATGGAGCTCGCAACGGTGTACGCGAAACTCGGCGCGGAGGTCACCGTCGTCGAGATGCTCGACGACATCCTCGATCCGTACGAGGACGACGTGAAACGCGTCGTCCGGAAACGCGCCGAGGACCTCGGGATCGAGTTCCGCTTCGGCGAGGGTGCCTCGGAGTGGTCCGAGTCCGGCGACGGCGGCTACCTCCTCCACACGGAGACGGAGGACGGCGAGGCGTCCACGTATCCGGCCGATCGAATTCTCGTCGCGGTCGGCCGCGGGCCGGTCACTGACGGGCTTGACCTCGAAAACGCCGGGATCGAGACCGACGACCGCGGATTCATCGAGACGGACGACCGGACTCGGAGCGAGGTCGAGCACATCCACGCCGTGGGCGACGTCGCCGGCGACCCGATGCTCGCACACGCCGCCTCGAAGGAGGGGATCGTCGCTGCCGAGCATATCGCCGGCGAGCCCGCCGCCCTCGACTATCAGGCGATCCCGGCGGCGGTCTTCACCGATCCCGAGATCGGGACGGTCGGAATGACCGAGGCGGACGCCGAGGACGCCGGCTTCGAGGTCGTCGTCGGAGAGATGCCGTTCAACGCCTCTGGCCGTGCCATGACGACAGGCCACACTGACGGGTTCGTCCGACTCGTCGCCGACGCGGAACACGGGTTCCTGCTCGGCGGCCAGATCGTCGGCCCGGAAGCCTCGGAACTGGTCGCCGAGGTCGCACTCGCGATCGAACTCGGCGCGACGCTGGAGGACGTCGCCGCGACGGTTCACACGCACCCGACGCTCGCGGAGGCCGTGATGGAGGCCGCCGAGAACGCGCAGGGACAGGCGATCCACACGCTGAACCGATAGGACCGCCGCTTTTCCTGATCGTTTTCCTCGAACCCAACTCGCGGCCGTCGCAACCTGTCGACGATGAGCGAGTGCTCTTCGCCCGTCCATTTTAATAACTAATATACTTTAGATAATAAGAATAATTAATAGTGAAGACAAAGTTCATAATAGGTGATGGAAATACGAGCTTCGAACCATCGATCGAAACGCGACCTCACCACGCACCGGATCGGATTCTTCGGCGAGCGCGGCGTCGGCAAGACGACCGTCTCCGTCCTCGTAGCCGACCGACTCTCGGATCGGGGGCGAGTAGTGGTGTCGGGAGAGGCCTCGAACGTCGTCGATGATCGTCCGACCGGACGGCGTCCTGCGAGGGCCGGACTCGAAACGGAGTGGGCGATCCGTGACGCGGATGTCGGAGTCGAACCCTTTGAGCGGTCGAGCGACGAAGTCGACACCGCGTTCGTCGTTGCGACCCCTGAGACGCTCGGTTCCGTATCGGCATACGAACGGGTCGCGGATCGGACCGACACCGATCTCTTTTTGATCGTGACTCGTTTTACGGAAGCGGACCGGGAGGCGATACGGGAGTTCGACGGTCCCGAGCTGGCCGAGTACTTCTACGAGGACGAGGGGATCGACGCGGCACTGGCTGCCGGGGAGGCCCCGTCCCTCGAAGAGTGGACCGTCGAAGCGATCCTCGTAGAGTCTCTCCAGCCGGAGCGGTTCGAGTTCGATACCGCGCTCGATGCGCTCGAGACGGGGACGCGTTCGATCGTTAACGTCGAAGTAGGTGAGGAGGTGGCCGTCGCCGGGATCGTGCGGACGTTCCGTTCCCGTGGCTTCCTCGCCGACTTCTTCGACTGTAACTGTCGATGTCACGACGGTCATGTCATCGCTCGGTCGCCCTCCGGAGATCATCGCCACCGATGAGAGAACCGACGAGGAACGCGCCGTCGATCGAGGTGATGTGACACATGGACGCGACGAGACGAACGCTCCTCCGATCGGGTCTGGCCGCGGCCGGCGCAGGTGCCGCCGCCGGCTGTCTCTCAGCGGGGAACCCTCTGAGCGGTGACGGGGATCGGTCCGGCTACACGGCGTTCTTCACTATCCAGGACTGGGCGGACCGCGTGGCGGGCGATCGCTTCGAGTTGACGAACCCGGTGTCCGTCGGACAGATGGGACACGGCTGGAGTCCGGACGGCGACATCGCTCGAGATATCGCGTCCACGAGCGCGTTCCTCTATCTCGACACGCCCGAGTTCTCGTGGGCACAGGACGTGGCTCGCGAACTCGACCGTGACTACGACGACGTCGCGACGTACGACCTCATCGACGGACTCGGTCCGCAGCTCATCGGGTTCGACTCCGGTGCGCTTCCCGAGTTCGACTACGGCCACGACCATCCGCGGGAGAGCCTGCGGCTCGACGAGTTCAACATCTACGACCTTCGGTCCGACGACCAGCTCGGCTACTGGCACACGGACCACTGGCACGGCGGAGTCCCCGACGTTCCGGTCGACTCGACCGTCCCGATCGGGATCGTCATCGAGGACGATCGGGACCGCGTCGTTCCGCTCGGTGACGGTGAACGATACCAAGTGGACGCTCGGATCGCCGATGGTGAATCCGACCTCGTGGAGATAGCTGCTCACGAACGACGAGTCGAGCTCACCGGAACTGAGACCGGACGTACCGCGGTGGTCTTCGAGCTACGTGAGCAGGGAGAGGTCATCTATGAGACGACCGATGAGCCGGCCGTCTTTGAGGTCATCGAAGCGGGCGACACGGGTGCCTCGGAGTTCCATGACCCACACGTCTGGGTCGATCCCGTCCTCGGTCAGGAGATGGTCGGCGGGATTCGCGACGCGTTGATCGAACTCGATCCCGAGAACTCCGACGCCTACGAGGAGAACTCGGCGACGTACATCGAACGAATGAACGAGGTCCACGAGGAGTTCGAGTCGCTCGCCGCCGATGCTGACCGCGAGGTCGCCGTCCTCGCCGGCCACGACGCGTTTCAGTATCTCGAGCGACGGTACGACTTCGAGCTCCGAACGCCGACCGGGGTTTCACCGGACGCTGCCGAGTCGTTCGGAGATATCGCCGGTCTCATCGATGTTATCGAGGAGCACGACATCCACACCGTGTTGTACGACCCGTTCGAGGCGCCCGATCCGGGCGTCGACATGCCGCAGATGGTCGACGTACTCTTCGAGAACAGTGACGTGGAGAACGCCGAGCCGCTCACGCCGGTCGAGGGGACCACGGCGACGTGGGAGCAGAACGAATGGGGATGGATCGAGCAGATGGTAAACATAAACGTCCCGTCGCTCCGGACCGCACTTGACGCGTGAACCCCACCGCTTATCGCCTGCTCGATTTCGTTAGGGCCAGTCGCGGTCCCCAGCGGAAGCAGTCACCAGCTTCCAATCCGCGGCTGCCGCGGCGTCCGCGATCGATCGATACGTCCAGCCGGAGCCCGTCCCCACCGCCCCGCTGGTTTCGTCGGTTCCGACGAACACGTATCGGTCCGTCCGGAAAGTGTCTCGGATGGTCGAGAGGGCCTCCGCCACTGAACGTGGTCCGGATAGGAAGGCTTGGTGATACCCAGCCTCTCGAACTCGACGTCGTTCGATGTACGACGGCTCCGACGAGACGATCCCGACATGTCTCGTCCATGCGGCGGCGTCTTCGAGGGCATGGTCGGGACGGTCAAGCCGCTCGAGTGCGCCCAACGAGACGGCGAGCGTGAGATCGTTCGAACCCACGTCACGCTCCTCCGCGAGCGCTCGCTGAGAGACCGCCTGCTGGCCTTTGAGCGATCGAATTGGAGCTCCGCTTCATGACGCGTCGGCTGCCGACGGCGTTACGAGACGGAAGGCTGACTCTGGGTCTTGCGGGTGCGCCTGAACCACAAACCAGTGATCCAGCGGAGTCAGCTCGTCGATACCCGAACAGGTGATGAGGGAACCGGTGGGACGCACCGCCGCCCGACACCGGACCGATCAGTGACGGGCCGCCGTACCCGACCCTTCGATCGTCGATCTCGCGGGTCGTCATCATCGAACGTCCGTCCGTCGTCGCCGGCCACGGTATTGTAGCTTTCATCGGTAGTCGTCGAGATCCACGAACGCGTCCCCGGTCGCGATGATCCGTTCCGTTGAGCGGTGGGGGGCCGCTACGTCCGGCGGATGCATGATACACATCGGTTCGTCGACCGACCCGACGACGAGTGAGAGGAGTCCCGGATGCTCATCGTCGGCTCGATCGAGGGTTCCGTTTCCGTGCCTGTCGGGTTCCGTCCCGTCGTCCGGAAGGTTCGTCATGTGTTGGGTGAGAGCCTGAGCGTGTCGGAGACAGCATTGTTAATAATACATTTTTAGATAATAAAAACAACGAATCAGGAACACACGCGGTAAGCTTCCGTGGCGCAGACCGTTGTGACGAGAGACGTTCGTTAATTAATCACGTTGTCATTTTGTCAATTATTATTACTTTATAGATTGTATTACACAAACACGAAACGCGTGCTAACAGTTTTTTAATGGCTGTAGCGCCTCGACACAATCGTAATGTGCCACTGTTTCAGTGATCTGGCCGAAATGAGCGAGGAAGAGCGAACGACCATCGTCGCCGAACACTCGACGGAAGAGTTGAGCGCGGAGTACTCCGCCGAGGAGTTGGACGCTCTCGGGGTCACCGTCTGAGTCGCCCCTTCTCGGACGGAGAGATTTTTATTGCTGGGTTCTAACCAACCGAGGGCGACGGCGTCGTTTCAGTTTCTCTCCTGTCCTTCGGTCCCAGTCCGTTCCGGCTTCTCGGCGTACGCGAGCGTGTAGTAGTCCCGATCGGCCACGTCGCTCGGATCGCTCGTGACCAGCGTCTCGTCTGTGTCCATGAACAGTCGCCGACCGAACGTCACGTCGTATCCGGCCTCTGCCAGTTTTTGCTGGGTCGTCGTCGCGTCAGTCACTTTGAACAGGACCAGCCGATCCGGGCCGACGGGTGCCGCACCGTCGGTCGCCTCGCGCAGCGTCAGCTCCGAACCGGCCTCGATATCGACATCGAAGGCGGCGGCGAACGCCGTCACGCTGCTAACGCCCGGGACGACCTCGATGTCGACGCCGGGATGCTGCTCACGAAGCGTCCGACGGAGGTGTCCAAACGTCGAATAGATACAGGGGTCGCCGAGCGTCACGAACGCCGCGTCGCCGTCCCGGGCCCGAGGAGCGACTTCCTCGGCCGCCGTCGTCCACGCCGCCCGTAGCTCCTCGGGATCGGTCGTCATCGGAAAGTCGAGGTCGCCCAGCTTCGAGTCGGAGACGTGCTCGGCCGCGACGCGCCGCGACAGGCGACCCGGCGAGTAAACGATGTCGACGGACTGGAGCCGTCGCTTGCCGCGAACCGTGAGCAGGTCGGTCGCGCCCGGCCCTAGCCCGATCCCGTAGAGCGTCATCGGTCGACCCTCCCGCCCGACATCGGACCGCCGTTCCCTCCGTCACGCATCGCTCTCACCCGTCGTGTGCCGGGTCGCGAGCCCAGAGAGGTGCGGAGCTTCCTCGGTGATGATCTCCGTCGTCGCGAGCCGAACGGCGTTCTCGCTTCCCGGTAACACGAACACCGGCACGTCGCGGGCGATACCCGCCGTTGCGCGGGTCGCGACGACGCGCGTTCCGACCTCCTCCCACGAGAGCCGTCTGAACGCCTCCCCGAACCCGGGCAGTTCGCGGTCGAACAGCTCGCCCACTGCGTCCGGCGTGACGTCGTCGACCGTGACTCCCGTGCCGCCCGTCGTCACGACGAGATCGACGTCCGGACGATCGAGACACTTGGTCACGGTGGTCGTGATCCGGACGTACTCGTCCGGAATCATCGGGCGTGACGTGACGACGTGTCCCGCCTCGGCGAGGATACTCGCGATGGCGTCGCCACCGGGATCCGACGGTGCGTCCTCCGTAGCGGCTCCCCGGGACGACGAGACGGTCACGATAGCGACACCGAGCGGGTCGACGCAGTCATGGCCGTCGTCGTCCGTCGTCCGTCTGTCCGCCCGTGGCGGGAGGTCCGAATCCTCCCGGATCACTGTCCCTCACCAACTACGAGGCGCTGTTCCGTCGGCGGCTGAGACCGTTCCATCGTCCCCGGGAACGGGTTCTCGAACTCTTTCCAGTTATCATTCATCTCCGACTCAGAGAGGAGACAGTCGTCGAGGGTCTCGACGATGGCCGATTCGCTCATCCCGGCGCCAATAAAGACGAGCTTCACCTCGCGGTCGCCCCACTCCTCGTCCCAGTGGAGGTCCGGTCGCGACTCCCTGTAGGATTCCCGTTGAAACTCGGGGACTGTGACGGCCCAGCGACCGTTGACTTCGACGTGCGTCTGCGTCCCTGCTTGGCTCAGGTCGAGCGCGTATCGCTCGCGTCCGGCGACCCACAGATGTCCTTTCGCCCGGACGACGGACTCCGGGAACGAGCGAAGCCACTCGGCGAACCGTTTCGGGTGGAACGGGCGATGGCGCTCGTACACGAACGAATCGACGCCGAAGTCCTCGGGTGGATGGAGGTGGTCGTGGTCGCCACCATCGTCTTCGCCGTGGTCGTGGCCGTGTTCGTCACCGCCTGGCTCCGACTCCGCGGCTCCGCCGTGGTCGCCCGAGAGAACCCGTTTCCACCGGGCGGACCGTTGTGCGTCTTTCTTTTCAAACCGTCCGGTTCCGAGAACGGTGCCGGGTTCGACGGCGCTCTCGGTCGTACGAACGACGTCAACGCCGGGGTGAAGCGTCTCGAGCACGCGTTCGACCGCCCGGCACTCCTCGTCGGTAACGAGATCACACTTGTTGAGGACGAGCACGTCACAGAACTCGACCTGCTCGGCGAGCAAGTCCGAGAGGGGACGAGAGCCGTCGTCCGCCGACTCGATCGGCTCACCGTCGACGAACGCGCGGTGGAACGCTGCGGCGTCGACCACGGTAACGGTCGTGTCGAGTTCGTACAGCGCCGCGGCTCTCGCCGGCGGTACGAATCGCTGAGCGACGGGGACCGGATCGCTGATGCCCGAGGCCTCGATGACGAGATGATCGAACTCCGCGTCGAGGGCGAGACGCAGCAACTCCTGGTCCAGCTCGTTCTGGAGCCCACAGCAGATACATCCGTTCGACAGCTCCGTGATGCCGCCGTCTCCCATCGAGAGCCCGGAACCAGTATCGATCAGCTCGGCGTCAACGTTCATCTCCCCGACGTCGTTCACGAGGACGGCGATGTCGTATCGATCGCCGCCGACGCTCAGTAGGTGGTTCAAAAGCGTCGTTTTCCCGGCCCCCAGCCCCCCGCTGAGGATCGTCACGGCGGGTTGGTCGTCAACGGTCATCAGTCATCGGCCAATGCGAGCTCACGCTGCTCCTCACGACCGAACGGGTCCGGGTACTCCTCGAAGCCCTCGCCCATCTCCGCGTCCGAGAGAACACTGTCTTCGAGCTGCTCAACGAGGGAAGCCTGATCGAACTCGCGACCGATGAACACGAGTTGAGTTCCGCGATCCCCCCACTTCTCGTCCCAGTTCTCTTTGATCGCGGGACGGGCGGCGAAGTATTTCTCCTGCTGGGCCTTCGGGAGCGTGGCGATCCACGTTCCTTTCGGACCCGCTCGTACCGACTGGCCCGACTTATCGAGCCCCATTGCGACATCTTCACGGCCCGCCGACCAGAAGAAGCCCTTGGCTCGGACAACTTCCTCCGGAAGGCCCGCGAACAGCTCGGAGATACGCTCGGGATGGAACGGTCGGTCGGACTCGAAGACGAACGACGACACGCCGTGTTCCTCTGACGCCGACTCGTGGTGATGTCCGTGTTGGAGTTCACGCTTCCAGCCGGCAGACTGGCTCGCGCGATCGAAATCGAACCGACCCGTGTTCAGGATCTCCGTCGGATCGACTGCGCCGTGCTCAGTTCGAACGATCTTCGCCCGCGGTTGGAGCGCCCGCAGCACTGCCTCGATCTCTTCGAGTTCGTCGTCCGGGACGAGGTCACACTTGTTCAGGAGGAGGACGTCACAGAACTCGATCTGGTCCATGAGCGCTTCCTCCGGGACACGGTCGCTCTGTGGATCGATGTCGTCGTCAGTGAGTGCTTGTCCGGAATCGAACCCCTTCCAGAAGCTGTGTGCGTCGACGACGCTGACCATCGTATCGAGTTCGTACACTCCCGTCGGGTCGAACTCGGCATCCTCGAACCCACGGGCGAACGTCTGTGCGACGGGAATCGGCTCGCTGATCCCCGACGATTCCACGAGGAGATACTCGAAATCCCGTTTGTCGGCCAGCCGTCCCACCTCATCGAGCATGTCGCCACGCAGCCGGCAGCAGATACACCCGTTCGACATCTCGATGATCTCGTCGTCGTTCTGGGTGAGATCTGACTCGCGCTCAACGAGGTCGGCGTCGACGTTCACCTCGCCCATGTCGTTGACTAGGACTGCGGCGTCCAGTTCCTGATCGCTGCTGAGAACGTGGTTGAGTGTCGTCGTCTTCCCGGCACCGAGACTTCCACTAAGGATCGTTACCGGGACCGGATCGCTGTTTGATAGCACGACCGTACTATCATATGGGAATACTAAAATACTAATTATTATTGTTTGACTGGTTATGTAATAACAAGCACTAATAACATATACTCAAGGATTAATATATGGGCGTAGTCAGTATCTCGATGCCCGATGCGTTGCTTGAACGCGTGGATGCGTTCGTTGACGAACACGGGTACAGCGGGCGGAGTGAAGCCGTCCGAAAGGGGACACGGACGTTGCTCGAGGAGTTCCGGGATCGCAACGTCGACGGAGAGAGCAACGTCTGTACGGTGACGGTGACGTTTGAATACTGTCAGCCGGCAGTTCAGCAACGTCTCACCGGTGTACGACACGAGTACGACGAGATCGTCTCCACGGCGACTCACACACACGCCGGAGACGAGTTCTGCGTGGAGCTATTCGTCTTAGAGGGTACCTCCGGAGCGGTATCGGAGTTCGTTAACGCCGTACGCGCGATACCGAATGTCCGGTCGGTGAACTACACCGTTACTCCGCTCGTTAATGACTCGCTTGACGGACCCGTACAGTCGCATTAGTGCTCAGCGAGAAGCATCAACTTGACACGGCTCACCGAGTCGAAGTCGCGCAAACGATACGTGAGTTCCCGGACGCGCTCCGCAGGCCCGTTACAGAAGATCGTTTCGAGACACCACTCACCCTCGTGGATATGGTTCGTGGTCGTAATGACGTCCTGAAACCGATGTTGTACGTCGTGAACCTCCTCGATCACGGCTTCGTGCTCGTAATCGAACGCGATTATGACGACGATGTCGCCTTCGATCGCCTCCAGCTCCGCATGGTCCTCGATATACTCCTGCATCGCTTCACGAACGGCGCGCGACCGAGAGTCCAGCTCCTCGGCCTCCCACGTCTCGTCGAACTCGGCGAGGAGGTCGTCGGGAATGTTGAAGCTAGTACGCATGGGATCTCTCTCCGTTTCCGGGGATCCGAGCCCGCGTCATGAGTCCGGTACCAGTAGGACCGCTCGGATCGCTCTGTCGACGCCCACTCATGACGACTCATCACCGGCATGACCCACGAAAGGCTCCACGTCAACCGTCCTCGTGACTCCGGACCATGACCGACATCCGCTGGTGCTCATATATGGTTGTGAACTTTGTTAGTCCGTATAATAACCCTTGCGTGGTCGGGAACGAGCGTCAGGGTACGTCGTGTGGGTGATGTTCGTGGCGTCCGGATCCACGTCCCTTGTGACTGGTATCTCTCGTTAGAGGATGGGTCGACCCCGATCAGAGACACACCACGAACCGACGGCGAGGCGCACGGCTCCGTGCTCGGAGATCCTTCGGGTATAATTTGATATATCATTATATAATTTATAACATGAGGGGTGCCCGTATTCGAACAGGGATCTGATCCCGCCAAGATAGCCGTTTACGTCCGGTTCCGACTTTGAGACCGGTCTTCCGAACGGATCGACCGCCTTTTTCGTCGCCGGACCGTCGTGATGCGCATGGCCGACGAGTTCGACCCCGAGAAGTTCGAGGACAAGTACGTCCACTACTTTTCGGAGCTACAGCGGGCGTACAAGAACGCCTTTAACCAGATGAACGACCGCTACGACTCGGAGCTGATCCACGGGATCGACCAGATGGTGCTCAACGAGTCGGAACCGATGTACGAGAACGGGGAGTTTCGGGTCGAACTACCTGAGAACCCCCGTGAACGTCTCCAGGGCATCCTCGTCGACGACGAGACGTTTGAGACGACGCTGGACGAGTACGTCGACCGAATCGAGACGGAGCTGTACCGGACGCTCGGCGTCGACGAGCCCACGTAACGACTCCCTCGACGGAATACGTGGGAACGAACCAAAGGCATAAGCCCGCGGAACGCAAACTCAGAGGTATGAGTACGGAAACGGCCGACGCGGAAAATGACCTCCGCGAGCGGATCACGAACTTTCTGCGACGGAATTTCCCGCAGATACAGATGCACGGCGGAAACGCCGCGATCAGCCACCTCGACATGGAGACCGGTGAGGTCCATATCCAACTCGGCGGTGCCTGTTCCGGCTGTGGCATCTCCCCGATGACGATCCAAGCTATCAAGTCGCGAATGGTCAAGGAGATCCCCGAAATAGAGACCGTTCACGCCGACACCGGAGCGAGTGGCGGCGCGGACGGCGACCTCGGTGGAACCGGTGGCGGAATGTCTCCTTCGTTCCCCGGTGAAACGAGCGACGACGGTGACGACGAAGGGCCGCAGGCCCCGTTCTAAACGCGCTTTATCTCGCAATCGGCACCGGCTCCGGCTTTTCTCACCGTTTACGACCCTGTTCGACGAGTACTCGATGAGTCACCGATCGTGGTCTCCCTTCGTCAGTAAATCTCATATCGCGATATCAAAACACGTACGTGGCGACATCGGCTCCACGAGTCAACCTTTTTGCCTCGGGCCTGCCACCGGCCTCTATGTACTATCGCGAGGTCGAACCGACGGCGGAGTACGTCGCACGGTTCGAGACCGGCGCGGACTGGCGCGAGGAGATCGAGACCCTCGCCCGCGAGGAGGACGTCGAGGCTGGCTGGTTCTCCGCGCTCGGGGCAGTTCAGGACGCGGAGGTGTGGTTCTACGATCAGGAGGAAACCGAGTATCGCTCCGTCACGTTCGACGAACCGCTGGAGGTCGCGGCTTGCGTCGGCAATGTCTCCCTGCTCGACGGCGACATCTTCGCGCACACTCACGCAGTGTTGTCGCGCCCGAGCGGACAGGCGCTTGCGGGGCATCTCGACTCGGCGACTGTGTGGGCCGGCGAGTGTCACCTCCGGGCGTTCGCGGAGCCGCTGGAGCGGAGCCACGACCCGGCGACCGATCTGGACCTCTGGCTCTGATGGGCGGGGTGTGTCAATGAGGCCGGACGACGACCGCTACTTCGCCCGGATCGAGGACCGCCTTGACGAGGCGTTCGAGGTCGCGGAGACGGCCAAAGGGCAGGGAAAGGACCCGAAACCCGAGATCGAGATCCCGGTTGCCCGCGACATGGCCGACCGCGTCGAGAACATCCTCGGGATCGACGGCGTCGCGGAGCGCGTCCGGGAACTCGAAGGCGAGATGTCCCGAGAGGAAGCGGCCTTGGAACTGGTTACCGATTTCGTCGAGGGGACCGTCGGCGAGTACGACTCGCGAGCGGGGAAGGTTGAGGGCGCGGTTCGGACCGCCGTCGCGCTGCTCACCGAGGGAGTCGTTGCCGCCCCTATCGAGGGGATCGACCGAGTCGAACTGTTGGAGAACGACGACGGCACGGAGTTCATCAACGTCTACTACGCGGGGCCGATCCGCTCGGCGGGGGGAACCGCACAGGCGCTGTCGGTACTCGTCGCGGACTACGCCCGGGCCCTTCTGGGGGTCGACGAGTACAACGCGCGGACCGAGGAGGTGGAGCGGTACGCCGAGGAGATCGCGCTGTATGACAAGGAGACGGGGCTCCAGTACACGCCGAAGGACAAGGAGTCGAAGTTCATCGCCAAACACCTCCCGATCATGCTCGACGGGGAGGCGACGGGTGACGAGGAGGTGTCGGGGTTTCGTGATCTTGAACGAGTCAATACCAACTCTGCGCGCGGCGGGATGTGTCTCGTCGCCGCCGAGGGGATCGCCCTGAAGGCCCCGAAGATACAGCGGTACACCCGGGATCTCGACGAGGTCGACTGGCCGTGGCTCCAGGATCTCATCGACGGGACCATCGGCGAGACGGACGGCGACGACGCGGATGCCGAAGGCCGTGACGACGCTGACGGAACCGACCTCGATGACGCGGCCGAGGCCGACAGCGACGTGGACGAAGAGGCCACCCACCCCGAGACGTCGCCGGGGCCGCCCCGGCCCGAGCCCTCCCAAAAGTTCCTTCGAGACCTGATCGCCGGGCGACCGGTGTTCACGCATCCCTCCGAGCCCGGCGGGTTCCGGCTCCGATACGGTCGCGCGCGGAACCACGGCTTCGCGACCGGCGGCGTTCATCCGGCGACGATGCACATCGTCGACGACTTTCTCGCTGCCGGCACGCAGATCAAGACGGAGCGTCCGGGGAAGGCTCACGGCGTCGTGCCGGTCGATTCGATTCAGGGACCCACGGTGAAACTCGCGAACGGCGAGGTCCGTCAGATCGACGACCCGGAGGAGGCGCTTGAACTCCGGAACGGGGTCGAGGAGATCCTCGATCTGGGCGAGTATCTCGTTAATTACGGCGAGTTCGTCGAAAACAACCATCCGCTCGCGCCCGCCTCGTACGTGTACGAGTGGTGGGTCCAGGAGTTCGAGGCCGCCGGTGCCGACGTTCAGGCGCTCTCCGACGACCCACACGTCGACCTCGAAAAACCGGATCCGGACGAGGCGTTAGCGTGGGCGACGGAGTACGACTGTCCGATCCACCCCGAGTACACCTACCTCTGGCACGACGTGAGCGTCGCGGAGTTCGAGGCGCTCGCGACCGCCGTCGCCGACGGCGAAATCGTCGAAGGCGTCCTGACGATCGAACACACGGAAATGACCGCGACCGCGCTGGAGGCCCTGCTCGTCGAACACGCCGCCACCCCCGATGCGCTCCGGATCCCGACGTGGCGGCCGCTCGCGCGCTCGCTCGGGATCGACGACGGGCTCCGAAAGGAGTGGGAGGAGCTGTCCCCGACCGCCCGTGAGTGGGACGGCGGCGACAACGCGATGAAGGCGGTCAACGAAGTTGCGCCGTTCAGCGTACGCGAGCGCGCGCCGGTCCGGATCGGCAACCGGATGGGTCGTCCGGAGAAGTCCGAGAGCAGGGACCTCTCGCCCGCGGTCCACACCCTGTTTCCGATCAACGAGGCCGGCGGGCCGCAACGCGACGTCTCCGAGGCAGCCCGGACGATGGACGATCAGGGACGGCGAGGCCACCACGAGATAGAGGTCGCCGACCGCGTCTGCCCGGATTGTGGGGCCCACACGTACCGCTCGGCGTGTCCGGACTGCGAGACACACACCGAGCCCCACTACGAGTGCGGGGACTGCGGAACGGTGTGTGAACCAGACGAGGCGGGTCGCGTCGAGTGCCCGCACTGTGAGTGGGAAGTGACGGCTGCGACCTACCAGAAAGTCGACGTTAACGACGCGTATCGGTCAGCGCTGGAGTCCGTCGGCGAGCGCGAGGCCGCCTTCGAGATCTGTAAGGGGGTACAGGGGCTCACCTCGACGAACAAGACGCCGGAAGCGATAGAGAAGGGAATCCTCCGCGCGAAAAACGGTGTCACCTCATTTAAAGACGGGACAGTCCGCTACGACATGACCGACCTCCCGATCACCGCGGTCCGCCCGGAGGAGCTTGACGTTACCGCCGATCACTTCCGCGAACTCGGCTACGAGACCGACATCGACGGCGACCCGCTCCGTCACGACGACCAGCTGGTCGAGCTGAAGGTACAAGACATCGTGCTCTCGGACGGCGCGGCCGAACACATGTTACGGACCGCCGACTTCGTCGACGACCTGCTCGAGCAGTTCTACGACCTCCCGCGCTTTTATGAGGTGAACGAGCGCGACGACCTCGTCGGCGAGCTCGTCTTCGGGATGGCACCCCACACGAGCGCCGCAACTGTCGGGAGGGTGGTAGGATTCACGTCGGCCGCGGTGGGATACGCTCATCCGTACTTTCACGCCGCAAAGAGGCGAAACTGTTTCCATCCGGAGACAGAGATCGAGTATCAAGACGATACAGGGCGGCACCGCGAAACGATCGAGGGATTCGTTGAGGCGCGGCTGGACGACCCGCATACCGATGACTTCGGAACGCTCGTTGACGAACTCGACGGCAACATTACGGTCCCTTCGATCGACGAACACGGAAATAAATCGACACAGCCGGTAACTGCTGTCTCTAAACACCCGAGTCAGGAACATCTCGTCCATATCGAAACGAAGCGTGGGCGTTCGATTCGCGTGACGCCCGACCACACGATGCTGCGAGTCGCAGACGGATCCATTCAAAAAGTCGCTGCGAATACACTAGCGGTCGGTGACTTGGTCCCAGCGACGGCTCCTCGTCACGAGGCATCACTGAATTCTCCCGCCGATGTGACGGCAGACGGAGGGATCGAGACGGACATTGTCGCGTCAGTTGACTTCCTCGAAAGCGACGTCGAACACACGTACAATCTCACGGTCGCCGATACGCACACGCTCGCGGCGAACGATTTGCTGGTCGCCCAGTGTGACGGCGACGAGGATTGTGTGATGCTGCTCATGGACGGACTTCTCAACTTCTCGAAAGAGTACCTCCCGAACCAGCGCGGCGGGCGCATGGATGCACCCTTGGTGATGTCTTCGCGGATCGATCCCTCCGAGATCGACGACGAGGCGCACAACATGGACATCGTGCGGCGGTATCCGCTGGAGTTCTACGAGGCGACGCGGGAGATGGCGGATCCGGAGACAGTCGAGGACCTGATCCAGCTCGGCGAGGACACGCTCGGGACGGACGCGGAGTACCACGGGTTCGATCACACCCACGACACGACCGACATCGCGATGGGACCGGATCTGTCGGCGTACAAGACCCTCGGCGACATGATGGAGAAGATGAACGCCCAGCTGGAGCTCGCGCGGAAGACCCGCGCGGTCGACGAGACGGACGTGGCCGAGCGGGTGATCGAGTACCACTTCCTGCCGGACATCATCGGGAACCTCCGAGCGTTCTCCAGACAGGAGACGCGGTGTCTCGACTGCGGCGAGAAGTACCGGCGCGTGCCCCTGACTGGCGACTGTCGCGAGTGCGGCGGTCGCGTGAACCTCACGGTCCACGAGGGGTCCGTGAGCAAGTACGTCGACACCGCCATCGCCGTCGCCGAGAAGTTCGACTGCCGCCCTTACACGAAACAGCGGCTGTACGTGTTAGAGGAGGCGCTGGAGTCGATATTCGAGGACGACACGAACAAGCAGTCGGGGATTGCGGACTTCATGTAGTCGGAATTTATTATCTGTAAATCAGCTACACAAATCCATGTCCCGCCAGCCTTGTGGTACTACTTAGGCATCTCTTCCGCCTCAACCCGCTCCAATTCGTGAACCGTCACGACTGGCGACTGAGTTGGTTCTACGCGGGCCAATTCCCACCCGTCCGGCGGCTCCGGTTCGGGGCGTCCCCAACGCGGCGAGTGTGAACAGCGCGAACACGGTGTGTACATACTGCGTACAAAACAAAAATTAGAACCTTCCGATGCCAAAAACGCTAGCTAACAGACCAAGTAAAAAAATCACCATTCCAATCACAATATAGATGAACAAACCCTTTGCCTCCTCCCGAGTTTGACCAGAGTTTGATAACCGCGCTGCATAGAGTGTAAACGATCCAGCCACTATTAGCAACAGTCCAGAGGCGATTGCAACGCCGATGGCCAGTGGGCGGTTAGATTGTAACGGCGCTTGGACAAATATACCAGCAGCAGTCCCACCAATGAGTGCAATCACCATTTTCTCGCCGGATTCCTGTAGATCATCTAATTCTTCTTTTTCCCGTCCCACCGAAGAACATTCTCCCGGCCGAGGTTTTTTGTCATCCGAACCGTCCATCATTTGATACTATAACTTCAACTAACTAATAAGTGCCGAGAGTGATAGGCAACCACCCCAGCACTCCCGGTAGTGAATCAATGCCTCGGTAGTCGTTTAGTAACTTGGTGTGCCGTCAAACGCGGAGGGAGTATCCAAGGTATCCGGAGCCTTGGCGCACATCAATCTATGTAAGAGAGACTAATCCGGAGCGAATATTTTGGGGGCGTTCATCAGTCCTTTGTTTGTCGACTTTATTGGATTCTAGCACCTAATACAAGAAATTTTAAACACTTCAACTGACTCAAAAAGCCATCTACTGAACCGGACTAGACCCAATAATCAGTGTCAATTGACTTGACCCACCTCAGATCCTTGGATCCACGATCAAGTGGTTTTTTTACTCGTTTCTTTTAGAATTGGTCCCTCAAAAACATTCAGGCGTGCGTTGTCGATTCCTTGGAATTTTCTTCCCCAGTGTAATGACGCTCTAAGGAAAAGCCGTTCTTCATCGCTGTCACTAACGACAATCCGGACACTTGTTTGATCATCGTTGAATTGGATTCTGAAATCCCGATCCACGAGATCGGTTAGAAAACTTGACGGATCTTTCGCCTCAACGCTGTTCGTCTTGCGTCGTCCATAGTATATCCGATAGTTCTCTACAGCCGATTCGAGTTCATCTAGAGGGATGTCCCAGTACTGTTCAAGATGTTTCTTTTTATGAACACCTAGCAACAATAAGAGGCTGAACTTCTTGATATTTGATGGATTCTGTGACGCTTGTTGAAGCTTTTGAACGTAGGAAATCTTTTCTTTTCTGTCTCGTTCAATGATTGATCGAGTAATACTCGCCGCGAGCTGTTGATCCTGAGTAGCGTTAGGGTCATTTTCGACCCTCCTGACAGCATCCATAGTGTCTTTACTACTCTCATATCCAATTGTCTCTTTGAGATGACCTGCCTTATTCCTACGTCGAGAAACTGTGCCGTTATTCCCCTTGAGATCATCTGGATATGAAAACTGATCTAACTTAGAATCTACCCAATCTCCGTGATTCTGGGCCTTCCGGAACGCTTTCCATGACTCTACTCCATCAACGAGGTCAAATATCGTTAGAGAGTTTTGACTGATATTTGATAGAGTTCCAGTTCCTTGCTTGACAACCTTCAGCTCTATATATACCTCATCACCGGATGCTGTTGTGACTGCTACATCACCAATACTATCGTACGAATTGCCAATGTGTCTGGGATTTTGTAGCCCAGGAAAATCCCCACGAATGTGTTTCGCTAACCGGTGTGCCATATCGATGTATGCCTTTTCTCGGACTTCTGCCGGCACGTCACGACCCTGGAGGAGCGCAACTACTGCTTGTTCTGTCGCTTTTGCCTGAGCGCGTTCATGTTTTCCCATATATTCATCAAAGTAAGCCGTAGCTGTATTAGTACTAATCCCCAATCGGTAGTGAATCGATGGAGACAACTCAGAATAGATGGTTAATAAGGAAACACCCTTCTGTAGAAGATTGTTGATACGATAGAACCCCTTTGATGAGGGCTGGTAAACACTAGTCTAACTATCTCTCTGAAATATTTTGATGCCCTCCTCTTTCACGTAGGGGTAGCTCCCATCATGCATCTGTTGGAGATCCCGTTTTAGACGATCAAGATCGACTTCGGTAAGGTTCCGCTCACGAGCCATAATCATAAGCGGATACAACCAGGTGGAGAGCGTGGAGAACTCACGAGTTCCCTCTCCCTCTGGAGGGGACTCCATCATATTGTGATCGTCGTACGCGTTCAGTAGCTCCCGAACCGCGCGCGGTCGCGGGATCGATTTCGCCCGTCTCTACATATTCGTTAAACGTTTCTAGTCGTCGGTCATATTTTTCGCGTGGGGTGGTCATTGGACGTGACCTACCCCTTCCTTGATGCGCCTCAGTAATAAGGAGAGAGTCTTTCGCAAGGGTCGCTGAGGTGTTCGACACGAACAAGCAGTCAGGCATCGCCCCATCCAAATGAACTGTGATTGTGGAAAGTACACGAAGACTTCCCTCAGCATTCAATCAGGAAAACGGGATTCCAGCGAAAACATAACGAGA
>NZ_JAGGKQ010000032.1 GCF_017873815.1 Halorubrum alkaliphilum | reverse complement strand
GCGACCTTCCGGTCGCACGCCCAGCTTGTTCTCCACGAACTCGGTGAGTACCTCGGCTACTCACCACCACCGTTGCTGGAGCGGCTCATCGAGGACGCTCAGAAGATCCATCAACAACGACCGATCTTACAAGAGACACTTGCTACCGCTACACAACCGAGGTGTGAGTCTTAGCTAAAGACGAATGCTGGTTGGTGTTTCAGACGTACCCTCGTGGGGTTGAAGCGGCGCACGGCCGTTGCTCGCCGTCAAGTTCAAAGGCGGTTTCAGACGTACCCTCGTGGGGTTGAAGCAACTCTTTACCGGCGATAGCACAACCCGTGAAGCATCGTTTCAGACGTACCCTCGTGGGGTTGAAGCGGGAATTAAGCACAACGGCAACCGACACGGATAGCGGTTTCAGACGTACCCTCGTGGGGTTGAAGCGCATACGATCCGAACGGATTGAGTGTATCAGCAACCTGTTTCAGACGTACCCTCGTGGGGTTGAAGCCCCAGATGAGGGATTGACTGCTGACGCACTCAGACAGTTTCAGACGTACCCTCGTGGGGTTGAAGCCCGTTGCGGGCGTTCAAGATGCGAGCGTAGCACTCACGTTTCAGACGTACCCTCGTGGGGTTGAAGCCGTCTCGACGTCGCTCCAGGCGTCGCGGTAGACGACGGTTTCAGACGTACCCTCGTGGGGTTGAAGCCCGAAGGCGTCAGACGTGTCGAAGACGATCGACAAGCGTTTCAGACGTACCCTCGTGGGGTTGAAGCGGCCGGCTTGAAATCCAGTTTGAAGACACCGAATAGTTTCAGACGTACCCTCGTGGGGTTGAAGCGGCAAGCACGCTTGTGGTCCGTGTACGACCGCTTAGTTTCAGACGTACCCTCGTGGGGTTGAAGCGGATAGTATTCGTCTCCCTGAGAGAGATCGAATCCGTTTCAGACGTACCCTCGTGGGGTTGAAGCTTGTGTGCCGCTTTTGAGCACATAGCAGTCTTTGTGTTTCAGACGTACCCTCGTGGGGTTGAAGCAAATAAGCCGGGAAACATCAAGCGTGGACTTATCGGAGTTTCAGACGTACCCTCGTGGGGTTGAAGCACCGGGATCGTGGAGACTTCCCGGTCGGTGAAGACGGTTTCAGACGTACCCTCGTGGGGTTGAAGCCGATGCCGATCGATATTCAGGGGATGGCTCTTCCAAGTTTCAGACGTACCCTCGTGGGGTTGAAGCCTCGCCTAAGCCGTGACGCGCCCCCCGTGCCAAGAAGTTTCAGACGTACCCTCGTGGGGTTGAAGCGACAAGGAAACGGCGGCAGCCCTGCTAGCGGCGTGGTTTCAGACGTACCCTCGTGGGGTTGAAGCGACCCATGACTAAGTATATTAGCAGCAAAGGCGCGTGGTTTCAGACGTACCCTCGTGGGGTTGAAGCCGCGGTCACGACCAGCTCATCGTAGTCGCGATCCGCGTTTCAGACGTACCCTCGTGGGGTTGAAGCTCTAAGAGGTGGCCCATGCTCGCGATCGGTCCGTCGTTTCAGACGTACCCTCGTGGGGTTGAAGCAAGTCCTTAACGGCTCTCTGAGTAATGATACTCATGTTTCAGACGTACCCTCGTGGGGTTGAAGCGCTTCGTAAGGTGCGCGAGTGTCGCGGTCAGTTGGAGTTTCAGACGTACCCTCGTGGGGTTGAAGCATCTCGATCGCGGACGGCGGCGACACCGACTCCGGTTTCAGACGTACCCTCGTGGGGTTGAAGCGAGGATGACGCCGAGAGCGAGGAAGACACCACGGTTGTTTCAGACGTACCCTCGTGGGGTTGAAGCTACGAAACGCACGACCCCGACGCCGACGCGCCCGAGTTTCAGACGTACCCTCGTGGGGTTGAAGCGACGACGGCCTCCACGCGCTCGCCGCGCACGCCCGCGGTTTCAGACGTACCCTCGTGGGGTTGAAGCGGCCTGCTCGCGTGCGCCGAGCATCTCCATAATCGGTTTCAGACGTACCCTCGTGGGGTTGAAGCGACTTCCATACCTTTCCACCGGGGGGCGATATGTGCGGTTTCAGACGTACCCTCGTGGGGTTGAAGCGCGCATACCGGCCTCGCTGCTGAGTCAGATCGTGGCGTTTCAGACGTACCCTCGTGGGGTTGAAGCCGCCGGCAGTTCGGCGGTGTGCTCGACGACATCCGCGGTTTCAGACGTACCCTCGTGGGGTTGAAGCGGCGACGAGCGTGTCCTTCTCTTCTTGCGTCAGATCGCGTTTCAGACGTACCCTCGTGGGGTTGAAGCTCCGACGACTGACACCGAGATGCCACGCCACCACAAGTTTCAGACGTACCCTCGTGGGGTTGAAGCGAGAGGCGGTCGCGTACGACGGCGCAGACCCCGCCGTTTCAGACGTACCCTCGTGGGGTTGAAGCGTATCGTCCTGTGGTTCCGTCGAGGTGAACGACGCCGTTTCAGACGTACCCTCGTGGGGTTGAAGCACGCATTAAACGACGGAGAAACCCAAGAGAATGTTGGTTTCAGACGTACCCTCGTGGGGTTGAAGCCCGACGGCCGGCGTCTGCGTGTTCACGACCGACGGGTTTCAGACGTACCCTCGTGGGGTTGAAGCCGTTGCGGTGTTCACGGGAGGATTAAGCCGGTATGGTTTCAGACGTACCCTCGTGGGGTTGAAGCAAGATGCGGGGCGGGGCGATCCGCGGCCACCTCCGAGTTTCAGACGTACCCTCGTGGGGTTGAAGCGTCGAGTTGGTCCGCGAGCCCGTCGATGTCGTTGAGTTTCAGACGTACCCTCGTGGGGTTGAAGCGAGGTGATCGTCGCCGAGGACGCCGTCAACGAGTGTTTCAGACGTACCCTCGTGGGGTTGAAGCGGCAACCCGCTCGAAGTGTACTACGCACCCGACGACCGTTTCAGACGTACCCTCGTGGGGTTGAAGCCACACCGTCAGACAGCCGGTGAGTTACTCATCGAGAGTTTCAGACGTACCCTCGTGGGGTTGAAGCTCACGGAGCGACCGATCCGACGTGATCGAGATCTGCGCGTTTCAGACGTACCCTCGTGGGGTTGAAGCGTCAAGAAAGTACGCGATGGCGAGGAGGAGGACAACGGTTTCAGACGTACCCTCGTGGGGTTGAAGCAGACGCGAACGCAGGTGAACACCAATGAGCTACAACGTTTCAGACGTACCCTCGTGGGGTTGAAGCGACCGGGGCGACACCGTAGAGGTTCAGATTTGGAGCTGTTTCAGACGTACCCTCGTGGGGTTGAAGCGTTGATAAGCGATACGGGGTCGTCAATAACGAATAAGTTTCAGACGTACCCTCGTGGGGTTGAAGCGACCGGGGCGACACCGTAGAGGTTAAGATTTGGAGCTGTTTCAGACGTACCCTCGTGGGGTTGAAGCGTTGATAAGCGATACGGGGTCGTCAATAACGAATAAGTTTCAGACGTACCCTCGTGGGGTTGAAGCCCGTGAGTGATCTCGCCGTAGTACTCTTCGAGGTGTTTCAGACGTACCCTCGTGGGGTTGAAGCGCGGTGGGTGTCGAGACGGCGGCCGAAACGTCGTTGTTTCAGACGTACCCTCGTGGGGTTGAAGCCGTCGCTCTCCACCCGCACTTGCACGCCTAACTCCTGTTTCAGACGTACCCTCGTGGGGTTGAAGCGTCACCCACAACGACAAATAAGATCATCTCTGAGGGTTTCAGACGTACCCTCGTGGGCTTGATTAACTCGAATTCTCTATCCCTTGAGGCTTACACTGGCTGATCTACCAATCCCATAAGTTGCTCTCCAAATGTGTCGAGAAGGAAGTGGTATACACGGAGCCGCGTAAACCCCCTCTTGTATAAGTAGTGTTTGCGAATACGAGAACATGACCGAGGATGGGCCTGAGACCATCGCGATATACGCCCGCGTCTCGACCGCCGACCAGGACGCGAGCCGGCAGCTCAACGAGCTCCGCGAGTGGGTCGCCGATCAGTACCCCGACGCCGAGACCGAGGAGTACATCGACGTCGTCTCGGGCGCGGCAACGGACCGCGCCGAAGAGTACCACGCGCTCCGCGAGACGATCTCGGAGGGCGCCCTCGACCTCGTCGTCGTCGACGAAATAAGCCGCCTCTCCCGGCTCGGGGGCGGCGAGATTCACGATTTTATACAGCACGCGCTTCAACACGACACATCCGTTCGCGACCGGGAGGTCGGCCTCTCGATCGACATCGGCAGCTCCGAGGTCGATCGGGCTGTGAAAGAAATGCTCGCGGGCTTCTCGGAGACCTCGCGAAGATCGAACACAAGCAAAAGCTACGGCGGATCCGCTCCGGGATCGCTGCTGCCCAGGACGCGGGGAAATGGACGGGGCGGCCGCCGGCTGGGTTCGTCGTCGAGGACAGATACCTCCGTGTCGATCCCGCGGAGTACCTCCATGTCCGCGAGGCCGTCGCCCGCGTCGACCGAGGCGAGGCTTACGCCGACGTCGCCGAAGACACCGGCCCCCCCGACTCGACGCTCCGCAGCCTCGTCGACGACCGCCGTGACCTATACCTCACCGGGGAGGCCGAGGACGATCGCGTCGACGCCGCGCTTGCGGATATTCGTCCGGTGGAGGACCTCCGGGAGGACCGGGCCGACGACCTCGCCGAGCTGCGGGAACGCGTCGCGCGCCTAGAGAACGCCCTCGAGGAGTGAGGTTCCCGCTACGACGGGCCTATTCCTCAGATTCCAAGCGTTCTGTGACTTCAAATAGCTATGTCAGACATTACGGTTGGTTGCTATAAAGAAAACCACGATAGGCGGCCTCGAATCCGTCGCAGCCCCTAGGGTACGCCACTCAGACCACGGGTTCAACGATCAAATGCTCCTGCGTGAGTCGAGGCTTCTTCACCCGGCCATCCTCCTCGTACCGAATGATGCCGTGCTCTGCGAGGGCGGCGAGATCTCGGCTCACTTGTGCTTTGTCCCGATCTAGCTCACGGCTGAGTTCGCGGACTGAATTGGGCGACATCCGCCCGAGTACCCCCACGACTTCGCGGCGCTTGGGCGTTAGAACCTCTTGGGCTGTTTCCCAGCTGATGACTTGGACGCCCGACATACCGCCTCGGGCGAGTGAGCGAGCGAGTTCACCCCGCAACTCCGTACGATCAGCAGCTTCAGATTCACCGGTGTTGAGGGGAGTACCCACATCGGATTCAGACATATTGATTCACCTTACCGTTGTGTATATACCTCAACGGTTTAAGCTTTGCTGAGATGCCCGATAATGAGCGCCTCAGTCTATTCTACGAGTTAAACAGTCAAAAACAAAACATTTAAGTAAATCAAATACGTATGTAAGAGTGGAGAGGAGTTCTGCGTCTCTTAGCTCAACTATCTACATACATGACTCGAAATTCCGACTTTGAGTACCTCTACGAGGTTGGTCGTATCAGAAGCACAGTATTCCAAATCGGCACGCGCGCCGACCCAAGCGTCAATAAGCCTGAATCGTTCGCAGTTATCCTGTTCTTTGAGTTGTCTGATGGGACGGTTGTTGAGGTCGCGAAAGTCGACAACGCTGAACACGACGAGGGGACCATACACGTTGACCGCTACTATCGAGATGTTGGTGCCGACATCAAGGACTTCAACGTCGATATTGATGGACTCTGGGAAGGTGAGGCGTACCTTGAGCAGCACTGGCAGCAGTTTGCACAGACGCATCTCGACAACCACGGGAGGGCGACACGAGACAGTTAACGCCTCTTTCGTCTGTCTTGTTTCACGCTCTCATGGAGTAGCAGCGTTTCCATCGAGTCAGCACGGAGTTCGTGTCAGTTGTACAGGGTTTCAGTAGGGTCTTCTATTTCATCTGGTTAGGCAGTCGTACAGGAAACGGGGATTCTAACACATCCAGAGACAAAGAATCAAATAGTCAATCAGAGTAGGATTTATTATCATGCTCCCAGACGATCTCCCAGTTGATCGCCAGAAATTGCTGACGTGGGAAACAGAATGCTGGCAGTGTGGCGAGCAAACGCCTGTGGTCTGGCCACGAGGAGACCATCTTGATACGCCTCTCGGAGATATATTAGCGAATTACGAAACCCCTGTTGAACGGGTCTACAGCAATACCCTCGGCAAGAAAGTCTGGGGGAACGTCTGTCAGCACTGTGATTCTTACCAAGGAAATCATTTCATCCAGCAAGAGGCACTGGAGATTGACCCGCCACTGGTAGACTGTCCACATTGTGGGGATGAACATGAATGGAGCCCGGACCAAGGGATGGGTGGGGCATTTGGACAGGGATGGGTCTCATGTCCAGAATATGGTGAAATACCGGTTGGTGACCCACGAGGAGAGTGACGAATTCCTTCGCTCCATACAGGGCCAGATCAGTAGTATTTCAAAACTCGAATGAGTAAATTGCGACATGTACGATCTCACTGGCTTTCAGCGCGATCTCCTGTACGTCGTTGCCGGACTTGATGACCCCCACGGACTCGCGATCAAAGACGAGCTCGAGGACTACTACGAGAAGGAAATCCATCATGGTCGGCTCTACCCAAATCTCGATACGCTCGTTGAGAAGGGACTCATCGAAAAAAGCCAGCGGGACCGACGGACCAACGAGTACAGCACTACTCGCCGGGGCACTAGAGAGATCGAAGCTCGGACTGAATGGGAAGCCGGGTATATTGACCACGACGGGTGATCGAACCGCTGTGTTCGAGGACTGTTTGACTCTAGTATTTCGCGCTCTTCTCGCGTGAGATCCACTTCGTATCACTAGACATCGTGGCAAAAGTTTTGGATTAATATTATGGTTAAGGTTAAGATTAACTCACATCGCTCCAATTGCCGAGCTATACTTGGGATCTGTTCGAGAAGGGCATCACCCGGGCAGTAGCTCAGACAGGCAACGGACAGTTTTCTAGGTCTCGTCGATGACGACACAGACGATGAGTAGTACCGCATTAGCCACGCTCGATGTTGCCGTCATGGATGCCATCTGTTTCTTCACTCTTGTTAGGGTTCACCCTAACACTTACCGGAACAGGGTGCGTCGACACGTGTGTGGATGAGCGATGATGTCACCGTACTCGAAGACGAGATTGAAGCCTACGCCGACGACACCGTTGCGCGGGTTCGCGTGCTTTCGGTTCCGACCACAAATCGGTTCGTAGACGGGATCAAGTACGCCTAGCACTACGGCGAAGCCGGCGCAGACGATCCGATCATCCGGTTCGACAACCATCACGGCGTCCACAAACTCCACCTCGGCGGTGAGACCTTCGAGATCGACTACCCCGGCCTTGCGGAGATCTTCCGCGCCTGGCGGGCGGCGCTCCCAGAAGAGAATCGCAACGACTGGTAGTCCGTTCTACTACGGTGACCGACGTACAGACCCGCAACTAATTCCGACCCACAACCCCACACCCCACCCATGACCCAAACACTCCACGTTCAGATCAAGTCCGCCGACCGTAGTGACCTCGAAAAGCGTCTCGAAGCGATCGACGCTGGCGAGGACGTTGACCCCAGTGAGCCGACGCTGTCGATCGAGAACCTCGAAACGTTCGGTCGCGTTTTCCGCTCGACCAACCTCGAGCTCTTGGAGGCGATAGTCGAACACGAGCCGGAGAGCATCCGCGAGCTCGCACGCCTCGTTGACCGGAACCCTCCAGAGGTCCTCGAGAACGTGAACGAGCTCGCCGACTACGGCCTCGTCGAACTCGAAAAAAATGGCCGAGCAAAGCGCCCAGTTGTGTGGTACGACGAGATCGACGCGGACCTCCCGCTCACGACTAAGTCCGAACAGGGCCCGAAGGCGAACGCTTGACCCAACGAGGGCACACAATGGGCGACGACGTCGATCCCGAGGATCCGCGCCCCGATGCCCACTACCACGTCGACCGCGACGCAGAGTGGTACTACGTCGACGACGACCTCGCGGGGACGATCGCCCTCGGGCCAGCGACCGACGGCGAGCCCGGTGACGACTGGGTGCTTACGCTCTCGGCCGCGACATCGGACGAGGATCCCGATCCGGCCGAGCGTGTCGCCGTTCGCCTCACGCCGTGGGCGCTCCACGAGCTCTACATCGAGGCGCGGAATCTCTCACCAGACGCTCGTCAGGCAGGTCACACCGCCGAGTGTGGGCTCTGCGGCGAGCAGGTTCCGCTCGACCGGGCATGGCCGGACAACCGCAAGCGACCGTGTCACCCAGACTGCTACGCCGATGCGTTCGGTGCGCCGCCCTGGTACGATAGGCAGTAGCTTGGTGTCGCTAAAGCGTCACAGATGAGCGGGAATAAGCTTCTCATCGCTGCTAGTGCGACTGTGATCTGGGTCATCTCGGGGGTACTCTTGTTTGAGGTGGCGAGTTTGGCGTCGGCCTTCGAACTCGCAGTTTCTGGCCCGATCTTGGACCTCACATCGTTGCTTGATGCGTGGCTACTAGCTGGAGTTATCCTCGGTGTCGTTGACGTCGCCCTCCTCTGGGACATGGCCACTGGGTGGTGACCACGAAACACCGACACCGCTCTAGTACCCGGCTAGCAGCCGTTTGTCCGGGAGAAGCTGTCAGACTAATCTTAAGATTAAGATTAAGATTAATTCGTTTAAGTGAAATACTCTCTTAAGACGTGAATACAAATGACAGTATCTACAAATTAGTTATCTAAGAACAATCTCTAGGAGCCTCCATACAGTCCGACACAACTGCCACAAGATATTAGTTCTCGGTTCACGTATCATGAATTACGATGGTGGTAACAAACGCCCCGGCTGCGGACGAGAACGGCTCGAAAGAGGGCACCGCACGCTCCTTTATCGCAGCCTCAGAGATACTGGTGAATCCCGACATCGCCAGAGTCTATACTGACATCCTGCTGAATCAGCCTACTACGAACAGCAGTATCGAGCGTAGACTCGATCTTGCCGGAAGTACAACCTCAATGCGGGTTGGAAAGCTCAAAAACTTAGACATTGTCGAGGACGTCAGTAGCGGGAAAGAGAGCCAGCTCCGGACTGATTCACTATTTCTCCCCGTTGGGGAGGGAGAGACGCGGATACTGTTTGACCCGCTTACGATCGCCGCTTACGGTGCAAGCGGCGAGGTCAGTGAGATCGAACTCTTCCTAGATCGGCACGGCAAGGCGAAGCTGCTGATGGCGGTTGAGCAGACACGGGCATATCTCAGTGGCGAGGTGACTCGTCGTGGAGCAGCAGACCGCCTCAATGTTGATGAGATCGAGGCTATCAGCATCACGCAGGCGCTGGAGCCGATCATTGCCCTGTTTGTCAAAGCAGGGCTCATCGATGATTCCTTCGAACACGACGTACATGATCGGAAGATTCGAAACACTCCGTACGTGTTTGAGCAGGAATGAGCGATCGGCCGAAATTAGTTGACTCTTCACCCCTCTACCCGCTCCCGGATGCGCTCCTCGTTGACTCGAGCGTCTTGGGTGGAATCGGGCGATCTACTCCAGAACGGCGACAGCTAATCAACTACATTCAGTCGACTGATAGGCAGTTGTACGTCTCCACTGGAGTAGTCGAGGAGTTGGACAAGGAATGGGCTGGTCCCTACGGTGTCAATGATTGGCTTGATCCAATACGTAACGAGGACTGGATTGTTGCCCTTCCAGAGCCGGATTACGGTGCGCGAATCCGTGACGGCCCTACCGTTAGCGAGATGGTTGACGAAGCACACAGAGAATTAGCCAAGCTCGAACAGGAGCGAGAAGATGAACTCCCGAAAACGGACGCCAAATTCGCCGGTAATCTTGTTCAAATACGGGTGTCTGAGGGTCATGATTCCGTGGGGCTGATCATCGACGACAGGAACGCAGAGCGCGCACTGTCCCAAGTAGTCAGTGAGACGGAGTACGAGCAATTCTTCCGGATACTGAGGGGGCCAGAGGTATTAGAAGAGATACAATAACGTTCCCCTCTTCATTGGGGCCACCCTCCTCGCGCGGCGTGTGAGATGAGTATCCGGTAAGTCAACGACCTCACCATACCGCTTGCGCCGCACAACCTCGGAGGATGGATTTGATGCGTGCCTTCTGTTCGATTCATCTGTTCTGAATCGAAATTGAGACTGATCTCTCTTGGCGGCTTTGCGCTGGTTACGCTTCTGGAATATCCCAGATATCGAGTTCTCCGTCCGGCGAAACGTACGCCCTGAGGTGGGCTTCAGTTTCGGCTGTTCGGACGTACGACGTCCTCAGCGGCCTTGATTTCGTCTGTTCTCTCGACTTCAGCGAACAGTTCCCGGTATGCGTCGGGCTCGAAGAGGTTGTTCCGGTCGAACAGCTCACGGGCGGCATCGGTGAGCTGAAAGAACCGGTACGGCTGGCCCCGTTCGAGCCCTTCACGATCTCGCTCGATGGCCTCGATCAGTCCCACTTCCTCCAGCCGGATGAGGTGGTCGGTGAGCGTCGACGCTGCGATACTCGGATTGTAGTATTCGAGTTCCTTCTTCGAGGGCGCACCTCTCGGGTGACCGACGATCGTCCCGATAATATTCGCGCGGGTCGTGTCGTCGAGGACACTCAACGCTGCGATCGGATCGAGGCCGGCTGAGTTCTCGGCTGGCGTGAGCGGGGTGGCGTCAGGCCGGGACATTGTGTACAGGTGTTTGTCGCCCGGTCGGATAACCATTTTGGTGAGGATCGAAATGGTAGCCAGAGTACTTGCGTATTCCACTTCCGGTCGTATTTCCGTACCGTTAGGTGGCGGTGGTGAATGATGCCTAGTATGACAAACGATGACGCCCGTGTAGTCATCGACAAATTGGGTGGCCAGCCGGGCGAGACACTCACACCCGACCGGGTCGAGGCGATCCAGACCGCGATGCATGAGGACCTCGGACGATTTATCAACAACACGTCCTATTTCGTTCTCGGTTCCTACGGTAAGGAGGAGCGGCCACGATTGGAAGCTGTTCGCGACCAACTCGCGAGTGATGCCGCAGCCTCGAACTCCGATGACGGGGTCGACGCGTTCCTGATAGACGATATTCTAGATGTCTCGGAGTTCTTCACGTCGAAATTCAAGCTGTTGGTCAGCTACGCGGATCATATCGTGGGGGTGTACGAACACTCCCAGGGCGGGCACGCGTGGGAAGCGGGCTACATCGATCAGCCGATCTATCGGGATCGGACACGAGCGTTTTACCGGACCTATCTTTTTTCAAGGCGAGAATCTCGCCCTTTTAGGGCGGGCGTGAAGCCGACAACTCCTACACGTTTCACCGTCGGTTGTAAGCCGAATACCCCACGACTGTAAACCTTTACTGGAATTGGGCATACAGAAATTAACACGGCCAAATGAAGTACAATCTTGAAACCGGGTCGCACACGGTCTACGCACTCCAATATCACTTCGTGACCGTCACGAAGTACCGCGCAGACCTACTCACCGATGAAATCGCAGAACGTATCGGAGAGATTGCCAGCGACATCTTCGAGGACTTCGGCGTGAATATCCAAAACGTCAACGGCGGTTCCGACCACGTTCACATTCTGTTCACGGCGAAGCCAACGACCGACCTCACGAAGTTCATCAACTCACTCAAGGGCGTCACGTCCCGCAAAATCCGTGACGAGAATCTCGAAGTTCGACAAGCACTCGACAAAGCGTTCTGGCAACCGGGGTACTTTCTCGCCACCACCGGTCAAGTGAGCATCGACGTACTCATGAAGTACGTAGAGGAGCAGTAGCGATGTCCACGACTGTCACGAAGACGTTACAGGCGACGTTCGCGCCACCCACCGCGCACAAGCAGTCGAAACTCAACGACCTGCTCGAAACCTACCGTGACGGTCTGCAAGAGGCGTTCGACGCCGGAGCGAGTACCATGTCGGCAGTGAGCGACATCGTGACGCCCTACGACCTGCCGTATCAGGCCAAAGCAGCACTCTGTAACTACGTCCCGAAACTCCGCAAGACGTACAACGCGAAGGAGTTGGACGACGAACACCCGATACGGCTCACCAACCAAGCCGCCAAGTTCGACTACTCTGATGAACGCGAGTACGAGTTCACATGGTGGGTTCCGCGGCCCGGTCGGGGAACGAACTTTTGGATACCGCTCCGCATCAACCCCGAACAGGAAGACCTCTGGCACGACCTCGTATCGGAGGACGCGAAGGCAGGCGAGATCCGGCTTCAACAGCATCGGAAGAACTGGGTACTACACGTCACCGTCGAGTACCCGGTTGAAGAACCAACGACTGACGGTGACGCCACACACATCGGCTTAGATATCGGAGAAACCGCCCCTCATCACGGGCTGTGCCCTCAAGGACGGTTCTCCGACTGACCCGTTCGTGTGTAGCGGAAGTAGAGCGAAGCATCTCCGCAAAGAGATGTACACGACCCTGAAACGACTCCAAGAGCGTGACGCATCCGAGTGGCGGATTGAAGACCGCTTTTCGCACTACCAGAACGCGCTCACCGACCTCGTGGAGAAGGCGTCTCGGCAAGCCGTCGAGTACGCAAAGCAGTACGAGAATCCGGTGTTGGTGATGGAGGACTTGACGTACCTCCGTGAGCGTCTCGACTACGGGAAGTACATGAACCGTCGGCTTCACTCGTGGGCGTTCGCCCGACTCCAAGGACGCATCGAGGACAAGGCGAGGGAGGCAGGCATCCCAGTTGAGTGCGTGAACCCGGCGTACACCTCGCAGACGTGCCACTCGTGCCACCGTATCGGTCGGCGGGAATCGCAGGCCGAGTTTCGGTGTCCGCACGACGACTGCCACGTTTCGACGTTTCAGGCCGATATCAACGCTTCCGCGAATATCGCACGACGGGTTGACCCGTGGGGAGAGAGCGTCCCGCTTGACAAGGCGGAACGCGATGACTCGCCACGGGATAGGAGCGGTTGTGACACCGCCGCGACTCACCGTGAGAAGAGCGCACCAGCGCAGATGACGCTCACGGCCTACGAAGAGTCGGAACCCTCTGCCAGCGTTCACGAGACGGAGTCTCGTGAGCCAACCAGAACGGACGGTTCTGGTGACGACGACTGACTGGTATTCCCACCGTGTGGGAAGCCTCGCCGTTTACGGCGAGGAGGATGTCACGAGACTGAAGAGGTACAGTACGCGGCCTACGACGGTATGTTCGCACATTATCTGCTTTCGATGGAGCGCGTGGATCGTGCGTACACGTGGACGACACCCGAGGACCTTCGTGACTGTGTGGAGAACGCCTACGCGCCTGACTGACGACGTGAGGAATGACTATTTGCGTCGGATATTGAACTTCTCGTGATGGTCGATATCCCGGTCACACTTCGCTCGGTATTCACTGTGACTGTTGAGTCTGGCGACGGAAGCTACACACTCGAGGTTCCAGCGAGTGAGGTACGATCTGAGGCTATTCGCCCCCGTGTATCGTAAGCCGTAGAGTTCGCCTGATGCATCGTCAGGACTCGCGCCATTTGTGGCCGCATTCGACGCAGGTGAACAGCCGAACCTCGTAGGAGCCGCCCGGCTTCGGCATCATCTCGTAGTAGGCCCGGTCACTATCACAGTTGTTGGCTGGACAGGGCTCCTGCATCGTCTCAGTGGAGTTCTGGGTCGAATCGGCCACGGCGGGTGCCCCGTCGTCCTGCTGTCCATCCTGAGTCGTCATCGCTGCTTCTGCTTGCGAGTCCCGCGGTTCCTCGTTCTCACAGGAGCGGCACACCCACGTGTCGCCCTCCGTGCGCATCATCGAACCACACTCGTCACAGAATTGCATATAACGTAGGAATACACGGGTGTCGGATATATGTGTTAACTTTCGATCCGTCGTGAATTTCAGGTAGCTGCTTAGATTGACTGTACCACGCCATTTGTGATCCCATCCGTACTGATCGCACTCCCGTCAGTACCACTTTCTGAGGATTTGAATCGAGCTGTGACAAAGGAAGTAGCCGATCAACAAATCGAGTGAATTGTTCGCACACAGAGATGATTTCTCAACGCTTATCCGCAACTTTCGTCGAGTAATGTGTAGCGGGATAGGATAGCTCGGAGATTCCACCAGGCTCATGACCTGGAGATCGGTGGTTCAAATCCACCTCCTGCTATTCTCGCACGGCAATCTCGTAAGTGGTCGGCGCGGTGATTACTCGTAGACGTCGTCGGGATCAAAAACCTTCTCGCCGACGGTCTCGCCTTCGATCGTTCGATAGAAGCAGGAGCGGTAGCCCGTGTGACACGCCCCACCTTCCTGGTCGATTCGATAGAGCAGCGCATCACCATCACAATCGACGCGGATTTCTTTTACCTGTTGGACGTGTCCACTGGAGCCGCCTTTCTGCCAGAGCTCGTCGCGACTCCGCGAGTAGTAGTGGGCGAGCCCTGTTTTCTGGGTTTCTGTGAGCGCCTCAGGGGACACATATGCGAGCATCAGCACGTCACCTGTCTTGGCGTCCTGTGCAATCGCGGGAATTAGCTCATCCTCGCCGAAGTCGAGCTCAACATCGAGGCGTTCGTCTTGCATGTGCATACGATTCAACAGACTCGGGAAACCAGTTGTCATTTCCCGAGCTGATCTCCTTGCCGAGAGTCAGACCAGTTGGAGGATGTTCCCGTTCGAGCTCACGTGGAGATCACGACCCAGCTTGTAGCCCTGCTTAGTTGCGAGATCGATATAGCCGGAGTACCCCTGCATATCCTGGTGTGACGGGATTACGTGCTGTGGTTGGAGTGCATCAAGCATCTCGTAGTGACCCTCTTGACGAAGGTGTCCGGAGACGTGGACGTCGTCGTAGATGCGCGCACCCTGCATCCGGAGCAGCTGTTCGGACTGATAGCGCTGCCCCTCGTTTGTCGGCTCCGGAATGATCCCCGCAGAGAAGATCACCTTGTCGCCGTTATCGAGGTCGTACGGTGTCTCGCCGCGACCCATCCGGGTCAACATCGCTCGCGGTTCGCCCTGATGTCCGGTTACGATGGGGAAGAAGTTCTCTTTCCCCTCGTTCATGATGCGTTTGAACGCGCGATCGACGCTCTTTCGATGGCCGTACATGTCGAGGTCGTTCGGGAATGTCACCGCACCAATGCGCTCTGCAGCCCCGGAGTACTTTTCCATCGACCGTCCCAGCAGGATCGGTTCGCGTCCGATCTCCTCAGCGAATTCGACGAGGCTCGTAACGCGAGCGATGTGACTGGCGAACGTTGTTGCGACGATACCCCCGTCGTAATCCTCCATACTGTGCATGACATCCTGAAGCTGGTTCCGTGCGACTGACTCGCTCGGTGTCCGTCCCTTTCGATTGGCGTTTGTGCAGTCTTCGATGTAACAGAGAACGCCGTCCCGGCCGATCTCGCGGAATCGTTTCAGATCGATCGGATCGCCAACGACTGGCGTGTGATCGATCCGCTTGTCGAGGCCATAGACGATTGCGCCCTCTGGCGTATGGAGGATCGGGTTGATCGCACCGATAACAGAGTGCGTGACGTTGACGAACTCGAGCTGGCATCGATCGCCGATGGCCATCGTCCCTCCGGCGTCCATTTCGATGAGCTCGTTTTCGACTGTGAACTTCCCCTCGTCATCGATCTCTTCACGGACGAGTTCGAGCGTGTAGGGGGATGCGACGACGGGTGCGTCGTATCTGTGTGCGAGTTTTCCGATCGCGCCGATGTGGTCGAGGTGACCGTGCGTCGGGACGATCGCTCGCACGTCACCGTCGAGTTCGCTCATGATCCGGTCGTCTGGGATCGCGCCCATATCGATAAGATCGAGCGAGTGCATCCGTTCTGTCTGGATGTCGTCGTGAATCAGTACCTTCGAGAGGTTGAGGCCCATGTCGAAGATAACGATGTCGTCGCCGGCACGGACAGCTGTCATCTGTCGTCCGACTTCCTCATAGCCGCCAATAGTCGCAATTTCGATTTCCATAGTTGGGGTCCGATCAGAGTGATCCCAGAACTTGTAAGAGTCCGCCTAGTGAGGGAGAGTCGGTGTGAACCGAGCTTCGACAGCCGGTCAGAACGACCATAACAGTCGATGTATCTTGGTTACACGACCTTCTCGGGGACAACGCGTCTTTCGGTTATATAATAACTGACCGCGTCACGTAAATACTCGTGGGTCCGGAATCCGGTTAATCAACGGGTTAGAAGACCATATCCACGTCTATACTTGCTTTCTACGTGTACTTCGCGTTTTGGTTGAAGCTTGTTGATGCTGTTCAGTGGTGAGATTGGGGAGTATTGGGGATATAGCAGGGTTTCCATAGAGTCAACAGAGCAGGGATCTCGTAATCTGTAGGTATTCAAGCAGTAATCGATAGAACATCAATAAGGGAGTGTACTGGAACTCCATTGATACTATCTACTCCCTGCTTATCAATTAGTACAGCTGCAGCAACTGGATTTCCCCCTGAGTCGTTAATCGCCTCAATAGTTTCATACATCGTCGTGCCACTCGTAATCGTGTCATCAATTATACAGCAATCGCGTCCACTGACACTGGCAAAGTTCCGAGAGAAACTACCGTCATGCCTCTCGATATCACCTCTCTCCCATTGATGTTTTCGTGGCGTATACGCAGCGAGGCTGGTGTCAAGTGTTTGGGCTACGGTAGTTGCAAGCGGTGTCCCGGCTTTCTCAATACCGACTGTGAGTGATAGATCTTCATGTTGGTTTGCGATTATATCTGCCATTGCGTTCCCAACGTTCGTTAATCGGGTGCTATCACGCCCGATGGCACTCCAATCGACATGAATATCGTGTGGTTTCTTTTGCTCTACTGATTTGGAATCCCAGTTTGTCGATTTATTTCGAGCGATCAGCCAGCTAGCAGTTTCACGAGAGACGTTCAGTTCATCTGCGATTTCACCTTTTGACACCCCCCGATTAGCTAAAGAAGCAGCATCTGAGATGAGATCATCAACGTTCTTCATTTTGTGGAACTTAGAGTGGGGAGTATTATATGTACTGTCCTGTATCCTTACTCTATTAGTAGTGGGTTGAACCGGAGCTAAGGACGTTTGAGTGCTCCTTCCTCATCGAAGAGGCTGTGACTATCCTTTGGCTCTCCGGGATACTCACGAGCCGCGTCCGGATGGAATGTCACGCCGAGTCCCGGCTCATCTGGGACCTCGATAACTCCATCTTCGACGGTGTAATCGTGTTCAATGATCTCGTCGGCCCACTCGACGTCTCGACTCATGTGTTCGAGGACCTCGAGATTCTCGAGACCGGCACAGAGGTGGACCGATGCGGCCGTACTGACGCCGGCGTTCGGGTTGTGGGGTGCAATAGTCATATACCGTGATTTCGCCATCGAGGCTGCGTGCTGAACCTCTTGAAGACTTCCGTAGTTGGTCACATCCGGCTGGATGATGTCACAAGCCTGCTTTCGGACGAGGTCTTCCATCGTCTCGTTATTGTAGATGCGCTCGCCGGTGGCGACGGGCATATTGACGTGCTGGGTTACGTCAGCCATCACTTCACGATCTTCGAGTTCGACAGGCTCTTCGAGAAACATAATGTCGTACTCTTCGAGTGCGTCTGCGACCTCAATCGCTCCGCGCCGGGTGAATCGCCCGTGACAGTCGAGAGCGATACCGACGTCCCATCCGACGGCATCTCGCACGGCTTCGAGGAGGGCGGCGACTTCGTCGATCTGTGCGTCCGTCAGCGAGTGCTCGTAGTGAGCGAACGGATCACACTTTAGTGCTGGATATCCTTGTTCATCGACCGCTTTCTTAGCATGATGTGCGTAATTTTCTGGCGTACGCTCACCAATATGCCAGCCGTTCGCATAGACTGGAATCTCGTCGTGTACCTTGCCGCCAAGGAGCTTCCAGACTGGTTCATCGTAGTGCTTGCCCGCGATATCCCAGAGTGCAATGTCGATCGCCGCAGCGACCGCGTTGATGAGCTTCCCGGCTCGCCACGCGAAGGGATAGCGCCGGAGCTTTCGATTGATTTGTTTCCGATTCAGCGGGTCCTCGCCGATCACGTAGTGCTTGTGTGCTTCTGCGGTGGCTTCGAGAGCTGCGGTCAGTCCTTCACCACTTAGTGCCTCACCGACTCCGGTGATGCCTTCGTCTGTTTTGACTTGGACAAAGAACCAGTTCCGCCAGTCGGCGTCGACGACGAACGTCTCTACGTCAGTAACTTGCATACAAACGTTATTTGAAGGAGGGAAAAAAGCTGTTCCGGCTTCGATACGATCGGAAGTATCCTTGAAATTGTCAAACCGTCTTTTGGTCGGCGTGAGGAAAATTCCGATATGAATCTTACGTTACTCGGAACCGGAAGCGCGGTACCGACTGGAGATCGGTATCAGACTGGAACCGTTGTTGAGGCGCATTCACAGTCAACTCCCTTGTTGATCGATTGCGGTACTGGTACGATTCATCGACTCGCTCAGGCGGGTTTCGTTATTGTGAGCGATTACGTAACGGTATCGCTCCATATCTCGGCGGATTTGGATACGATCCAAATTTAAGTGTCTACTTGACCCCCGTAACCACTTCCGTTAGCGCGGTGTAGTTCGTTGTATGAGCGAAGATGTCCCGGATCAAGAGACCGCGATAGAACTCGCGAAGGAATATGCCGATAATGAGTGTGTCGGTCAATTCGGTGACGTTACCGATATCGAAGAACGCGACGCGGAGTGGCGGATCGAATTTGAGACCCACACGCTCTCCGATACGCATACCCATCGCATCAGAATCACCAAATTCGTCGGAAACGTGATTTCACACGACCGATTGAGCCGCTTCGAGTGAATTCGGTATCCCGGATCTATGTCCTTTCTTCGTCGATTCTCGGGAACCCAGTTCTATCGATCTCGAACGATCTCTCTATCACGGAGAGTGGTTTGAGTAGTGCGTCGCCACTGGACGGGGCTTCTTGCGACGCCAATGTGATATTCAGAGCAAAATTTTGGGAGACTTTTAGATGCTTCTCGTGAACTTAAAGCCACCCGAGAGGACTATTGAGATACTTTGTCAGCACATAGATGCGGTGTGGAAACAAAGTATGAGGAATACTCACACCTGCGAATCGAGTTTTATTGAATTGTCACAAATTACTCGAAGTCGACGGTGAGCAGTTCCTCGAAGAGGTTTGGGAGGACGTCAAGGACGCAGTATAGTTGACCAGTGCGTAATAGCAGAAAATAGCGCTAGGTGTCGATTTTACTCTTCGTCAGCGCCGTCTTTGATTTCTGCGAGTTGGTCAACGAGGTCATCTGTATCCGCGTCTGTTTCGAACGTGATCTCACCCTCGTGTTGGTTTTCGTGAACACTTACACCTTCACTGTCATCATCGGCGCTGACGTCCTGGTTCTGCTGCTCGGATTCATCGTAGCTCCCAAAACCCATATATCACGATATTGGCGCTGTGAACTAAAAACAACCGGTGTGCTAGCTGTCCGTTACATAAGGCTCACTATACGATACAAAGATAGATGGGGCTGCGCTCTCCATCTCGAAAGAGAATGACTGCTAACGTCACACAATGTCCAGAATGCGGGTGGACCGGACACGAGTCTGACTTCGAAGTGGATGGAAACGAGCGCAAGTGCCCCGTCTGTCAACACACGATGAAACGCGTGTAAAATCTCAATCTAGTATCGAAACAGTCGAGACCCGACCGTGACGACGCGTACGTAGAGTGAATATGAAACTCGGAGTGATTGGACTCGGACGGATGGGACAGATTGTTGTCGATCGAGTGCTCGCCGCTGACCACGAGGTCGTCGCCTTCGATATCGACGAGGATGCGGTCGCTACCGCTGTTGAACGGGGTGCAACAGGAGCTACTTCCATTCCAGATGTTGCCGCCCAACTCGGTGATGAGAAGCGTATCTGGCTCATGGTACCTGCAGGCGATCCGGTTGACGCTGCGCTCGATGAACTGGAACCATCGCTCGCTGCTGATGATATCGTCGTCGACGGTGGTAACTCGAACTTTCACGACTCGAGCCGTCGTGCTGAGAACACTGATGCGGCGTATCTCGACTGCGGAACGAGTGGTGGGCCTGCCGGTGCTGAACTCGGATTTTCACTCATGATCGGTGGCCCGCAGTGGGCGTACGACGAACTCACACCGGTCTTCGATGCGATCGCAACCGGTCCAGACGGCCATGACTGGTTCGGCCCGTCGGGAGCAGGTCACTACGTGAAAATGGTTCACAACGGCGTTGAGTACGCGCTCATGCAGGCGTACGGTGAAGGCTTCGAACTGCTCGCGAACGGTCGCTACGATCTCGACCTCGAGGCCGTCGCGAAGACGTGGAATAACGGTGCAGTCATCCGATCGTGGCTGCTCGAACTCTGTGAGGAAGCGTTCCACGAGGAAGGTAACGACTTGGGAGACGTTGCGGACTACGTCGCGGGTGGCTCAACAGGTACCTGGACCGTCCAAGAAGCGCTCAAACAGGAGGTCCCGATTTCACTCATCTATGGTGCCCTCGCCGAACGCTTCAGTAGTCGCGACATGCGATTCTCACGGCGGCTTGCCAATCGTCTCCGGTATGGGTTCGGACGTCACGAGATCAAGCGACAGGACAAGAGCGAGTAATATCGTACCGATGGAGTCATCAGAGTCGCGTCCGCGAATCTCGAAGTTGCTTTCCGCATTGCTCTCCGAACTGAGACTATGGACGTGACCTTTCTCGGAACGAGTGGGGCAGTTCCGACGACTCAGCGCAATCCGAGCGGAATCCTGCTTCGCCGAGAAGGGGAACGATTTCTCTTCGATGTCGGGGAGGGGACACAGCGACAGATGATGCGCTTCTCGACCGGCTTCGACGTTTCCACGATCTTCCTCACACATCTTCACGGCGATCACATCCTGGGTCTTCCCGGGCTTCTACAGACGCTCGATTTCAATGAGTGAACTGCATCCCTCGACATTTACACGCCCGCAGGCACCGCTGGAGATGTTGCGAATCTCCTCGATGCAACGGGGACGACACCCGGCTTTCGTGTTCAGGTACACGATGCTACGCCTGGTGAGACGATTATCGAGCGCGAAGAGTACACGATTCGAACCGTCGTGACTGACCATCGAACACGATCTGTCGGTTACGTCCTCGTCGAAGCTGAGCGGAAAGGCCGATTCGACCGTGAGCGAGCCCAAGACCTTGGCGTTCCAGTCGGACCAAAGTTCCAACAGCTCCACGAGGGCAACGCCGTCGAACTAGAGGACGGAACTGTTGTTCAGCCAGAGGAGGTCGTCGGTGATCCACGTCCGGGGCGGCGCGTCGTCTATACCGGCGATACCCGACCGATAGAGCCTGTTGTTTCGGTCGCTGCGAACGCAGATTTACTCATTCACGATGCGATGTTCACTCAGGACCGACAGCAGCGGGCGCAACAAACCGGTCACTCGACGGCTCGGGAGGCCGCTTCTGTCGCCTCGCAGGCCGGTGTCAAGCGACTCGCACTCACACATATTTCCTCACGGTACGCGACCAATGCTGAGCCGCTCGAGAACGAGGCTATCGAGAGATTCGGTGACAATGCGTTCTTCCCTGATGATGGAGATACGATTACGATTCCCTATCCCGAATGTGACGACAGGTAGTCCTGCGGATATTGGGGTAACCCATCCAGCGAAGGGATTGTTTGGCTAGTCGTCTTCCAGGGAGAGGTGCCTGAGAATCGCTCATCAATCGTCTGTAGTGACGGAGTGTGGACGGTAGAGGTGTTGATGCGACGAGTTATGTAGACGACGGAGACGACGGATTGTCTGAATTGTGGCTCGACTATAGATCTCGATATTCCAAACTATTATCCTACGCTTCGATCTGAGCGATCAGATTTGCCGAAGACACGGATCATCGTCTTTTGCTCGCGGAACTGCTTCGAGATATGGCCCTAACCGCCGGGTGGATTTTACTGTCCAGTCCGTGTACGTCTTCGTATGGAGTTCACCGTCATTCAAGGCGATATCGCGGCCGAGAGTGCAGATACACTGGTGAACGCTGCCGGGACGAGCTTACAGATGGGCAGCGGTGTCGCCGGCGCTCTACGACGCGGCGCGAACGGTCCGATTAACGAGGAGGCCGTCTCGAAAGGTCCCGTTGACCTCGGTGGCGTGGCCGTCACTGATGCGTACGACCTCGACGCTGACTACGTGATTCACGCAGCGGCGATGCCCCACTATGGAGACGGTCGAGCGACCACCGAGAGCATTCGCAAAGCCACTCGGAACACACTCGAGACAGCCGACGAACTCGGCTGTGAGTCACTCGTCATTCCGATACTCGGGACCGGAGCTGCCGGCTTCGACTTCGAGACGGGCGCACAGCTGGTCTGTGAAGAGGTCTGGTCGTACGAGCCCACGTCGCTCACCGATGTTCGTGTGATCGCGTATTCGGAGCCGGAATATCAGACTGTTACCTATATCGCGGATAAGTTACAGTCATCGGCTCTGGTGAATCGCTGTAAGGCGGCGAGATAGGTCGTCAAATCAAAGGAAGTGAAGCGGGAAATCGTCGATGCCTATGTCGAAGATCTCCCGCTTCACGAGCAAAGCGGTACGGTTAGCTAAAAATGCTGTTGGTGGTCGAGGCGAAGCCGCCGCCCCCGAAGGGGGTGGGGGCTTCGCCGACTACGCCGTTGTTTCGCTCCACAGTCTCCGGATTTACCTAGAGAAGTCCTACCGTGAGGCGCTTGATCTTCTGAGCGAGATGCCGCATATTTTGGCCGAGATCGGCCTTGAAGCGGGCGATCTCCCGCATCATACCACGCTAGTAAAGGCGTTTGATAGGTTAGAGATGAAGATTTGGCGAGTGCTGCTGCGCCTCTCGGCGCAGCTGCACAACACCGCCGATCACGCCGCGATGGACGCGACATTCTTCGACCGTGAAACCGCTAGCAAGCACTACTGTCGCCGGACGAACTATCGCGTTCAAACGCTGAAAACGACCGCGCTCGTCGATACAAAAACGCAAGCTGTGCTCGACGTTCACTGTACGACCGGGAAACGTCACGACACGCAGATCGGCTGGCAACTCGCCCTCCGCAACGCGGGCGAGATTGCCAGCCTCGCCGCCGACAAAGGCTACGATTGGCAGCAATTACGCGACAAATTGCGCGAAGAGGAAGTGAGACCGTTGATCAAGCATCGTGAGTTCCGACCCATCGACTGCGCGCATAACGCGCGCATCGATGGGTCTCTATACGGCCAAAGAGCACTGTCTGAGACCGTCTTCTCGACGATCAAGCGCACGCTCGGCCACGCGGTGCGTGCCCGAGCGTGGTACCGCGAATTTCGTGAGATCGTTTTGATGTGTGCGGTCTACAACATCAAGCGAGCTGTGAAACAGTGAAATCAAACGCCATCTGGCGATTCACCAGAGCCCAGTCATCGTAAGTCGTTCGCTCGCCTCCCTCCGTCATTTTCGGCCAGAAATATTGGATACTGGTCACACAATAGTACTCTGGAACTCCTCACGAATCGTATCCACGATCGCCTCTCGATCGTAGTCTCCAGCAGTTGCGCTTACGAGTGTGATGTCGTCTTCGTCGACTGGGATCCAGATTTGGAGAAACCCCTGCGAACCGTCCATGTACCCGACTTTTGAGGCCGGTTTCTGCCAGAGCTCAGCCGGTTCGTCGGTGTATTTCGGATGGATTCCCTTCGGAAGAGGGTTCGTTGTCTCCTGTCTGAAGTCCGGATCCGTCTCGAGTTGCTCTCGAATATCCGCCGTGATCGTGTGCCGGTCGGCATCTTCCTCGATTCGCGTGTTTACCGTCCGGACTGTTCGCGAGATGAACTTCTCCAGCGTCTTGTCCGGGACGATCTTGTCGATGTCCTCGAAGATCTCTTGCTCTCGAATCTGCGGCGTTCCACTGATTCCAGAGACGATCTGATCATCCTCTGGCTCGCATCCGTCTTTAGCTAAGCGAAGAACCGCGTGACAGCAGCGGCTTATCGAGGCTACTTTTCGGAAGGAATGAGGAGGTGTCGAGTGTGTACAACGAGACCTCCTCATCGAGAATCTTGCGTCGTCTCACTACACTGTTTCCCTCTGAGTTCCTTGAAGAGCACGCCGAGGAACTCGGCGTGGTCGAACGGGAGGGGAAGCTTCAGATTCCCGTCCTCGTGTGGGCGCTCGTGTTCGGCTTCGCCGCAGGCGAGAGCCGAACACTCGCTGGGTTCAGACGTAGCTACAACTCCACAGCCGATGAGACGATCTCTCCTGGTGGCTTCTATCACCGGTTGACACCGTCACTTGCAGAGTATCTCCGCGACCTCGTCGAGCGTGGTCTCGACGAGGTCGCTGTTCCCGACGCTGTTGACGCTGATATCGACCGATTCAGGGACGTGATGATCGCTGATGGAACGGTGTTGCGGTTACACGAGTTCCTTTCCGACGAGTTCCAAGCTCGCCACGAGGAGCAGGCTGGAGCGAAGCTCCACCTGCTCCACAATGCCACCGATCAGACGATTGAACGGATTGACGTGACCGATGAAAAAGCGCACGACAGCACGTTGTTCAAGACGGGATCGTGGCTGCATGGACGGCTAGTTTTGTTCGACCTAGCGTACTTCAAGTACCGCCGCTTTGCGCTGATCGACGAGAACGACGGCTACTTTGTGAGCCGGTTGAAGCAGAACGCGAATCCGGTGATAACAGAGGAGTTACGGGAATGGCGCGGGCGCGCCATTCCCTTAGAAGGGGAGAAGATCCA
>NZ_JAGGKQ010000031.1 GCF_017873815.1 Halorubrum alkaliphilum | reverse complement strand
TTCGTTCACGAGACGATCTTGTCCCTGCTGGCGACGTGGCGCCAGCAGGGACGCAATCCATACGAAGAGCTTCGTCGAGTCGTCAGCAACAATGAGATTATCTCACGGGCTCACGCTGTGCCGGCTGTCGAGACCTCGGGGTAAACACGTACGGATCGGTTATACGTATCCGGAGACGGCACAAATGAAGCCACCACTGACGACCTCAACGGGTCGGAGTTCGTTGCCGGCATTGAGGACGGATACGTGCTACCCAGTACCGGGCTGGGCGTGGACGCCTCCGGACGGCTGATACAGGAGAGCGTTGAACCCCCGGAAAAACGGGGCAACTTCGTCATCGAGACGCTCGTCTGGCATGGATTTCACGACTCCCCGGGGCTATTGGACGCTCTTCTTCGCGGGAAGACCTCGACGCTTGATTCGTACGCAACCGAACGCGACGCCATCTGTCCGCTCTGTCCGCGATTCACCAACTACTATCACTGGCTGATCGAAACCGTTCCGAAACTCCGCTATGCGAGGGCGTACGAAACGGCGTTCGACGTCGACGTAACGTATCTCGTCCCGTCGGACGCACCCCTGTGGCTCGATAGGACGCTCGAACTGCTCGGCGTTTCTGACTCCACGGTCGAACGTGCCACGTCGCCGGTGTATCGAACGGACCGCCTACTGATCCCCTCGTTTCCGGATCTCAAACCCCGGAACTATCGGTGGATCCGTGAGGACGTGCTCGCGAACGCGTCACCCGACCGAGAGGCGATCGGCGCGGGCAACAACGTCTACATCTCTCGGGCGACCGCGATCGAGAGGCGGGTCGTCAACGAGGCGGACGTCGTCGAGACGCTGTCGGAGTACGGATTCGAATCCTACCGGCTCGAGGAGCACACCGTTGCGGAGAACGTAATGCTGTTCAACGAAGCAGAGGTCATCGTGGGTCCACACGGTGCCGGATTGGCCGATATCGTGTTTTGTGACGAGGCCACCGTGATCGAACTCTTCGGATCGAAAATAAAGGACCCGTACGAACAGCTGGCTGAAACGCTTGGTGTTGAGTATCACTCGTTGGAATGTACGCCTCGATCGACCGACCTCGAAGTCGATACGGCACGGTTAGCGGAACTGGTCGGTTGAGATACGGATGCCGCATTCTCCCTGCTCGATTACATCGAGCTGTGTTCGTTCTCTTTGAGGTCGACACTGCCGAGTACGTTTCCGGTCGGGGTGCTCCGAGAAGTTTATTCGGTCGTCTCGTCATACTTCGAATATAGCTAATGCCCGACTCCGCACCGGACCCCGAAGCGGAGACTATCACGATCCATGAACTGCTGATACGCGGTGTCGAAGCCGGTATTGACCTCCAGTGTGACAATGGCTCATTCCCGCAGCGTGAGACATCATACTACGATGACCCTCAGTTACCGGTGCGCACAACCTCGCAGTGGCTCCGTATGCTTATTGAAGCGTATAAGATCACAGAGAGAAAAAAGTATTTAAAAGCAGCAGAGGGTGCCGCTTCGTATCTGATATCGGATGTTGTCCGCCCGCACGGATACACATTCCACTGTCGAAATAGTAGTAACAAGGATAAATGTAACGGAGTGTACGGACAAGCGATGCCTATTTGGGCATTAACGACCGCAGCAGAGTACCTAGGTCGAAGCCAACTACATGATATTGCTGCGGATGTGGCCGTATCTCACCCATACGATAATTATCTCTCTCTGTGGCACCGCGTAGAAATTACTGGAGAGGTACTGACGATAGATCGGACATTAAACCATCAACTCGCGTTTGCTGGGGCAGTATCAACTGTTGGCACGGCTCAGTGTCAAGATCAGGTGCAGGACTTCTTGGACAGTTTGGAAAATCAGCTCGGATCACGGTCTGACGGTGTAATCCGTCATTTCGTTCGAACCCCACTAATCCACAGGGGGTCAACGACCAATCGCAATATGCTCACAACGTTGCGCAACAGAGTCCTATACGAAGCATATCGGTATGCCCCTTCGGTTAGAAACAAAGAGGTGAGCTACCAAGCCACAAACCTGTTCTGGCTTTCTTATTTAAAGAAGCAATATCCGAATCACGGCCTTTGGGATACGGAGCTGGTTAGCCGGATCGTTGAAGTCGTTCAGAGTGAACATTTTGCGAGAGAGGTCAAACAGACAGATATGGCATTTACTGCCTCTCCAACCGGATTTTATATTGGGGCTGCACTTGATATGTTTGATGAAGAACATTCAATTGTAACAAAGTGGATCAGCGAACAAGTTAACCGGACTTTTGAATTGACTTCCGAATCGCTAGTCGTGGACGCCCCCGATGATATAAAGATGGCCTCAAATATATGTTACCTCACCGAGTTTTCCGATTTGGATGTTGAAATCGAGATCAAAAGATGATCTCGTCATAGCTCCCGCATATCCGGGTGCTCTGAAATAGCTTCGTCGGAGTAGACCCGCTCACGCTCGTCCATCCATTTTTCATGTCTGACGAGAATGACGACTGGAATCATCTCCAGTTCCAGTATTTTAGCGATTGAAAGACGGTGGCGAGCGTTGGCGAAGAGAAACTCACCGTCACGTCCAATATCAACCAAGACCTCGTTTGCCAGCGCCTCGAGAAAACCGACGCGACGTACCTCGCCTTGTTCGATCAAATCAAACTGAGTCCGGTATCCATCTGTAGCTATTTGATTATATAAGGCTTCTATTTCCCCGCACCGCTGGCGGATTGCGGCCTCAGAATCACAGCCTCGCCACAGGCCTTGATCGTTGTCCAGTAGTGATCTTGCCTCCGAGACGATCGGAGTTTCTGTCCAAGGTCTTCCATCAACAAATCGTTGCTTGAGTGATTGATGGATAATTGTTTCTTCAAATGAATCCGCGTGATACAGGTATGCTGGCGTTCCATCGTATCCGGGTTCCGTTGGAATATCGCTCCGCCGGTCCCACTCACCACTCTTTACTGTCCCGAACAATCGAGTGACATTTCGGTCCTGTGGATACCGCCGCCGCGAAAACTGATTGATTTCGTCGGGTGAGATCCAGATGATCTTGAAAGGGTCGAGTGGTGCCATGTATCCTTGGGGGTGCGACCATCGCCATCGATAGTAACGTGGTGCCACCTTCCAGTAGAGATTTCTCGAAGCGACGTTCGAGATCGGACTTCTGAGGAGGCCGTACTCGGCAGATACTCTCGCGAAGGCGCTTAGTCCTCGTTTACGGAGTTCGTTGATCGCATTAGATACCTTGTCCATCGGCTTACGGTTCGTACGCATTCCAGAAGCTAGCACACGTTCGAAATGTTTGGAAGCCGGGTTGCTTCGTATAGTCGGGCACTCATGGTCGCCGCGTCCTCTGTGTTTTTCGTGAGTAATTTCGTATCTGGATCTAGTGACCGATTGAATTGTTCGGTCAGCCATTCACGTGCTGTCTCGGTGTCGTCGTTGAAGACGTGCGCCACGACGGCCATCTCTATGCCGGTGCAGTTGTATGGGTATCCGTACGGATTCGTTTCGAGTTCTTGTTTGAACCGATCCGAATTACTATGCGCTAGTGCTTTCTCGAAGGTCGTCGAGTGCCAGAAGCTGTGTTCAGGATATATCTGCTTCAGAAGTGTCAGCCCGTACAGATTAAACGAGTGGTACCCTATTGCTCTTTTTTTTCTGTCTTTCTTTGTTTCCGGTCGGAATCGCTCCAGTATTGGCATCGGTACCCGTCGTCGATTTATGTTTTCGAACGTAAGTATTCCGTACTTTTGTAGGCTGAACCGCGGACGCACGTTGTGGTATATCAATCCGGACGAGTACACGTACATATTCTCCCTGAGTTCGTCGAGAAATCGTCGCACCTGCCGATCGATGCGTGTCGTATTATCGGCGTTTGCGACGAGTTGTGCACCAGCCGCCGCAAACCAGATCTGCTGATTTAATGTGTGGTGATATCCCAAAACGGACCCATCTATTTCGACTGACTTCCATCCACCGAGCGAGTCGACGAACGGGTGTCGAAGAAAAACGGATCTAGCTGTTTCAATTGGCTCCTCCCGGTTGAGCTCGCCACCAACAGTTGCGAGTGCTTCGATGGTCCACGCCTGTCCAATCAATCCATTACACGCGTCTTTTCCCTCAATCGCTCGGTGGCGAAACGTCTCTCCGTGTGGTCTCGCCTCGGTAGACAATAAATACGAGAGACACGTTTCGACTCCATCGAGATACTGCTCGTCACCGGTGATTCGAAACGCAGTCAAAAAGGTAATTGCCCAGTGTGACGTGTTCCGCACGGGTGTCTCCGGATCGTGGTAAGGACCATTGTGTCCTGCTGGCATATGTTCCTCAAGTTGCTCAAGACCAGCCTCGGCGTTATGAATCAGAAGAGTATACAAATCCATACCGCCGAATAACACGTATACTACATGAAAGCGTTTCCATTTGCCCGACTAGCCGGACAATCGCCGGGAAAGCCCGGACCCGAAGTTTATCGATAATGACTGATCGATTTTCGCCGTTGCCTCCTGTTTCGGTGATCGTCCCGGTGTACAATGATCCGGACGGGGTTCGAGTCACGCTTGATTCACTCACCAGCCAGCTGTACGATGACTATCGGTTACTCCCTGTCGATAACGATTCAACTGACTCGACGCGGGCCGTGATCGACGAATTTAGCGATTCGTACCCGGACCAAGTGTTCCCAGCGACAGAGTCGGACGTACAGAACTCTTATGCGGCCCGAAACACCGGCCTCGATCGCTCGTCGAGAGATGTAGTTCTCTTTCTCGACGCCAACATGTGGGTCCCCGAAACCTGGATCAAGGATATGGTCACGACCCTTGAGTCAAACGACTACGACTACCTCGGTTGTAACGTCGAAGTCGTCACCGACGATCGGCCCAACTTCTGGGAGCGCTACGAGCAATCGTTCTCGTTCCCCGTCGAAGCCTACCTTGAGGACAAACAGTTCGCCCCTACCTGTTCGCTCGCGGTCAGACGCGAGGTATTCGAAGAAGTCGGACTGTTCGACGAACGCCTCGAGTCCGGTGGCGACAAGGAGTTCGGCCAGCGGGTTCACCGTGCCGGGTTCAGACAGGGCTACGCCGAAAACGTAACCGCATATCATCCGGCACGGAAGTCTTGGAGTGCCCTCCGATCGAAGGCACTTCGGATCGGGCGAGGGCGCGCACAGAAACGCCGGTACCACCCCGAACTCGGTGACACCCATCCACTACACCCGTTCAACTATCTCCCGCCGAGTCCGTTCCGTCTTCGACGCCGTTTCTCGGGCCAAGGCGTTTCGGTTCCGTCTTTGGGCGGATTCTATCTGCTCGAGTACGTCCTGAAACTCACTCAGAGCTACGGAATGTTACAGGAGACGCTCACACATCGACGATCGGAACCCGATGTATCCTGAAATGACCTCGCTCGTCATTCCCGTCTACAACGACCCTCAGGGAATCCGAACTACCCTCGAGTCCCTCCTCACCCAAACCACCACCAACCACCAGATAGTCGTCGTCGACAATGACTCCACCGACCACACCCCGGAAGTGGTCCGCTCCTACGAGGACGACCACGACAACCTCACCCTCGTCCACGAACGCGAGATCCAGTCCTCCTACGCCGCCCGCAACACCGGCATCCGCCACTCCGACGCGGAGATCCTCGCGTTCGTCGACGCCGACATGACCGTCCCCGAGGACTGGCTCGAATCCGCTCTCGACGCCGTCCACGCCGCGGACGCCGACTACATGGGCTGTAACGTCGAACTCACACTCCCCGACAACCCCCCGCTCCCGGCGCGCTACGATCACCACACCGGGTTTCCAGTCGAAGGATACCTCGAGTCCCAGCGGTTCGCCCCGACCTGCTGTCTGTTCGTCCGCCGCGAGGTCTTCGAGGACGTGGGGCTGTTCGATCATCGCCTCAAATCCGGCGGCGACAAGGAGTTCGGCAACCGGGTCCACGACGCCGGCTACGACCTCCACTTCGCGGAGGACGTCACGATGTTCCACCCGACGAGAAACGGGATTCGCGCGCATGTTACAAAGGACCGCCGCGTCGGCCGCGGGCTCTGTCAGCTCCAGCGCTATCATCCCGACCGCTACGGGACGCCGGGCGTGCCGCCGCGCCCAAGCGGGATCAAGCGACCCGATCGCAGCCTCTCCACGCGCGATCGACTCGCGTTCGGCGCACTCTCGACGTTTCTCACCGGCGTTCGCGCGCTTGGCTACTACGAGGAGTACGTGACAGGGTCGTCCAGCGGCGCGCTCGGAGATGCACCCGAACTCGCGGGCGACGACTGACGACAAAGTATTTCCACCCCGGCTGACACGGCCTATTCATGCAAGCAGTCGTTCTCGCCGCCGGCAAGGGCACTCGCCTCCGACCCCTCACCGACGACAAGCCGAAGGTCCTCGTCGAGGTGAACGGCACGCCGCTCATCGAGGATGTCTTCGACAATCTCATCGACGCCGGGGCGAGCGAGCTCATTGTCGTCGTCGGCTACAAAGCCGAGCAGATCATCGACCGATACGGCGACGCCTACGAGGGCGTTCCGATCACCTACACGCATCAGCGCGAGCAGCTCGGCCTCGCGCACGCCATTCTTCAGGCGGAGCCCCACGTTGACGGCCCGTTCATGCTGATGCTCGGCGACAACGTCTTCCGGGGGAACCTCGCCGACGTGACCAACCGTCAGCAGGAAGACCGCGCGGACGCCGCGTTCCTCGTCGAGGAGGTTCCCTACGAGGAGGCCTCCCGCTACGGCGTCCTCGACACGAACGAGTACGGCGAGGTGGTCGAGGTCGTCGAGAAGCCGGACGACCCGCCAAGTAACCTCGTGATGACCGGATTTTACACCTTCACACCGGCCATCTTCCACGCTTGTCACCTCGTCCAGCCCTCCGACCGCGGCGAGTACGAACTGCCCGACGCGATCGATCTGCTCATCCAGTCGGGGCGCACCATCGACGCGATACGACTGGACGGGTGGCGGATCGACGTGGGATACCCCGAGGACCGTGACCGCGCCGAGGGGCGGCTTGACGAAGGAGACCAGTCCGGATCCGAGGAAAGCGTTGAGAACGTCGACGGGGCCGTCGTCGACTCCTGATCCGATCGGCCAGCGCGCGTCCGACGGGTGGTTTCCGGACGACCACGAGAGGATGATTTCTGGACGACCACGAGAGGATGATTTCTGGACGACCACGAGAGGATGATTTCTGGACGACCACGAGAGAGGATGGTCCCGGACGACACGGCGGCTGGGGAGTTAGGTTTGCTCCGTCGGCGTCGAACACCGCATACAGAGCACGTCGGTGCCGGCCCAGTTCACGTCGTTCGCGCCGCAGTTCGGGCAGCGATGCGTCTCGTTACCGTACTCCGTCGTCCCGCGCGGCGCGGCGAGGTGGCCGTCAGCGACCGCCTTGTCGACGAGCCCTGCGAACCGCTGTTTCTTGAACCGGGCCCGGTGTGCGAGAAACGCTCCCGCCTGCGATGGGTCCCCCCCGTGGAGGTCCTCCCACTTGATCGCGATCTCCCCGTTCGCTTGTCCGCGCGCGACCTGCTTGATCGTCGCGGCGGCGGCGCCGAACAGCGGCGTCGTCGCCAGCGCCTGGGGGGAGTCGACGTCGTCACCGGCCGCAACGTAGCGCTCGACCGCGCTCTCGTAGGCCGCGTCCACGCCGTCCAGTCCCCCGGCGACCCGGAAGTCCGCGACGAACTCTCCCAGGCAGCCGCGCTGTCCCGGCGCGTCGAGGACCCGTTCGAGGTCGCGGGTCACGGCGATCCCTTCGACGGCCCGCTGTGTCGCCCGTCGCTCCGCGCCGGCAACGCGGTACGCGACGGTCGCCACGAGCAGCTGTTGGAGTCCCTGTCCGACCCATCCTTTCTCGTCCGGTTCGAACGGATCCAGATCGGGACGTGGGTCCGCGAGCACTCGGCGTCCGCCGCGGGTGTACCGGTTTCCGGCCGTGCCGTATTCGCGCGCCGCGAGCGCGTCGACCGCGGCATCGTAGTGGCCGCCGTCCTGCGTGTTCATGCGGATCCAAGGGATGCGACTGGCTTTCATCTGACGATCCCGGCGGTCAACGGGCACGAGGAACCACGTGAGATAATGCGAACGATCCACAAACGAGAGGTGCCTGCCGGTATCCGGGGGGGTATTGGTCCGAAGGCTCACCTCCTCGTGAATGCAATTCGACGAAGTCGTTCAGACACGACGGTCCGTCCACGAGTACAACGACGACCCGATCGACCGGGAGACGCTCGACGACGTGTTCGAGACGGCGACGCTGTCGCCGTCGGGATACAACCTCCAGCCGTGGGAGTTCCTCGCTCTACGCGACGACGACCGGAAGGAGACCCTCCGCGAGCTCGCGTACGATCAGGCGCACGTCACCGAGGCCGACACGACCGTCGTCGTTCTCGGGAACACGGACCCGACCGCTCACGCCGATCCGGTGTTCGACGACTGGCTCGCGAAGGGATACCTCCCGAACGAGGAGGCTCGCGATGGCCTCGTCGAGAACGTCGAGGGGATGGGTGAGCTCCCCGTCGACGAGCGCCGGATCTGGACCACCCGGTCGACGAGTCTCGCGGCGATGACGCTGATGTACGCCGCGTGGGATCATGGGATCGCGACGTGTCCGATGGAAGGGTTCGATGCCGAGGGCGTCGCCGAGGCGTTCGACATCCCCGACAGCTACGAGCCGGTCATGCTCGTCACGCTCGGATACCCCGCCGAGGGAACCGCGGACATCGAAAACGAGCGGAAGACCCGTCGTCCCGTCGACGAGGTCGTCCACTACGGGGAGTTCGACCCCGTCGAGGAGACCTCGCTCGGCGAGGTTTCAGGCGAGTAGCCGGATAGTCGACGTTCTCACCACGTCAGTCCCTCGTACGCCAGTCCGTCCCGACGCTCGACTATCCGCCGACCGTCGATCACGACCGGGCCGTCGACCCCGTCGGTCGCGTCGAGAGCGACCATCGCGTCGAACGCCTCGTCGAGCGCCGCGAACTCGTCCCAGTCTGTGACGACGAGCGCAGCGGCCGCGCCGTCGAGCGCCCCCGCGGCCGACTCCGCGTACTCGATGTCGGGGAAGCGCTCCCGGGCGTTTTCGGTCGCAACCGGATCGTAAGCGACGACCGTCGCGTTCCGCGCGAGCAACCCCTCGATGACCGGTATCGCCCGGGAGTTGCGAATGTCATCCGTTCCGGGTTTAAAAGCGAGCCCGAGTACCGCCACCCGCTCGCCGGCGACGTCGACGTGATCGTCGAGCAGGTTGAGCATGCGCTCGGGCTGACCGTCGTTGACCGCGACGGCGGCGTCGAGCAGTAGCGGTTCGTATCCCTGCTCGCGGGCCGCCGCGCGCAGCGCATCGACGTCTTTCGGGAAGCAACTTCCCCCAAAGCCCACCCCAGACCGCAGGAACTCCTCGCTGATCCGGTCGTCGAGGCCGATCGCGTCCATCACCTCGTAGGCGTCGATCCCGAACGTTTTACAAACGTTTCCGAGGTCGTTCACGAGCGATATCTTCGACGCGAGAAAGGCGTTGTTGGCGTACTTGATCATCACGGCTGTCTCCGGATCGGCACGGACGATCGGGGTGTCGCGTCCGGCGAGAACCGGCTCGTACAGCGCCTCCAGCCGGGAGGCTGCCCAGTCGGAGTCGGTCCCGAAGACAACCTTGTCTGGGGTACGGAAGTCGTCGACTGCGGACCCTTCTCGGAGGAACTCGGGGTTCGTCGCAACCTCGATTCGGTCGGCTGCTGTGCCCGCACCTCGGTGGACCGCCTCACGGATCGTCGCCACGCCCGGCGGGGTGATCGTGCTCTTGATAACGACGAGGTGACGCTCGTCCGCGCCGAGGCCGGCGAGCGCTTCGCCTGTCGTCTCCGCGGCCGCGGAGAGCCCGCCGAGATCGATGCTCCCGTCCGGATTCGAGGGCGTTCCGATCGTGAGGAACGTGACATCCCCGTCGACCACCGACTCGTACGATGTCGTCGCACGAAGGCGGTTTCCCGCGTGTTTCGACAACAACGCGTCGAGCCCCGGCTCGTGGATCGCCGCACGGCCGTCGTTGAGCGCCGACACCACCGCGGAATCGATGTCGATCGCCGTCACGTCGTGGCCCGCGTCCGCGAGGCACGCCGCGAGTGTCGTTCCCACGTAGCCGCTTCCGACAACTGACACGTCCATACCGTTTGAGGCGCTTCCCGGCCTCAAGAGCGTTCCGCGTCGGTGCTATCCGTACCGAGCGCCACCGCGAGCGCTGTCTTCCTGACTGCTCGGATTGATTCGGGATCGTGCGGTGAGCCGCCGGTCCGATCCGGAAACGTCCGCCGCGTGACGAAATGACTTTATCAAGGGAGGGAAAGGGAGCGTACTTACAGTGGTCTCCGTTCCGAACCCCTTTCGTCTCGCCATCCTATATATCGGCTTCGCGCTCGCGCGGTTGGGGCTGATCGACCGTCACCGCGTGGTCCGAACGACGGACCTAGCGTGGCCGCGGATAGTGACGGGGATCGCCCGGATGTCGAAGAACGCGGTCGACGTGGCGATGGTCGGCGTCGCGGTCGGAACCAGCGCGGTCGCCGGTGTCGGCTTCGCCGGTCCCTTCTGGGGGCTCGCGTTCGCTATCGGCGGTGGCGTTGCCGGCGGGACCATTGCCTTGGTCTCACAGCGCTACGGGGCCGAAGCGTTCGCCGAACTCGGCGACGCTGTCCGGGCCAGCACGCTGCTCGTCGTCCTCATCACGCTGCCGGTGACCGCAGTGTTCTGGACGTACCCACACGAACTCATCTCCCTCATCAGTAGCAACGAGCGCGCGATCCAACTCGGTGCCGACTACCTCCGGATCGTCGGGCTCGGCGTCCCGTTCGCGGGGCTCAACCTCGTCGGTAGCCGAGTGCTCGTGGGGTGTGACGACGCGTACACTGCGATGCAGGTCCGTGCCGGCGGTGCGGTCGCCAATATCTTCCTCAGTGCTGCGTTCATTTTCCCTCTGGACATGGGTGTCGAGGGCGCTGCGTTCGGTACCGTCCTCGCGAACGTCGGCGTCACCGCCGGGTTCGCGGTCGGGCTCGCCCGCGGGCAACTCCTCGGCCTCGGCGCGTTCCCGGTGGTGATCGACCCGTTCGGCTCGTATCTCAACCCCGATATGCTGCGGGATCTCGTGAAGATCGGGCTTCCCGTGGGCGCGCGCAACCTCGTGTGGACCGTCGCGGAGTTCCCCATGCTCTCCATTCTCGATATCTTCGGGGAGAACACCGTGGCTGCGTTCGTCATCGCCCGCCGGATCTGGGGGATCATGAACACGCCCGGGTGGGGCTTCGGGCTCGCGTCGTCGAGTCTGGTGGGACAGGAACTCGGCGTCAACGATCCCGACGAGGCGGAGGCGTACGCCCGCGACATCATCCGGTTCTCGGTCGGAACGTACGTCGTCAGCGCGGTGATCATCGCCGTCTTCGCGACGGACATCGTCGTCCTGTTCACGGAGAGCGCCGACAGTCCCGAAGTGCCGATCGCGGTCAACTTGGTGTATGCGGCCTGCGCTGCCGTCGTCTTCCAAGGAATATCGGGCGGGGCGGCGGGACCGCTCGACGCCGCGGGCGACACGAAGGTTCCGTTCGCGAGCCAGTTCGTCGGCATGTTCCTCGTGTCGATCCCGCTGGCGTACGTCGGCGCGGCCGACGCGGTTCCCGCGCTCGACATCCCGTTCACCGATCTCGCCACGCCGGAGGTCGCGCTCCCGGCAATCGGGTTGTGGGGTCTCTACCTCGCGTTCGTCGCCGAAACGACGATCCCAGCGACGATCAACTACCTCCGGTTCCGGTCGGGGAAATGGAAGGCGATAAGCGAGGAGTACCGTCCCGACGCCGCGACCGCGGACGACGACTGAACGCTCGGACGAGTGCGTCCCGACCCCGTCATCGGCTCGCAAATGTCATGTGGATGGAACGAAATGACCGCGTGCGCGAGTCGTTTCATACCGGAAGTTTCGGAATGGATACACTCCGCCCCGTTGGACCCATTTGACCATCGAATACTTTATAGATCGCTATACTGATTACCTGTTGTCAGCATGAATCTTCCAAGCAGGATCTTTGCAGTCGGGGGTGCTGGGAAGGCGATTACGTACGAGTTGTTGAAAGCCGACTGGGTGCAGGAAGCCGTCCTGCGCCCGCGCCCGAACCCCGAATCACTGACGGTTACTATCATCGACACGGCCGAAGAGGAAGAGAACCGGGATCTGGAGCGGATCCAGGAGATAGAACAACAGATCCAGGAGACGAAAGACCGGCTTCGGAACGAACACACCGGTCGCCCCGGAGAGATCACCATCGAGTATCTCCCGCTTACGCGAAACATTCAGCTCCACGACCAGAACGACCTCATCGGCGAGGCGGCCGTGCCACGAATCGCCTCCGGCATCGGGATGGACGAGGAGAACTGGTGGCTCCAGGCGGAGTTCATCAACGAGAACCTCGACTTCGCGACGGGGGTCGTCCGGAAACGCGGTCTCGGGAAGGGCCTCTACTACAAGGCGTACGCCGAGGACGACGACGTCCGGACGTCGATCGACCTGCCGGGCCGCGGAAAGGTCGCCGTCATCGCCGGGCTCGGCGGCGGTTCGGGGTCGGGGATATTCATCGATCTCGTCAAACACCTGAAACGCACCCAGCGGACGGCCGAGATCACGCTGTTCGGCGTGCTCCCGAACGACGACGAGGGACCGGCGGAGGCGGCCAACGCTCACGCCGCGCTCTCCGAGTTGGAGCACCTGAGCTTGGAGGGGGAGGACCTGTTCAAGGACCGGATCCTTATCCCGATCGACCCGACCGGGTTCGGCGGCAAGAAGGCGAACATTCTCCAGAGCTCCGACGCACTGATCGAGTTCGACCGGGCCGCGATCTACCTGATCGCCACGTACTACAACATGATGGACATGGAGGACCCGTTCGCGGACACGCCCTCATATGCCCCGTTCATCATCGGGATCCCGCAGGTGCTTCGGTACAACGTCGACGCGATTCAGGACGCGAAATCCGTGACGAAGGAGATCCTGAACGCGAAACAGGACGCCATCGAGGCGGAAGCGGACATCTACGCCGGGGTCGACCGCTTCCTCTCGCGGGAGTGGAGCCCGGACGGGATGAACGGCGAGCTTCACGACTCCGACCGGACGGACCTCGAGACCCGGCTCAACAACGTCAAGTCGCTGCTCGATCTGGATCTGTTCACCGAGCTCGATTACGAGTCGGTCTCTATCTATCGTGAGATCGTCTCGGAAGCCGAGGCCGAGGCCGACGACATCGTCGAACGGATCGAGGTCATCGGCGGCTCGATCCGAGCGGGAACCGCCGAGGTGAGCACGGACGGCGAGCAGTACGTCGACAGCATCGACAAACAGCTCGGCGACGTGATCCGCGACGAGTTGAGCCGGCTCGCCCACCGCAAGGACCTGCTCGTTCGGCTGCGTGCGGTCGACGACAACCGCGTCGAGAGTACCATCAGCTACCTCCTCGCGCTGGAGGACGAGGCGATAAACGCCGGGGTTCGACTCAATCAGCTGGAGGCGAAACTCGAGGAGGCAACTGACCGGCGTGACCGGCTCCAGTCCGACCTCGACGATGCCGAGGCGGAACTCGAGGAGCAGCGACGGGCTCAACAGGACGAGGTCGACCGACGGGTCGACGACTGGGAGCGCTCCGTACGGACGTTGTACGAGGAGTACGACGACTGTCGCTCCATCGATGTCGAGAACATGGTCGACAGTCTCGAGATGGCGCTCGAATCGTTCGCCCGAGAGGTGGAGAACGCGGAAACCGAGGACCAGATCGAGGCGATTGATGACGGCGGGGTTCGTGGTGCGGTGAGCACCCTTTCGGACGAGTTCGACCGGGTCGGCATCAACATCAGCGACGTGGAACGCCGGATCAACGCCTCGCTGGCTGACCTCACGGACGCGAAGCAGTCCTTCCTCACGATGAACGAGGACGAGAGTACCCTGGAGTCGGTCCTCCCGTGGGACACCTCCAGCGAGGAGGAACGCAAGCAGGCACAGAAGAACTACCGGATGAAGCGGAACCAACTCGACGACAACGAGGTGTTCACCATCTCCCGTGCGGGGAGTTCGCTGTCCGTCGAGCCCGAGTTCTCCGCCGCTAATCTGGCCCGGAAGATCGAGGACGAAGCGGAGGACCGACGCCGCGACATCGTCGCGGAGACCAGAAGCGAACTCGACGAGAACCACTCCCGCGACATCGACGACCTCGAACGGGAGCTCGAGTCGGGTGCGAGCTTCTCCGAGCTCGCGCGGGCGTTCGAAGAGATGGTCAAAGACGAGGCCGTCGAGACCGACGAGATCGAGCGACGCCACGAGGACCTCGAATCGGATCTCGAAGAGGCCGAGCACAAAGCCGACCTCTACGCCGGGACGGTCGACCTCTTCGAGGAGCTCAACGGCCCTCGGGACATGTTCATCAACGCCCAAGACACGTATCGGAACCTCCGAGAGAACTACAACGAGAGCCGCGAGACGTCGGTATCCACCGAAAGCGAGGACTACCACTACGTAAAAACGGTCAAACCGCACGACATCCTACAGCTCCGTGACGATGCCGACATCGCTGGCAGCAAGCTGTTCGACGACGAGACGGAGCGGCAACGACTCCGCGGTTCCTTAGAGGAGTTGGCGAAGAACGCTCACAACCCGAAGTATACCGGGATCCGCAAGCGTCGCATCAGCGGAGATCGTGCTAGGTACAACGACATGAACATCGTCGTCGGCGTCATGAGCCGGGCGATCAATCAGATCGGCGACGTTGCGGACCTCAAGCCGGTGTTCCAGGGAGCATACAACCTCGGCGCAGGCAGCGAGAACTACGCGTCATTCCCGGTCGAAGCCGGCGGCAGCTGGGACATCGGACTCGGGATCTTCATCGATGGGGTCTTTCTGGACAACCTTCGCGCGGAGGTGGAAGCCGATGGGTACCAGACCGGCTACGAGACAAAGGAGGCCGACGACGACACCGACATCCTCGTTCACCACACCTACGGGCTCGATGAAGGGTACTACGTCCGACGGAACGAGGTGTTGAACCTCGAGAACCCGCGCGACATCGAGTTCTTCCTCCGTGACGAAAGCGAGATCCGGGCCGATTTACTCGAGGAGTACAGCGAAACGGTTCACTTCAACGAGGAGGATCCGGACGCGGAAGCGACCGAGGACATCGCCGAAGAGGAGGAGTGATCGAGGGATGACGGCGATCGGTGAGTTCCTCGAAGAGAACGGCGAGAAGGTGTTTCTCGTCGTCTATTTCGCAGTGATGGTCGCGGTGGCGGGACCACTGTTCCTCGCGCTCGGCGAGGCGTGGCAGGCGTCGGACATCGTTCGGCCGCTCGTCCGCTCGCTCGACCCGTTATTATCGGTTGATCTGGAGCAGTTCTCCTCGGTGATGTTCGGGATCTATCTCGGACTGCTCTCGCTCGTCGCGATCGATGCCAAAAAGCGAGTCCAAGGACTGCTTCTCACGTTCGGAACGGTGTCGGCACTCATCGGACTGTTGTCGATCGGGCTGTTCATCCCGAACATCGACTTCGCCGACAACGTGGTCTGGCTGCTCGGCGGGTTCGTTTTCGGCGGGATCATCGGCGGCGGCTCACAGCTGTTGGAGACCCGAACGGCGACGGCCTTGGAGTTCCGCCGATCGGCGACGCTGCTGTTTTACCTCATCAGCGCGCTCGTCGTCGTCGGGTTGGTCGAGTACCACGTCAACTTCCCGCAGTTCATCCAAGTGGCCGGCGACGAGGTCCAGTTACTGGCTCCGAACCCCGAAGTGAGCGTCGTGTGGGAGGGTATCGGCGTGAACCTCCTCATGGCGTCGGTGTTCGTCGTCACGCTTCGGCGGTTCGTGACGTACGACTCCTCGGAGAGCTTCTTCGTCCTCGGACCACAGGGGTCCGGCAAGTCGCTGTTCCTCGTTGGGAAGTACCTCGCGGCGCTCGACGACGCGGTCGGCCGCGAGTCTGACACGCCGTTGAACCCGAGCAGCGACCTCATGGAGCTCGTCGGTGCGCTCGATGCGGCCTCGAAGGACACGGGCTGGAAGCTCGACGCGACCGGACAGACGGACGTCGAGGACCTCGGGTTCCAGTTCATCGACGGCCGGGTGTTCCCGAAGAACATCGAGCTGTCGAGTCTCGATTACGCGGGCGAGTACCTCGAACGGCTGCCGAGTGCCCTGATGAGTCCGGACGCCGAGGTCGACAACTCGACGCTCCGGCTCCTCTCACAGCGGGTACAGTCGGCGAACACGCTCGTGTTGATCATCGACATCGAACGCTACCACAACAACGAGCCCTTGGAGATCGAGCCGTACTTCGATATTCTGGACGTCGCCTCGAACAAGGACGTCCTGTTGGTCGCAACGAAGTGTGACATTCTCGCCGAGGAGTTCCGCGAGCAGCAGGCGCTCGAGGCCCACCAGTACTTCGACGAGTTCCAAGAGTACGTCAACGAGACGCTCGTCGAGAACAACCAGACGGTCCGAACGCTTGTACAGGACACGTCGGGGGCGAAGATCTACCCGGTGTACTACCAAACGACGACCGACGAGAACGGGGAGCGGGTTCCGATGCGCGACCGCAACGGGAACGTCCAGACCGTCGGGTTCGAACAGCTCCTCGACAAAATGGGGTGACCACGGATGCCAACACTACGCGTTTACGACACGAAAGGGAACGAACACTCGCCGACCGGCGAAGCAGGACGGACGAACGAGACGGTAAAGGACCTGTTTTACGACGGGGTGCGGCTCGCGATCGAGACGGGTCGCGAGCGGAAGTTCACCGCGTTCTTCAGAGCGAGGGAAACGCGAAACGCACGGACGGAGCAGTTCTACGCGGTGTACACCGCCCGCGACGCGACGATTCGGGAGTTCATGGACGCGTTGCGGGACCGGATCGAGTCCGAGTGGGAATACACGATAGACGACTCAGCCGACGACATGAGCGTCTTCCGCGCGCTCGACGCCGGGCGAACGTCGACGCCGGGCGACGACCGTGAACGATCGATCGTCGAGGAGCTGATCGGCTCCCGACAGACCGCTACCGTCGGCGTCCGCGACGCCGAACACGCGCTCGGGCTGATCTCGGAGTTCATGGGTACGTACGACCGGGCGGCGATCGCCGATTCGCCGGAGTCGAGCGCGCTGTCGGGGTTCGACCTCGTCGTCGCGCCCGATGGCACTCGTGGGATCGCACCGGTCGGTGACACCGAGAGTCGGTGGGAGTCGACGAAGGAGTCGCTTCGGAGCAGACACATCGATCAGGAGGTCGCCTCGATAAACGAGTCGGTTCAGACGCTTTCACGCGAGTATAACCTCTCAAGTTCCGAGATACGGAGCCGGGTGTATCAGCGCGTGCCGGCGCTCAAATCGCCGAACACGGGCGGGTCGACCGCCGACGCGCTCGGGAGCTCGGGCGGCGACGACGGGCTTCTCACCCCCGCGGTCGGCAAGGCGGTGGCCATCGGCGCGATCGCGTTGATCGTGTTGGTGGCCGGCGCGTTCGGCGCGATACAGCTCGGATTGATCGGCGGCGGCGGCGATACGGTTCAGGGGTCGGTGTACGCGGACGCCGAGGGCAACGAAACGGTCGAAGGCATCGAAGTAACGCTTGAAACGACCGAGTCGTCGAGTGAGTCTGAGGACGAAACCGAGGGTGATCCGGCCGAGAACGGCGATAGCGGAACCGATCTCAACGCGACGACGGACGAGGACGGGGCGTTCACGATAGACGACGTCCCCGAGGGCGACTACGTCCTCACCGTGGGGGGCACCGACCGCGTCGAGTACGACGAGCGCGACCTCGAAGTCCCTAGCGACGACGCAGGGGACCTCGAGATCCGTCCCGACCGCGCCCTCATCAGCGGTGAGGTCGTCGACGCGGAGACTGGCGAACCGATCTCCACCGAGGGAGACGGCGAGGTCGACGCGGACGTCGAACTGGTCGACACGAGTAGGGAGGACGAGAACGTCGACGCCGCGACGGGTGGCTCCTACGAGTTCGCGGTCGAGGAGTTCGACGGTGAGTACGCTATCAACGCCGACGCCGACGGCTACGAGTCCGGAACGCTGGACCTCGAAGACTTCGGCGAACAGGACGACCTCGAACTCGAGCAGGTGACGATGTCGCTGTCCGGGCAGGTGACCGACAGCCGTGAAGGCGAGGGAGGCATTGAAGCGGCGACCGTCACCGTCACGACGGACGCCGGACAGGAGTTCACCGCGGAAACTAACGCCGACGGGGAGTACGAGACCGACGAGGAGATACCGATCGGCGACCACGACGTCGATATCGACGCCGACGGCTTCGTTGCGGGGAGTGACACCGTCGAGTTCGAGGAGGAGAACGTCGAGGCGGACTTCGAACTCGACGCAGAGGCGTCCGTCGAAGGCGTGATTCGGGACGCGAGCGAAGAGGAAACGACGCTTAACGGTGCGGATGTCACGATCAGCGACTCTGACGGTACCGAGGTCGATTCTGTTCAGTCTGATCCGGACGATGGTTCCTATTCCTTCGAAGGTCTCTCTCCGGGTGAGTACACGATCAGTGTGACCGATAGAACGGGCTATGAAGACGAGGAGGACGTGGAGATATTGCTGGACGCGGGTGAAACACTCGAACGCGACATCCTCCTCCAACCCGATTAAACCGATACCGAACGACTTGGAGCGATGTATCCTGAAGCAACCCTCTCCGGAACCGACCTCACGGTCACCGTCGACGAGCAGGTCGGTTCGGGGACGCACTGGCGGACGTTCCGTGCCCGAACGGAGAGCGGCGACCCCGTGGCCGTCAGAACGCTTCAGGGCACGATCCCGCCCGACGCGTACGATCGGTTCGAATCGCTCGCGGCCCAGTGGCACACCGTCTCTAGCGAGGACACGGTCCGGACGCTCCTCGACTGGGGTATCGACCCGAATCCATGGGTCGCCGTCGACTACGCGCCCGGCGAGCTCGAATCGTACGTGGCTGGAACCCCCATCGAGGCGGCAGCCGACTGCGACCTCGCGACGCGGGCCGAACTCCTCCGTGACGTCTGTGACGCGATCCGGTCGTACGGACGATACGGGTCGACCCGCACACACCTCGCGATCGGGCCCGAGTCCGTCTCGTTCCGGGACGGCCCGGACGGACCGACCGCGGTCGTCGGCGACTGGGGGATCAGCCGGCTCGTAGACGATCCCCCGGTTACGCCGTACACCGCACCCGAACAGGTCGCGGTCGCCGAGCGCGACGACGCCGGCCACGCCGGACAGGCGACGGACGTCTATCGGATCGGCGCACTCGGCGTCCGCCTGTTCTCGGGGTCACCGCCGTTCCCGAACGACGGGTCGTCGCTCGCGGACCGGATCCGACGCGGGATCGACGAGGAGGTCGGGTTCACGGACGTGGCGGAGGAGTTCATCCCGGCGCTACGCCGGGCGACCGCCCGCGATCCGGTGGACCGACACGAGGGGGTATACCAACTCGGTCGGGATGTCTCCGCTGCCGCCCCGCGGGTTTCACCCGGAGAGCGGTCGGTGGGGGCGCTGTCATCCCCCGGGACGGAGCCTCGCGTAGAGGGGCCGGATCCCGGCGTCGACGCCGACGCCGACGCCATCGATTCCGACGGACCGGCGGGCGACGACTCGGACGGGGACGCGGTCGATGCTGAACCGGAGACCGGAGACGAGAGCGCCGTCGAACCCGACGACGAGGCGATCGGCGACAGGAACGCTGACGTAGACGCGGAGGCGACGAATCCGACGGCTGCCGGGCAAGAGAGCAACGGAGCCGAGGTCGCCAAAGCGGTAGTTGTCGTCGGACTCGGGTTGATCGCGTTGATCGTGTTGGTTGCGAGCATATGGAGCGCGATGGCGTCCGGGCCGATCGGCGGCGGCGGCGGCGATACGGTCCAAGGGACGGTGTACGCGGACGCCGAGGGCATCGAGCCGGTCGCCGGTGCCGAAGTAACGCTCGAAGGGCTCTCCGGGCCCTCGTTCGTGGTGACGACCGACGCGAACGGGGCGTTCACGATAGGGGACGTCTCCGACGACGAGTACGTCCTCACAGTGGACGGCTTCGATCACGTCGAGTACGACGAGCGCGACCTCGAAGTCCCTAGCGACGACACAGGGGACCTCGAGATCCGTCCCGACCGCGCCCTCATCAGCGGTGAGGTCGTCGACGCGGAGACTGGCGAACCGATCTCCACCGAGGGAGACGGCGAGGTCGACGCGAACGTCGAACTGGTCGACACGAGTAGGGAGGACGAGAACGTCGACGCCGCGACGGGTGGCTCCTACGAGTTCGCGGTCGAGGAGTTCGACGGTGAGTACGCTATCAACGCCGACGCCGACGGCTACGAGTCCGGAACGCTAGATATCGAACGCTTCGGCGAACAGGACGACCTCGAACTCGAGCAGGTGACGATGTCGCTGTCCGGGCAGGTGACCGACAGCCGTGAAGGCGAGGGAGGCATTGAAGCGGCGACCGTCACCGTCACGACGGACGCCGGACAGGAGTTCACCGCGACTACCGACGGCGATGGAGCCTACGAAACCGACGAGGATATACCGATCGGCGACCACGACATCGAGGTCGACGCCGACGGATTCGATTCGGAGGGTGACACCGTCGAGTTCGAGGAGGAAAACGTCGAAGCAAACTTCGAACTCGACGCAGAGGCGTCCGTTGAGGGAACGCTACGTCAAGAGGGTGATGATGAGAGCGTGATCAACTTTGCGCGTGTCACGATCTACGAGAACGGTTATTCCGTTGGTCAGTTGCGGTCAGATTCTAGTGGACGGTACGGATTCGACGGGCTCTCGCCGGGAGAGTACACCGTCCTCGTGGATGACCGTACCGGTTTCGCTGACGAGGAACTCGTCATAGTGCTCGAAGCAGGCGAGACGCTGGAACGCGACATCGAACTGGCGCTCGCCGAGTGATCCCGTTTATAGGGTATTTATATCAAAACGCCGCCCTACCTACTCTACCGACTCGAACAGCCGCTCGATGCGCTCGCGCTCGCCCTCGACATCGGCTGGGTACGCACCCGCGAGCAGGACCACGTCGTCACCGCGCTCGACGACGGAGAGGTGGAGGTACCCCTGCTCTTCGGTGCCGTCCTCCAGAACGACGGTGGCCTCGTAGACGCTCACGTCGGCCGTCTCACCGAACACCTCTTGTTCGATCTCCTCGTCGAGGACCGGATCCTCGACCGTTCCGCTGAACTCGGTGCTGATCTCTCCACGTGCCTCGTCGATCAGTTCGTCCTCGTCCATGTTCGCGAGCGGGCTGAGCTGCTGGCCGGCCGCGGTGACGCCGGGTGTGCTCACTACGGCGAAGACGGACTCCTCCTGGCCGGTCAGGTCCGACTGGACTTCTCTGAGGTACGCTCGAACCTCGGTTCGTGCCGTGAACTCCCGGCGCTGTCCGAGCTCCTCGAACTCCTCCTCGATGACGACCGTCTCGCTGCGGACCTCCTCGAACCCTTCCTCCTCGGCGGTCCGCTGGTCCGGCTCCGTCGGCTCCGCGGAGCGCTCTATTTCCTCCTCGGTGGCGACCTCGATGGCGTCCGCACAACCACTGACGGCGACCGTCACCCCCGTGATCCCTGCGGCGAGGAATCGACGACGTGTACTCATACACGATCGATACCGGTCGAGTGATATATCAGTTTTCCATTCATTCATGGTCGGTCGTGCTGTAACACCCCCGATCGTCCCCGGGTTCTCGACTCGGTGTCAGGAGCGATGTTCCACCGCTCGGATCGGTCGCGTTGGGCCGTGTGTGGTCCGTCAGTCGAAGGCGGCGAGCCTGAGCGCCCGGGCGAACCCGCCGACCGATCCGTGCCTCTCGTCCGGATCCGGATCGAGCGCGCGGATGATCGGTCGGTCGAGGGCGGTCGGTACGTCCGCGGTTTCGCTCGGTTTCGCCGGCCGCTCGGCCGCAGGCGGCTCGCCGGTCGCCGCGTGGTACGCGAGGGCTCCGAGCGCGTACGTGTCGGGTTTTCCCCGCCAGAGCGGGTCCTCGGAGCCGGGGAGCTGTTCCGGTGCCGTGTATGGGCTCGACCCACGGGTTCCGCGGTCGGAGTACTCCGGGACGGCACTCACTCCCCAGTCGTCGACGACTCCCAACGGTCCATCCGCCGTGTTCGCAACTCGCACGCGTTCCGGCGAGAGATAGTAGTGACGGACCGTGTACCGACTGGCCTGTGACATCGCTTCGGCGGCGTCGACGACCGGCGATATTCGATCGACGACCGAGTCGGGCGGGTCCGTGAGCTGCTCCGCGAGAGTCGGGTTCTCATGTGCCGGATCGGTCAACACCCACGGGAACGGCTCCGTTCCCGAGTCGTACACGGTGACCGTTCCCTCGTAGTGGCTGACGCTTCCCCAGTCGGTGGCGACTTGCTCGAACGACTCCCCGACCTCCGCATCACCAGCTGGGAGCGCGAGGACCCGACCGTCGTTTCCGTCCCCTCTCCCGTCCGATCCGCCGATCCGGTCGTCCGTGACGGCGTACGTCGTGGGAGGGCCGCCCGTCTCGATCGGCTCGGCCGACGTCAGCGGCCCGATGGCGGCGACGAGTCGGTCCGCGGCCGAGTTCTCGGACGCCACTCTCTCGGTGGCCGGTCCCACGGTAGCGCTTCGTTCCCCAGTCGATCCCTCGATAGCAGCTCCGTCCTCAGTCGATCCCTCGACGGTCGGTTGCTCGGGCTCCGCTGTGTCGGTTGGCGGTGTCGCTTCCGAGCGCCGGTCGGCTCCCGGTGTACTCTCGTCGTCCGTCCCGCCTCCGACGTCGTCGGTGACCCGTTCCGCCGGATCGTCGACACCGCGGTTCGAACCGGTAGCAGGTCCACCGGAATCACTTCCGAAGAAACGGTACGCGGCGAAGGCGCTGACGCCGGCCCCGCCGGCCACGCCGAGTAGTTCGAGCGTCGAGAGCCCCGACCCGTCATCGGGCGGCGAGCCCGCGACTGCGCCCGCGTTCTCCGAGTCATCCTCTCGGTCGTCGTGGTCTTCGGATCCCTCCTCCGAGCCGCTGCCGCCCTCGAACGGGACGCCCGCCCAGACGTGGTGATGGCCGAGCGTTCCGAGTTCGGCTCGGGAACCGATCCCGTGTCCGTCGCCCGCGATATCGACGACCGTCGGCGAGGAGAACACCTCGCCTTCCGGGTCGTCGAACCGCCACCGTTCCGCTCCGGTGTCGACGTCGACAGCATGTATCGATCCGTCGGTGGAGCCAACGTAGAGGGTACCGTCGGCGACGGTCGGTGACGACGTGACTTGGGACGCCAGATCGGTCGTCTCCCAGACCGTCGTTCCCGCTTCCGGGTCGATCGCGTACACTCGCCCGTCAACCGAACCGACGTACACGACACCGTCGTGAACCGTCGGCGAGGAGGCGACGCCCGCCGGACCGTCCGCCGTCCACCGTCGTTCGCCGGTCCCCGTATCGAGCGCGTGGAGTCCGACCCCGAACCCGGCGGTTCCGATGTAGACAGTCTCCTCGACGACGGTTGGTGAAGCGAACACGACGTCGCCCAGATCGGTGGACCAGTCGATCGATCCGTCGTCGACCGCTATCGCGTACGCCTGCTCGTCGAAGCTCCCGACGTAAAGCGTTCCGTCTCTGACGGTCGGTGACGACGTGATCGTGTCCCCGAGGTGAGTGTCCCATCGGACGTCTCCGTCGGCGGTCTCCAGCGCGAACAGCGTCCCGGCCTCCGATCCGACGTATACGGTGTCGTCGATGACTGCCGGGGCACCGTCCACTCGGGCGTCCGTTCCGTCGAATCGCCAGCGTTGCTCGCCGGTCGTTCGATCGACCGCGACGATCGCTCCGGACCCCGTCCCGACGTAGACCGTCCCGGCGACGACCGTCGGAGAGGAAACGATCGGACCGCTTTCCACGTCGAACGTCCACGCTACCGACTCGTCCACGGAACCGTTCGTCGACCCGTCCGTCGCGTCGACGGCGTAGAGCGTTCCGTCCTCGGACCCAACGTAGACCGTTCCGTCGACTGCCGTCGGCGAGGAGGCTATCGCGTCCTCCGGTTCGGGCATCGTCCAGACCGCCTCGCCGGTGTCGACGTCGATCCCGTAGAGCGTCCCGTCCTCGGAGCCGACACAGACGATCCGATCCGGGACGTGCTCGGTAGCACGCACCGTGGACACGAGTTCGACGGGCCCGTGCGTCGTGACCGCACCTGTCGAGAGGATCCCCGTAGTGCCGTACAGAACCGTCCGCCTCGACACGGTCGATCCGTCGGTCCCCGACATGTACCGGGATAGTCAGACGAGAGACATGAGTGTTTCTCAAGCGGTCGATACTGTCCGTCGGCCACGGAAAACGAGCGATCGGGGGCCGTTCTCCGGCGTGACGTGGTCGAACACGTGGTTCCGGGGCTACGCTCCCGAGACGAGGTAGACCGCGAGCGCCGCGAAGACGATCCCGAGCGCCTTCCGCGCCGTGAACTCCTCGCCCAAGAAGAGGAACCCGATCACCGACGAGAACACGAGGAACATCGCGAAGATCGGCGTCACGACGCTCACCGGGCCGAGCGCGAGCGACCGGTACAGCGCGAGGATGCCGACCCCTAAAAAGAGTCCGGCGGCCAGTACGTGCAGCAACTTCGGCGAGGACAGATGGGCGGTAACGCCCTGATCCGTGTACCACACCACGCCGACTGCCATTCCGATGAGCAGCGTGTTCGAGACGACGACGGCGACATCGCTCGGGACCGCGTCCGGTCCGGTCGTCGCGACGCGCATGAGCGGAGAGACGAGGGCGTACGCGGCCATCGCGAGGAGTGCGTACGGAAGATACGTGGCGTCCATGGATGTCGGTCGGTCGGCACGGCCAAGTGCCTACCGACCGGAACCGAAGCGCCGGTCGTGATCTCGGTCGGAGGACGGAGCAACTCGAACACGAGGAACGTCGTCCACCGGACCTGCCCGACCAAGAGCAGCGACAGCCACTCCGCACCGCCTCCAGCCGCTCGCGCCACGCGAGGACCGCTGCGGACGTACCGATAAAACCGCATGAAACAGCCGGTCACTGGAACGTGCCTGTTGATCAACTGTGGAAATGGGTATATCAGACCGCTGGCGACGAGATCGTATTTAAACCGAGGACGGGCGGCGGCGACCACTTATAAATAGACCGTGCGGTGGCGCGCCCCGGTGAGCGGCCCGGAGGGCCGCGAACCGCCGGTGCGAGGGAGTCGCGGGGGGGGGGGGGGGGCCCCCCCCCCCCCGCGGGGGGGGGGGGGGGGGGGTGGGGGGGGGGGGGGGGGGGGTGGGGGGGGGGCGCGGGCCGCCCCCGCCCCCCCCCACCCACCCACCCCGCCGGGAAACACG
>NZ_JAGGKQ010000030.1 GCF_017873815.1 Halorubrum alkaliphilum | reverse complement strand
TCCGCGACTCCCCAGCGACACAGTAATTCAGCAGTAGTGAACGATCTATGAGACTGCTACGAAATCGTCTCGACATGGAACTGCTATCCAACTACTGATCATCTTGAAGTGGTCGACGTTTTGTGGAGTTTGAAGTATGGACTATGATCTCGCGTTCATCGACGTAATCGCTAAAGCACATCTGTGGTAGCTATACCTTTGCATCTAGGGAATTGCTAAGCAGACTGAGGGAAATACGCCACCGGTGGCGATCGGCACACAGTAGTTGAGATTGGTGTTCTCAATGCATATGATCCCAATCATCCACCCCACCAATCAATTTTAATTGTACTACATCAATTCTATTGGGGAAGTTTTATGTGACAGCCTTCACCACCAGATATTGCGGTCAAAATCGAGAGACACCACATATAGGGTTAAGATCCTAGAGGATTAAGCAGTGACAACTATGAACTGCCCAGACTGCGGGAACGAGCGAACACGCGTCATCGATACAGGGACCAGTGCCGACGGAACCTCCGTCCGACGGCGCCGCGAGTGTCAACGCTGTTCGTTCCGCTTTACGACCTACGAACGTCCGGAGTGGGAGTCCCTCCAAGTGAAAAAACGCGACGGAACCATCGAATCGTTCGACCGACAGAAACTCCGCGCAGGGATCGAGCGAGCCGTTGAGAAGCGGGATGTAACCGAGACAACAGTGACTGCTCTCGTCGACGATATCGAGAGCGAACTGCAAGGTCGAGAGGCACGTATCGTCTCTTCGAGTCTCATCGGCGAACTCGTTTCTGAGAACCTCCGCACGCTCGATAAGGTAGCCTACATTCGATTTGTCTCCGTTTACAAAGCATTCTCTGAGCCGCAGGAATTCCTGAGAGAACTTGATGCAGTCTTGGATGCAGAACTTGATGACTTCGAAGCCTCGAACAGCTCACTATGACACAAACATACGCAGATCAAACGAATGTTCGGTCAATTCTTGACCGGGCGAGCATGGCCCACGTCCAGACGTACAGAGAACGACGGAAACAGAAACCAACCAACAGAGGACGATTCCTCCGGAGTACGTGCCAATGACTGAAAACAAAACCACAGGCGGAGATCCGGAGACCGACATCTTCTCCGAACGAACGCAGCTCAAACCGTACGAGTACCCCGACGTCATCGAGTACAAAGACGCGATACGGAACAGCTACTGGGTTCACACGGAGTTCAACTTCTCGGGAGACGTGCAGGACTTCAAGGTCAACACGACTCCGGCCGAAAAGACCGTCATCAAGCGGACGATGCTGGCTATCGCGCAGATCGAGGTCCAGGTCAAGACCTTCTGGGCAGAAATCTACGACGAGATGCCCAAAGCGGAGGTTGGGAACGTCGGCATGACATTCGCCGAGAGCGAGGTCAGACACATGGACGCGTACAGCCACCTCCTCGACATCCTGGGGATCACGGAGGACTTTGAGGAGGTGACCGACGTCCCCGCAATCGAGGAGCGGATCGACTACCTCGACGAGTACCTCGAGAAGAGCGAGAGCGACGACACACAGGAGTACGTGATGAGTCTCCTGCTGTTCTCCACGTTCGTCGAGCACGTCTCGCTGTTCTCGCAGTTCCTCATCATGACGAGCTTCGACAAACACGAAAAGAAGTTCAAGGGGATCGCGAACGCCGTCGAAGCGACCAGCAAGGAGGAGCAGATTCACGGACTGTTCGGTGTCGAACTCGTAGAGATGATTCGCGAGGAGAATCCGGATCTCTTCGACGAGGACTTCGAAGAAGAGGTCCAAGCGGCCTGTCAGCAGGCGTTTGAGGCAGAGATGAAGATACTGGACTGGATCTTCGGTGAGGGCGAACTAGAGTTTCTTCCCCGGGTGCACGTCGACGCGTTCCTGCGGGACCGGTTCAACCAGAGCCTCGAGAACGTCGGTGTCGAGCCGATATTCGACCCGGACGATGACCTGCTCGAGGAGACACGGTGGTTCGACGAGGACATCATGATGACGAAGGACAACGACTTCTTCAGCAAGCGGTCGACCACGTACAACAAACACGCACAGAGCATCACCGCGGAGGACATGTTCTAACGATGGCACAAACAGAACCAGCACTCGACGAGGTCAACCAGCAGCACGAGGAACCGTTCTACTGGCTGAACGAGGACAGCCGAGCGTTCCTCGACGAGGGGTACCTGATCGAGGGTGTCACGGCCGAGGAGCGTGTCAGGGAGATCGCGGAGCGGGCCGAGGAGATCCTGGACGACGACGGCTTCGCGGACAAGTTCTACGACTACATGAGTCGGGGCTTCTACAGCCTCGCGAGTCCGGTGTGGTCGAACTTCGGTCTGGACCGAGGCCTGCCCATCAGCTGCTTCGGTAGCTACATGGAGGACAACATGGAGAGCATCCTCTACACGCAGGCCGAAGTAGGCGAGATGACCAAGCTGGGCGGCGGGACCAGCGGGTACTTCGGCGAGATCCGGCCCCGAGGCAGCCCGATCACGAACAACGGCAAGAGCAACGGAAGCTACAGCTTCACCGAGCTGTTCGACACGATCATCAACGTCGTCAGCCAGGGCGAGACGCGGCGCGGCCAGTTCGCGGGGTACATAGACGTTGAACACGACGACCTGGACGAGTGGCTCAACATCAAGACCGAGGGCGACCCCGTACAGGACATCTACTACGGCGTTATCATCGGTGACGACTGGTTCCGGGCGATGGTCGACGGCGACGAGGAGAAGCGAGAGACGTGGGCAGAAATCATTGAGGCGCGGATCAACATCGGTGTCCCGTACATCATTTTCCGGGACAACATGAACGAAGGTAAGCCACAGGTCTACAAGGACAAGGGCTACGAAATCAATGCCTCCAACCTGTGTACCGAGATTGCACTGCCAGCCACGCCAGATGAGAGTTTCGTCTGTTGTCTCTCATCGATGAATGCGCTCCACTATGACGAGTGGAAGGATACCGACGCAGTGGAAACGCTGACGCGGTTCCTTGATACCGTCATGGAGGAGTTTATTCAAGAGGCGGAGGGGACGCAGTTCATGGATCGCCCGGTGCGGTTTGCGAAACGGCACAGGGCGATCGGCATCGGCGTCCTCGGCTGGCACAGCTACCTCCAGAGCGAGATGATTCCGTTCGACAGCATGGAGGCGATGGAGAAAAACGAGGCAATCTTCCGCACCATCAAGGAGCGAAGTTACGAGGAGAGTCGTCGGCTCGCCGACGAGTTCGGCGAGCCGGAGGTGCTCGAGGGCTACGGTCGCCGGAACGCGACGACGATGAGCGTGGCCCCGACGAAATCCAGCAGTGTCATCCTGGGGCAGGTCAGTCCGAGCATCGAACCGCTGAAATCGAATTACTTCGTCCGCGACGGTGCGAAGCTAAAATCGACGCAGAAGAACCGGTTCCTCGAGGCGATACTGAAACAGCGAGGCAGAGACGAACGCGAGGTCTGGGACAGCATCGCACAGAACGACGGGAGCGTGCAACACCTCGACTGCCTGACCGACGAGGAGAAGGAGGTGTTCAAGACCTTCGCCGAGATCCCACAGATGGCGATCATCAACCAGGCAGCGCAGCGGCAGAAACACATCGATCAGGCACAGAGCCTGAACGTCTCGATCGATCCGAGCGAAGTGAGCGTCAAGGAGATAAACCAGCTCTACATCGAGGCTTGGAAGAAAGGGGTGAAGAGTCTCTACTACCAACACAGCGTGAACGCCGCACAGAAGTTCAGCCGAGACATCCTCGAATGTAAGGCCTGTGAGAGCTGATCCCCCATCGGCCGGTATGATAGAGTGGTCCATGTGACTTCCTCCCCACCCTACTCGCTCGCCGCGCTCGCGGCTCGCTCCTTGAGGGTGGGGCTTCCTGTTTCCACGACGCGCTTTGCAGGAACCGAATGGGTCCCCGTAGGGAGCGCAGTCTCCGCAGGCGTTGATTCGGGACAGCCCGTCCCTACTTGCTTTAGACCGCGTACCAAGATGTTGTACGCCGCGTTCCAGTCCCGGTCGGCGGTGAACCCGCACGACGGGCACGAGTGTTCGCGGACCCAGAGCGGCTTGTCCGTCGAGATACCGCACGCCGCGCACTCCTTGGTCGTTCCCGCTGGTTCGACCGCCACGAAGTGCGTGCCTTCCCGCTCGCACTTGTATTCGAGCATCCGCAGGAACGTTCCCCACGCCGCCCCCGCGCGGTTTCGGGAGTTGCCGGGGAGTTCGACCAAGCCTTTCGCGTCCAAGTCTTCGACCGCCACGAGGTCGTACTCCCGGGCGTAGTAGTTCGAGAGCTTGTGGAGGAAATCGCGGCGCTTCCGGCGGAGGTCGGCGTGCCGCCGCGCGGCGGTCTTGCGCTGTTCCTCCCAGTTGTTCGAGCCGTGTTCTTTCCGCGAGAGGTTGCGTTGGGCGCGTTCCAGCCGCTCTCGCTCGTCGCGTAGGTCCGACGACTCGACCACCGTTCCGTCGGTGTCGTGGGCGTACTTCAGGATACCCACGTCGATACCCACTACGTCGGCCAACTCATCGGGTTTCGCAGGTGGGTCGTTCGGCGTTTCGACGCCGAGGGTGGCGAACCACTCGCCCGTCGGCTCTTGTTTCACCGTGACGGTCTTTATCTCGGCGTCGTCGGGGAGGTCGCGGTGGAAGGTGAGGGGTATCTCGCCAACCTTCGAGAGCCACAGCCGCGTCCGACCACTCGTGTTCTTGAGTTCGAAGCCGGATTGACTGTAGGTGAACGAGTGGTACTCTCCCGATCCCTTCCAGTTGAGCGTCCCGACGCGGTAGCCCTTCTCTTTGCGGCCGCGAAGCGTCGAGAGGTTGTCGTACAGTCGTTGCACGACTTTCTGTAGGACTTTCGAGTGGACTTGCTTGAGGTCGGTCCACCAGTCCTTGAGGTCCGGCAGGCGCTTCTGTTCCGAGTAGGACGACGTGTCGTCTACTCGGTTGAGTCGGTGGAGAAAGTGGTTGTAGACCTGCCGGCAGGTATCGACGATCCACGCTAACCGTTCTTCGAGCGCGTCGGACGGTCGGAGTCGATACCTGTAGTTGTAGTTCATGGCCTATTCGTCGTCTTGGTCGGGTTCGGAAACGCGAATGATTTTCACATCAGCGCCGAGCCACCGTCGCGGGACGTAGACGTGTGCGCCGTTGCCGGTGGCGCGAACGTCGCCGTCTACGACTTCGTGGCCGTTGAGTTCGAACCGTTCCATAGACGATGTATAGACTTTGTAGGGACATGAAGATTCCGGACCGTTGGCCTGCGGGCCGAGTGTACCGGGTGTATGAACAGGCGATGACGGCGTTGACGAATCGCTCCGCGATTCGTTCGCACACCAGAAATCTTTGATTTCTGGGGACGCTGTATCCCCTCCCTACTCGCTCCCTCCGGTCGCTCGTTGAGGAAAGGGCCTTAGCGCCTATCTTCAGGTAAGTCAACCTGAACAAGGAAGAGAATTCCTTCGAGACGCAGGTGACCGAATACCAGAGCGGGGGTAGCCTCAATTGGTAACATCCGACCGCGTTCCGCATAGCAACGTGGTCCCCTAGCTGTCTTCGAAGCATGGCTGTACCTCCTGACCGAGGAGACCTTACAGCGTCTCTCGGACGGATTATTCTCGACTAATGTCATCAACAGAGCAATCGCGACAGGATGTCTTTCGGACTATCGCACAGTTACAGCACGTCGAGTGGCCTGCATACGGGTCGACACCACTATACGACCGGAGTTCAGTATCCGCTCTCCAATCGGACATTCGAACCGTCGCTAGAGTCTGGTTCGATCACGACGCCCACGAGTCGATTGCGGAGTTCATATGTCAGTATCCGCTGAAATACGTCGATTTCGAACCGCATGACGAATATTTTGGCTCTACGCGGTATCAGATGCCACAGTTGGTGCGGTTGTTCTTGCTCAAAGAGATTCACGGCTGGGACCACGAAACGGCACTTTTGACGTTCCTCCAACAGCGACCGGCACTTCGACGACACCTCGGTTTTGAGCGTATGCCGAATCAATCGACAGTATGGCGCAGTTGGCACGAGCGGTTCTCTGTCGACCTACGCGAGGCCGTCCAAACGGCAGCTCGAACGATCTTGATCAAGGCCCAGAAGGCGGGTATCGAGATTCCACGAGAACTAGAGCGGAAGCTCAGCTATCGGAACGATAATGAAGACGACTCAGTACCGGACGGTCGGACCGTTCTGGAGCGGGCAAAGAAAATCACCGACTACGTCAGTCGCATCATCTTCCCAGCATTCTCGCTGGATCGTGGAGACGGCTGTGAGATTCACGAGAACGCATACTGGAACTTACAAACGTATCTCGGACTTCGCGAGCGGCTGGCTGCGAACGAAGGAGCCCGCAGTTACATTCATGAGTCAACGCGGGATCGAACACCACTCGGACACGCCCACCGCAGCCACATTCGCGATCTCTCTATCGAGCAGACTCGCGAGATGTACCGACAGGCGATCCGGCACCTCATCGACGAGATTGCAGAGACAGAGGAGTTCTTCCGCGCAGGCATCGTCGCAATCAATATCACCGAAGCCGATCCTTTCGCCGGCGACAGGACCGGGCACGAGGACGAGATCATCGGGACAAAAGAGAACACCGAGGAGTACGCCTACCAATGGGCGACGGTCCAGTTGGTTGGCAATGCCGTCCCAATCGTGCTGGACGCGCGCCCCGTCCGAAAGGGGGAGACACGACTGGAAATCGTTGAGGATCTGCTTGACTCCGCCGAAGAGCTCGTTCACGTCGATAACGTCTTGATGGATCGGGAGTTCGATAGTCAGCACGTTCTGGAGATGATCAGTCAGCGTGGACTCTCGTACGTCGTTCCGAAGCGGATGCAGACCAGCGAGAAGGCTCAGGCGAAGCGATTGCTCCAGCGTGACCAGGACCGATACGAAACCGATCGCAAGCTCCATCTCGGCAAGAACGAATGGCACGAGACGACGCTGATCTACCGGCGGAAAGAGGACTCCGAGCACGACGATCACCGGCAGTACTCGGTGTTTATGACGAATCGAGGGAGCGGGCACCTCACAGAGTACGGCTACCGGTGGGAGATCGAGAGTGGGTACAAGTCGATCAAGCGGTTCATGGCCGCCACGACGTTGAAGCACTTCGGGTTGCGGTTCTTCTACTTCGCGTTCGCCTGTTTGTTGTACTCGATCTAGCGAGCGGTGGACCTGCTTGTGCAGGTCGAATTGACTGGAGAGTACGAGCATGCACCGATCGTGACGGCCGATAATACGCTGACGCTGCTGAAGAAGGAAACAGGAATCGGGTAATAAAGCCCTCAGCCTAGGTTAGCGCAGCATCTGAGTGGCAACACTGTCGGAAGTCGCCGAAATTCGGCTATGGTGTTATCAGTTCAACAAGAATGGCCGCTTGGAGAACGATCTGAGGTAGTTCCCGTTTACCGAATCGGTCAAATCTACGCATTACAGCCCCGCTATACCCGCTGTAGTCTCAACTTCCCAATGGGGTCAGTAGTTGAGACCGGCCTTCTCAATGCATATGGTATTCTGGCGTAGTTCATAAATAGTATGAAGACGTAGTCTGGGATAGAACGATGGCACGAATCACCGGGTCATATCCAGACGACCTCGACCTCCTCATCGAGGGTGCTGTTGAGGCTGGTGTGTTTGGTGGCAAGAGCGATGCATTGCGAGAGTTCGTGCGTGAATACTTCGAGGACCACGAGAACGAACGTATTGCAGCTGCGGTGGCTCTCTACGAACGAGAGCGGATCACGCTCGGTGATGCTGCGAGACTCGCTGATGTCGACCGCTGGACAATGCGTGATATCCTCCGTGAGCACGGCGTCGAACTCCGTCTCGGACTCGTTGACGAAGACGACGCAGCCTATGAGGTAGAGGCAGCAAGCGAACTCGAATTCGGTGATGAGGATTCGGACGACGAGGAGTCACGTGCGAAATGACTGGTGATGATATTCCAGCGAACCCGAGCGTCCTGAACACGACTGTCCTCTCGAATTTTGCGTACATCGATCAGCTGTGGGTAGTTGCTGACCTCTCTGGAATCTGTACGGTACCAGTCGTTCGTGAGGAGCTCGAACACGGCGTTGATAACCACCCATATCTCCAGGAAGCACTCGATACGCTTGATAACGAAATCCCAGTCGCGACGATTTCGGATACTGTCGCAAACAGAGAAGCCGTTGTTGGTGGGCATCTTGATCCCGGGGAAGCACAGGCGTTCGCCCTCGCCGACGCACACGACGGTCGACTGCTCACAGACGACGGAGATGCCCGGTTGTTTGCGAAAGACCAGGGCGTGACCGTTGTCGGGTCGGTCGGTGTTCTGTTGGCTGCAATCGATGCTGGAAAGATTGATGAAGCGACTGCTGACGTGTGGCTGTCGACCTGGATCGATGAAATTGGGTACTACGTCCCGTATCGTACGATCTCGGAGTATCGATGACGGGCTTGCTCGAAGTTCGAAACGCCTGATTAGTGTGACCGTGAACACGTCTATTACCAATGAGTGAAGCCGACAGACGGCTGTCCGAAGAGAGTGAACAACGGTTTCTTGACCTGTACGCCCACCTATTGGTGTATGTCAACGATCGATTCGATGTTATCGAAGAGATCGAAACAGTCGCTGACCTCGAACAGCACTATACTGACGAGCTTCTGCCGCTCCGAAACACGCTGTACAACGAGTCAACGACGGACCTGATAGGGGACTTCGTTGAACAGAACCCTGCTGACCTGTCGGAAGCTGATCTCGAGCAGGTCGCAGCATGGACGGACTTCATCACTGGGGAGTTCGTCGTCGTCCGCTATCGTGAAGACGACGCGATCTTCCTGGATTGGACAGAACCGCCGAAAACATACGCAGTCCGCCCAGCTCGGCTACCGTTCGCCGACCTGTGGGATGAATCCGCACTTCCAGTCCCGGTTTCGAGTGTCGCTCTGTTACCGTTCGAGGATCAGATCGTCTACGACGGGTGGATCGGAATTAAGAATATCATTTTCGGGGGCTCGCTCAGTACTGACATTGACGACGAGTACGAAGAGGCCAAACATCGCTTCGGCATAATCGACTCGCTTCCAGCACCCGAGGAAGACGAAAAGACGGACGCCGAGGAGTTGCGCTTCTACATGAAGAACAAGCGTAACCGAGAGCGATACGCGTCGGAGATCGAGCATTTACGAGAGAAATCCGACGAATTGGAGCGGATTTACCACCAGGAGATGGGGAAGGCACGAGCCCGAAGCTTGGGTCGCGAACTGCGCGAGTTGGGACTCAATGAAGCCTATGTAGCCATTTACGATGATCGGATTATCACTAGTGCCCCCTCCGAATCCGAGGTTCGCAAGCTACTCGAAGAGATTATGCCCGCTGGGAAGGCTGACCACCCCTACATCTACCACTTCGATCCCTAAACGAGAGTCCACAGCCTACGACTGGAGTTGCGTGACAGTCGACGCGATTTCACTCTTGGTCGGTTCGCTTGAGAACTCAAACACGCTGTCCCCGACACCGAAGGCGTACCTCTGGTAGGAGACATCGACGTGAATCCAGCATTCGACATTGCTGTCTGTCGCCTCATACTCGGCTTCATCTGTATTCTCTCCGTGCTTCAGCACATCGAGCAGGTATTCTTCGATACGTGGCGCATTCGCGATTTGCAGGAGATGGTCGGCAGCGACGTTATCCAACACGTCTGCTGGGGTTCCGTATCCGTCGCCGACGAGATAGAACTCGCCATCGTACTCGTGTGACTCGATCTGAACACGGAGTGCGTACGTCTCAGCCATATCGGTAATTCCGAAGAGCCACGTATCAGACTGTCTGTTACAGAGACTGCCTGCCAGTGGCCGCGTCGTGAACAAGATTTAGTCGGAATGGCTCGCAACCACTGTATATGTCTTTCACCGCCAGCTGGCACACGCTTCTCGAGGAGGTTGACGACCTCCCCGAGAGTGCGACGCTCATTACGCCACTCTCCCATCGGCGATTTCGTATTACTGACGTACAGGACGCTCGCGTCATCATTCAGTTCGAAGACAGAGACGAGACGCGGCCGCTCCAGCGCGACCAGTTCGAAACGCTCTATCGCCGAATCGAGGACACTCCGGACGGGTTTGATCTTGACCGTCTCCCGGCGGATGCCGATCCATACCCTGCGGTGTTGAGTGTCCATCCACGATTCGAGGTTGATGAGGACGCTGGCATCATCACACAATCAGAGGTCGCGACGGCGACGCAGGTGGTGGGCGCGGAACAGGAACCCACAGACCAAGAACGAACAGAACCCGACGGACTGGATGTCTACTCGGACGCGCTCCTCCTCATCGACGCACTCGAACGTCACGATGTGACAGATCTCCCTGAACTAGAGACGAACGCGTTGGTGAATCTTTACACACTGCTTTCGGATGTGCAGCGAGATGCCAATGATTTCCGCCAAGAGGTCGCGGATGTCCTCCTCGCTCGACTCCATCACGACCGTCCAGTGTCCGGGCAGTACGGCTCTGTCCAACGGACGAGTCGCCGCAACCGCTCGCTCAAAGACGACGAGCAGGTGCTGGAACGGCTCGAGAACGCTGGCATCGACCGTGAGCGTGTACTGAGCGTCGACCGCTCGAAAGTCGATGAAGCACTTGAAGTCACTACGCTCTCCGACTCCGATGTGTACGAGGTCGGAGAAAGCGAATACGTTCGCAAAGCGGAGGTCGATGAAGATGTGAAAGAATCCCGGCTCCAGGGGCTGAAGGACCGACTCGCTGCTAGCGAGGACGATGAGGCGAACCAGCTCCGAGCGGAGATCGAAGAGCTCGAACAGCGTATCGACGATCTCACCAGTTTCCGCACAGGTACGGAGATGCAAGGATGACTGCCTACCGCTTTCGCGTCAAGTTCGACCCCGATCCGACGTCACTGTGGCGGGATCTCGTTGTCGGCGCGGATAGAACTATCACCGAGTTTCAGTCGGCGATCAACCCTGCAGTCGGGCTTGACCAGGGCCACCTCTGGTTCGTCGGAGAGGGTGAAGACTACTGGGACAGCGCCGTCAAATACCAGTGCCCGCAAGAGTACGAGGAGTCGCTTGGTGGCGATCCGGTATTGCGTACGGAACGGATTGAGAATGCCGGTGAGGTGACGATCGGCGAGATGACCCGCCAGCTCGGTCTCGAACAGTACGATCGCATCTGCTATCTCTACGACTACGGTGATGAATGGCGGTTCTACGCCATCTTGAAGGAGGTTCTCAGTGATGAGTCGAGCGACAAAGAACCGGAGATCGTGAAAGAGAAAGGCGATCCTATCGACGACCAGTACGCCTCTCCGGGAACCACTGAAAGCGATCCGCCGCTCCCTGATCCACTCTATTCAGTGCTCCCTGAAACTGCGGTCCCCGTTGCGGATCTTCGTGAGTTGGAGAAGCGCGATGATATCGTCCACGTCATTCCACTACTCAGTCTCGAAACCGGGTTCGGGGCGGTTTGCGAGCGGTTTGCGATTCAGTTCGAGGATACGGGGTACGTCCTCGAAAACTTCCAGCTGGGGTGGCAGGTCGTTGAGGAAGTCGATGGGGTAGACAAGACGGAGGAAGAACTCCTCGCGGCCCTTGCGGACGCAGTACGTGAGTGGCACGCTGAAATCGCAGAGATATCAGGTGCCATGACGGGACAGCATTTCGGTGAAGAGACGGTTGAAGCGATGCACGTCGAATTGGAAGCAGAACTCGAACGGAAGGGATACGGCCACCTGTAGTCTGCTCTCTTGACTGTCCGTCGAAGAGAACGAGTTCTTGGCTGTGAAATGTCCAGCGTCCCGTAGTGGCACCAACCTGTGAGTCTCGGCGCAGCGTCTTTCGTCGGATCGCACACCAGCAGCACGTCGAGTGGCCCACATATGACTCGACACCGCTGTACGATCGAACCTCGCTCGCCGGGGTAGAATCGGACGTTCGAGTCGTCTCAAGTGTCTGGTTTACGCACCCTGACCATGACTCACTCGAACAGTTTGTCTGCTCGATTCCTCTGGCCTACTTCCGCTTCGAGGCCCACGACTGCTACGGAAGTTCGACACGCTACGAGATGGATACCCTCTTTCGCGTGTTCGTGCTGAAAGAACTCCACGGATGGAAGCACGAAACATCTCTCGTCGAGTACCTCGATAGCCACCCCGGACTCTGCGGACGCCTAGAGTTGGGAACGGTGCCCGATCAATCGACACTGTGGCGCAGCTGGAATGAGCGTTTCACGCGAAATCTCCGCGAGACGGTCCAGAAAGCGGCTCGAACGATCCTCATCAAAGCGCAAAACGCGGATGTCGTCGTACCACGCGAACCAGAACGAAATACCCGTCAAGGCCACGACGCCGCTGAATCGAACCCTGGCGACCAGGCCATCCTCAACAAGACAGGGACGATTACCAAGCACGTCAGTCGCGTCGCGTTCCCTGCGTTCTCGCTCAACCGCGGCGAGGGCTGTGAGATTCCCGAAAACGCCTACTGGGGCTTACAGACCTACTTAGGACTCCGTGAGAACTTGGCCGCCAACGAGGGCGCTCGAAGCTTCATCCACGAGTCGACGCGTGAGCGAACACCACTTGGACATGGTCATCGCGACCAGATTCGCGATCTCCCTATCGAGCAGATTCGCGAGATGTACCGACAGGCAATCCGGCAACTCATTAACGAACTTGCGGAGACAGAGGAGTTCTTCCGCGCAGGTATCGTTGCCATCGACATCACCGAGGACGATCCCTTCACGGGCGATAGGACGGACCACGAGGACGAGATTATCGGGACGAAGGAGAAGAACAACGAGTACGCCTACCAGTGGGCGACAGTCCAGCTGGTCGGCAACGCTGTCCCACTCGTGCTCGATGCGCGGCCAGTTCGACGAGGTGAGTCACGTAAGGAGATTGTTGAAGACCTGCTTGACTCTGCAGAGGAACTCGTTCACGTCGATAACGTCCTGATGGACCGGGAGTTCGACAGTCAGCACGTTCTGGAGATGATTAGCCGGCGCGGGCTCTCCTACGTCGTCCCAAAGCGGATGCAGACCAGCGAGAAAGCCCAAGCCAAGCGCCTTCTCAAGCGAGGGAAGGATCGCTACGAGACTGATCGAAAACTGCACCTGGGCGACAACGAGTGGCACTCGACGACGCTGATCTACCGTCGGAAAGAGAACTCCGAACACGACGACCACCGACAATATTCTGTGTTCATGACAAACCGAGGAAGTGGCCTTCTCACTGAGTATGGCTATCGGTGGGAGATCGAGAGCGGCTACAAATCGATCAAACGGTTCATGGCCGCCACAACGTCGAAGCACTTCGGCCTGCGGTTCTTCTACTTTGCGTTCGCGTGTCTCTTGTACTCGATCTGGCGAGTGGTTGATTTGCTCGTGCAGGTACAGTTGACCGGTGAATACGAGCACTCGCCCATTGTGACAGCCGATAATACGCTAACCCTGGTGAAGAAGGAAACCGGAATCGGATAGTAGCGGTAATCACCCCGTGATAGCCCGACTCTGAGTGGCTACACTATCCGAGGTCTCGGAAATCCTCTAAATTAGTCGATTGGAGAACAAGAACGGTCGTTCAGAAAGCGATCTGACGCCGATTTCGCTCTCCGACTCGGCCGAAACCATGCATTACAGGCCGGCTATACCCACTGTAGTCTCAACTTCCAGCAAGCCAGATTTGTATAGCAATATGAAATATATAGAGTCGTATATGCGCTCTCCACCCCCTCTAACGGCAGAATTCAGCGAATATGGCACAAAGACAGTTGGATATGATTACACTCGTAATCACGACCACTTTGAAGTACCCAGCCGCCGTCGGTGAAGCACGAATGGTACAATCGGCTCAGAAAGACGCTTCCCTCGGGGTAGAGCATCCGTTGTAGTTTAACGCCTCACGCCAGCGCCGTCTCCTGATCTGAATATCGTTGGAACTACCTGTCAGAGAAACCCGGTGGCTGCTGTGAGTTACCAACCACCGGATTCAGTGATTGTCGACCGGATCAAAAGAGCGTTTCCCTCTGATGAGTTGCGCGAGCGCGCTCGCGCAACGAATCTCGTCCAACGAGAGCGCAAGTTCGACACTGTCGCGTTGTTCTACACCCTCTCACTGGGTTTCGCTGCTGGATCGGATCGCTCTATTCAGACTTTTCTCGAGCGCTTCGTCGAAATGGCTGACTGTGACGAACTTGCTTATCCAACTTTCCACGGCTGGTTTTCACCCGCGTTCGTTGCACTCCTGCGAGAGATTCTCGATGACGCTATCGAGAATCTCGAACCGGGACAAACCGACCTCAGCGGACGTCTCGAACGCTTTCGAGACGTCCTCATTGTTGACGCCTCTATCGTCTCACTCTACCAAGACGCTACAGATGTCTACGCAGCGACTGGCGAAGATCAAGCTGGCGTAAAGCTCCACCTTACGGAATCACTCTCAACCGGACTTCCTACGCGTTTTCAAACGACTGACGCCAAAACGCAGGAACGGAGCCAGCTACCCACCGGCGAGTGGGTAGCTGGCGCACTCGTCTTACTTGATCTCGGCTTCTACGACTTCTGGTTGTTCGACCGTATCGACCAAAACGACGGCTGGTTCGTCTCACGGGTCAAAGATGACGCGAACTTCGAGATCGTCGAAGAGCTTCGCACATGGCGGGGAAACAGTATTCCCCTCGAAGGCGAGTCGCTGCAGGACGTCCTCGACGACCTGCAGCGACAGGAGATCGACGCTCGGATCACCCTCTCATTCGACCGCAAGCGAGGGTCGGGCGTCAGCACGACCCGAACGTTCCGACTCGTCGGTGTGCTCAACGAGGACAGCGATGAGTACCATCTCTACCTAACAAATCTTCCCAGAGACAACTACCACGCGCCCGATATCGCACAGCTCTATCGGGCGCGGTGGGAGATTGAGCTGCTGTTCAAGGAACTCAAATCGCGCTTTGGTCTTGATGAGATCAATACGACGGATCCCTACATTATTGAAGCGCTGATCATCGTAGCAGCGCTCTCGCTGCTGATGAGCCGCGTTATGGTGGATGAACTCCGCAAATTAGACGCAAGGCGGCAGGGGAGCGACGACGACGCGGCCGCGTCGTCGACGCGTCTCCCACGCCGTCGGTGTTCTCACGCGCTCGAACGTCACGCACACCTAGTCCAGCTGTACCTGATGCTGGATCTCGGGTATGAACTGCCAGATCTCGACGAATTGCTGTTGTGGTCGTCACGGGATCCAAATCCACATCGACCAAGATTACGTGAGCAGGTTGAGTCAGGCGAGTTCTGGTAGAAACTCGCCTGACAAGCCGGTCAGCTCAGACGGAGGTAGTAGCGACAGCTCTGGATCGGCGACGCACTCACCGGAGTGAGTGCGCCGCCTTCAGAGAGTGACACAGATCTCATCACCCGAGACAGAAGAACATCCGTTCAGTTCTCCGATCACGCCTCATCAGCGATTCGACTCAACACTGTCTTGCTCAACTATCCGCACAAACACCGTCTTGACGCGCCGCTAAACTATAACGGATGCGGGGTAGAGACGCTACTAGCGGCTGTTCCCCAGCCTGTCTCGGATCTGTTGCGAACTCCAATCTGTCGCCGGAAGCCTTATTATGAATTATCCATAACTCATAATTGAGATGGCGCAATCACCACCCCAATCGGGCCAGCCACCAATTCAGCAGCTCCAGACGGTGGCCAATCTTCTCGAAAATCCCGGACTCGCCCGAATATACGCCTACATCTTGCAGCAGGGCCCCACCACAGTTTCCGAGATTGTCGACGAGCTCGATATCCCGCAGGGAACGACCTACGACTACGTCCAGAACCTCGAAACAGCGGGATTAGTACAGAAAACTCGCGAGCAGCGCCCGTACGAATACGATGCTGAGTCAATCGCTCTCATGCTTTCGGCCGACGGCGAGACCCAAACGATCACGCCAGCACTTATCGCCGCTGTTGCCCGCCGCGAGAAGGACACAGACATCGACGTCTACATTGAGCGCCATGGCCTCGACGGCCTTGCTGTCGCACTCGAATATGCCTACGAGTACGTCGACGGGACGGTCAACCATCGAATTACAGCCCGAGAACTTGACCTCTCTCCGCTTGAAGCCGAGATTATCCTCCAAGCGCTAGAGCCAGTTGCCACCGAGTACGCCGACGCGGCTGCATGACAACGGTCTATATCGCCGATACTGGTGTCTTCGTTCGGTGTGGTGAACCGGACAACAACAAATTTCAACGGCTTCGTCGAGCTCTCCGACAGGCCGATGTCTCGCTGCGGATCCCACAGCGCGTTTACGAGGAGCTTGGGGGCGATCCTGTTGCGGACGAATATCCCTCCGGAAACATACCCTATCCCGATGGATTCGAAGAAGGTTGGATCGTTGTTGCCGACGAGCTCAACTACGCCAATCCACTCGTCTCGACGGTAATGGACAAAACGCGTCGGTTCATCGCCAGCGAGACCGACCGCGACGAGGACAGCATCGAGAAAGCGGATACGGCACTCGTCGGGCTTGCTGCCCAACTACTCGACACTGGACGGGCCGATCACGTTGTGCTCTTAACGACCGACAAACCCGCAGGAGGAGCCGCCGAGACGCTTCTTCCGCAACATGGCTTCAGCGACCGTATCGAGTTTCGCTACGTCAGCGTCGAATATCTCGAAACGATCACAGCCGGCGAATTTCAGTGAACTATTCTCTATGTTCGATATGGGATTACCTACCTCAACCTATATTAAGACAAAGCGTGAACGGTGTTGTATGTCCGAAGACGAATCGAACTCCGAGAGCCTGATGGAACGCCAGACCACGGGTGAAGACCGCGTACGGATGGTTGCTCGACAGCTGTCGGAGCCACAGACGGCCAACTGGATCGCTTCTGAAGCGGGCTGGTCACACAAACCTACTAAGCGCGTCCTCGATCGACTCGTCGATGACGGCATCCTCCACCGTGACGAAAGCGGTACTCACACGACGTATTACCCTGATTACCGCCGCCAAGCGATGCAGGAGGCGATGCGGCTTCGAGACAGCGGGCATACTGTCGAGGAGCTCACGGACCGTCTCGCCGATATGAAGACGCAGATTCGCGACTGGGAGAATGAATTCGAGGTCGAGTCACCGAACCAGCTTCGCGGGACGCTCGCTGACGAGTCTCTTGACGCTGAGGAGGAAGACCATCGCCGTAAGATTGCCGGCGAGTGGGAGCACCTTCAGCGGCGTATCCAGATCGTTGGCTTCGCCATCCGCGAATGGGACTTCCTCGCTCCGACGACAGAGCCCGCTGAGGCCAGTAGCTAACGAATGTCGGTCCCGCATCCAGGTGGTGATCCGAACGCGAACCTCTACGCCCAGCTGAAGCGAGACGTCCTCGACCGTGTTCCCCAGATCACGGCCGTCGAGTACGTTCCTGACGATATCGAGGCCAAGCAGCTGCGGGCGATTTTCGATCCGGCCCGTCTGGATCCCCCGACAGGCCCTGATTCGCCGGAATTGACCGTCAAGTGGTATCGGCAGGACCCTCGCGATTGGTTCCGTATCAACTACACCGACCCGAACACGGGCTTTCACGCCGGTTGGCACCAGGATGAGGACCATCCCGATCTCGGACGGGCGCATTTCCAGTACTCAGTCGCCGATACGGAGGACCGCTGGGGGATTACATTCGAACACGAGACCCCTTCCCTGGTTCTCTGGGAAATCGTCGAAGAGCTCCTCGAGGACGTCCGTCCGACCTACCAGTACGCGAACGAGGAACCATGACACCCCGAGAACGCGCCGATCAGTCACTCACGAATTCCTTCGAGCGCTACCTCCAGGATAAGGGGAAAGGCCGCGGTGGCGATGGTGGGAACTACCGACGCAACGCTGCCCGCGAGCTCGAGCGGTTCGCCGAATGGGTTGCCGGCGACCGCGGCGACGACGACTGGACCGGGATCGTCCCCGACGACGTCGACCGCGAGCCGACCTTCGACGATCTCGATGAACGCGTGTTTCGGGAGTACGCCCGACATCTCGGTGGGGATCGAGGACTCAAGCAGAACACGGTACAAACCTATTACCGCTATATCTCTGCGTGGTGTGGCTGGTGCGTCAACGAGGGCTATCTCGAAGCGCATTACGCGCAACGGGCGAGTGCGATGGCGCCGCTGCCGGAGGACGACGGCCGCAAGCCCGGTGATCAGCAGGCCTGGACATCCGAACAGCGCCACACCCTTACCCAGTACGTCGACGAACGGGTTCGTGATGCCGTCGAAGCGTACACGACACTCCCGGAAGATACTGATCCCCTCGACAAGCAGCGAGCGCGCTACGCAGCGCTGAAGGCGGCTCGTGACCGAGCCCTGGTGTTCGTCCTCGCGTACACGGCCGTTCGTGTCGGGGAACTGCTCCGGGATCCGAACGACCCGCGACGGCGTGGCGTCCGCTGGGAGGACATCTCGCTTGAGGACGGGAGTATGGATGTCTACCGGAAGAAACAGCAGTGGGACGCCGCCAGTCTTCCCGATCCGGTGATCTCACCGCTGCGAAGCTACCGCAAGCTGATGGATCCACCGACGGAGCGGTGGCCCGTCTTTCCGACGTTCGACCAACGGACGCTCGCGACACTCGTACAAGAGGAGCTAGCCGACCGAGGGGAACATCCGGATGCGATCGAGGAGCAACGTGGCAAGTACGTTCGCGACTTTTTACTGGCGCTCAATGAAGATATCCGACCGCCATCGATCACGACAGACGGCGCACGGTCGATTCTGCAGCGACTCTCGGAGGCCGCGGAGATCGATATTGACCATCCGAAACACGACTATCTCGCTCCGCACGGTGGCCGTCGTGGGATGGGCGAGGTGCTAGTCCGCGCGTTCGGGTATACGGTCGCGGCTCGCTATCTCGACAACTCCGAAGAAATGGTCCGAGAGCGCTACTCACATATCGAGGCCGGGGAATTGGGCGATGTCGCTACGGAAGCTCTGGAAGAAATTGACCGATGAGGGGATTACTCCGGGACGAATTGTCCTTGTTGGCTCTGTTGACTCGATGGAAACGCTGCTACTCCATGAGAACGTGAAACAAGATATGGGGCGCAAGAGACCGACGGATTTCACGTGCCACAGAGCACGTTCTGTTGACTGGTCCGTGTGCGAAAGAAGTCGAGTCATGGGCGTTACAGCCCGGATGCCGCGCCCCGCGGCATCCGGGAAAGCCCGAATAGGTGAATCTCTGCTTCACGCACTGGCGTCCCGGGTGAACAAACCATGTACCTCGGAATCGACGTCCACAAACGGTACGCACAGGTAGCAGTGATGGATGAGGCTGGGAAGATCGTCGAAGAGGTTCGCGTCGAGAACGCGAACCTCGACGACCTCGCCCAGCGATACGCCGGCGCACAAGCCGTGCTTGAGGCGACCTCCAACTACTACCACATCCACGATACGCTGTCGGAACACTTGGATGTAACCGTCGCTCATCCCAAAAAGATCAACCAGATCGCAGACACCGACAAGAAAACCGACCGCGTTGACGCCAAAGAACTCGCGCGGATGCTCCGGTTAAATTCGGTGCCTGAAAGCTACGTTCCGACCGAGGAGGTCAGGGAAGCCCGCGCACTCGTGCGCGGGCGACAGACGTTGGTCGAAAACCGTACCAAGTACGCCAACAAGATTCATGGGCTCCTCTCCGATCACGGCATCACTGAGGACGTGAAACCGCTAACCGTAGAGGGACGAGAGTCCCTGCGGGGACTCTCGATCCCGACGCCGTTCGATACGTTGCTTGAGTCGTACCTCGACCTGATCGAGTCGCTCACCGAAGAGATTCAGAAGCTCGATGAGACGATCGAAGAGCGCGCTGGGTCTCTGAAGGAGACCCAGCTGCTAATGACGATTCCCGGTGTGAGTTACTACACTGCGCTGACGATCTACGCGGAGTTAGGTGGGATCGATCGGTTTGACGGTGACAAGGAGGTCGTCAGTTACGTGGGATTGAACCCGGTGATCCGCGAGTCAGGTGACTCGCGGATCGAAGGGAGCATCTCAAAACGTGGATCAGGGCGTGTGCGATGGTTACTCGTTCAAGCAGCAAACACCGCAGTTCATACCAGTAATGATGAGTATCTGAGTCGGTTCTACGACCGGTTAGCAAGCCGAAAGAACTCACAGAAAGCGATTGTGGCAGCAGCTCGGAAGATGCTGGTATCGATCTACCACATGCTTGATCGGGGAGAAGCGTACGATCCACCCGGTGTGACCGCATAGACGAAGGACCTGAGGGCCGCCGAACGGGCGGCCCTCAGTGGCCAGCCGAGGCCCTCCATGAGCGTCAGCTATCGCCAGACAGCGACCGCACCGCAGACACGTTCTGGCCGCCTACCGGCTGTGAAAACAGCAGATCCCTAGACGGCGTAATCATTTTGTCGCTAGGCGTGGTTTGCCCGGGTAGCAGCGTTTCCATAGGTGAAATCATCTTCTTCAGACATATTATCGTTTAAAATAGCCGGTCGCTGAAGAGTACTAACTGAACAGACACTGGGTAGTAGATGCTATACGCATATCTCGAATGATTCTCGAAAGGTATGATGCCGATATTAGCTTTCCCGTCTATTTTCCCATTCTAGTTGTAACGCCGAAGCAATGAAACGATGTACCGTCACAACAACGGGAGTGTTGAGGTCCACTACATCAACGTCGGTCAATCGGTTAGTACGCTCATTACGAGTCCTATCGATGGTCCGCACAGGACTACATGACGATGGATCAGGTGCCCTACATCGGGCCCATCTCGCCGTTCTCCGACAACGTCTACGTCGCAGCCGGCTTCAACGGATGGGGAATGACGCACGGAACGGTAGCTGGACTGCTGCTGAGCGACCTGATCGCCGGGCGGGACAACGAGTGGGCGGAGCTGTACGATCCCAACCGGATCCCGCCGTTGAAATCCCTGAAACGGTTGCCCAAGGCGGGTGGCAAAATGATGAAGCAGTTCATCAACGGTCGCCGCAATCCTCGTAAGGCGGAAGATCTGCCGGCTCTCGACCGTGGCGAGGGGACGGTCATGGCCGGAGACGACGAGCCGCTTGGCGTCTACCGAGACAACAACGATGAGTGGCACGCCGTTTCCGGAACCTGTACGTACAGCGGCTGCGTGCTCCGGTGGAACGGCGCCGGGGAAAGCTGGGACTGTCCTTGTGACGGATCCCGGTACACCCCGGAAGGAACGGTCATCGATGGTCCTGCCCAGAAAGACCTCTCCAAGAGGACCGTACCGACACTGGAGAACTGAATGAAATCCATCTGCTAAAGCGGTGGGGCCACTGGTGCACAGAGTCCGTATCTCATTGACGAAGTCCGTATCTCATCGGATCTGTACGCATAGCGTGCACAGGACTCACCGGGGCAGGTCGACTCCACGGTGGCTACATACGGATACTTTTTTATTAGACATAGTATTCTCGGGTTGTATGACTATAGAATATTCGCGCGCCGCCGGGACAGTCCGCAAGTACCTCGGCGCCATGGGGCCTTCCTGGATCGCGGGGGCGATCGCCGCCGGTCCGGCGACGATGGCGAGTCTGATCACTGCGGGGGCGATCTTCGACTATCAACTCCTCTGGGTTGTCGTGCTTTCCGCGTTCGCCGGTGCCCTGGCACAGTACCTCGCGATGCGGCTGGGTCTGCTCACCGAGCGGGGGATTGTCGGCGTCGTCGAGGAACACCTCGGGGAGACCTGGGCGTGGATCCTGGTCGCGGACGTCGTCATCGCGGCCGGTGTCGCCCAGCTCGTCATCATGAACACCGTCACTTCCGTTTCGGCGACGATCACGGGGATCGACGCACGCCTCTGGGGCGTCGCCTGGGGCGCCATCCTCGTTTTGGGACTGGCCGGTCGGGGGTACCGATTCGTCGAACTCTTCGCGAAGCTGCTGGTGACCGCGGTCGTCTTGGCCTTCGTCGCCTCGCTGTTCGTCGTCTCGATCGACCTTGGCCAGGCCGGCCAGGGGCTGACGCCGACGCTGCCCGGCGGTGGCGCACTGGTCGCTGCGGGCATCCTGGGGGGCGCCGTCCACATCACACTGATCACGATGCACTCCTACACGATGCGAGCCCGGGGCTGGACGGAACGTGACTACGACCTCGCGACGGCGGACGTTCTGGCGTCAATGCTGATCGCGTTCGGCATTTACAGCGTCGCCATCTTCCTCGTCTCAGCGAGTACTCTGACCGATCCGGATCTGACGACCGTCGGTGCGGCCCAGGCCCTCGGGCCCCTAGTCGGTCCGGCCGCCAAGTGGCTGTTCCTGCTCGGCCTTGGCGGTGCAGCCGTCTCGACGCTCGGCGGCAACACCATCGTCCCGCCGTTCCTCGTTGCCGACAAACTCGGCTGGGGCACGACCGTCGAGGATACGCGGTATCGCATGCTCCTCGCAGCCTTTGCCGTACTGTCGGTGCCCGGTGCGTTCATCGGCGGCGAGGTCATCGGACAGCTCGTCCTCGTTCTCGCGCTTGGTACGGTCGGAACGCCCTTCGCCATCGCCATCGTCCTCTACCTATTGAACGCCGAGAGCGTCGGAGCCTCGAACTCGACGCTCGCGAACTTGGGCGGGCTCGCCTTGCTCGCCGTTTCGGGCGGTCTCGCGGCCAACTTCGTCAGGGAGCAGATCGCGACCGGCTTCGATCTGCTTTCCGGACTCGTGTTTGCATTCGCGCTCGTCCTCGCCGCCGCGACGCTCGTCCTCCTCGGACAGTACGTTCGCGAGGAGGTGACTCTGGCGTGACTGGGTTTCCGTTCCCGCTGACCGGCTCGACGCTGATCGTCGGGCCGTCCCAGGCCGGAAAAACCCGTCTCACGGCCCGCGCCCTCGAGGCGTGGGTCGACCGGCACGGCACTGATGATCTCGTGGTTCTGGAGTTCGCGCCCGAACTAGAACGCGACGGCCGGATCCTGGGCGGTCGATTGGACCGTTTCACTACCATTCCCGACGGTGTCTGGCACGGCGTCCTCGACGCGCATGCCCCCCGGGCGGAAGGGGCCGACGAGTCGGAGGCGATTGCGCTTGCGAAGGACAACGCCGAACGCGGTATAGAGATTCTGGACGCCGCCCCGGATCCAAACGCTGTCTTCGTCAACGATGCGACCATCCCGCTCCAGCACGCCGCCGTCGAGGCGGACAAGCTCACAGGATACTGCGACCGTGCGACACGCGCTGTTCTCAACGCGTTCGATTCCGATGAGCTCGGAACGGACGACCCGGTGTCACGTCGGGAACGGGCAGCACTGACGGAACTCCGTTCCTGGGCGGATCGGACGGTCGAACTGGACTGACTGTCGGGAGAGAACGAGGAATTGTCGCATCGATCCGACAGTGAAAACGCAGTCAGCCACAGGTTCGAAGACGTCGACGACGCCCAAAATATAATCCAATGATATAAGTAAGTTATATTTTCACTCGGACGGTACGGCTCGGTAGTGCCATTCAGCGATACCCTCCTTGAGGCGGGACAGGATGTATGGGCGGCCCAGAAGGATCACCCCTTCGTCCGCGAACTCGCGAGCGGGACTCTCGACGAGACGGCGTTTGAGTACTGGGTGAAACAGGACTACCGGTACCTCTTGGACTACGCTCGGCTGTTCGCACTCGCGGGTGCCAAGGCCACTGACGAGGAGACGATGACGCACTTACTCGGCGTGGCCCACCAGGTGCTCGACCACGAAATGGGTCTCCACCGCGACTTTGCGGCCGGCTACGGGATTTCCGACGCCGAGCTCGAAGCAGTCGAGAAGGCGCCCACATGCGTGGCCTACACGAATTTTCTGATCCGGACGGCTTACGAGGGGTCGATCGCGGAGATCGCGGCCGCGATGTACCCGTGCATGCAGGGCTACCTCGACGTCGGAGAGCACATGGCGTCGCTTGCCACCGACGAACACCGGTACACGCCCTTCATCGAGATGTACACCAGCGACGAGTTCCGTGAGGCGACGGACTGGTGTCGCGACTTCGTCGACCGGTGTGGCGAACGGTTCCCCGGCGAACACGACGCGATGAGAGCGGCGTTCCTAACCAGCGCGAAGCTCGAGTATCGGTTCTGGGAGATGGCCTACACGCAGGAAGGGTGGGACCTGTGACGGGTGTCCCCGATAAGTAGACGACTACCGGGCCACCGTCAGCGACCCTCGTTTCACCGACTGGCTGCGGGAGCGTGCCGAACCCAACTGGACGAACGCCGTCGATCATCGGTTCACCCGCGAGCTCGGTAGTGGCGCGCTATCCGAGGCGGTCTTCGCCGAATACCTCGCCCAGGACTACGCGTTCGTGGACGATCTCGTGAGCACGTTCGGCTTCGCAGTGGCCCAAGGCACCCGACGTATCAACGAAGCGCGCGCACGTCGAATTTCTCGGCACCCTGACTGACGAGGAAAACGACTACTTCGAGCGTTCCTTCAGCGCGCTTGGCGTCGACGACGCTCGTTGGAAGGAGCCAGAACTGTCCACGACCACGGCCGCCTTCGCCGACTTTCTCGGTCGCACTGCCCGCGAGGGTGGCTACGCCAAAACACTCGCAGCCATCGTTCCAGCGGAGTGGATCTACGCCGAGTGGGCGACGCGCGAAGCTTCAGCGCACGACTCGACTGCCGGGCTTCCGTTCTACTTCACCGACTGGGTAGCGTTGCACGCGAACCCCTCTTTCAAGGAATTCGTGACGTGGCTCCGTGGTCAGTTGGACGCCCACGGCCCGACGGTCGGGAGGCGCTCAAGGCGGCACTGACCAACTTCGGCTTCATCGCGCACGAAACCGCCGAAACCGACGACGTTGTCTCACGGTTAGAGAACAGCACAGAAGTAGCAAGCAACGCCGACTAACACCCTCTCATCCATCCCGATTCGTCTCACTGCATCCAAACACGCCCGCCGGGCAGTCATCAGGCCGTCGGTGACCCACGACCGAAGTCGTGGAACTCCGCCTTGCTTACCTGTGAAACGCCGAGAAGTCCAACGTCATTACAAGACTTCCCTTCTCCGTCGACTCCCGGAACCGGTCCTCTACGACAGGAATTCGGTCAGGTATTCGGTGAACTCGGCCGTCCGGTCTTCCGGAACCCAGTGGTTGGCTTCGAGGCCGACGAGCTCACACGAGTCGATGTCGGATTCGAGCCGTTCGGCCCACTCGATCGGCTGGAACTCGTCTTCGGTTCCCCATAGAAGGAGCGTGTCAGCCGTCACGGTAGCCGGGTCGACTTCCGTCGTGTGGCACGTGTTCGTCGCGCTCGCGTTGCGGACGACGGAGGTAACCCCCTCCTCGCTGCCCCACGGCGCTTTCATTCCCTCGAGGAACGCCTCGTCGTGGTCGTCGCCGTAGAGCGTGTCGCGGAACAGCCCGTCGAGCATCTCCTGAAGCTCCTCGACACTCGTCTCGCGCGCCGTCTCGGGGAGTCCGAGGTTGGTGATCGTCTGGATCGGCCACGAGTCGTAGGCGACGGAGTTCGACAGCACCAGCCGGTCGACCGCATCGGGCGTCCGGGCCGCGTAGCGCAGCCCGACACCGCCACCCAAGTCGTGCCCGACGAAATCGATTGTGTCGAACCCGAACTCGTCGACGAGCTCTCGGACAGCGAGCTCCTGGGCGCGGATCGACCGATCGAACCCGTCGTACATCGACGAGTTGCCGTAACCGATCATGTCCGCCGCGATCGCGCGCCGGTTCTTCGCGACGGCCTCGAACTGCTCACGGAAGAGATACGAGTTCGTCGGGATTCCGTGGAGGAAGACGACCGGGTCGCCGTCACCCTCGTCCCGGTACGCCATCTCGACGTCGTGGCCGTCGACGGTGACTGTTACGCTGTCCTGCTCCGATTTCCATTCGTCGTACGTCGTTGTCATCGTTTCTCTAAACCCTACTGGATCCTCGACGGGAACTCGCAAAGCTGTGATGCCTATGGTGATAGATCCACACCGGATCAGTCGAGTCCGTCGGGCTACGAACGGCAACAGTTTCGCGAGCAGCGACGCGAGACGAGTACCCGTTTCCGGACGTTCTTCCCGGATAACCACCAGACGGTTCCAGGGGCGATCGTCGACGTAACGGCCGCGCTCGACGCCTGGCGGGTTTGAACTGGCAGTGCTGCCGCGTGCGGGATCTGCCTCACGGCAGCTCGCCAGTCACGTCGACGAGATCCTCCTCGGTTCGCCAGCGATACAGCCGGCCTTCCTGCTCGAACAGTTCGAAGACGCCGTCTTGCATCCAGCCAAACGGATGATCCTCATCCGCATACTTCCGCTTGAGGACGTGGCTTTTCGCGAAGTAATCCGTCGTACCAACGAGCAGCCCTTGTTCAACGAGGAAGTCACTTGGCTCTTTCTCGGCGACGCCGACGAGGTACGTCACGATATCGGCGATCAGACAGAATTTCTGGATGCTGTTATCCCACTCGCCGCGGATGTCGACCATCCGAAACGCGTACGCGTCGGTGCGACGGTTAAGCTGGTCAACTACCAAATTCAGCCGTCGGATCGGCTCACGATCGTAGTTTCCGAGCACGAAGTACGACCGGTCGTGCTCGTAGACCGGCGTCAACTCGCTTAAGGCGTGAAGGATTTCCTCATTGTCGGCCAGCGTTATCTCCTCCTCGTCAAGTTGGTCTTTGGCACTCTTAAGAACGTCAGCAGGCACAGGCGACTTCTCGTCTATCATTATGCAAGCCTCTCATGGTGGAGAGATATGATTTATGGAGTAAGTTACTCGGTCAAGTAAAGAATGTTTACCAGAGAGTGATTTACTCAAGGGTAAATTACTTGTCGCCACACCCCGTACCGTACGGTATGAGCACCGAACTAGGGACCGCTGGAGAGATGGAACCTCGCGAGGTCGTCCACTTCGCCACCCAGCAGACGCGATTCGCCCTTATCAACAACATCCTCCAGCATCCCGACCAGCTTCCGTCGATGCACGAACTCGAGGAACTCAACCCCAGCGTGAGCGAAGCCACCGTCTACAAACACATTCAGAAGCTGATCGACACTGGGATTGTCAAAGAGGTCGCTCTCGATGACGACGAACGCCGCCAGGGGTACCCGTGGAAGTTCTATGGCCTCACCGATGAGGGTCGTGAATTCCTCGACGATCACAACCTCCTCGCAGCCGAAGAGACGCTGCAAGAGATCTACAAGACGATCTCCAACAAGTCCGAGAAGATGGTCAAGTACGAGAACGCACCTCGACCCGATAACGCATAAATACCCACTCTATTTGTGAATAGTTTGCTATTCGCGCTCTTTAGAAGCTGACAGATCCGAACCTGATTAACCAACAAAACTATAGATAGGCGGTTTATGTTGGTTAATACGAAAGCAGCCGATGTCCTACGAACCTCCGACCCCACCGGCAGACCTCGCAACGGAGGTCGTCAACGCGCTTAATGAGTCGACTCCAGACCATCTTCGAGAGGTGGCCACGTACGCTGAAGTGCTAGCCGAGCACAAGGAACGAGAGGCTTGTCTCGAGGAGTCGGCAGATCAAGAAGAAGTCGAAGAGCGACCAGACGATCTCCCAGACGACGTCCCTGCCAAAGCGACGATCACGATCAAGGATATCAACGGCAATCGCTACTACTACTGGCAGTGGCGGGATGGGGAGAAGGTAAAGTCAAAATATAAAGGACCCGTCAATTCGGACGGATAGACGAAACTACGTCTCAATCGGGTGGTCAAACATTCGGAGAGAGACCCCGCTTGCGATGTGAACGCCAGCGCTGTCAGTACTCGGGCCGCGGGGCAGTCTCGTACCGTTTGATGTCCTTGGTTTTCTCCACGCGGCCGTAGATCTCTTGAAGTGTGTCTTGTGCCCGGTAGAGCTTGTGCTCTTCAAGGAACTGCCGACCACTCTCACTGATCCCATAGAACTTGTACGGCAAATCGTTCTGCCGGCGGTCATCCGGCAGGAGCACTTCCTTGACGATACCGGCGTCGACAAGTTGTTGGAGGTGCTGGCGAATCGTCGTCTGGCTCTTGCTCGGGTTGACGTAGTCGAGTTCCTTCAGCGTCGGTAGTTCCGACGGATGTCCGAGGATGTCCTGGAGGAGCGCGAAGCGCGTCTCTTGGGTGACGACGTTAAGCCGCTTCCGGACAGACTCTAGCTCGCTTGGCGGGTGATCGGACGTGCTCATTACTTCGCTGTTCGGGTGGTACGCGCAAAAGCGTTTCGTTGATATGCGAATTGGTTATAGGCGAATCGGTCAATGATGAGGTCGCCACATTAAAGCACGCGATCCGAGAAACCTCGGTTAGATGAGTGAGGATCCGGTTACTGTCGACGAACTCGCGGAGAAAGCCGACGAATATCTCCATGAAACCTCACTCACCCCTGAGGAGTACGAAGCGCTCAAACAGAGCGTCGCAGAGCTCACCCCGATTTTCTTGGCTAAGAAAGCGTACTTCGTCCTCGGCAGCTATGGCCAACCCGAGATTCGCCGTCTCCAGTTAGTGAAAGATCGCCTCAATCGAGACCCTGGCGCGTATGCATTTTTGATGGTCGATATCCGAAGCGAGTGGACGAATACCTATCTCAAGTTTCGACTGCTCGCCGATTATACGGATGCGATCGTCGGTGTCGCCGAACACTCCCAAGGAGGGTTTCTGGTCGAACAGGGCTATTTCACGGCTCTCGAGGAGTACTTCGCGAAAACTCACGTGTTCAAACGTGAGTATGACTCGTTGAATACAGACACGATCGACACGAACGTCGACGTCGATAATCCCTACAGTGGAATGCAGACGGCAATCTTCGAGATGCTCGATGATGCTGGGCGTCTCTGCCGGTGGACGACTGAGGGTGATCTCGTCGAGTGTGCCGAATCCCTCCCGTGAACTACCCCACCCTACTCAGCCGCTGGTGCGGCTTCCTTGAGGGTGGGGCTTCCTGCTTCTATGACGCGCTTTGCAGACACCGAATGGGTGT
>NZ_JAGGKQ010000029.1 GCF_017873815.1 Halorubrum alkaliphilum | reverse complement strand
GATGCGACGGTGAGACTGCTGTACGTCGTGGTGAGTCTGTTGTTACAGAACGCTTGGCGGTATCTCCACTACGAATATGTGGCGACGCCCCGCCGTGGCGGGCGTCGTCTCTGGTGGTGGCCGTACAAGGAGTTCGTAAATATGGTTCGACGGGCCGCGTGGACGGCCCTTGCGGTGCGTCGGGCCGTCCCCGCGAATCGACCACCAGACGACCGGTTCCACCGGTAGTCACTGACCGAGTACGCCGTCTCGTGAGTGGCAACGCTGTCGCGTCGGCGGCTGACCGCCGCCGACACGACAGCTCTCCGTCTATCCGTCTGTGATTCTCCTGTCGAAACCGTCAGTACAACCACTTCGACACAGAACTCAAGCCGCAGAAACAGCTAGCCGAGGATGCTTTGTGAGGTACTGAGTATCAGTCATCAGCCGTGGAGCTTGAGGATCCATCTTCGGTCGTAGTCGTCTCGTCTAGTCGCCCGGTCGTGTATCCCCGCCAGTCGTACCGGTCTTGGAGATACAACGCGACCTTCACCAAGGCGAGCAGCACCGGTACCTCGATAAGCGGGCCGATGACGGTCGCGAACGCGACGCCGGAACTGACGCCGAAGACCGCGACGGCGACGGCGATCGCGAGCTCGAAGTTGTTCGACGCCGCGGTAAACCCGATGGCGGTCGTCGTCGAGTAGTCGGCCCCGATGCCGCGACCCATCCCGAAGCTCACGAGGAACATGACGACGAAGTAGATCGTCAGCGGGACCGCGAGCCACACCACGTCGAACGGCTGCGCGAGGATGTTGTCACCCTGCGTGGCGAACATCACGATGACGGTGAACAGCAGTGCGATCAGCGTGAGCGGGCTGATTTTCGGGACGAACTGCTCTTCGTACCACTCCTCGCCCTTCGAGCGGACGCCACCCAATCGGGTCACGATTCCTCCGGCGAACGGAATGCCTAGGAAGATCGCGATCGCCCAGAACACCTGTTGGACGGTGATGTCGAACGCGCCGATCCCGGCGACCATCGCGTCGAGACCGAGAATCGGCGGCAGAAACAGCGCGAAAAACCAGATGTACACGCCGTAGGTGACGATCTGAAAGACGCTGTTGAACGCGACCAAGCCCGCGGCGTACTCGCTGGAGCCGTCCGCGAGGTCGTTCCAGACCAGCACCATCGCGATACAGCGGGCCATTCCGATGAAGATCAGCCCGAGGAAGTACTCGGGACGGGCGGGAAAGACGGGAACGATGCCACTAAAGAAGATCACCGCGAGTGCGAACATCAGCGTCGGCCCGATGAGCCAGTTCTGTATCAGGCTCAGGGAGAGGATACGCCACTGGGAGAACACCCGCGGCAACTGGCGGTAGTTCACCTTGGCGAGCGGCGGGTACATCATCGCGATGAGCCCGATCTCGACGAGGTAGTAGTCTTGGATCGGATCGACGACGCTCGGGGCGACGTACCCGAGTCCGACGCCGACGGCCATCGCCCCGAAGATCCAGACGGTCAGGTACTTGTCGAGGAAGTCCATCGAGCGCGGGTCGCCACAGGCGTCGCAACCGCAGTCGGGCCCGTGCTCGTGTGGCGTCTCGCTCACGACGCCGTCACCTCCGCGGCATCGAAGGGATTGGATGGCGATCGATACTGGAGCGTCGGAAGCGTGTTAGTGTACATTACGTGGATGGCGATGTCGCTGGAAGTGGCTACTCCTCGGCCGCGATCACGTCGAGTTGTACGTCCGCACCGCCGGGGAGCGAGCAGACGCCGACGACGGTTCGCGGAGGCAGTTCGACGTCGTCGAAGCGCGACTCGTAGACGTGATCGACCGCTTCCGCGGCGCTCGGGTCCGTGAGCTGGATCTCGAGTTTCATCACGTCGTTGAGCGTCAGGTTTCGGTTGTCGGCGAGAGCCGATTCGAGTCTGTCAAGTGCGGTCGTGAATTGCTCTTCGATTGAGTGACCGCTCAATAATTCTCCCTCGACTTCGGGGAGAATACCCTCAAAAAAGCGCAGATCTGACGAGCCGGTACGCTTCCCGAACGCTCCAATGTTCCCGGTTCCGTCGCGCTGACGCTTGCTTTCTGTGCTTAGAGACGCCTCGTAGGACATCTCGTCGGTACGATGCTGATCTGGCTCTGAGCCGGTCGTCTGTTGACTCATAATAGATGAACAGTTGCTCATATATTAAAACCTTTTGAAGCACTCCGCATCCATCCGGAGTCTGCGTACTGTGGGTTACACGACGAATCCGCTCCAGTTCGATCGAGTCGGCGAGAACAGCAGTTACACCGCCGAAAAGAGTGACCGCGTAGCCACAGGTTTGGTATCCACGGGTTCGAAGAGGTAGCGACTACGTCGAGTACGTTTCGGTGACAGACACCTCATCGACCGGGAGTAACCGCATCGCGTCGCCGACGAACGTCCGAAGTCTGCGGTCGCGGTCTCGGGACGGCTCGGCCGCAGTGACGGAGACGGTAAGGCGACCGTCAGTCAACGCCGTTTCGGCGTCGAGACCGTGGAGTGCGCATAATCCTTCGACGCGGTCGTCGCCGGTCGCTCGTTCGCCGACGGACACCTCGTACTCCAACGTGACACCGGCTAGCGGATGGTTGTAATCGAGCTGAGCGGTCTCGTCATCGACGGACTCGATCGTATACCGTCGGCCGGCGACAGAAACGGTTCGCCCGGCTTCCTGCTGGTTCGGCGGTAGGAGTGAAGCGGGAACCGCCTCACGCTTACGTGGGTCGCGATCGCCGAACGCGTCGTCTGGGTTTACCGTGACGGTCGTCGACTCACCAGCTCCGACCGCTCGTATCGCCTCCTCAACTGGCTCGAACACGTGCCCTTCTCCGAGCACGATGACGATCGGGCCGTCAGCTTCAATCCCGTCCATACTAGCGTCCGCCGAAACCGTGGGATCTGTCGTGTCCACGATGTGGCCACTCTCCGTAGCGCGGGTCGTGTACGCGATCCGCACGAAGTCGCCGTCCGCGAGCGTGGCAGGGTGATCAGCTGTCGTCATTCTGGAGCCACGTTTTCGGGGTGGAAGCTCATACGGTCTTTCTGGTCGCTCTCGCCGAGGCGACGCACCCGGCCGGTGGCGTACTTGTATCCGGGATTCGGGTTCGCTGGGTCGAGATACCCAGGAACGATGTCGTTCGCGACCTGTCCCGGATACAGCCAGTAAGTGAACGCGAGCCCCTCCGGGACCGTCTGGCCCTGTACTGCGTCCTCGTCGTCGACAACGTACGCGACCGCGGTGAAACTCCCCTGCTCGTTTTCGCTGTACTGGTTGTACACGTCGTCGTTGATAACTTCGACGAGGTCGCCCGCTTCGATGTCACGCTCCGCGGCGTCGTTCGGATGAAGCTGGAGTACGTTTTGTTCGTACCGTTTGGAGATGTACTCCAGCCGCTGGTGAGTGTACATGTTCTGCCAGAGACGGTTGAGCCGACCGTTCGTCACCCACAGCTCGCCGGCCTCGCAGTCGGGCGTCAGCTGCTCGTACACGTCCGCGACTCGGTCCCAGTCGACGCGCATGAAGATCGCCTTCCCGCTATCGGTGAAGAACCGCCCGTCGCCCGGCATCTCCTCGCCGTCGGGCGTGTGAAGTCGCGGCGTCCCCTCGATCTCGCCGTCTTCCAGCCGGGCGGGAAGCCGAACGCCGTCGGCGTCGAGATCGCGCATCACTTCTGTCGGCGTCGTCCCGTCCTGTTGTGCCTTCTCATCGAGCGCCTCGATGTGATACGGGTACGAGTCGCCGTGCTCGGCGGCGAGGTGATCGAACAGGTCGTCGCTGCTCTCCCAGTCCATGTCGTTGGCACCGAGCCGCCGACCGATGTCGGCAAAGATCTCCCAGTCCGGTCTCGCGTTCGGCGGTCCCTGCATGAACGACGCGTAGTGGCGGAACCGCCGCTCGCCATTCCATCGGTGGTGGTTGCTGTCCTCGCCGGCTTCGACCGCCTTCGCCGGCAGCACGATGTCGGCGTACTCCGTCGTCGAGTTCGGGTAGATCTCTTGGTGAGTCACCACCATGCCACCGTCGTCGATGCGCTCGCGGAACGCCGCCATGATATCGCCGACGTCAGCGGTCTGCGGCTGTGAACCACTCGTTCGCTCGCGGACCCGATTCCGAAGCGACTGCGTGTCGTGTTCGTGCCGGAGCGGGTCGTTGCCGATCACGTGCCAGTGGTCGATCTCGCCGTTGCGAACACGTTCGATCGTGTTCGGCGGGATCGGTACGTCTTCAACGTGTTCGCCCGTGAAGCTCTGCGTCGAGTGCTCCGCGATAACCTCACCGCCCGGTCCACCTTCCCACCAGCCCTCCTGATGACCGCCGAGCCGCGTGATCCCGGTTCCTTCGTGGCCGACGCTGCCGGTCAACAGCGCAAGATTCGCCATCGCCGCGGTGTTCTCGTGGGACCATCCCCAGATGAGGCCCTTCTCGTAAGTGAACAGCGTCTGTGTCTGGTCGCTATCGGGCTGGGCGATCCGCTCTGCGGCGTCGCGGATGTCCGTGGCGTCAATACCAGTGATCTCCGCAGCATTCTCAGGGGCATATCGATCGTCGGACTGGAGGAGGTCGATGTACTCGTCGGGCGTCATCCCGAACTCCTCCTGATACCATCCCTCCTCGTCGATCGCGTCGCGATCGTCCATCACCCACTCGTCGACGAAGGCCTGATCGTGCCAGCCCTGATCGACGATGTGGCGCGCAATGGCGTTCAACAGGACCGGATCGGTCGCCTCGTTGATCTGGAGGAACAGCCCGTCGTTGTTTTCGGCGTAGTTCGCAGTGAACGTCCGACGGGGGTTGATCTGGATTATGTCCGCGCTTCCGGCGTCGACGTACTCGTGGAAGTAGACGTCTTGATTTTCGTACGGGTCTCCCCCCGCGATCACCATCGTCTCTGCCTTAGCGGCGTCTTCATACGATGTGGACCAGTCGTACAGCCCGGAGTGTTCCACACCGGGGCTCTCGGGGGTGTACGCCGGTCGGTTGTGGAATCCGAAGTTCGGCGAGCCGATCACGTCGAAGATCAGCTTTGACCCCGCGAAGGTGTTCTCGACGAACTGGTAGGCGTACATCTTCATCCCGTAACCGTTCGGCTCGTCGCGGGTCGCGTACTCCGTAACCCGCGCAACGACCTCCAAGGCCGTGTCCCAGTCGACGGGGGTCAGCGAACCACCGATCCGGATCTGCGGCTGTTTCAGCCGGTCGTCGTAGTCCTCATTGTGCTTGCTGTACAACGACTGCGCCTGCGTCCCGCCCCGGACCGAGTGCGATCCGTTGTTGACCTCGGCGTCCGGATTCGGCCGGAATATCACGTGGTACTCTTGTCCGTTCTCCTCGATGATCTGGTGCATGTTCGGCGAGGGCCAGTCGCCGTACCCGGCGGGATAGTCGACGTCGAGCGCGTTGTCCGCGGCGTCGGGGCCACCCTCCTCGCCGACGGGCCACTTGAACACCTCGTAGCTGCAGCCGACGATACAGTACCGACATGAGCGAGAGGATCGTTCGGCGTCGGCCGGCGGAATGGGAACCTCATTCGTGTTCGGGTTGTCCGCCATCCTCACTCACCCTCCTCCTCGACTGGCTCCCCGTCTGCCAAGTTGTTTCGGCGGCCGTGTACCAAGCCAGCCATTCCCGTCGCGAACACGTCACCGTCTTCTACATCAAGTCGTACCTGCGGAAGATCAGTCGTCGCCGGTCCCATGATCACGAGTCCTCCCTTCGCGAGGTCAAACGTCGTGTAATGGCACGGACACGGACCCGCGACGCCCCGGTCGGATTCGACGTTCCCCGACACGGCACACCCCATGTGCGTACACAGGTTGCTGAACGCAACGATGCCGTCGCCCGGACCGACGCCCCCGTTCGCCGCCTCCGATAAACGGGTCAAGAACGTGCCTGAACCGTCGAGCGGGTATTCAAACTCGACAGTGTCGCCGACGGACAGTTCGTCCACTGACGCAACGCGAATCCGCGGATAGCGCTCGATTCGACCGACCCGTTCGCTCGGTGATTCCGCTGGCCCGCTATTCTCTGCGGTTGGCGCTTGAAATCCGCACCCCGCGACTGACGTCGCTCCTGCCGTCCCGACGGCTCCGAGCAACCGTCGACGGGTGATAGAACCATCATCATTCTTCATGCTGTACCACCGATTTAGAACATGAACACTTGTATTTTTCTCTTATTGAGTCCGATATCTCTCCCAGCATATAATGTATAACATAATAAAGCACAGATACTACACCATGTCCAAGCAATCGCTATGGATCCGCTGTCACCGTCTGATTATGATTTGAGCAGTTATTCAATGGTTGCAGTACTCAACCACTGTTGTGTGAGTTCACCGTGTTGTGCGCGAAAACTAGAGTATGTTTTGAGTAGGCGCTCAACACTCAATTCCGGTGTTAACCGGACGCTCAGCACACAGCTTGACTGAACAACACCTGACCGTGTGGTGAACGACACCTCACAGCAGGTGGTAGAGCCCGGCCGCGAGAAGCGCTCCGAGGATCGGACCCACGATAGGAACCCAAGAATACGCCCAGTCAGACGATCCCTTGTGCGGAAACGGAAGAATTGCGTGTGCGATCCGCGGTCCAAGATCACGTGCGGGATTGATAGCGTAGCCGGTGGGGCCACCCAACGACAACCCGATACCGAGTACGACCAGCGCGATCGGGAGCGCCGACAGCGCCCCGAGACCGAATCCGACTTCTTGCCCGTCGATTGTGATCGACTGGAGTACCTCACCTGACGCGGCGTCGAAGAATCCCGCAGAGTTCAGATATAGCACCCCGAAAACCAGTACAAACGTCCCGATGATTTCGGTCAACAGGTTGGACGAATAGTTTCGGATCTCCGGAGCGGTCGAAAAGATTGCAAGCTTCGCGTCTTCGTCTTCCGTCGCGGCGAAGTGGTCTTTGTACGCCAGCCATACCACTACGCCTCCCAAGAATCCACCGACAGTCTGTGCGACGATGTAGGCAGGGACCTGCGCCCAATCGAACAATCCGGCAGCAGCGAGACCGATCGTCACGGCGGGGTTAATGTGACCGCCGCTGACTTGGCTGATAGTGAATACGCCCATGAATACCCCAATCGCCCATCCCCAAGTGATGACGATCCAGCCGCCACCGTTTCCTTTCGTCTCGTTGAGAACGACGTTGGCGACGACGCCTCCCCCGAATATGATGAGGATCGCTGTTCCGATGACCTCTGCTATGTACGGGTGCATTTTCTATCCAATAGATTTATAATTGTTCACTTATTAAAATATATCGGATCCCTCTGTCTCGACATAGTTATTTAAGCGAGAGCAAGTGAAGCGGCTGCTCAAGCCGAAGCGGATCAGCGTCGTATTCGCATACCAGAGCCGGTATGTGTAGCTGATCGTGTACGTGTCAACTTCAGCTACTCCGACACGGGAAACACCGTGAGGTCGCTCACCGCAGCGGTAACGGTCACGCGGTCGGCCTCGTTCACTCCGTCACGATTCCGCTCGACAGTCACCGTCTCCCTGGAGTCGAGTCCGACGCAGACATCGTAGCGATGTCCCACATCACGCACGTGCGCCACCGTCCCCTGCATCTCGATCGTTTTCAAGCGGTCGCCAGATAGCCTCAGATCTATCGACGCGTCCGGCCGATCAGACGGGGTATCGGCGTCGCTCGATGTATCGGTCGGGCGCCTTACGGGTCTGATCGTCAGATCACTCGGTCGGACGTGGACGATGGCATACGACGCGTCGGCAAGCGGGTTCGACGGATTGTCCACCAGTTCTGCTTCGTCGAGCGTCAGCTCACTTCCACCGACCGTCATTGTCGACGGATCCCGGTCGTCGATTGTCGCCGAAAGTTCGTTCGACCGGCCGAGAAACGACGCGACGAAGCAGTTCGGCGGTGACTCATAGAGGATTCGAGGCTCTCCGGCCGCGACGATCGCTCCCTCGCGGAGGACGACAATCCGGTCCGCGACCGACATCGCATCCTCTTGGTCGTGTGTGACGAAGAGCGTCGTCACGCCAATCTGCTGCTGGATACGGACGATCTCGTCGCGAAGTCGCGTCCTGAGTCCCGTGTCGAGCGCCGACAGCGGCTCGTCGAGCAGGAGCACGTCCGGTTCGGGAGCGAGCGCGCGGGCAAGTTCAACGCGCCGACTCTCGCCCCCGCTCAGTGCTGTCGGAGACGCGTCGCGCCGGTCAGCGAGCTCGACCAGTTCGAGGTATCGGTCGACACGTTCGCTCACCAGGTCTGCCGTGAGATCACCGCTCTTCAGCCCGTAGGCGACATTTTCGCCGACGGTCATGTGCGGATACAGCGTCGACCGCTGGAAGACGATCCCGACGTTCCGGTCCTCCGGTGGCGCGCCGGTGACGTCGGTCCCGCGGAGCGACACGCGCCCGGCCGTCGGCTCCACGTGGCCGGCGATCGCTTGGACGATCGTCGTCTTCCCGCACCCGCTCGGACCGAGCAGCGCGACGAGTTCCCCGTCGTCGAGAGCGAGAGTCACGTCGTCAAGGGCCCGCTCGCTCCCGTATCGATGGGTCAACTCGTCGAGTTCAAGGGTCATCGGTCGACCACGGTCGGCACGCCGGCCAACCGCTGTACCGCAGCGACCACGACCAGCGTGATCGCCAGCAGGGCGAGCGCGAGCGGGACGATAGCGTCGATGCCGCCGGCGATGAAGTCGACCCAGATCCGCGTCGGCATCGTCCGAGGGTTGTACGCGATCATCATCGTGGCACCGAACTCGCCGATGGCCCGAGCGAACGTGAGGACGACTCCGGCGACGATCGCTCGACTCGCGAGGGGAAGCGACACGCGTCTGAACGTGGCTATCGGCCCGTATCCGAGCGATCGGGACGCCTGTTCGAGGCGTTCGTCCACCGCGCCGAACCCGGCGCGGGCGGTTATCACCACGAACGGCGCGGCAACGAACGTCTGCGCGAGGATGACGCCGACGAGGCTGTCTGTCAGCGGCACTCCCGCGCTCGCTGCGGCGGCCCCGATCGGCGTGAATCTGCCCACCACGCTGAGCAGCATCGCACCGCCGACGACCGGCGGGACGACGAGCGGAAGCACGATGAGCGCCTCGACGAGCCGCTTCCCCGGGAACGTCTCGCGGGCGAGGACGTACGCGAGCGGGACGCCGAGGATAGTCGCGATCGCGGTGGCGACCGGTGCGGTGAGAAGCGAGTTCCGAATCGCCGTCCGGCTCGCCGTCTCCGACAGGGTCTCGGCGATCGGAACCGACCCGGTTCTGCCGAGGAACACCGCGAAGGGGAGCGCGAAGTACACCAGCAGGATCCCCCCAAGGGCGCCGAAGACCAACAGCGGCGGCAGCCGCCGAGATCCCGTGACTGAACGGGCCTGGTCGACGAGGCTCATCCGCTCGTCACCTCGGCGGGAACGTCGCCGTGAGTCCGCGGGAACCCGTCCGTCTCGAAGCCGTTCTCGCGAAGCACCTCGCCGGAGTCCGCGAGGAACCGGACGAACTCGCGCCCGGCGTCCGGCGAGTCCGCGTTCTCGACCACCGTCGCGTTGTACACGACCGGCGCGCCGGTCGCCGTGTAGCCTTCGTCCGTCGTGTACGACGCCTCGGCGTAGCGATCGGCATAGTCCGGGTTCGAGAAGTCGTACGCCTCCGGGAACGAGTGAAACGGAAGCCCGTGGTCCGCGGCCATGTTCCGGTAGACGACCGCGGCGGTGCGGTTCCCCGCCTCGACGCCGGCGAGTAACTGGGGCTCCTCCGGCTCCCGATAGGCGGCGTCGGCGACGGTCTCGGCGAAGCCGTCGAGCCCGTGTTCCCGCTCGGCCAGTCGGAACGCGTGGATGGCACGGTAGCCGAGCGGGTCGAGATCGGGATCGCTTATTGCGAGTTCGCCGGTGTCGGCGTCGCGTGCGATATCGTACCACGGATCGCCCGTCTCGAGGCGTTCGCCGAACCGCGTGTCGGGCGCGTACGCGATCCCCACGACGTTGGACGCGAACGAGACGTCCCACGAGACGTGCTCGCCATACAGGCGATCGCGCAACAGTGCGTCGTCCGCGCTCACAACGACGTCGGGGTACTTCCGCCCGTCCTCGATCATTCGCATTACCGCGTTCGTGCCGTAGTACTCCCCGCGACAGGCGATTCCAGTCTCGGATTCGAACCGCGTCCCGAGATGATCACCGACGACGACCGCGAGGCTCCCAGCGGCGAGGATCGAGACCGACTCGCCGCTCCCGAGACAGCCGACGACCCCAACCCCAGAGCCCGCCGCCGCTACCGTCCGCACGAACGACCGTCGAGACGCTGACCACATAATATCGACTCCGACGAGGAGCGGCATATAACTTTTTACAGTTACTTACAAATGAGAAGTAACTTATTTTGTTTATATATTTGTCCTGCGGCGGGTGGGATGTGATCCCGTCCTATTGATCCGGCGACTGAGACTCCCTAAGACGCGGGTGGGCCGATCTGATCGTACCGAACGGGGGAAGCGAAAGAGCGTTGATCCGGCGTGTCTAACCGACACACAATGGCCGACGACTCACCGAGCGTTGACGACCTCGCCGACGACGATCTCACTGCCGACTCACCGAACGCCGACGATGACCCAGTGATCGCACTCCTTCGAGACGCGCGGCTCGTCTTCGGAGCCGTCCTTGTCGACGACGAACCGCGGCTCGTCGAGTGTCTCGACCGCGATCGATTCGCTGACGACGGGGCGGAGATGGCGCTCGCGATGGCGGTGACCAGCGCCAACGCGGATCTCGTTCCGTTCGTCGCGGAGCGACGCGACGAGGTGGAAGACGAGACGGAGAACGCGGCGGGAGACGAGACCGAAGGCGAGGCGGCAGGCCCGCCGCAGATCGACTCCTTCGACGAGGCCGTCTCCGCGGTCGAAGTGAGCCACACGTTCTACCTCGTGTTGAACACGGGTCCGGGCGAGTGGAACCGCGTGCGTCACGCGGACGCCGGCGAGACGCCTCGGTACCGCGTCGCCGACGCGGTCGTCACGGAGGCCACTGAGCGTATTGGCAACTTCCCCGACAGCGTCGACGGAACCGATATCGAGATCATCGACTGGAGCGGCTGACCGCTGCGATCAGTCGCCGCAGCCGCCCCCGCCTGCGCCGCCTCCGCAACCGCCGCCGCCTCCTCCGCTCGCTCCCGGTTGACCAGTCGCCGTGCGACTCGCTTCCGCCTCGGCTTCCGGCGAGGCGACAAGTGGCGAGTTCGGGCTGTCCGCACCGAGGCCGGCTCGCTTGGCGCGGTTGACCGCACCGACCCGGTCGGTGACTCGGTCGCGGAGATCGAAGAACCGCTCGGCGGCGGGCGTCCCCTGTAAGACGGTGACCGGCTTGTCGGCGTCGCCGCCGGACCGGATGTCCGGATCCATCGGGATCTCCGCCAACAGGGGCACGTCGTACTCCGCGGCGACGTCTGCGCCGCCGCCGCTCCCGTACAGCTCGTGTTCGTCGCCGCAGCTCGGACACCGGAACGAGCTCATGTTCTCGACGATACCGAGGACCGGGGTCCCGCGGTCGAGGAACATCCGGATCCCCTTTCGAACGTCCTCCAAGGCGATGTCCTCCGGCGTCGTCACGACGACGGCTCCGGTCACCGGGACGTTCTGTAACAGCGTGAGCTGCTCGTCGCCCGTCCCCGGTGGTAAGTCCACGAGCAGGTAGTCGAGGTGACCCCAGTCCGTCTCCTCGATGAGCTCCGAGAGCAGCTTGTCGATCATCGGGCCGCGCAACATCGCGGGGTCGGTGTCGTCCTCGGAGAGGAACGCCATGCTCATCAGCTTGATACCGTCGGCCTCCGGCGGGATTATCTTCCCGTCCTCGGTCAGGCCGGGCTTGGCCTCGATTCCGATCATTCCCGGGACGTTCGGCCCGTAGATGTCGGCGTCGAGTAGGCCGACGCGGGCCCCCGACTCCGCGAGCGCGGTCGCGAGGTTCGTTGCTACTGTCGTCTTCCCAACGCCCCCCTTCCCCGATGCGATCGGCACGACGTTCCGGACATCGGGCAGGGGGCTGTCCGGGTCCTCCCACGAGAGGCTCACGGTGACGTTCGGTTCGAGCCCGAGCGCCGCCACTTCCTCGCGGATTCGGTCACCCATCGCCTTCTCGTCGCCCGAGTACGGCGCGTTGAACGCAACTGCGACGGTCGCCACGCCGTCCTCGACGCGGACGTCGTCGATCAGTCCGAGCGTCGCAATGTCCTCCCCGAGGACGGGGTCCTCCACGGTCCGGAGCCGCTCGCGGACCTGATCGGCGTCGGCGGTCATCGCTCGTCACCTCCGAGTACCGCCTCGACGTCGTCGTCCGTCGTTTCCAACTGGTTGAGCCGGTTCGCGAGCCGCTGTCCGTCCCCCTCGACGAACGACTGCGTTTCGTCGGCCAACACCTGATAAAACTCCGTCTCGGCCGCGTTCCGCATGTTGTCGGCGATCTCCGAGACCCACCGGCCGAGGTGGTCCGAGAGGAACTCGTACTGCCGGTCGAGGTAGTGGCGCACGGCCTCGTCGTCGCCCGCCTCCAGCGCCTCGACTTCCGTGGCGACGAGCAGCGAGACGAACTCCAGCTCCGCCGCGATGTGGTCGGCCGGCTCGTCGATGGCGACGTCGACGCCGGCCTGACGGTATTCGGCCTGAACGGCCTCGGTGGCGTCGGTCATCACCCGGTCCTCGGCGTCGACGTACACCGACTCGTACGGCGGCGCGGCGAGTTCGAACGGTCCGACGAACAGCTTCGCGTGGTCGAGCCGAAGCGCTTTCTCGTCGCCCGTCGCCTCTCGAAGCGCCGACACGTCGATCGCGACCGTCTCGTCGTCGACCGCAGCGAGTTCGGCCAACCGGTCTTCGGTCGGCTCGTGGAAGCACTCGCCGAGGAGCGCGTACGTGTGCGCCCGGCGTCGTTCCACCGCGTATCGGTCGTCGGTTCCCAGCGTTCCGTCCATGTCGTCAGTGTCTGTCGTACTCATAGATTAGTGTTCTCGTGGTTTTGCGCTCGAAAACGGCGGTATAGCCGAATACCGTCGTCGGTGACCGCTACGGCGTGCGACACGGTAACCCGACCTCGTCGGCTCCGCCAACTTCCGGGCTCACCGCTTCTCGATCGCAACCTGCACGTCGCCGTAGTAGACCGAACTCCCGCTGAGTCGATCGTAATCCGCACCGATCACCATGTTGTTAGAGCCCCCGCGAGCCGCTTCACCGAACTCCTCGGCCGCGACCTGTCCGTAGGCCCAGTGGCCCTGCCCCCAGGTCTTCGCGACGGTACCCGGGCGGACCCCTTCCCAAAGCTTCGCCTCCGACTCGATCTCACCGGCGGGCGACCGAATGACGATTGGGTCGCCGTCCTCCAGCCCCAGCTCTGCTGCGTCGCGGGGGTTGATCTTGGTGACGTCCTTGTTCGGCTCATCGCCGGGGTTGACGTCCCTGAACTCGTGGAGCCACGTCGTGTTCGCCGACCGCCCCTCGCGGTTAAGCCGGTCCTTGTGATCGACGAACTTGAACGGGTACGATTCGGCGTCTCCCATGCCGTAGGGCTCCTCGTAGTGGGGGACGAACGCGTTCGGAGCGTCCTCGTCGTCGACGCGCCCTTGGTAGTTACAGACGTCGAGGACTGTATCCACGTCGGTGTCGTGGCGATCGGCGTGCCCTTCGAGCGCGTTCCGCAACGTCTCCCCATCGAATTCGAAAACGCCCGAGTCGGTACCGAACTCGCCGCCTTCCGACGGCCAGCGGTGCCGGTACTCCCACTTTTCGGTGTGCCAGATGCCGCGTTCGCGGAACGCTTCCCAGCTGTCGAACTCCTCGCCGCCCGGCCAGTCGTAGTCGCCGTTGCGGTACGCGGGGTCCCACATCGGCTGCGTCCGGAGCTTGATCGCGTTCCGCGAGAACGCTTGGGCACGGAGCTCGCGGGAGCGGAAGTCGTCACCGGCGTACTCTTCGCGGAGCGTGGTCCCGGAGTCGGGATCCGGGAACTCCTCGTCGAAGAACTCCAGTAGGTTGTCGAAGCCCTTGTCTGCCAGAGACTCCGCGAGCAGGTACGGGATCTCCGTCTCGTCGGTCTTGACGTCCCACAGCCTGCCGTTCTCGAGGACATCCTCGGGATCGTCCGGATCGTCGGCCAGCACGGGAGTGTGGAGGTTGATCGTCCGGTAGCCGTTCCCGGTGCTCCTGAGCTGTCCCCACCGCTCGAACTGGTGGTGGGTCGCCGGCAGGATCAGGTCGGCGAACCAGGCCGTCTCGCTGGCGTGCGTCTCGATCGTCGCGTGGAACGGGATCTTCGCGAGCGCCTCTTCCCAGCGCTGGCTCTCGGGGTTCGAGAACGCGAAGTTGTTCCAGTACGAGATCAGCACCTTGATCTCGTTGGGGTCTTCGTCGAGAATTCCGTCGGCCGCGTTGTTGGTGACGACGCCACCCCCGGACTCGCCGTCTTTGAGAGCGGGGAACTCGAGGCGCCCGCGCTGGTCGATCTTCTCGTTGTCGAGGCCTTCCTCGGCGACCTCGTCGACGTACTCGTCGGGAGCGGGAAGGTCCTCGGTCGCCGTCCCGGGAGCGTACAGCGTCCCGCCGCGGTTACCGACCGATCCGACGAGTCCGTTGAGCGCGTGGATAGCCATCGCCGCGTAGCTGCCGCGGACCTGCATCACCGGTCCGCCGCCGAGCCACGAGATCGCGCGTGAGCCCGCGTCGGCGAACTCGGTCGCGACCCGCTCGATCTGGTCGGCGGGGACGCCGGCACGCTCTGCGGCCCACTCGGGATCCTTATCGGACAGCTCTTCGTTCCACCACTCGACGACCCCCTGGCTGTTCTCGGACTCCTCGAACGTGTCGGGGTCGACCTGTTTGTCGGGCACGAAGCGGTTCTCTCCGTCCGCGAACTCGCCGACGAACTCGCGGTGCCACAGTCCGTCCCGAAGGATGACGTGTGCCATCGCCGAGGCGAGCGCCCCGTCCTGTCCGGGTTCGACGGGGAGCCACTCGTCCGACTTCGAGGCGGTCGAGGAGAGCCGCGGCTCGACGACCGCGACGGTCGCCTGATCGAGCAGGTCGCCGAACTCGTTCGAGTAGTGGGACACCTGCCGGTTCGTCGAGATGGGGTCGGCCCCCCACGCGAGCACGTACCGGCTCTCGGTCACGTCGTACTGTCGGTATGCCCACTCGCCTTCGGTGTACATCGGACCGAACTTCTCGGCTTCCGCACAGATCGCGCTGTGGGAGATGTTGTTCGGTGACCCGATGATCTGCGGGAGGTAGCTGTAGAGGATCGGCCGCAGGTAGGTGTACCGCCCGCGAGTGACCATGAACTTCTCCGGTTCCTCGTTCTCCCGGAGCTCCGCGATCTCGTCCGCCAGCATGTCGATGGCCTCCTCCCAACTGATCGGCTCGAACTCCGGATCGACGTCTTTGCCTTTCTCGGGGTTCGTCCGCTTCATCGGCTGCGTGATCCGATCGGGATCGTACAGCTGTTGGATCGCCAAGTCCTGTCGCGGACAGTCGTTTTTCCCGTGGATCTTCGAGTCCTCGTGGCCGCGCGTCCTGATCACGCGGTTGGTCTGATCGTCGACGAGGATCTGTGCCGAACACCACGAGGTACAGCCCGCACACGTGCTCGGCTTCCAGTCTCCCGTGTGCTCGACCAAGGCGTCGCGGGTGCCGCCGGCCTCAGCGGTGGACGCGAGGCTCGTCAGTCCGGTACCCATGCTTGCCGCCACCGCGCCGACGGCGCCCGCCTTCATGAAGTCTCTGCGACCCACGGACAGGCCGAATCGACGCCCCTCGTCCGCGTCCGTATCGTTCGTCGTGTCGTGTTGGCTCATTGTCTCAGTCACCCAGTCCCGCTTCGCCGGTTCCTTGCTCGTAGCCGCCGCCGTTGTAGTCTCTGACGTACTTCACGCTCGGTGCAGTGCCCTGTTCCTCCTTGAGGACGTCCGGGTTGTACTTGCCGAGTATCTCGTTGACCTTGCTGTCCGGGTCGTTGAGGTCGCCGAAGATCCGCGCCTCACAGGGACACTCCTCCACGCACCGCGGGAGCTCACCCTCGTTGAGGCGGTGAACGCAGAAGTTACACTTCTCGACGACGCCCTTGTATCGAGTCGGATGCTCGTGTTCACCGACTTCACGGTTCGGATTGTAGTACGCCGGAGCGTTCTCGTCGACGTCGGCCCGCTCTTTGACCTGCTTCGGCGACGCCGTTCCGTTTTCGATCAACGCGTCGGTCTCTTCCCAGCGCGGGTGCGGATCCTCTTTATTCAGCGTGATCTCGTCGTACGGACAGTTGACCATACACGCCTTACAGCCGATACACTTCTCGTGATCGTGCATGGTGATCCCGCCGTCACCCTTGTACAGCGCCTTCGTCGGACACCCCTCTGCACACGGCGCGTCGTCGCATTGGTTACACAGCGTCGGCGTGTACTCGTAGCTGACGTTCGGGAACTTGCCGTTCGTCTCGATGATCCGACTGGAGTACGCCTGCCCCTCTTGCAGGTTGTTTTCCTGTGCACAGCCGATGTTACAGGCTCCGCAGCCGGTACAGCGCTGTAAATCGATGACCATGCTGAGATCGACTCCCTCGTCTTGGAGGTCGGTCTCGTCGAGTTCCGCGGCCATCTGATCGTCGAGCGAATCGACGGCCTCAGTCATCGTCCGTCACCTCCGGGGTCGCCGTCGAGTTCGGATGTGTCATATCAGTGGCTGCGTGGTCGGGACGCTCGTCGAGATCGAAGAGCAGCCTGCTCATCGTGTAGAGGAACGCGAGCAACGCGAAGCCGAACACGACGATCGCGATCTCCGCGACGGACGGCGCGTAGCTCACCAGCGGGAACTGGTGTGAGGGGTCGTTCGTCAGCGCGACAACTTGTCCGCCGAGAACGAACTCGAGGCGGCTCGCGAAGAGCCCGACGAGCGCGAGGACCGAGGCGGTGAAGACACCGCCGACGGTCCGGGTTCGCGGCAGCGCGAGGAGCGCGAACGGAACGACCATCCCGAGCCCGACGCCCACGCCGAGTGCCCACGCGCTGTGCGTGCCGAACAGCATGTGTTCGTGTGCGAGTGCGAGGGCTTCGTTCGTCGCGACGAGCCCGTAGGCGTGTCTGAACGCCGTGAGAAGCAGCGTGACCCCGGCGAGGACGCCGAGGTACTTCGCGAGCGTGCCCGTGAGTAGCGTCTCGTCGACGGCGGTCGCCGTCGCGTCAGTGAGGCGCCGCTCGACGATCGTGACCGCCGTGAGCAGCGCGACGCCCGAGAACACCGCCGTCACGAGCAGGTACACCGACGCGAAGATCCCGCCGTAGTAGGGGCGGGCTTCGGCCGTCCCGAAGATTGCACCGAGCATCCCGCCGGCGAGGATCGGCGCGACGAGCGCAACGACCCCGACCGCAAGCGTCAGGCGTTGGCTCGGTTGCTCCGCTTGATCGAGTAGGTAGAACTCGGCGACCAGCGCGCCGCCGTAGACAGAGTAGAGAACGATCATCCACCACATCGGGGCCGATGGATTCGGCGAGAGCAACATCTGTGGGATCGCACGGAACGGCTGTCCGAGCCCGGCCATGATGACCAATCCCCCCGCAGCGAGCGTGAACAGCGACAACAGCACGCCTCGTTTCACGAGCGGTTCAAACGTGGTCATCCCGAAGACGCTCGACAGCGACGTGATCCCGATACAGATGCCGGTGCTCAAGAGCGCGAAGAAGACGTACGTGGAGATGAGAATCCCCCACGGTACCTGATCGCTCAGTCCGAGCACCGTCGTGCCTTCGATGAGCGTCAACAGAGCACCGTAAACCCCGATAAGCAACCCGAGAGCGACCAGTCCGATCCACGCGTAGGCCCGTGGACCGGCGTCGCGAGCGCGTTGTAGCGCGGATTCGCCTCCGAGACGACTCATTGTCTCATCCTCCGCTCGTGCCCGTCTCCGTCGGGCGATGCCTCCGCGCCACCGTGACAGTGCCACCGATTGCTGGGTGACCGTTGCATTGTAGCAGCCATTGTGCGTCCCTACGAAACGCTTGAACATCTACCCATATAAGGCGTCAATCGCGTTCCCTCTACTGTAGAATTCCATCCCGAAGCACCCGTATTGTGTGGGGTTTTATAACAGAACATACACGGAAAATAATCAGCAATTGTTGCGGACCGCGGTGTTGCGTTCCCACGGCGTGACACTCAGTGTCGACGTTTATCTGTATACCAACGGACGCTTAGCTATGTCCGATCAGATAAGCGACCCGGGCGAACTGCCGTCCACAGCGGGTGAACTCGCCGAAGACTACCCCGACGTGTGGGACCGCTACGCCGAACTCGGCAAGGCCTGCTCCGAGGCCGGCCCGATTGACGGCGAAACGAAGCGACTCGTGAAACTCGCTCTGGCCGCCGGCAACGGCTCCGAAGGCGCGGTCCACTCGCACGTTCGACGGGCCTTGGATGAGGGGGTCGACCCGGACGCGCTCAGGCACGTCGCGCTCCTGTCGATCCCGACGCTCGGGTTCCCGCAGGCGGTGGCGGTGCTGACGTGGATCGACGATCTGGTCGAGGAGGAGTGACGGCCCGGTCGAGGAGGAGTGACGGCCCGGTCGGGATGACGACTTATAAGGGGTAGCTCCGTCCTCACCGCTCGTCGCGATCCGAACTCGTATCAGGCTCGTAGGGCGGCGCGTCTCGAAGGAACGAGACGACCGCGTCGAGGTCGAGCGCGTCGGCCTCCGGGGCGGTCGCGACGACCGGTCCCTCGGCCGCCCGTCCGCCGAGGACGACCTTCGGCAGGCCGCTCCCGCTGAACCCCTCCACGACCGCGTACTCGTACCGACGGTCGAACTCGGCGAGGATGTCGTCGAGGTCGCGGCCCTCGCCGGTCGCGAACCACTCCCCCTCGTCCGTGACGCCGACGGTGTGTACCGCGCCGCTCGCGCGGTGGCGGGCGGTGTCTTTTCCCTCCGTGTCGACGTCGGGCTCGTGCGTGAGGTGTTTCACCGTCGCGACGGTTCCGAGCTCGTCAAGCCGTCGAGCGAGACGCTCGACGACGGTCGTCTTCCCGGAGTCCGACGGCCCGGCGACGCCGATGACCTTCATACGACCGCTTCGCTCAGCGGGCAGTAAATAGTATCCGTTGGCGCCGACGCGGCGAGTGCACGATCCGAGGGGAGTTTTGACGCGTGATCACGGGCTCTGTCCGCGTTCACCCTATCGGGAGTGATCGAGGGCGTCGACGAGCGCCTCCGCGCGCTCCGTCGCCGAGTAGCTCCGCGAGCGACCGTCCTTCTGCTTCTCGACGAGCCCGGCGTCACAGAGGAGCGTCAGCGCGTGGCTGACGGCGCTGTCGCTTATCGACACGTACGGCGTGATCGCGTCGAATCTGACCGGCGCGTCCGCCTCGACGAGGAGCCGGACGAGCCGGTAGCGCGTCTCGTACCCGAACGCCGACAGCGCCTTCACGTCGGCGGCGGTCGTCGCGTCGTCGATCAGCGCGTCCAAGTCCGTGCCGCCGAGCGGGTCAGAGGAAGCGTCGGCCATGAGAGACGCGTTTCGCCGCGACCGGATTAACTGTTCTGTCGTCTTGGTGCACAGCCGAAGGCGACACGAACGAGACCTACGACGAAACGGATCTGTCGAAAATCTCAAGAAATGGTAGGAGACGTTTGCTGAATACAAGGCTGTAGTCAGCAAACACACCGGACACCGTATGGAATACACTTCTTTTCTACATGTGTGCGATGAAGGTCGAATCGTGCACAAACTATAGGTTACCTGGATTACAACAATCGCACATCGTCTTGTGGAGTGATAACATGTTAAAACGCCCAATTCGACGTCGACAACTACTGAAAAGCGTGGCGGGGACTAGTGTCGCGCTTGCCGTCGGGACCGGAACAGCGAACGCCAGTCACGATCCGGACGAATTCCGCATCGAGTTCAACAGACAGACGCGCCGCCTGAATGCCAAAGAGCCGAGCGTGCTGGTCGCCCGCGCGGACCTGCCCGAGCGCGGCTTCGTTATGGTACACGACACACACGACATGGAAGACATGTCGGAGTCGGGTTGTCCGGATACCCACGAGATCTACGGCAAAACCGACGTCCTCGATCCCGGCCACTATGGCGGGATGAAGGTACCCCTGACGGATGTTCCTGCAGCGCCGGGGACCGAGGAACTGGTAGCGATGATCCACACGGTAGACGACGGTGACCAAAAGGAGTGCCCACCGGAGGTCCGCGAGAAAGCCGACGTCAAGTTTATCTCCCCCGGCCGGTCCCGATAGCGCCGGCGATGCGTTTCCACCGGGGTCGTTCAGGTCTAACTCCAGACCATGTCCGAGGGGCTCGAAGACGTTCTGGAGAGTGATCTACAAGAGTCGCGCGCTGCATTCGGCACGACTGCGGAAACCGGTCACAATCGGGGTTTCAACAAAGCCGACGAAACCGGCTCCCGACCAGGGTCACTCCTCGGCCGCGATCACGTCGAGCTGCACATCGGCACCGCCGGGCAACGAACAGACGCCGACGACGGTCCGCGGCGGGAACGCGACGTCGTCGAACCGCGACTCGTACGCCCGGTCGACCGCTTCCGCCCTGTCCGTGTCCGCGAGCTGAATCTCGACTTTCATCACGCTGTCGAGAGACGCGTTGCAGTTTTCGAGCATCAGTTCGAGTCGGTCGAGACACATCTCGATCTGCTCGTCGATCGGCGCTGATCCTTTTACGTCCCCGTTGATCTCCGGGAGGATACCCTGGAAGAAGACCAGGTCCGACTCGCCGGTCCGCATTCCGAACGCGCCGATGTTGTCCCCGCCGTCGCGCTGGCGCCTGCTCTCTTCGCTCAGCGTCCCGTCGACAGATATCTCAGTTTCGCGGTCCGTTGGAGTGTCTCGGCCGGTCATCTGCTGCGGCATACAATTTAGTATTACCTTAATCGTTAAAGAGAACTTCGATCGGCTAACTGCGCGACAGCAACGATTGTATCCTCACGTGTCAGTGGCAAATGAGAATAAGCAACCGTACTACAGAACAGTCATTCGGCATACAGCGGCGAAAATCACGGACATACTCAAATACAGCGTCGTCTCAGTTCCGTAGACCTCGTCATTCTCGAATCGGTTACGCAGTCTGTTGTATCGGTTGAGGCTACAGTCACGGTTGAAAATTTACTTGAATATCGCAGGTCGGGTAGAGAGCTATCGATTCGTATGTCGAGGGGCAATCGACTGCTCGGAAAGAGGGCGAACTGTGCGCTTGTTAGTGACCCACGATTGAAGTCGTGAGATTTCGCCTTGCCCTCCTGCGAGTTAGCGGCCGTACTGAACGCTCCGCAGTCGATAGTTGCGTCACACCTCCGGAAGCCCCGCGACGTGGAGCGGCGATTCCACCGGGCGGTGAGCCGGCGCAGCTCTGTTTATAAAGACCGCGACCCGTCGAGCGCGACGAGGACGGCGTTCGCGCGCGGCGTGGCGCGGTACATTCGCCACTTTCCGTCTTTCCGGCGGGTGACGAGACCGGCGTCGGTGAGCTTCGAGAGGGCGTGGCTGATCGCGCTGTCGCTCACGTCTAACAGCGGCGAGAGCTCACACACGCACAGTTCACCCTCGGCCGCGTGTAGCATTCGGACGATCTTGTACCGCGTCTCGTTGCCGAGCGCCGACAGCAGTTCGACGTCGCTCTCCACGTCCGATCCGCCGGCGGCCTCGTTTAACGCTTCCAGCTCCGCCAGCCGCTCGGACAGGTCTTCGTCGGTACAGGAACCGCACTCGTCGGTGACGTACCGTCGCAGTCGATCGGTCGATGACATACGGAACGGTTGAACTGATGTGAGATTAAGCGTTATGGAGTGCCGTCCCGACGTGGGCGGCGACCAGCGAAAACGATATAGCGATCGTTCATCTATACACTCGCATGCGAGACAAAGACATTTCGGCGAACACCCGTCGATCGCTGGCGACTCCAACGGTAACCGAGAGCGCCGTCGTACCCGAGTCTGCCTCCCGGCGGTCGGGGTGTTCGGCGTGACAGAGTCCTACAAGCGAGTCAACTACACCGATATCGAGCCCGTTTCGGGCGCGATGCGACCGCTCACCGACTCACTCGATAGCCAGCAGGTCGGCGTGTCGATCGCCCGCTGTGAGCCCGGGTGGCGGAGCAAACCGCACGACCACGCCGCGGACGACCACGAGGAGATATACGTGCTCTTGGAGGGGGAAGCCACGGTCGTTATCGACGACGAGTCCGTCGAACTCGAGACCGGTGACGCCGTCTGGATCTCGCCGACGGCGACGCGTCAGATACGAAACGGTGACGTCGAGAGCGCGTTCGTCCTCGTCAGCGCACCGGCGTCACAGTGCCGAACGGCGACGTGTGCCGACGAACCGGGATCGTGGGCGACGAACGGCTTTATCGGGTGACGCCGGCTCTCGAGCCCGCCGGGCTCCCGATCACGCGGTCGACGCAGGGGCTCCCGATCACGCGGTCGACGCGGGGGCTCCCGATCGCGCGGGCGACGCGGAGACAGCCGATCGACGTGGAGGGGCTTCACCCGATCGAAGGGCTTATAATCGTATGAGAATTTGTTCAATTGAATCGGTCGCAAGGGGACACGTCGGCGTCACGCCCCGTTGCGAACGATAGTTCAGACGACCACAGCCGACCCAACTCCACACGATGACCGAACTCACTCTGTACGAAGAAGCGATGTGTTGCTCCACCGGCGTCTGCGGCCCCGATCCCGACGACGAACTCGTCGAGGTCAGCGCGGCGCTCGACCAGCTCGAGGACGCGTTCGACGACCTCGAGGTCAGCCGGGCGAACATGCAGCACAACATCGACCAGTTCCTCGAAACGCAGCGGATCTACGACCGCGTTCAGGAGAACGGCCCCTCGATCCTCCCGATCACGGTCGTCGACGACGAGATCGTCGCCGAGGGGGAGTACCTCTCGTACGACGAACTGACCGCCGCTATCGACGGAAACCCCACCCCACAGGAGGCCTAATAGATGTCACAGATAGAGCAGTCGGCGGAGCCGACGGCGACGAGCGCGCGTGAGGTAGTCGAACCGAGCGGCGACGACACCGAGTTCGTCTTCTTCAGCGGGAAGGGCGGCGTCGGGAAGAGCACCGTGAGCTGTGCGACCGCGACGTGGCTCGCCGACAACGATTACAACACGCTTCTCGTGACGACCGACCCCGCGCCGAACCTCTCGGACATCTTCGGGCAGACAATCGGCCACGAGGTCACCGCGATCGACGGCGTCGACAACCTCTCGGCGATCGAGATCGACCCCGATACGGCCGCCGAGGAGTACCGACAGGAGACGATCGAACCGATGCGGGAGCTGCTCGACGATGAGGCGATCGAGACCGTCGAAGAGCAGCTCAACAGTCCTTGCGTCGAGGAGATCGCCGCGTTCGACAACTTCGTCGACTTCATGGACAGCCCCGAGTACGACGTCGTCGTCTTCGACACGGCACCGACGGGCCACACCATCCGGCTGATGGAGCTCCCCTCCGACTGGAACGCCGAACTCGAGAAGGGCGGCTCGACGTGTATCGGGCCGGCGGCCTCGATGGAGGACAAAAAACAGGATTACGAGCGCGCGATCGACACGCTCCAGGACGACGAGCGCACTTCCTTCGCCTTCGTCGGCAAGCCGGAGGACTCCTCGATCGACGAGATCGAACGCAGCGCGAGCGACCTCGGCGACCTCGGGATCGAGTCGCAGCTGTTGATCCTCAACGGCTACCTCCCAGAGTCGGTGTGCGAGGATCCCTTCTTCAAGGGGAAGCGCGCGGACGAACAGGCCGTCATAGAGCGCGTCCGCGAGGAGTTCGACGCGGACGCGACGGCGACGTACCCGCTCCAGCCGGGCGAGATTGCCGGCCTCGACCTGCTCGCGGACGTGGGCGGTGTCCTCTACGACGGCACGGAGGCAACCGTCGACGTCGGAACCGCAACTGATGTCGATGTTGACGGCGCGGTCGACTTCGAATCGATGACGGACCGTGACGCGGTCGTCGATCAGCTCACACCGGGTGACGAGACGCAGTACCTCTTCTTCACCGGGAAAGGCGGCGTCGGCAAGAGTACGATCGCCTCGACGGCGGCGACGAAACTTGCCGAGGCGGGCCACGAGACGCTCGTCGTCACGACCGATCCGGCCGCGCACTTAGAGGACATCTTCGGTGAGCCCGTGGGCCACGAACCCACCTCGGTCGGCCAGGAGAACCTCGACGCGGCGCGGATCGACCAAGAAAAAGCGCTTGCGGAGTACCGCGAGCAAGTCCTCGACCACGTCACCGAGATGTACGAGGACAAAGAGGACACGCAGATCGACGTCGACGCCGCGATCGCGAACGTCGAAGAGGAACTGGAATCGCCCTGTGCCGAGGAGATGGCCGCGCTCGAAAAGTTCGTGAGCTACTTCGACGAGGACGGCTACGACGTGGTCGTCTTCGACACGGCGCCGACAGGCCACACCCTTCGCTTGCTCGAACTTCCCTCCGACTGGAAGGGGTTCATGGACCTCGGCTCGCTGACGAAGGGGGCTGCCCCCGCCAAAGGCGACCAGTACGACGAGGTCATCGAGACGATGAAAGACCCCGAACGGAGCACGTTCGCGTTCGTGATGTACCCCGAGTACACGCCTATGATGGAAGCCTACCGGGCCGCCGCCGACCTCAAAGATCAGGTCGGCATCGAGACCTCGCTGGTCGTCGCCAACTACCTCCTCCCCGAGGAGTACGGCGACAACGCCTTCTTCGCAAATCGGCGCGCTCAGCAGGCCCAGTATCTCGAAGAGATTCGAGACCGGTTCGACGCGCCGTTGATGTTGGCGCCGCTCCGGCAGGATGAACCAATCGGGCTCGAAGAACTCAGCGCCTTCGGTGAGGAGATTACTGGACTCGCAGACGTGGTCGAAGCGGACGCACCGGAGGTGACGCCCTCGTGAGCGACGCACAGGACGTGGAAGGTGCGGGCGAGGACAGCGTGGGCGTGTCCGATGAGGAAGACGTAGAAGCCGACGTCGAGGAGGTGCTCCACGAGTTCCTCGACACACTCGGCGAGTCTGAGACGTATCAGCAGTTCGTCGCGGCCGACGAGGCGTTACAGAACGATGACGACGCGATGGCGCTGCTTCGCGAGTACCAGCGAAAGCAACAACAGATGCAGCGTGGTGGCTTCGACGAGTCGGTGATGGCCGAGCTGAAGCAACTCCAGACCGAGATGTCGAACAACGAGACGATCCAGCGTCAGCAGGCCGCACAGGCCGATCTGATAGAACTGCTTCAGCGGACGAACGACACCATCAGCGACGAGATCGGCGAGGAGTTCGCGCGATCCACCGGAGGTGGATGCTGTTGAGCGCTTCCGGTCAGGACGCCAGCGAGTCCGAAGTGACGGACGAAGAGGTCGTCACGGCCGCCGAGGCGATCGGCGAGGAGCTCGCGGCGGCGAAAGAGTCCTCCTCGGAGTTCGCGTTCACCACCATGGTGATGCAGTGTAACGAGGCGATCGGCGACGAGATCGGTGTCGACTACGGGAGCGTCTGCGGTGTCGACGACGGCTGCTGTTAGCGGGGGTCGATAGGGGTCGCCTCGGCTGACGACTCTGCCAATCGCGTCACTCCGCGGACGGCGTCTCCGACAGGAGTTCGTCGAACAGCGCGATGACGCGTTCTTCGATCTCGTCACGGATCTCACGAACCTGCTCGATCGGACGCTCGTGGGGATCGTCGAGCCCCCAATCGCGATTCTCGCCGTTCCACGTCGCCGGGCACACGTCCGATGCCGAACACCCCATCGTGACGACGAGATCGACCGCCTGTAGCTCGTCTGGTGTTACCTCTCGCGGCGTTCGGTCGCTGAGATCGATGTCTCGTTCTCTCATTGCTTCGACGACAATCTCGTGAACGTGGTCCGCGGGCTGTGTGCCACCGGTAACGATCGTAATCTGATCGCCCACACCGCGACGGTCGCGCTCGCACTCAGCGAACGCCGCCGCCATTTGGCTCCGTCCTGCGTTTTGGACACACACGAACGCGATCTGGTGGTCCGCCCGCTCATCGGATTCAGTCACACCTCCACAAGCGAGTGGGACCGGTATAGCTGTTACTTCAGGTACAACGGCTCTTGATCGACTGTTTGAGAAGTACTCTCAGACCCGTGTCGACCTATTGAGACGTATATACATCACATATAGGGTCTCAAGTCGACAGCATCGATTCTGCTGTTTATGAGCGATAATTTGCCGGTTACTCTAGGATTCGTTTGTGTACAGAATGCTGGTCGCAGTCAGATGGCGACAGCGTTTGCCGAACGCGAGCGTGACCGTCGTGGACTCGAAGACAGTGTTGAGATCATTACCGGTGGTACTCACCCCGCCGACAGCGTCCACGACGAAGTCGTGACGGTCATGCAAGACCACGAGATCGATCTCTCGGATCGAGTCCCCCCGAGAAGTCTCAACGACTGAGCTCGAATCATGTGACGTCGTCGCCACAATGGGCTGTTCGACACTCGAACTCGATGCTGAAGAGATAGATGTTCGCGACTGGGCGCTAACAGATCCTGATGGCCAAGATCTCGATCAGGTCCGTGTGATTCGAAACAATATCGAACAACGGGTTACAGACTTGTTCGACGAAGTTCACGCCAACAGTTCACAGTGAAACAAGCCTGCTGGAGCGGTACTCGAATGACGGACTGTTATTGATTTAGCGAGGTTTTAATCAAGCTTTTTGTGAGAAAACAAAGGCACGCATGAGATCCATCCTCGGAAGTTATGAGGCGGGTACCGTAGCAGTGGAGCGGCTCGTCGAACGGAATCGTGTCTCCAAGCCCTTGAAAGGGTACTCGCAGAATACCCAGAACGTGGCGGCCTTGACACGGGCTCGCGATCAAGATCTAGCAATCCACCCGGGTCAGGATATCGAGTACGTGGTCGTCGACGACGAGAAATCCTCGCGAGAGCGTGTCGCCCTCGCCCACGAAGAGATGGATTCGTACGATGTGTCGTACTACGAGACGCAACTCGTCAGAGCTGTCGAGAGCGTGCTTTCACCGCTCGGGTGGGACCGATCCGACATTCGGCGAGAGCTCTCCGGTGAGAGGGACGCCGTTTTGAGCTCGTTCGGAGCCACCGACAAATTGTCGTAGTGGTCCCCACCCCTGGTTTCCGTCGTTTCGATCCAACCCCACGTTTCCGACGTAATTTTGGACCCCCCTCGTTTCCGTCGTTTCCTTACGCCCCACCCCAGATTTCCGTCGTCCGCACCCACTCAGTAGTAGGGGGTCACTATTCGCGAGTCCAGTCCTGCATCCGGCTGTCCTCGAGGATCGTTTCGCGGACGACATGGGGATCTTCAATGAGTCGGTTCTGGAGGTGGATGCCGCCCGCACTTCCCTTGTTGATCTTCTCGATTTCGACAACCCCGAGGAAGGCTTGCTCTTTCAGGATGTCGCGGAACCGACGGACGGAGAGGATGTCCATATCGAGATGGTTACAGATCCGTTCGTACTGGTCGTACACCCGGCTCGTGAGGAAAGCATCGTCATTGCTGTTGACACTCAGTTCCGTGAGCGCCAGCAACGCCGCCTTCGCCTGCGTGGGTGCGCCGTTCACGAGTTCTCTGAACCGGTCCTTTTCGGCGTGTTGCTGTGCCTGGCGAACGTGTTCCTCCGCCACTTGCTCTGCTTCGGCCTCGTAGGCGACCTCCCCGGCGTGGCGAAGAATATCGATCGCCTTCCGAGCATCGCCGTGTTCCTGAGCAGCGAAGGCAGCCGAGAGCGGAATCACGTCCTCAGAAAGGACGCCGTCCTGGAAGGCATCCTCGCGGTTGAACATAATCTCCCGGAGCTGGTTGGCGTCGTATGGCTTGAAGAACAGTTCCTTGTGTTGGAAGCTGCTTTTCACGCGCTCGTTCACGCTGTCGACGTATTGGATCTTGTTGCTGATCGCGATGACACCGATACTACAGTCGATTTTCCCCGCCTCCTCAGCGCGCGAGAGCTTCATCAGCACGCTGTCGTCGTTCATCAAGTCGATCTCATCCAAGATGATGATCACAGAATCGAATTGAGCGTCGAGCGTCTTCCAGAGGAGTTTGTAGTATTTCGACGTACTGAGGCCAGTATGGGGGACAGAGATTCCAGTCGAAGATTCATCGTTCAGCTTCGCGGCAAGTGAGGAGATTGCTTGGGTCTCGGTATTGTCTTCTGCACAGTCAATATACGCTGTTCCAATCTCGACGCCATCCTGAGCGGCATTTTGAGCTCGTTGACAGACGTGTTTTGAAACGAGAGATTTGCCGGTCCCAGTTTTCCCGTAGATCATCACGTTTTCCGGAGAGTACCCGTGGACAGCACCATTGAGACGTTTCGCGAGTTTCGAGATTTCCTCGTCACGACCGACGATCCGGTCAGCTTCCGGAACGTGGCCGATTTTCAGGAGATCCTTGTTCGCGAAGATACGATGCCCGGATTCAAAGAGTGGATCGTCGACAGAACTGGGTGAAGAGTCGGGCGTCATTGAATATCACACGGTGTGAGCGGGGGGAGTATAAATCTAGTGGAGAACACTACCCCACGTTTCCGACGTTCCTTGTCCGATATCAGCGGGAAAAGGACGTAATTCGGCGGAATTGGATTGCTAACAATATAGCCGCGTTTCCGACGTGCGATAGGAAACCCGTAGACGGAAGCGTCTCCTCGATCTCGAACCCCGAACCCACACACCCCACGTTTCCGTCGTAATCACTGAACAGGTGGGGAGGGGACTCGAAGAAGACGTCCACAACGAGATACCAAAGACGAGAGCGGCCTAGCCATCCAAAGCTGGCCGTCTATAGAAGCAGCTGAAAAGGATTGTTTCATCTGAGGGGGCGAAGTACTTCGCCCCCTCGTCTGCCGAAGTAAACTTAATGACCGCTTCTCAGCCATACTACTTTAATCTAAGTGTTCCAAAAGTTAGTTCATCTCTAGATTGTTTCTAGGTCAACATAATTAGCGGCTGTATTGTACTAATCCTAGCCTCTCCCTACGCCGTCGTGGAGAAACGACGGAAACGCGGGGGGTGTGGTCCCTTCGAAATCAGCCGCACCCGCTCCACCCACATCCAGTTACGACGGAAACGTGGGGTGGGTGTCCTCCCTCATCAAGTTTTACTGTGGCGACCTCATCATAGGCCAATTCGTTCAAAACCAATTCGCATATCAGCGAAACGCCTTTGCACGTACCACCCGAACAGCGAAGTAATGAGAACGTCCGATCACCCGCCAAGCGAGTTGGAGTCTGTCCGGAAGCGGCTCAACGTCGTCACCCAAGAGACGCGCTTCGCGCTCCTCCAGGACATCCTCGGACATCCGTCGGAACTACCGACGCTGAAAGAGCTCGACTACGTCAACCCGAGCAAGAGCCAGACGACGATTCGCCAGCACCTCCAGCAGCTCGTCGACGCCGGTATCGTCAAGGAAGTGCTCCTGCCGGATGACCGCCGGCAGAACGATTTGCCGTACAAGTTCTACGGGATCAGTGAGAGTGGTCGGCAGTTTCTTGAAGAGCACAAGCTCTACCGGGCACAAGACACACTTCAAGAGATCTACGGCCGCGTGGAGAAAACCAAGGACATCAAACGGTACGAGACTGC
>NZ_JAGGKQ010000028.1 GCF_017873815.1 Halorubrum alkaliphilum | reverse complement strand
CGGTAACTGAGAGAGGTAGCGAGATCGACGCTCTTGGCGGCGATATCTTGTTGATAGCGGTTCTGCCCGTCGAAGTCGAGAACGTCTTCGACGGGCCGGAAGTAGCTAGATTCGCCCTGGTCAGCGGCGGTATCTTTGACGTAATGAAGGGGAAATTCGTGCTCACCAGCGGTTGTGACGGCTGTGCGGGTATCGGTTCCAGCTCGTTGGAACCTCTGTTGACCGTTGCCGGTGGCATGTTTTTCGCCACAGAGCGCCTCGACGCGGGCCGCGTCGAGGCTCTCGACCAGCCCCTCGAGGAGGACTGATTCGACGTTCTGATCAGTGATGAACTCAGCCAACGTGGCCAGCGGTATCGTTTTGTCGTCGTCGATGCTAACGGTCAACCGCACGTCGATTGTAGCGTGCATGGGTTGCCTCGTAGGTTGGACACCAGAGGCAACCCGTTCCTCACGGGAGCCAGTTGCTACTGAACTCTAGAGGACTTTGTGACACGACCAAAACTTCGGACATCAACCGGACACACCCCTCGTTTCGTCTGTTCTGCGTCCCAAGGGTGCAGATCACGTCGGCTCAGATTCAATCGCGTCCCGCGTTTCGATGACGATGGTTGGATCGAGTGCTAACTCGTACTGGTAGTGAGCACCACCTGCGCGCCCCTCGTTGTGCTCGGTCCGTTCGAGGAAGCCGAGCATGGTGAGGTCCGCGAGATGGTTCTGGATGCTTTTGAGCGTGGTGAGCGGCTCCTGACGCCTGCTCTCGGCCACCCGAACGTATACCTGCTGTACGTGCTTCGATTTGGCAGGCGTCGATCCGCTGACTTCGAGTTTCGCAAGCGCTTCGAGGATCAGCTGGCCATGCATCGTCTGATCACGCAGTTTATTCTCGACGCGACCACGTTGAACCCGATCGACTGCAACCTCGATATGCTCGTCTGTGATCTTGGTGGCACCGTTCTCCTCGGCGACGTCGCCGCCCTCTCGGAGCAGGTCGATGGCCTGTCGTGCGCTTCCAGTGTCTTTTGCTGCGTTGGCTGCGGCGAGTTTGATCGCCGAGTCGTCCCACGCATCCTCAATCAACGCTTTCTCGGCTCGAGTCGTGAGAATTGACCGAAGCTCGTCGGCGTCGTACGGTGAAAACGCGATCTCCTTTTCCATTAGCGTGTCCTTCACCTTCGGACTCAACGAGGAACGAAACGCGTAGTTGTTGCTGATCCCGATTACGCCCACTCGCGAGGCAGTCAAATGATCGTTTGCGCGTGCTCGTGGAAGTTCATACAGGAGTGTGTTCGGATCCGAGAGATGGTCTATCTCGTCGAGAACGAATAGATACGTCCCGCCGTTTGAATCCATCTCTTCGTAGAGCGTTTCTAGTGCGTGTGCCGTCGAATGGCCGGTCTCTGGAAACGGCTCGCAGTCATCCCCACGGATGCTGTTAATCAGTGCTCGGACCGTTCGATAGACCGTATCGTCGTTACAGTTTCGAAAATGGACGTGGAGTTCGTCTGCATCATCTCGTCGCGTCACTTCCGCTTTGAGCGCAGTCATGATATACTCCGTGACGGCGGTCTTTCCGACTCCGGTTTTCCCGTAGATGAATACGTTAGAGGGATTCCGACCGAACAAGACGTCCTTCAGTGCGGAGCGGAAGGCATCGATCTCGTCTTCTCGTTCGACGATCTCGTCCGGCTGGTACTCCTCCGAGAGAATCGCCTTGTTCGCGAAGAGGGTATCCGTGATATCCGAAAAGAGATCCTCGTTCATTATTCGTGTCTGCCAACAACCTATTTGTATATAAATCTGTGTATTCGTCTGTTTCGTCTGTTTCGCTATTAGATACTCTTCTTCCCAAATCGAGAGAAGAAGTACCGGAGAGATATAGATAACAGACGAAACGAGGGGTGTGTCTCACCGATCTTCGGGTGAGCAAGCAAAGTGTCTCGGAACTTAATCGGGGACGAATCATTCCACATTCTGCCCCAAAGAACAGACGAAATGAGGGGTGTGTCTCACCACTCCCTGTTGTCGCAGACGCGAAGAACAGACGAAACGAGGGGTGTCTCCCTCCGAGTTCTGGAATTGACATCCTCGCGCGGTTAAGACGAGAAGGGTCTCACGGCACAGAGGAGGTCATACTGGCCTATCCTATTCCACAGACGAGTTTTGCCGCCTGCTCGATATCCCCTGGCTCGTTCACGTTCACGCGCGGGCCGAGCTCAACGGTCTCGAAGTCGAACCCCGCACGGCACAACAACCCGACCGCCTCACTCAACTGGTACTCTCCCTCTGCAGAGGGCTGGACGAGCGCACACGCGTGAAACGTCTCTTCCGGAAGCACGTAACACCCGGTCGTCACCAGCTGCGACGGCGGGTCGTCGGGCTTCTCGACGATTCCCGTGATCGCCCCCTCTTCCGTCTCGATCACGCCCGTCGTCCGAGCGACCTCGCGTGAGACTTCTTCGACTCCGAGCACTCCGTCGACTCCCTCCGCGCGTACCGCCTCAAGCGCCGGTGTCACTCCGTCAACAAACACGTTATCGCCGTTCACGAGCAGAAACGTCCCGTCGACGGCGTGTCGCGCCTGCAACACGGCATGGCCCAACCCCAGCTGCTCGCGCTGGTGGACGTACGTGATCGGCACGTCGCGATACGCGTCGCCGAACTGCTCGACGATCTGGGCGCCTTCGTACCCGATGATCACGATCAGCTCGTCGACGCCGGCTTCGACGGCCGTGTCGAGCGCGTAGGCGAGCAACGGTTTGCCGGCGACGTCGACGAGTCCCTTCGGTCGATCGTCCGTCAACTCGCCGAGCCGCGTTCCGCGTCCGGCAGCGGGGATGATCGCGTCCATACCGGGGACACTGCACCCAGTCACCTCAAGCCGATGGTCCCTGGACAGGCTGCCGACGTGATTGCCAGATCGCCTCCAGTCGACGACGCCTCAACCGAGTACTCGGAGTGTTTCCGTCACCAACGGCTCCACACACGCTCTTGCCGGTTGAGGTGTATGCCTCCCGTATGCGCCTCACCGTGCTCGGAACCGGTAGTGCCCTCCCGTCACCGACTCGGCTCCAGACGGGAGCAGTCGTCGAGCGTGCCGATGACTCCCTCCTCGTCGACTGCGGCAGCGGAATCGCCCACCGACTCGCGCAATCAGAAATCGACTACCGCGACGTCGACACCGTCCTGCTTACGCACACCCACCTCGATCACGTCGCCGACCTCCCGACCTTAGCCAAAGCGCGCCTGCTCGACGGCCACGAGGCGTTCACAGTCGTCGGCCCGCAGGGTACCCGAGACGTCTGTGACTCGCTGTTTGCCGTCGATGACCTCGCCGATCGCCTCAGCCTTACCGTACGTGAACTCTCACCCGGCACGGACCCGTTCACGATCGACGAGTTCGAGATCGAGCGCGCTCCGACAGATCACTCGAAGGTCGGATACGCGTACCGGTTCGACGGACGACTGACGATCGCCGGCGACACGGCACCGACCGAGTCGGTCTGTACACTCGCGGACGGTTCGAACGTACTCGTCCACGAGTGTGCGTATCCGGACGGTACGGAGTCCCCCGGTCACTCGACGCCGACAGCACTCGGACAACTGCTCGCAGACGTCGATGTCAATCGTGTCCTGCTCACGCACCTGTTTCCCGAGACGGAACCGTACGCCGACGACCTTGTCACCACCGTCGGCAAGTACACGGACGTCACCGTGGAGGTTGTGACGGATCACACTCGCATAACGATCGATGAATAGTACTCGATCGTCGGCGGTCTGTTGCATCACGGGATCCAACCGCAGTGGGGTCGATCTGGCGGACGTGGGTCGACTCCTGCGCGACACAGTCTCTCACAGAGGCCTCGTTGCCGCAAGTGAGACGCGACCCTCCCGTCATCGTAGCTCGACCGATTCCGTCAGAAATCATGACTTCCGCCTATCGGGGGTGCTACCGGCCGTATGGAGCAATTCGTTGATCGAGATGTTATACTTAATCAACTCACAGATTGTACGAGCCCGAGACAATGGAATTCGTCGGCTCTGCTGAAATCCATTCTTCAGGCATACTATCGCCTGAAATAGCCGGTCGCTGAAGAGTGCGTATTGACAGAGTCACTCCGAAAATCCGGATTCCAAGGGTGTGCGGTCGAGGCCGACAGTGTCGTAGTCCTGCTCGGTCGAAAGAACACACTTCTCGCCGGTCGTGACGAGTCCGGCATGAAGTGCGTCAAATGGTGTGAGATCGTACTCATCGAGGAACGCTGCGGCGGCCAGAACCGCGTCCTCGTGTTCTTTCGGGACGATCGGAACTAGTTCGAGCAGGTTGGTGATCGCCCGTGGTGCGTCGATCTCATACTCGGCAGTTTCACGGTCGTAGAACAGCACCAGCACCTCGGCATATGCAAGTATCGATGTGTGAATGTCATCGCGCTCGTCGAGGGCACGGATTGCGGCCTCCTGAAGCCAGTCATCATCCTTTACACGCTGTGAGAAAGTCAGTTTCGACGTACACACGTCACTCCTCACCGGCCTGTGACCGGGCTTCTGCTTCCTCACGAACCTCTCGAGAGATCGCCTCACGCGCGTCTGTTTTCAGATCGGCGGCTTCCGTCTCTACGAACGCATCGCCAACGGCAGCACGGAGCCCCGCTATCGGGTCCTCGTCGACAGGGAAGAGAGCGACATGACTCGGGAGTTCGACGATACGATACTGGTTACCGAACCTCTCTCGGACGTCTTTTGGGAGGTAAATCCGCCCTCGTTCGTCCGTCGATTTTGACATGGTATACTCTCGTGTTGTACGGGAAGGCTCAAAAATTTTCCCGCTATTATACTATATTTCACGTCTACTTTCCCGCCTCTACCTGTATTGACCACAGTCGAGTCAGAATGTATCACCTATTGAGGATTTCAACACCTATGAAAGCCTGCTAGCGCAACAAACCACGTCTGCGATACTATATTTTTCGCCGGAATCAATGCCGAGCTTGGTCATGAGAGAGAATTACAAGCAGGGGCGGTGATGGCTCAGGAACCAGCCGGCAGGCGGTCAGAACGTGAACGCGTTAGCTGTAGCTCACACCCGCTGCGACCGGCCGATGAGGGCCGCCGAGCCGGCGGCCCTCAGGCACTCACCTCTGGTGGATCGTACACCTCCTTTCGGTCGAGCATATGGAAGATCGACACGAGCAGTTTTCGCGCCGTTGCGACAATCGCTATCTGGTGGTTCTTCCGCTGTTTGAGTCGAGCGTAAAACCGTCCAAGATACGGATCGTTACACCGGTGAACCGCTGTTTGAACACACTGAACGAGGATCCAGCGTAAGTCTCCACTTCCGCGTTTCGAGATCGATCCTTCCGTCCGCGAGTCGCCTGACTCGCGGACGACCGGATCCAATCCCGCGTAACTCACCACCTGCTTCGCCTCGTCGAATCGGTCGATCTCACCGATCTCCGAGGTGATCAGCAGCGACGAGTAGAAACTCACGCCCGGAATCGTCATCAACAGCTGCGTCTCCTCAAGAGACGCAGCGGTTTCCTCGATCAACGTTTCGAGTTCCTCTATTTGAGCGGTTAGCTCGTCGATGATCGAGAGGAACGACTCCATCAGCTGATCGCCGACCACATCGAGCGAGAAATCCTCGCCGGCGAGGATTTCTCGCCCGTTCACGCTGAATGGATCCCAGTCGTAGGTGATCCCGTGTTTGTCGAGTAGGGCGTGGACTTCGTTTTTGAAGTCCGTACGCTTTTCGACGAGTCTCTTTCGGCCGCGTACAAGTGCGCGGCGCTCTCGGAGTTCTTCGGACGGGACGTAACTCTCGGCGATCATGCCGGCTCGGCGAAGTTGCGCGAGCAACTTCGCGTCGAGCCGGTCGTTTTTCACCTCAGCATAGCCGATCGCTTTGGTTTGGGTAGGATCTGCGACAACCACGTCGAGGTGTTCGTCGAGGGTGTCGTAGACCGTGTAGTAGTTGCTGGTTGCTTCGAGCGCCGCTTTGGCTCCAGCGTATTCTTCGGCAACGTCGTCGAGATTCGCGTTTGCGACGCGAATCTCTTCGACGACCTCGGCATCGTCGTCCAAAACAGCGACGTGCGACTCATCTTTATGAAGGTCGATTCCGAGGTAGTGCATGGTTCCTCTGGAGTGGGTAGTGCGTGAAGGGAGCCACACCTATTCGGGCTCGCCGCCCGGATGCTGACGGCATCCGGGCGGCCTCCCATGATAGTGCGTCCTTGGCAGGTAGGCCAATCAGAGCCACGCGTTCTGAGACGCTGTTGAATCATCGGCCTTTGACCACCCCAGTACCTCTTCACGCACGCTGGGGACTTAGCAGGCTTTCATCCCATCAGAGCTAATCCACCCCCACCCCACCGTGTCAAGTGTTCTTCCCGAGGCAGGGTGGGCACTCTCTTCTGAGACCCCACCGTGTCGAGTGTTCGTATAAGACCGCCCGGGGACCATCCGAACGGACCCGACTGAATTCACCGAGTCACGTGATCCGTGCCGCCACGCCCGACGGGAGCGCGATGGAATCGAAATCCCGAACGACGTCGCCGACGATATTGAGGTCGACGTCGAACTCGTACTGGTAGTAGTGCCCACCCGCCCGCCCCTCGTTTTTCATCTGCCGATCGAGGATGCCGAGCATCGCCAGATCCGCGAGGTGGTCGTGCATTCGGCGACGGACGAGCGGGTCGACGTCGGATTCCTCCGCGATACGTCGATATAGCGGGTACACATCGCGGATCCGTGCCGGGGTCTCCTGTTCGAACGCGAGCTGTAACATCGCCACGAGTGCGAGATGCCCGTGTTTCGTCAGCTCGCGCATCCCGTGTTCGACCTGGCTCTGTTCGAGTTTTTCGCGAGCCTGATGAACGTGGTCCTCCGTCAGTCGCTCCTCGGCGTTCGTTCGTGCGATCTCACCGGATTTATAGAGGATATCCAACGCCTGACGGGCGCTCCCCGTATCTTGCGCTGCGATGGCGGCACACAGCGCGATCACGGCGTCATCCACTGCGTCGTCGTACATCGCACCGGACACTCGCTCTTCGAGAATGGCCCGCAGTTCCGGGGCGTTGTACGGCGAAAAGTGGATCTCCTGCTCACAGAGGGTGTCTTTCACCTTCGGAGAGAGGTCGTCGCGAAATCCGAAATCGTTGCTGATGCCGATCACGCCCGGTTTCGCCTTCGAGAGGTAGCCGTTCGAGCGGGCTCGCGGGATCTCATACAGGATCTCGTCGTCGCTGCCGATGTGGTCGATCTCGTCGAACACGAGGAGGATCGTCCCGCCAATCTGGTCGAGTTCCTCGTACAGGATATCGAACACGCGCTGTTGGGGATACCCGGTTGTGCTGATCCGGTCGTCTGCGGGTCGCAGCTGATTCACGAGGTTGACTGCGACCTGGTAGGACGATGAGAGGTTCGTACAGTTGAGCCAGCAGACCGAGAGTTCGACGTCGTCATACTGCTCCGTATCTCGCTGTAGTTGCTTCAACAGATACCGAGAAACTGCTGTCTTCCCGACGCCCGTTTTTCCATACAAGAAGATATTTCGGGGTTGTGCGCCGTTGACGATCGGCTGAAGCGCGGCCATATACGTCGAAATCTCGTCCTCGCGAGCGGTGATCGAATCCGGCTGGTAATCTTCACGGAGCATGTCCTCGTTGCGGAAGATCTCCGTATCTCGTGTGAACGTCGCCATCCTCTATCGCATTCGATTCGGTCCGTACCTATAAAACCACCGCGTCAAGTGTATCGTATGAAGATACAGATTGTTAGAGTCTGTCGATTAGCACTTGACACAGTGGAGTGTCTCACAGTCAGTCCTCACTGATAGCAACCAGGAATAACACTCGACACGGTGGGGTGGGACATGGGTTTCTCCAGTCATCCACGTCGAACACTTGACGGAGTGGGGCGGAATACGAGAGCTGTCCTCGATTCTCTCCAAGAACACTCGACACGGTGGGGTGGGGGATCCGACTGCTACCCTAGTGAGAAAAGCACTCGACACGGTGGGGTGTCGAACGCTTACCCCACCAACCCGTCCGCTCACGACGCTGAAAAGCGTCTAGAATCACCTCTCGGCCTCCACATGCTCGATTTTCTCCAACGGACCGACCGGAATCGTGGCGAGAGCGGCGGTCGGTACTGCAAGTATGGCCTCGATCTCGATCCAGCGATCGTCCTCGACATCAGATCCAAGATCGAAACGGAACGCGACCCGTGACACTTCGGTGGAAAGACAAACGAAACATACTCTCTCGCGTTGCTGCTGAGCGAGTGGGAATCGAAGGACTCCTGTCGGGGCCGTTTCCGAGACAGACGAAATGAGGTGTGTCCCCCATCACCGCCACCGCATGCGATCCAACCTATCGTGGTTCCATGCCAGAGGTGTCTGCTCGAACGCAAGCATCACCCAAGTCGAACATGTGACGCAGTGGGGTGTGACACGAGACCTGTCGTTGGTCGTCTCCGAGAACACTCGACACGGTGGGGTGGGGGTCTAACTGCTGTCCCAGTGAGAAAAGCACTCGACACGGTGGGGTGTCGAGCACGCACCTCCCGCTGCCCCACGGACCGCTGGCTCACCGGGTGGATTCAAACAGTGTCGCGAGTTCCGCGATCCCGTACAGAGAGGTATCGGACCGCTCGGTGACGACCGTCCGCAACTCGTCTGTGAAACCACTCCTCGAAAAGACTGCGTAGCGCACCTTCCGGTCGGCTCCCTGCCACCGGACCTCCGACTCGAGCGCCGTGAGATCGTTGAACACCCCTCGACCGACGGGCTCTGTGGTCCATTTACACTCGCCGAGTAACAGAGTGTTCGTGTCTCGGTTGACCCCGACGACGTCGATCTCCTCGCCGCCGTACCACCAACGGCCGACCCGCGAGCAGGACACGGGGAACGCCGGCGTCCGAACCGCCTGCTGACACACCGTCTCGAAGGTCCGACTCGTGTGCGTTGCGAGCGTCTCAGCGATCGCTGCCCGGACCGGTGCTGTCCGCCCCTGTTCGAGCGTTCCCCGATTGGGTGCCACGTACCGAAACCAGAACCGGAGGAAATCGTCCGTCAACCGATACAGTCCCCGGCTGTCCGGGTCCGTCACCGGATGTTCTCGATCGAGGATCGCCAACTGCGTGAGATTCTGGAGATACCGGGAGAGGCTGCTCGCGTCGCGGCCGATCTCGTTGGCAATCTCGGTGACGCGTGTCGCGCCACCGGCGATGGCTTCGAGGATCGCCATGTAGGTCGCAGGCTCCCGGAGTTCCTGTCGAAGGAGAAACTCCGGCTCCTCGTACAGGAACTCGCCTTTCGAGAGGATGGCTTGTTCGACGTTCTCGAGAAGACTCCGGTCCGTCTCGAACTGTCCGAGATACGCGGGAACGCCTCCCAGAACGCTGTAGATCTGGATCTGCGTCTCCAGATCGTCGTTCGGGAAGAACGCACGAACGTCTGCGAACGAGAGCGGAGCGAGTTCCCACTGTCCGGTTCGTCGCCCGTACAGTGGACTCTCGTAGCTCAACACTCCCTCCTCCATCATCGAAATCGATGACCCTAACAACACGAGCGAGATGTCCGTCCCTGCGAGCACGTCGTCGACAATCGTCTGAAACACTGACGGAATCGTGTCGTCCTTGTCGACGAGATATGAGAACTCGTCCAATGCCACCACACACGGGCCGTCGACGCGCGCCGTGAGGTACTGAAACGCCTCGACGAACCCATCGACATCCGGGGAGATGTCGTCAAACGTGGCAGCACACTGTGCCGCAAACCGCCGGGCGTTCTCCGTTGCGCCACGCTCGTCACAGAGATAGTAGATCGACGTGTCTTCGAGTGTGTCGAGCGCCGTCGTCACCAGCGTCGTCTTCCCGACTCGCCGTCTGCCGTATACGACGAGGAGCTGTCGCTCCGCTCGAGAGAGGTGTGACGTGAGCCACTCGAGTTCCGTCTTTCTGTTTATCATTATGTATACGATAATATTATCGTGTTCATAATAGTTGTTCGGATCGGCTGTGAGAGTCGTCCTCCCGTCTTTCTCCACCTCACGGGATCCGATCGACGGCGCTATCGAGCTCATCGAGGATCGACCATTCCACAACTCGTTCGCCCACCGCTGACTCGAGGGTGGCCAGGTGAGACGCGGCCATCCCGTTCTCGTACTGCGCTCGCTGTTCTTCCGGATCGTCATACACGCGCTTGAGAAGCCACAACGCGTCTCGCACACTCGTCTGCTGTCGATACAGGTAGCCAAGCTCCCAGACGTGGCCGCCGTCGAAGTCTTCGATCACGCCGACAACCCACGTCGCCTGCGCCGACAGTACCTCGAAGGCCGGCGCCCACAGATCGAGGTCGTCGGCGTCGAACCCGAACTCTTCTAACCGGAACGCGACGGCGTCCCGTCGCTCGCCCAACCGAGCACACACATGCCGGCGACGCTCACCGGACGCACCCGATCCGCTACCCACCACGAGATACCGACGGCTGACCCGACGGAGATCGTCAAACGGGTCTCATTTTATGATCTACCCATCCGTAGTAGTGCGTATGAACTCCCGACTGGCAGAGACGAACACGGCGGATGCCGGCGGAGAGTCCGACGGATTCGAGACATGGACGGCACTCCAGAAGGCCACTGACCAGACCCGTGCGAAGTTGATCGCAGACGTCGTCGGCCACCCACAGGGGGCTCCGAGCGTCCGAGAACTCGACTACATGAACCCTGCGCTCGGTGAGGGCGCGATCCGTCGTCACCTCGGGGTGTTACAAGACGTTGGTGTCGTTACGGAACTGGTCGTTGAGCCGGGCAACCGCGTGCGTGGCTACCCGTACAAGTTCTATCAGCTCACCTCGCAGGCCCGAGAGCTGTTCGATCGAAACGACTTGTTCCCGGCGGACGCGTGGCAGCGACAGTATGCTCGCGTCGAGAAGACCGGCGAGATCGCCGAACTCGAGGAGATGCCTCGGCCCGAGTGACTCACGCCGCCGATCCCACTCGACAGGCCCGACCCGTCTCAGACCTTATCTGCCTACGACGACCGCACCAACGGCTCGTACCACTTCCGGTTCGCTTGGTACCATTCGATGAACTCGCCGACGCCTTCCGCGATCGTCCGTGAGGGCTCGTACCCGATCAGCTCGCCGGCCTTCTCGACAGACGCGTGCGTGTGCTCGGCGTCGGCCTCACGCGCAGATTCGTATTCAATCTCCAGTTCGGGCGCCAACTGATCGCGCACCGTCTCGGCCAGCTCCTGGATCGAGATGTTGTCCGAGCTTCCGATGTTCAACACGTCGCCGTCAGCAGCATCAGACTCCAGCAGCGTTCGGTTCGCGTCCACCACGTCAGCTACATACGTGAAGTCGCGCGTCTGCTGACCGTCGCCGTAGATCACCGGCGGCTCGCCGTTGAGACATCGCGAGACGAAATTCGAGATCGCCATGTTGGGACGCATTCGCGGCCCGTACACCGTGAAGTACCGCAGACACACTGTTGACAGCCCGTGGAGCTCGGTGTACACGCGAGCCATGTGCTCCTGTGTCAGCTTCGTAACGCCGTAGGGACTCACGGGCTCGGTGGGGTGGGCCTCCTCGTAGGGCAACGAGTGCGGCTTGCCGTACACCGACGACGAACTCGCGAGGATCACCCGATCGACGTCCGCCTTCTTGGACGCCTCCAAGAGGTTTACCGTCCCGCTGACGTTGATGTCGGTCACCTTTCGGGGATTGTCCACGCTCTCGCGGACGCCCGCCTGCGCAGCCTGGTGGACGGGACGGTAGTCGCGACGAAACTGGAGCAGGCACACGAGTACACGAACGACCTCGCGGAGATGCGAGAGAGCTCGATCGAGTAGCACTGGACCGACCTCCTCCGTGATCTACAGGTGGAGCAGGCGAGTGTCTCGGAGCGTGACTCCAAGGCAGTTCACCCAGAACTGCCCACCTCGTCGTGGAGCGTCTCGACGCGTCCGCTGACGTGGTCGAGAACCGTGAACAACACGTCGAGATGATGCGAACCAAGCGGTGACGGTTCCGCGTCGCCGGCGTCCGGAGGTGGATGAACGTGTGTTCTGGGTGCGTCCGTCTTCGGATGGCGGTCCCACCGGCACTGGTAGCGAGACGTGCCACGAGTCTCGATGTAGTGGACGTAGTAGTCATTCGTGACGAACCAGTGGATATCGATCCGTGCGGTGTCGACCGCGTCGGGATACGCGGTCGCGTCGAGCGAGATCACGAGTGAGCGCGGCGAGATCGAGTCGGGTTCGAACGCCCACGAATCGACGAGGGGATGTGTCGCTGCCCGTCGGCCGAGCGTCCGCATCGTCGTCCGGTCGAGTCGACCACCGGCAGGCACGTCATCGGGGAGTGTTTCGTCCGGCATGTCCTTCCGGGTCAGGCAGACGCACCGAGGTCGCCACCATCACGTTGCCGATCGGCTGCCCGCGAGACGGCCCGCTGGAGGAGTTCGATATCGTGTCGGACCGTTCGCCACCGAGACAGCGACTCGAGTCGATCATGGACCGCTGCGTGCTCGCCGTCCTCTATCCGAGCGACCTCGACGGAATCGGGGGAGGGAACACCGAAGGAACGCTGGAGGTCAGCGTCCTCCTCGAGGAGCTGATCCAAGCGCTCCCGGAGTTCCGCATGGGTGTGTTCGTCGGCTAGCTGTTCGACGCGCTTCCACTGAAAATACGACTCGTTCCGTCGATACTCCGCCGGACGGCTCCCACGTCGGTCGACGATTCCCATCTCCGCCAGTTGGGTGAGCGCGTCTCGCGCCCCGTCAGTAGAGCAGTCCGCACGATCGGCGATCGCGCTCGCTTCCGTATAGTCCGTGACGCCGGTTATGACGTCGTACACCCGCTGAAACGTGGTTCGCTCGCGTTTCCACTGTTGTCGCGTCTCCTCACGCCCGTCCGACGACGCCGGATCCCAGGTAGAGTCCCCTGACATGCTCTTGGAGACGACCTCAACAGACATATGTCTTTGGTGGAAGAAATATATTTCCCTCACAGCGAGACCGTCTGAGAGCGACCGACTCACCGATCATGTCCGGGATCGCAGGTCGACCGTCGGTCCACGTGAGCGCATCGACGGGATTACCGGGTCCAGAAACCACGCTGGCGGGCTTCAATTTCCGAAAGCACCGTCGAGAGGACGTCACGCTAGTCGGTCGAATGTGTCGTATCGTCGCCGGGCGTGGGTGCGTCCGGTCCCGGATAGACGTGGTCACGGGCGGTGTGACAGTCGTTTGCGGCGATAGTATGAAGTACATAGACTTCGGACTAACCAGTATGACCTTCGATCACGATCGCGTTCGTTCGGACGGCGGGATCGACGCGCTGGACTCGCCACCGAGAGACGTGATGGACGAAGAAGCGCTCAAACCAGAGACACTGGCCCGGAACGCTCCGCGACTCGAGACGGTCGTTCAGCTGCTCAACAACCCAGCACTGACCCGTGTCTACGTCTACGTGTGTTACTGGGGGCCGGTTGCCCCGCCGGAGATCATGGAGGCACTCGATATCTCGAAATCGACGACCTACGAGTACGTCGATCGGCTGGTCGACCTCGGCCTCGTCGACCGTGATGACTCGACGCGCCCCCAGAAGCTGACTGCCGATCCGATCGTCATCGTCGAGCAGTACGCCCCAATCGTCATCACACCAACCGTCCTCCACGCCCTCGCGCTCCAAGAGGTCGACGAGGACATCGCGTACTTTATCGACCGCTACGGTATTGGGAAACTCATCGCAGCTTTACGGGGTGCTGGACTCCATTTCGCGGGCAAGACAACCCAGCGGATGGTCGCCGCTGATATCGACGTTCGCGAAACGGAAGCAACGATGATCATCTACGCACTCAAACCGGCACTGGCCGTTGGCCGAGACCACGATCCGTTCTTCGAGTATCTGTTCCCGGATGTGGATGACGAAATGGATCTCCCCGACCTTGAGGAAATATCTGATGCCCCGACTCACTCGTCGGATCTCGATAGGTGAGTCGGACGAATGGATACCCACGACTCGTCCGACGTCGCCGCCTCCCGTGAGCAGGTAGACGCCGAATACGATCGAACTGCCGCCAATCGGGAACGGGACCGGCGCGAGTTCATCGATCGGCTTGCGAGAGGAGACACCTAGATGGTGGACGAGGCGGTCGTCGCGACGAAACTGGAGCAGGCATACGAGTACACGAGCGATCTCGCGGAGATGCGGGGGCTCTCCAAGCGGATGTCGAGCCGTCACTTCCTCGTCTCCGCGCCCTGAGCGCCGGCGAGGCGACCGTTTATGTGGATCGGCCCGCTAGACCCGAGTATGGCACAGTCGTCCGTCCGGATCGTGAGCGAACTCCACGACGATCCGCACATCGAGGGGCGACGCGTGACGGTACGGCGGATCCGCGGACTCGTCGAAGGCGCGGGAAAGTCGGCCGAGGAGGTGGCTGCCCAGCTCGATCTAGACGTCGCTGACGTGTACGGCGCACTTGAGTACTACCACAGTCACCCTGAAGAGATGGCAGCCGCCGAGAGACGGCGAGCGGAACGCGAAGCGACGGCCCGAGAGAGTGGGGCGGTCTCAGTCGCCGAACTGACCCGTGAAGACGAGTAGCTGAATGGAATACCGGGTACTCGTCGACGAGAACACGAGTCCGCGAGTCGCGGAGTCGCTCCGTGGCAAAGGTATCAGCGCCCAACACGTCCACGAAGCACTCTCCGAAGGCGTCGACGATGACACGATCGCCACGTTCGCCCGCGAGCATGGCTCTGTCGTACTCACTCATGACCCTGACTTCCTCGATCCGGAGACACGTTCAGGCGTTCCAGTGTGCTACTACAGCGACGATACGATGGATTCCTACGACATCGCCGATCGCGTTGCAGAGCTGATCGAGTGGGTTCCGGATCCGGCCGACTTGCCACCGCTCACAAATCTGAACGACTGGGAGTGACCTCCTCCTCGCCGTAAACGGCGAGGCTTCCCACGGCACCGCACCGCTGGGTTGGGATATTTGCTGGTTGACGACTCGTCGGCGTGACGAGCCGATGGCGGGGCCACACCGCCGTTACTCCTATCCCCCGACAGGGGGACTCGGAGTTATCTTGACCGAGACACCACAGCGGTTCGAGAGGGTGTCTCGAACGTTCTGGATCTCGGAGTCCCGATATTGCGCAGTTGGGTGGGCGGTGAAACCGCCTCGGTGTATGTTATGCCACGATGTGACGCTACATACATATCCCTATCAGCGTCAGAACGTGGTCTGTGGAAGACTTGTCGGATTCACTCCCGCGGTAAACGCCGGGATTCTCTCCTCGTAGAAAGATAGATTGGTTCTCGGTACGACCGAAGATGGTTGACGTGTTCGAGACGACTGTCTTTCTCGGGTGTACTCGATGTCGACGAGCCCCTTCGGCCGGTCGTCGGTGAGATTGCTGATTTGCGTCCCTCGCCGGCAGCAGGGGTGACCGCGTCTATCGCTTCCCGTGATCTCCTACGGCTCGCGCTCGACGGCGATCGATCCGAGCCGACGGACGACCCTGATATTCACAAACGGTTTTGTCGCCCGGCACGTAGGAACGCGACATGGTGGAGTCGAATCACGGCGGGTCGGCGATCGATGGCGTGGACGTGACGGCGATCCGCCGGTATCTCGCGGAGACGGATGTCCGCTTCGCGCTCCTGTTCGGCTCCCGAGTCCAGGGGGAGACGCACGACTCGTCCGACGTCGACGTCGCCCTTCGATTCCCTGCGGAGCTATCGCCGAAAGAACGCTTCCGTCGACGGAACCGCATCGATACGGACCTCCAAGGGTATGCGGACGACTTTGTCGACGTAAGCGACATCGAGGATCTTCCCCTTCCGATCGCACGCGCAGCCCTCCAGGAAGGAGTTCGGCTGGTCGGTGACGAACGAGAGATCTCCGCCTACCGTGAGCAGATAGACGCCGAATACGATCGAACTGCCGCCGATCGGGAACGGGACCGGCGCGAGTTCATCGATCGGCTCGCGAGAGGAGACATCTAGATGGTGGACGAGGAGGTCGTCGCGACGAAACTGGAGCAGGCACACGAGTACACGAACGATCTCGCAGAGATGCGGGGCCTCTCCAAAGAGGAGTATGTTTCGGACATCGTGATACAGCGAGCAGTCGAACGAACGCTCATGAATCTGATACAGTCCTGTATCGATCTCGCGCAACACGTCCGCGCAGCGAACGATCTGTCGTCGGGTGGGACGGCGAAAGAAGAGATTCAGGCACTCGGTGAGTTGGGGATCATCTCTCGTGACACACGGCAAAAGATCGAAGAAGCCGTTGGGTTCCGAAACGTCCTCGCACATCGGTACGGAGAGGTCGACCACGACGTGGTGTATGAGGTGTTACACGAGGACCTCCATTGGTTCAAGCGATTCCAGCAGGAAGTCGCACAGTGGCTTCGGGATCGACGGTCGTGAAACGTGGTCTGTTCTCGCTCAACCAGATCAGATGTATTCTCTCGCGTACTCGACGTCGAGCGCGAGATCCTCCTCGGTGTAGTGTCGCTGCACCTCACGTTCTCCGAGGAGCCGATGGAACTCCGCCTTCGAAAGACCGGCTAGCTCTCGTGCCTTTCCGAAGGACAGATACCCCTCCCGGTACAGCGACACCGCGAGTTCCTGCCGGACGATCGGTTCGCGATCCTCCGGTGGTGCCGCGATCGCGTCCAACACGTCCGACGGGAGATCGATGCTGCTCATGTCGATGGATCCGGCGCCGTGCTACTTAGTAACGCCGTTCGTCCACTCGTCTCGATCACGACGTTTGTTGCCTTGACGCCGTCTCGAAGGCGTGCGCGAGCAGGGATCGCCCCGCCACGTCGACGAGCCCCTTCGGTCGGTCCGCCGTCAGCTCGCCGAGTCGACTGCCGCGCCCGGCGGCGGGAATGACCGTGTCCATGTCGCGTCGGTCGGCCACTCGACACCTGAATCCGTCGGTCACTCCCTTGCGTCCGCGATGACGCCTCTCACGGGATCTGCTCGACGGCGCTATCGAGTTCATCGAGCGTCGACCACTCTACGACACGGTCATCCACGGCATTCTCAAGGGCGGCCAAGTGGGACGCGGCCATCCCATTCTCGTACTGCGCCCGCTGTTCTTCCGCGTCGTCGTACACACGCTTCAGCAGCCACAACACGTCCCGCACGCTCGTCTGTTGGCGGTACAGGTAGCCAAGCTCCCAGACGTGCCCGCCGTCGAAGTCCTCGATCACGCCGATGACCCACGTCGCCTGTGCCGACAACACCTCGAAGGCCGGCGCCCACAGATCGAGGTCGTCGTCGTCAAACCCGAACTCCTCTAACCGGAACGCGACGGCGTCCCGTCGCTCGCCCAACCGAGCACACACGCGCCGTCGACGCTCACCGGACTCACCCGATCCGCTACCCACCACGAGATACCGACGGCTCGCACGCCGGACGTCGTCGAACCGGGATCCGTGGAGCCCGTCCTTGAGCCGCTGGTGTTGCTCGGGGGTGAGCGACAACGTCGCTTCATCGTGGAGCTCCTCATCTGCGATGTCGCCGATGAGACCGGTTTTTGAGTGGTGAATGGCCTCACTGACAGTATCGTCATCACGTCTTTCGCCGTCGATGTCGCCACGAACAGTACCGCGGCTGTCATCGGCATCATCGTCTGGCATTCTATGCTCCTATTCATTTTGTAGTTTGATAGTGATATTGGTTGAGTAACCACTTAACTAATCGATTGTACTCAACGACCAAGTGTTTATGCTCCACCCATTCGTAGTAGCGCGTATGAACCCCCAACTCGCAGAGACGAACACGGCGGACGCCGGTGGAGGACCCAACGGGTTCGAGGCGTGGACGGCACTCCAGAAGGCTACTGACCAGACCCGTGCGAACTTGATCGCAGATATTGTCGGCCACCCACAGGAAGCCCCGAGCGTCCGAGAGTTAGACTACATGAACCCCGCGCTCGGCGAGGATGCGATCCGTCGGCATCTCGGCGTGTTGCAGGATGTTAGCGTCGTTACGGAGCTGGTCGTTGAGCCGGGCAATCGCGTGCGTGGGTACCCGTACAAGTTCTATCAGCTCACCCCGCAGGCCCGAGAGCTGTTCGATCGAAACGACCTGTTCCCGGCAGACGCGTGGCAGCGACAGTATGCTCGCGTCGAGAAGACCGGCGAGATCTCCGAACTCGAAGAGATGCCTCGACCCGAGTGAGTTATTGGTGGAACGTTAGTGTGTCCGGAACGAGTCGGGAAACGATCCCGTCGAAGTCGTCGTCGAAACTCAACACCCCGTCTATCTCGTGATATTCGACCATCGCGACGGTCATCGCGTCGGTGAAACTGAGCTCATGGTCGGCGTACGTCTGGTGGACAGACACGGCACGATCGAAGAGCGTCGGAGACGAATAGAGTAGTTCGATGGCCGAGGGGTATCCCGCACCGCGAATACGCTGTCCCACTTCGAGCCCAGCGTCGACGTCTCCCGTCCGCCGCTGCGTCAGTGTGACCGTTTCGTCGTAGACGTAGTCGCTCGTCATCACGTGACCGTATTCCGCTGACGAAAGGACGGTATTCAACGCGTCAGTACCGACCGTGTGTCGGCTGGCGTCAGTGTCATGATGGGCGTAGAACACACCGGTGTCGACGAAGACGCTCATCCGTACAGGATATCGTCAATGTCGTCTTCCGTCGTTTCGACACCGGAAGCAATCGTCCCCTGGTTGAATTCTTCGAGTTCTGTTGCGTTCAGGGCTGTTGTTCCATCTCGGAACGAATCAACGAATTCCGAACGGGAGTCGACCGCCGATTGAATCAGGGTTGAAAGAATCTCTTGTTGGGTAATCTTCTTTCCCGTTTTGAGCCGAATCTCCGCCTGGAGCTCTTCAAGCTTAGATTTTGCGTCTTCATCCATCTTGACCGCTGATGACATACAATTGAGTTGTGTCTACAACACAGTTAATGTTTCTACTCAAATTAGAGATGATAGTTCTGAATAGCGTGTTTCGCCTTATACAGGTGTGCGGCGATTCATCCCCTCCCTACTCGCTCACTCCGTTCGCTCCTTGAGGCCGGAGGCTCCACCTCGAAACTGCTGAAAGTATCTCACTACTCTCTCGAAACCACCTAACTACCGGGTCAGATCACCGACATCAGCACCCACCTTTGTGAGATACACCTCGTGGTCCCACACTCAGGTATCACAGAACCTCGGCTTTATCAACCAACTCTGTGCTGTCTCTCATCCCCGATATTTTGAGGCCAACTGTTAATTCATATGCCAAATTTGACACAGACACATAACGTGAGCACCGAACCGAGCGAATTCCCCGAAACCAGCACTCCAACGTGAACCAAACACCACGAAACCCACCATCCACCCACCGAATCGACATAGATAGCGACACCACCCTCCGCGCAAGCCCCCCAACAGGCCTCCACGCTACCGACCTCCCTCCAACCTCACCCTACTAACTAATGGCAACAACCCCAGAACCCTCCCAAAACGATTCCGACCCACAAGACGATTCAGAAGACAAATCAGAAGATTCTGCAACCCAAGACACCCTTCCAGATGAGAGGTTCGGGCCCAGCACACGCGCTCGATTCACATCACCCAAAGACAAGCCCCAACGAGAATCCGCCTTTCGGATTCGACTCCCCATCATCAAAGACGAGTTCGAAACGCTCCCCGATTACATCCGCGGGTGTATCACTCAAGTCATCGAAGAAGCCCGCAAGGAAACCGCCGGTGGAATCAAGCAGTTCGAAGTACTCCAGTACCCTGGTCCGGTTGGCTTAGAGCTCATCTTAAGCATCGAGCCGAAACAAAATGACGCCCGAAGTACCAACCAGAGCACGATCGGCAGTTTTAGAAAAAGGACCCATCTGCCGGGCGTCAACAAAATCACCAAAGCGATTCAAAAATACGTTCCAGAGGAATGTACCGTCGAACGTGGGACCCTTGACCTCTCTCCACTCGGTAACACCCCAGTCAACGCGTCTCGGCTTCATCTCACTGAAGATCACGTCACCAATCCCGTTGGCACGAGCGGTGTCGACGTGCTGGCGACGACGTTTGAGACACTGCGTGAACACTCGGTCGCATTCTTGTATCAAACACTCTTTACACCAGCAGAGAATGGCCAGTATACTGCCGCCGTTCGACTTGCGACGTACCCACCACAGTTCGTCTTTACCGGCAAAGAGGGCTTCGCCGAGATCGCTGAACGCGGCCACCCATTTGATCTGGCGACGACGTTCAGCAAGTACAACTTCACGTCCAACTTTCGGGGACTTACTGACCGGTACTGGGAGACCGAGTATACCGAGAAAATCAATGGTGAGCCCGTAGCTAGCGCAAGCTACACTGACGAGATGGTAACAGCGCGCAAATCAAAAGCGAGGGCACGGCGTGAAGCGAACCAGGTGAAAGACATCGTGCTTGGCAAATCTGATTACTGGCACATGCTGTCTGCGAACGCAACGTGGGACACACTGCTCAAAAAAGAACTCAACCGCTTTGCCCGATTCAAACTCACGGGACCGTTCTTGCCACAACTCACGGGCCTTGTTCGATTACGCTGGGAGACGAACCCGTGGGCGGTCGTTCCAGGACGTGACGCGCCCACGTTCTACACAGAAGAGATACTCAACACATACGGCTCAACGGCGCCAAACTATGGCGAAGATGATGAGTTCATCCCTGTCCCCGACGAGACGCTCGCAAACACCGGCAGCATTGAACACCACGGACACGTCCAGTCGATTATTGACATCTTCACCGAAGGCGGCGATGAGATTTACGAAATCACCCAGAACAGCAAGTCGCTGCCGGATATCGAACTCCACACAGAGAGCGGTGAGATTAGTACGATCCCGCTGACTGTCGACGCCTCATACGTCTCTGTTGAGGCTGAACTCAATAACAAAACAAAAGCGACGACCACACTCGTCAACGCTGACCGCGCCTACGCCATGGGCCGGCACGTCATCTTCGTCTATGATTCATTCAAAAGCGCAAACCGGGGCTTTACTCACCTCAGTCAGCCGTACAACGACACCCTCTCAGACCGAGATGATGGCGGTGTTCGGCTGTACAACCGTACAAGGCCAGTGCGGTGTCCCGACAATCGAATTCCGGTGATGAAAGGCAGCATCTCAACGACCTGGGAGCTGTTTGGTCGCGACCGCATTGTCGCCCACGTCAACGGCGAGCGTATCGCGGGCGGCGCACCCGGCGGCGACGTCGGTGAGTTCTCGTGGGATACCAACTTCTACCAGGAGGTCGACGGCGTCCATCGCGTCGAGGATGAAGACGGAGCGGTCATTGAGACGTACAACAAAAAAGAGACGTTCACTTCAGAGTGGACGAAGATCAGCCTCCCACACATTCCCATTTGTGGTAACTACCTTCATTTCGCGACAGTTGCGTACCGTACCGAAGAGGGTGGTATTGACGTCTACTTCGACCCTCCAAGCTGGGATACGCCTGACAGCGTCGGCAAGATGAATCGACACCGGGGCTGTCTCGAAGCGTTCGCCGATCAGCTCATCTGTGAACGCGAAGACGCGCGCATCTCGTCGGGAGCACTCCAAACGTGGGCCCAACATTACTACACAGCCTCCTCAACACACGACACCCCACCGGGATCGATCATCGTCCAAGCACTCCCCGACGAGATCAAAGACGCAAAGAAAGGCGGAACCAACAACCGGAATCCGCACTACCCAGGATACGACTGGGTTATTCCCCCAGAGATCGACACGCCCCATCGCCCAGGCGTTGAAGAGGGACTCACCGACCTCACCGAAACCCTCACAGAGACGTCGGTGGCCGACGTCGAAATCGACGCAGACGAGGCGGAATGAAACACATCGCAACGGGTAGTCATCCCGCTGCGCCATGGCCTGCTGTCGAGTTCGTCACCACGAGCAAGTCACCATCTGGATACCATGGGACGCCCATCTCACGACTCCTCGCGCGGGTGATCTATCGGGCGCTTTTCGACGAACACCTCAACGCTGTCACATTGCTCGCGGTCTCTGGACACCATCGTGAGCGGTATCTGCTCCGCTCGCGACCGACCACACACTCGGACGCGAGCACTGAGACGCTCGCCAGCATTGCCAACGATGAACTCCCACTCGACGTCGGCATCACGATCGTCGAGGTCGACCCAGCACCACTCGGCAACACACCCGTTCCTGTCCACCGACTACTCACAACACGCGATCACCCAGTCGAGCGCGCCCGGACGTCGACGCCAACACCAGTCGAACAACTCCTCAAGATCGCCGCCGGTATTCGGCCACATGCTATCCAACTCATTGTCGGTCGATTCGAGAGTGAGTGTGTTGAAGTGAGCCTCCGCATCGCAGATTTTTCACCTGACGTGGCCACCCACACGGCTGCGGGTGACGCCCAATACCATCAGGATGCGCCTGATATGACAGCCCCCTTTGACGCATTTAATCTCACGACGAACCGTGAGCTCATCTTCGAACACGGCTGGGAACACCACACAGAAACCCGCCTGTCTGGGCCACCCGCTCCGATGGTGACACACGAGCATGGAGCGGCTACAAAAGTCTCCACGATTGCGTCTGCTCGTACGCTCTCACGGACCCCAACAGAGTATGAGGCGTTGTTCTATGACCAACCACCTGCGGCCCCACTCACGTCGACGTACGCCCAACATGGCGTTCTCCCATGGATTCGGCTCGATACAGAACTCTTGCCAGAATTTTGTGGGCTGCGAGAACAAACGTACCACGTCTCGCCGTGGGACAATTTCGGTCGCGCACCACCACGAATCACCCCTCAGTACACCCTTCGGAAGCCACAGCCACCGGCAGCGTCGCCACCGCCATCGGCGCCCATTCCGACCGCTGCGGAACTCGAGATTGCGAGTTCACTTGGTCGAACCGCCCTCAAGTGGGTCCGTGAACAGGGTGGGAACATCACCGACGACCGCTCCAGTCCGTTCGAGGACTTCACCGCGGTGTACCCAGACCGGACGCATCGCTGTGTCATTGTGACGGACCCACAGTTCGTGCGTGGCGACTTGGTTGCGGTCGCCGCTGATGTTCATCAGTCATCGACAACTGATCGGCTCACGGTCTTCACAGACGCAACCGAAGTCGCTGCTCGCGCACGGAACTGTCTCCAACAGCCGTTTGCGATCACCGCCGCCGGGACAACGCGATTGTACGAGCAATCAACATCCATCCGTGAAGACATCGTCACGGCCGTACAGCGCCGCACGACTGATTGTGAGTGGATTCTCTCCCCGGATGGCGAGTTGGTGTACTACCACAACGGGAACGCATCCCTGAGCTGTTCTCGCGACGTCGCGTTCAACACGCTTGTGTCTGGGTTCCCACGGGCATACCAACAAGGTGGGAAGATTATCGTCTCGAACGCTGCCGGCGACAACCATCTCTCATACGAGACACGCAACGCGTTTTTCGAGGCGTTTGAGTTTGTTCGCCCGCCAGCCGTTCCCACTTGGCTTGCCGCTGGCCTCGAGTTCGGTACGGTCCTCACCCAAGAGGGTACTGGCCTGCGTGAATACCGCGTCCAAGCCTCGTGGGATCGCCCGCGGCTACCCACCCGAGATCTGGATGCCGCGACCGCGTTTTTCGCCACCTACACAGTCTCTGATTCTGATACGTCACTCGCAGTTTCGGCCGTCGAAGCCGAGTTTATTGCGTGGATTCGCCATCAATCTGAAGAACCAATATCGGGGTCGTTCGCCACCAATCTGAAGAGCCGATTTCCCGGAAGCCTGTCAGATCTCTATGTCGATGAGCTCCCGGGTCGAACGTGGCGATACCCGTTCGAGACATCAGGGAGGTAGACGAAAATGACGCCACGTGTGTGGTTCTTGTTTGTGGTACGCTCATTATCGTATGATCGTTGATTGGTTCTAGATCGCATATCTTCAGCTACGCATCCGCTAGCACTGTGTCGGATCACGTCGTCAATAAGCCCAGATCGTGGATGAGTGGGATCGATGAGTGGGGGAGAATGAAAATGAGGGGCATGAGGGGGTAATGAGAGGGTCTAATCGAAGGACGTGAGCGACATGATGGGGTCACCGACACGACTGATAATAGTAATAATAACCCCCCAACCAATGGTTGATCAGAGACCAGCGGAACCACTCTCAGGACGGAGCCAGAAAGCATCTAAGTTCTCCGTTCAGAGTCAGAAGCGATCCATCTCTAGTGACTCTCTACGTGGAGTTGTAGTCTCTATGATCTGATTATTTCTCGTATATCGCGTAGCCTCCGTTTTTTGAGGATTCACTTTTTGCCAACAGACTCAGTAGCACGGACATTTGGATCGACGAGTAGATGACGATCTCTACAGAATCTGAGAGGTATATTCTGGCCTCAAAATCTAGAGTTTATTGGACTGATACTCTCTTGAGAACCGAGTCGAAAAAGAGGGGCTGACGCAACTGGAAAAGATATCTATGAAATATGAGAGTATCTCTCCAGTAGACGAGCAGTTTTCCCAGACATGGGGATCGCCAGTCCTGTCCGTCCACCGCTTCGACAGCGCAGCAGAGAGGGTTCGTGGAGTGACTCCGAGGTGAATTCTTCTGGCTTGCTAGTGGGGTCGACGTCGCGACGAGGAGTGAAATCCCCCACCCTACTTGCTCGCGACACTTGCTCTGTGAGGCCGGAGGATCCACCTTGTTAGGCTGAACATGGTACCTTCGTCTTGGGTGTGCGTACTGTGTCGCCAGGAGTCGACGACACTGCGATCCCGATATGAATTTTCCTGCCTCCGGGCCGGGAGATGTCGATACTGGGCTCACAGCCGTAGTGAGTTGGTGGTTATTATTACTATTATCAGTCGTATCTGAATCCGCTAACTGCCTCACGTCATGCGATTTTCAGCGATATACCCCTCACCTAAGTTTGTTGTAAGTTTTGTCCCACTAATTGACCCCCTCATTGAATATAGTGTATAAAAGCCCGCAAAACGCCTCAAATCGTGAGTTCTTGTGCGGCCAGCCGACCGGTCTGTGAGCTAATGTGTCGAGTAAATTAGGGCAAAAAGTCACAAGAGTGATCGGTGGTGTCGCTTCCAGCGATCAATTCGGATTCGTACTGCTTGGTGACGAGCACGTACATGCTAGGTGATTCGTCCGTCCGCTTAACCAGTCATGATCCATGTGTCGGACGCGATCGTTCGCTCCCTGCGACCGGAGACGGCTGGGTGTGATCGCCCTGTTTCACGGCCTCACTGAACGGGCACTTCGAGATCACTGACTGCTCGTGCCTGATAGAATCGGACGTATCGCGTCAGTCCGCGCCACATCCCCACCGCGATCACGGCGCCGACCGCGTTGACGATCATATCTGCGATCGCGAAAGTTCGATCTGGGAGTCCCGCCTGAAGCAGTTCGATACTCACACCGTATCCGACAGTGAGCAGAAACACCGCAAGCAGGACCTGCCAGTCGGGCCGCAACGAGTCGTGAAACGCGTATGCGAGCGTCACCGCCAGCCCAGCATACGCGAGCAGGTGGAGCCAGTCAGAGAACGGAACGAGTCCGAGCGGCCCTGTGCGGAACGAACCGCTCCCCGGTGCGGGGACAACGGAGTAATATAAAATTACAGCCGCGACGGTGATCACTGCCGATACGCGGAGCCACCGTGGGACGAGGGGCAGTCGGACAGACACGAATCGTGTAGTACTCGAGAGCGGTCGTGTCTAAAGTCATCGACACAGACAAATTCGGAACGCCAACTCTCTCCCTCGCGAAGATACGGACCTGTCTCGTGTACTCCGGTAACGTTTTACTTCACGGTAGGCGTCATCAGTACAATGCCAGAGACGGGGGAATCACCGATGGAACTGATCGACGATGAGGGCAATCTCTTCGGCATCGTCAATGTCGTCGATGCCTTGGTCGTTCTGCTGGTCCTCGCCGTCGGGGTTGCGGGCGTCGCGCTCGTGTTCAGTGGCGACGACGAGCCCGCCCCCGACATCGAGACCACACACGCAACGCTCGATCTCGGGTCTCAGCCGGCCTACGTCGTTGACGCGATCAACGAGGGCGACACGCACGCCCCTGACGGTAACTCGGAACTCACGATCACGGACGTCCATCTGACGCCACGGGGTAGCGACATCGGTGTGACGCTCCGTGTCGAACTCGAAGGCGAGGTCACCGATGGTGGGGCGATCGGCTACGCGAACGCACCACCGCGCCTCGGTCGAACCCTCGCGATCGAAACGCCCCGCTACGAGGTTGATGGGCAGATCCGTGAGGTCGGCGACGACGACGCGCTCGACCGCGCGGAGACGACCGCCATCGTCAGTGATACCCTCGATGCCGAGACGGCCGAGGGCGTGACACCGGGAGACGAGGTTCGGCTTGCGGGCCGGACCGTCGCGACCATCCAGGACACGGTCACGTACGCGACGAACGATCCGGACCAGTCTCGACTGTTCGCGGAAGTGACGGTTGACGCCCATCGTGAGGGAGAGACTGAACGCTTCGGTGACAACCCCGTCCGCCGCGGCCAAGGTCTCACACTACCCACGAGTGAGTATACTATTGACGGGACCATAGAGCGTGTCGACGGCGATCTTCAGCTGGGTGAAACGACCACCCGAACGGTGACTCTTCGAATGGATGAAGTCCGGGAGGACACCGCCGAGTCCATCCGGCCAGGAATGCGTGAAGGTCCCGTAGACGACCCTATCGCGGATATCACCGCCGTCGACGTCGAGCCGTCGATCATCATCGCGACGGGTGAAGACGCCACCGTCAACGTCGTCGACCATCCGGTCAACCGCGACGTGACGATCACTGCCGATCTCCAAGTTCGCGAGACGCCGAGTGGCGTCCGATTTAAAGGCGAATCCCTACGAAGCGGCTCGACCGTTACCCTCGATCTCGGGACGATCATCGTTGACGCCGAGGTGGTGAGCGTCAGCGGATGACCGGACAGTCGGCGGACGACGGTTCTCTCTCTACGTCTCCCGAAAACCCATCCGGGAACGACGATTCGAACGGGCGCTACAACTCAACAATCGTTACCGCGACCCGGTCCGTCGGACGGCGCGTCGTATCAGCGGTCCGCGCCTCCCTGATTTATCGGTGGCTAACGGCCGAACCGGACCCGGAGGTGATCGTGATTGATCTCCGTGACACGCGGACGGTCGGACCGTTCCTCCGCGTCCTCGACAGGGTCGTCGCCACGCTTGCTGACACCGCGGGCAACTCACGGATCGTTGCTGTTGGCAGGGCAGGGTACGGGTCTGCCCTCGCGGTACCCCTCCGTGTTGGCGGTCTCGCAGTGACGCTCCTCGGACTCGTTGTCAGCCTGCGGAGCGTACTCGGTGAAATCACGACGATCGGTGTGGGAATCGGCCTCGGCCTAGTCCTCGCCGGGCTGGTGGCCATGCGGGACGACCGCGACTGGGACACGCTTCGAGCAACGCGACCCGTTGAGATTGCGATCGCTGCCTTCGAGCCGCCGGAACCACCTAACCGAACGGATCGACCGGAGCCGCCCCAGCAGCCGGAGCCGAAGGGCCTGACAGGGAGCGACGAGAACGAGGAACGCGACACTGAGACGGGCCAAGGGACGGACGACGAAAAGTAACGGAAGTCGCCGAATTACCTGCTCTGGTCGCCCCGGATCGCCGCTGCTTAAGTACTCGGATCGTCCCACTACGTGTAGTGACTACCACCGATCTTGTCGTTGCGATTCTCGCGGGGATCGTTCAGGGGATAGTCGAATGGCTTCCCGTCTCCAGTCAGGGGAACCTCGCGCTCTTTTTATCGCTCGTGAACGTCGAGCCCGATGTCGCGCTCCAGCTCGCGCTGTTCTTACAGGTCGGAACGACGCTCTCAGCGGCGACGTACTACCGTGAGGACATTCGAATCGCCGCGGAAGCACTCCCGGGCTGGCGACCTGATGAGGCGTATGTGGAGGACAACGCCCTCGTAAGCTACATTCTCGTCGCCTGTCTCATGACGGGGCTCGTCGGGATCCCGCTGTACGTGTTCGCCGTCGACCTCGCCGGGCAGCTGACGGGTGGCGTATTTATCGCTGCGATCGGCGTTCTCTTGATACTCACCGGCGTTCTCCAGCTCGCCTCGGAATCAGTCTCGCTCGGGGTTCGCGAGACGCCGACGCTGTTGGATTCCGTCCTCGTCGGCGCGACACAGGGGATCGCGATCCTCCCGGGCATCTCTCGATCGGGAGTGACGACGAGCGCGCTGCTGTTCCGCAGTTACGACCCACCCGCGGCGTTCCGACTCTCGTTCATTCTCTCCATTCCTGCGAGCCTCGGGGGCGCAGCGCTCACCGTCCTCGGCGCGGGCGGGCTTCCGGGAATCAGCCCGACGGCGGCGTTTGTCGCGCTCGGCGTCAGCGCACTCGTTGGGTATGTTACCATCGATACGCTGATGCGCGTGGTCGACCGCATTCCCTTCTGGGTCGTCTGTTTCGGCCTTGGTGGCCTCGCGATTGTTGGCGGTGGCGTCGTCTCGGTCGTCGTGTGAACTACCCTGCCTACTCGCCGCCTTCGGCGGCTCCTTGAGGAAGGGGGCTTAGTCAGGCTCCAGACGAAATGGTTTTAATATCGATGATAGTAACATAGATGTTGTGCTCGGAAAAATACGACGTCGGTTCCGCCGAGCGTATTTATATGAACTGAAACGGCGGATTGAGGAACCACCAGACCACGTCGCGATCATCCAAGATGGGAACCGGCGGTATGCTGAGCAGCACGGAATGGAGCCGTCTGACGGACACGTCGAAGGAGCAGACACCACAGAAGATGTGCTCCATTGGTGTCAAGAAGTTGGTATTAAAGAAGTCACTCTGTACGCATTTTCAACGGAAAATTTCGATCGTCCAGATCACGAATTACAGGAGCTTTTTGAACTGCTCACCGAGAAGCTGTATAGTTTTGCCGACGCTGATATCGTCCACGATGAGCAGATCAATATTCGCGGGCTGGGCGATCTGAATCAACTACCACAACGGGTGATTGATGCTGTTCGGTATGCCGAAGCAGAAACAGCTCAGTATTCAGATTTACAACTCAATATTGCACTCGCGTACGGTGGCCGGAATGAACTGCTCAAAACAGCACGGGAGCTCGCTAGCGATGTGGCAGACAACAAGCTATCGCCCGACGACATCACTGTCAGCGAGGTCGAAGACCGACTCTACGAAGATCCAATCCGTGACGTTGACCTCGTGATTCGAAGCGGCGGTGATAAACGAACTTCAAATTTCCTCCCGTGGCATGCGAACGGCAATGAAGCCGCAGTGTACTTTTGTACGCCGTATTGGCCTGAGTTCGACAAACCCGACTTTTTTCGCGCGATTCGGACGTACGAATCCCGTAAAGAATCATGGCAAAAAGAGCAAGTTGAACGCACCGTCTCACTCATCAATGCGCTTGTCGTCTCAGAGTACAAAGAGCATGAGAATACAATTCGGCGACTTCGACAGCAGATACGTGGTGACACAGATACACCCACACGCACCGATCTCAATTCGTCAGTTTCCACCGATAATCAGCATCTAGAGACTGAGACAACAAATACAGAGACGTTGACCACCTCCCGCAAGTGAACTACCCCACCCTACTCAGCCGCTGGTGCGGCTTCCTTGAGGGTGGGGCTTCCTGCTTCTATGACGCGCTTTGCAGACACCGAATGGGTGT
>NZ_JAGGKQ010000027.1 GCF_017873815.1 Halorubrum alkaliphilum | reverse complement strand
TCGCGAGAGATTACGACTGTTCTCAGTGACTCACACGGGCCAACCTCTGTAGATATCGGGCAGGTGGTTCGGGTTCTTGCCAAAGAGACGGCCGAGGACTGGCCTAACGCAAATGTCGACGTTACAGGCCCGACACAACTCGTCGTCTCTGCCGCCGAATCGATTACTGCCGCAATTGAAGAGCTGTTGACCAACGCTGTGATCCACAACGACAGCGAAAACCCCCATGTGCGTGTCAACCTCGCTGTCGAGGGATCATGGGGCACTCTTAGCGTGCGGGACAACGGTCCGGGTATCCCAGAATTTGACAGAGATGTCCTCGAATCGGGAGGGGCTATTGAGACACTCTCACACGGTAGTGGACTGGGATTGTGGCTGGTCTACTGGACAGTAAACCATTCTGGAGGGAAGATCAACGTCGATGAGCGTGAGCCACGCGGCACCGAGATTACAATCTGGTTTCCGCTGGAAACTGGTGGGTAGCAGGTTTGTAGATTAATTATATCGGCTCATCGTAGACTACAGCGATCTGGAGAGCCTGTCGAATATGGAAGTCGATGGGGTGAACCTCCGCTGTGACTCAGTCCTCGTTGTCACTGTCTGTGTCCCACTCCAACCGGACCTCGTGAGTCATTCCCTCCTCGGTTTCTCGGGCCCATTCAGTGATAGAGATCGTGCCCCTCGGAGGGCCGCGTTCGACGACCCTTCCCTTACTCGTTGGCCGCATTCCCTCGAATCGGCCGGTGAGGTCCTCACGAAGCCGGTGGAGGTACGTTGCTGCCTCGCTGCGAGTCATTCCAGTATCCAATACCGAAGACCCCTCCCGCTCGTTGACGGTCGCGTCGGTATTGGCGGGGCCGACTGCGTTGACCGCAGCACCGAGCAACAGGATGACACCGGTGAAGTACAGCCAAGTGACCAACAGGAGGATACTCGCGATGAGACTCCCGCCGCCGCCGCTCAGGGAGACGTACACTTGGAACAACACTTGGAGGATCGCCCAACCGACGGCCCCGACGATTGTTCCTGGAAGCACTTCCCGTGGCGCCACGTCGATGTCCGGAAACAGGTAGTACATCGGGAAGAACACGCCACAGAGACCGACGACCAGTAGCAGGGGGACTGCGACCCCAATGAACGGGACTGACGAGAAGAATGCCACGACGGTGGTCGTACCGACCATCGCGATGGCGCCCAGCGAGAGGGTGAAAAGTACCACCAAACTCTTCTTGATCTGACCGAGAAATGACACTTCAGCGGTTGTTTCATAGATCTCTGAGAACGCCGTATCGAGCGCACGAAATACCTTGATCGCCCCCCAGACAAGGATGAGAACCCCGATAAGAGACGAACTGATTGTCGAGCCGGGACCGGCGTCGCGTTGCTCTTCGATCATCACCTCGATGACGCCACCGACCGACGGAGAGACGCTTTCGGTCGCCACCTCAATTATCTGCTGCTGTAGCTCGGGCGCGCCGAGCACGGAGACTCCGATGAGGAAGAACATGAGCAGTGGAACGGTTGAGACAAACGCGCTGTAGGCGATGCTGCCGGCGAGAAACGTCACATTCTTTTCACTGAAGATCCGCATGGCGGGTTTCGCTCGCGAGACAGCAAACTTAATGTTCATAGGTAACTCATCGCATGCGAGCATTGTAATCAACGGGGGTCAGACAACTCGGCTAACACAATTTAAACCCAGAAAAGTGAAACGTTGCTGTTTCCCTGCCGACCACACACTCCGTATCTCGCACTGCGTTCCTGATAACAGCTCGATAATTCGCTCAGGCGCTACTGGATACACGGCGCGTACGGCTCATAGCAGGAATGCGAACACCGGGTATGAGCCGATGATCGCCAGCGACGGCGTCAACACCCACATCGTCACGATACGCTTGGCCGCCGCCGGGTCGAAGAGGCTTCGCTGGTCGATGTCTGCCGGTCCCTCGGCACCGATGTCTGGAATATTCGGGGTTTCATCCGGTTTCTCGGCCGATTCCTCGCCTCGGGCAACGTCCCCGATAGTCGGGCCGGCAGGGGCGTCCTCGGCGCGTGACGTGACCAGTGCGCCGGTCGAGACCGCGACATCCGGTCGGTCAGGGGTCGGCGTCACTAACTCTGCCAGTGTCGATATGCGACTCGCTCGCCCCCATCCGAGGCCGATGATCGTTGACGTCGTGCTGACGGCGAGACTCGCTGGAATCCCGAACGACGAGAGAGCGGTGATGACCGTTCCACCGATCACGGAAACGATCAGTGAGGCGAGAATGGGGAGCTCCGTGATGTCGTCCCCGACCGTTTCGAGCGTGCGGCGAGCGATGGTGAAACTACCCAACGCGAAGGCCCCCACCGCGAGGAGGACGCCCTGATTCACGGTGAGCGAGCCACCCGGACCGACGAGGGGAGCGACGGCGTTCGCAGCGTTCGACGCCCCGGCCGAGAACGCCATATAACAGCCGATAAGGACGACCAACAGTGACCCGACGACGTCCTGCGGTGATGCGTTCGGATTGATGAATGGCCGTGGAACCGTGCTCGATCGGTCGAATTGGATGAACTGGAGATTGAACGTCGTGAACGCGACGTAGCGGTCGAGATACGGGTAGACGTAGCGGCCGATAACGACTCCGAGAGTCAGACACACCAGTGGGGAGACGATCCAGGCGGAGACGATAACGAACATCAACGCCTGATTGAGAGTCCCGGTTGCGAGTCCCAATCCGACGATGGCGCCCACGGCAGTCATCGACGTTGACGCTGGGACCCCGTAGAGGTTCGATATCAACAGCGACGCGCCGGTGAAAAACAGAACGATGATACTGGCAACGGGCGTGAACTGGATCGCTGGCACGATACTGCTGCTCATCGTTTCGATAACGTTCCGACCCACAGTCCACGCTCCGAGAAAGGCGAAGCCAACGAACAACGCCCCTGCAGTCGTCTTTCGAACGAGCCGCGAGCCGACTGCAGGGCCGAATGCTACCCCTGTGGACGATCCGCCAATGTTGAACCCGACGAATGCGGCGACAACAATACCGACAGCAGTCAGTATCATCACCATCGTAATAGGATAGATATTGTCAGACACCGGTTTAGTACCTTTGAGGGTCGTTCCAACTGCCAGTTCACGTTCTGCGCTGAACACAGACACAGTAGCATTCGGGTGCCGATACCGACAATATCTCCCGTGATCACTCCGACCGCGCCGGCTGTGCTTGTTCTCCCGATGAACAACACAGTAGACTGGCTATCAACGGCTCGATGTATGAAAGCCGATTTGCGTTCAGGACAGATCGGGACGTCTGTCTGTTGACTACAGCCTCTGTATCTCGCACGCCGGTCTCATCAGTTCCTAAGGATTTCAACAGAGCCAACTGTTCATGCTAACTACTGTGCTCTGTTGAATCCACAGAGGGCAGCGGGATCGGGTCATTCTGTACACGATTCAGGACCGCTGCCGAGAGAATGTAGAGATGGACTCTTGCCAGGGAGCGCACGGATCGAGATCGCTGGGTGGATCGATCCAATCATCGACAACGAAAAACGAGATAACCGCGTCTTCAGCGATCGTGATCACGGTGCCGTCATCGGATTCAACAGAGCAGAATGGTTCTGTTGAGATCCTCAACTAGTGATATGTTCTTGGAGCCGTGCTGGATACAATGGGTACACTCACCAAGATCTTGGCCACCACACCCATATATGCTGCAAAGAGTGGTGCTTTCACTGGAGATGGTACACAATTCCAACATGCTTACACGTGTGCTGGACTCATCATAATCGATGGATGACGATGCGACCCACCGAGAAAATAATAAACGCAAGTCTGACTGGTATCGGACACTCGTTGAGGAGGTAAATGATCTCGCGACAGTCGTCGATACCGACGGAACGATAACCTACGTCAGTCCGGCCATCACACGGATTCTCGGCTACGACCCCGGCGAATTGGTTGGCCACGAGGGATTCGAGTTCGTCCATCCCGAGGACCGGGAGCGAAACGCCGACGCGCTGGAGGCTGTTCTCTCGAATCCTTCCGAATCCGAGACTGTCGAAGTCCGATTCCGCCACGCCGACGGCTCGTGGCGCTGGATTGAGGCCACAATGCGGAATCGAGTTGACGACGACATCATCGATGGGGTTCTGCTTAGCAGTCGAGACATCACTGAGAGAAAAGAGTACGAACGCGAAGCGCGAGAGCTTGCCGAAGAGTACGAGGCCCTTTTGAACAGCGTGGAGGACGCCATCTTTCTGATGAATGTTGAGGAAGATGGAAATGGTGTCCGATTCGAGTTTGAGCGCCTCAGTCCCTCCTACGAGCGCCAGACTGGGATTACTACCGAGGAAGTACAGGGCCAGACACCACAAGCCGTGTTCGGTGAAGAACAGGGCGCTGAGTTAGCGGCGAACTATCACCGCTGTGTCAAGACCGGCGAACCGATCTCGTATCAGGAGGAACTGCGGGTCAGCGAAGGAGCACGCTTCTGGCAGACGAAACTTGCGCCGGTAGTCTCCGATGGTGAGATAACTCGTCTCGTTGGGGTCACTCGGAACGTGACTGAGCGTGTCGAACGTGAGCGACAACTGCGTCAGCAGAACGAGCGGCTCGGAGAGTTTGCGAGTGTTATCTCCCACGATTTGCGCAGTCCGCTCAACGTCGCACAGGGTCGCGCTGCACTCCTTGCTGAGCAGGGAGAAAGCGAGCATCTTGATCCACTACTACAGGCGCTTGACCGGATGGAGGCGATCGTCGAGGATACGTTGACGCTTGCTCGCCAAGGCGATACGATAAGCGAAACGGAGTCGGTCAGTTTGACTAACCTCGTCGGGAAATGCTGGGCGACAGTAGACACGGATGACGCAACTATCGAGATCGTCGACGAGATGACCTTTCAAGCTGACCCTGGCCGGTTACGCCACGTGTTCGAGAACCTGTTCCGAAACGCTGTTGAACACGGTGGATCCGACGTGACCGTTCGTGTCGGCTGTCACAACGAACTTGGGATCTACGTCGAAGACAATGGACCAGGAATTCCAGTCGAAAAGCGTGACGAGGTATTCGAACCGGGACATTCGTCGGCACAGGGTGGCACTGGTTTCGGGTTGACTATCGTAAAACGAATCGTGGAAGCCCACGGCTGGGAGCTGTCTGTAGCCGATGGAACCGAAGGTGGAGCACGGTTTGAGTTCGAGATGTCTGAACAGGGAGAGTTCGTGTGAGTGTTTAGACAATGCTCAACCCATGACTGGGAAGTGCGACCTCACCTACTGAGCGCAGGGTGTCCGAGATAAGCGCTGTGTATACAGCAGCTCTCAGACGAGCTCTCTGCTCTCTCTCAGAACCGAAGTACAAGACTCAAAGGATGAGTACAGCACAAAGACCGTCGTTGTTTCGCACCAAACCCGCTGAACCAACTCTTCGCGGAGCGTGTAACTTAGCGGTGTGATTCGATTTTGATGCGGGGGTTTCCATCTCTGTCGGCGATGATCGTCGCGGTCGTCCCGTCGGCCTCGAACTGGATGGTCATATCGAGATTCCGTTCCTGAAAGAGGCCATCGAGGGCGTCCGTGTTGATGTCGTCACTGATGAGCCATTCTTGTTCAAGCACATCCTCATCGTGCGCTTGAGCGACCGCCGTGACGACGGCTGTGCTGAGCTGTTCGGTCTCGTCGGGCTCGTAGTAGAACTCTTGGGTGTTCCTCATGTATACATACTGGAAAGCCGAAGGAAAGCACTTTGTTACCAATATATGTCCAGATAGGTACTTGTAGTCGCCAATTCATACAGGCCTCTGAGGTCGCTGTATCAGCGATTACGACTCCTGCCGATCAAAATACCATCAGTGCCAGATACGCGCTCTGTATCTCGCACGCAGATCCTGTCAGCTCTTAAAGATATCAACAGGGAACCAGAGACAAAGAATCAAATAGTCAATCAGAGTAGGATTTGCTATCATGCTCCCAGACGATCTCCCGGTTGATCGCCAGAAATTGCTGACGTGGGAAACAGACTGCTGGCAGTGTGGCGAGCAAACGCCTGTGGTCTGGCCACGAGGAGACCATCTTGATACGCCTCTCGGAGATATATTAGCGAATTACGAAACCCCTGTTGAACGGGTCTACAGCAATACTCTCGGCAAGAAAGTCTGGGGAAACGTCTGTCAGAACTGTGATTCATACCAAGGAAATCATTTCATCCAGCAAGAGGCACTGGAGATTGACCCGCCACTAGTAGACTGTCCACATTGTGGGGATGAACACGAATGGAGCCCGGACCAAGGGATGGGTGGGGCATTTGGACAGGGATGGGTCTCATGTCCAGAATATGGTGAAATACCGGTTGGTGACCCACGGGGAGAGTGATGAATCCCTTCGCTCCATACAGGGCCAGATCAGTAGTATTTCAAAACTCGAATGAGTAAATTGCGACATGTACGATCTCACTGGCTTTCAGCGCGATCTGCTGTACGTAGTTGCCGGACTTGATGACCCACACGGACTCGCGATCAAAGACGAGCTCGAGGACTACTACGAAAAGGAAATCCATCATGGTCGGCTCTATCCCAACCTCGACACGCTCGTTGAGAAGGGACTCATCGAAAAAAGTCAACGGGACCGACGGACCAACGAGTACAGCACTACTCGCCGGGGCACTAGAGAGATCGAAGCTCGGACTGAATGGGAAGCCGAGTATATTGACCACGACGGGTAATCGAACCGCCCCGTTCGAGGACTGTTTGACTCTAGTACTTCACGTCCCTCAAAAGCCGAACCACACTTCGAACTCGACTAAACACCCGACAGAGGAGCAACGACTGTTTGTCAATGAGAAGAAAAGTTGATTATGATCGAGATCTAATTATGAACTATGAGTAAGACAGAACAGTCAAACAACTCTGAAAAAGAGATTGTCGCCGTCACTAAGCACGGCCAGGCGACCATCCCAAAACGGTTCCGCGAGAAGCTCGGGATCGAAGCGCCTGGGAAGGTATTGTTCCGGGAAACCGAAGATGGAGAGGTGATCGTTGAACAGGTCCGCTCACCGAGCGAGATGCGCGGCTTTGCCGCCCGTAGCGAAGCGAGTACGGACACGCCTGCGTCCGAGATCCTCAAAGAGAAACGCGACCAGGACCGGAAAGAACGCGACTCGCAGTTCTCAACTGAAGAGTAATGTCGGTTCCTGACCGCGTTGTCTTCGACGCCGAGCCACTGATAGCACACGCCGACGATGAACCAGGCAGCGAGGTTGTAGAAGAGTATCTCGACGCGGTCGCAGTCGAGGACACCGTCGGCTACGCCAGCTACGTGAATCTCGCTGAGATCCGGTACACAATCGCCCGGAAGTACGACCGCGACACAGCCGACGAGTATCTCGACTGGCTGACCGATCTCGGTATCAAAACGGTAGATGTCGCCGATACTTGGACGGACGCCTCGGAGTATACGCTCAGGTATAATCCTGCGCTTGGCGACTCGTTCGCGCTGGCAACAGCTGAACATGTCGGCGCGACGCTCTTAGTTGGTGGTGATGACGATTATGACGACGTCTCCGATATCCCGATCGAACGGTTCCGCGACGGTTCCGCGTAGGTACCCGTTCGAAGATCTGACTTGTCTGTGACCCCCAACATTCTATGAGTGTCTGACGCACTCTTATGCCTCTCCGATATCTTTGCTCTCTTTGAGGACAAAGACACGTATGAGACTCGGAGTTACCAACCAGAAAGGCGGTGCCGGGAAGACAACCACGACACTGAACGTCGCCGGCGCACTAAACCAGCGCGGCCATGATGTTCTTGTCATCGACCTCGACCCACAGGGACATGCCACTGAGGGGCTCGGCTTCGAGGATCTGTACGACGATCCAGATCGTGACTCGCTGTTCGACGTCCTCCCTGATCTCGACCGGATGGGCGACCTCGAGCAGCTAGCCGTCGAGCACCAAGAGGTCGACGTCGTTCCCAGTCACGAGCGGATGATCAACGCCGAGGATGAGCTCGCGAACGTGATGAAGCGTGAGGAGCGCCTTGACATGCTTTTCAACGAGAGCGACGCCGATCAGCGCTGGGACTACATCCTCGTTGACTGTCCCCCGAACCTCGGTGTGCTCACCGACAACGCAATCGTCGCGACGGGGAACGTCCTGATCCCCGCGCAGGCGAAGTCGACGAGCATCCGCGCAATCGAGCTCCTGTTCAAGCAGTTGCGGTCGATCGAGTCCGCCTTCGGCGATGTCGACGAGGTTGGACTCGTCGCGAACGAGGTCGGCGTCGACGGCGAGGCCGAGGAGATGATGGAGTGGTTCAAAGACATCTTTGAGGACAGAGAGAACTGTGAGGTCTTTGAGATCAGAAAGCGCGTCGCGCTACAACGGGCGTGGAACGCCGGCGTCTCCATCTTCGAACACGAGGAGGACTGCGACATGGAAGAGGTGTACCTCGATGTCGCTGAGCACTTGGAGGACTATGCTGATGACTGACAGTGATGAGAAGCGCGATCGGAACCCTTGGGACGACCGCTACGACCACGATGACGACAATCATGACGATGCCGTCCCCGAAGACGATCTGTCGACCTCAGAGACAGAAGAGACATCAAACACAGCAAATACATCAAAGGACTCAAAGACCTCAAAGAGACCAGAAACCACAAAGATGTCAAAGAGCAAAATGAACGCAGAGAGCGAGAAGAACAGAGAGAGCAGCGGGACTGTCCGAGAGCGAAAGAACGTGAACATGTACCTCCCAGAGACGCTTGTTGACGACCTACAACTACGCTACTCGGAACTGAACGTCAAGTGGCGACGACAACACGGCGAGGACATGCCGAAGAACGAGGAGTTCTACCCGGCGGCAGTTCGGGCAGCGCTGGGAGAGTCGTCTATCGAGGAAGAGCTCGGCCTTGAGGAGTAGCGGCCACAAACTTCCTATAGCGAGATACAATATATCACACGTCGATAACGGGGGGTTCCTCCGAATAGATCCCGAATCGAGGCGTGTTTACCCCTGCTTCGAGACAGAAGGATCGACCTCCTCGGAGGTATGAAAGCACCGGAAACAACGTTTCCGGTAGGTTTAGTGCTACAATTTCGGATAACAATGCCTATCTCGAACACTGACCCTATCACCCCTACCGTCCTGCGGTTTCGATCTTAACCAACGATCAGCCATCGGATTACCGACTGTTGGTTGAGGCTGAGCGGAGCGGCTTTCCCGGACCACATGGATCGGTGTGTATGGGCGAGATCTTCCGCGTCAACTGCCCGGGCTGTGGAGAGGAGAAGGGCCCGATCACGACCCACCCCGGCACCGTCGGCATTCACTGCTCGTGCGGGATCACCGCAGCCGTCGACATCAGCGCGCAAGAATAGACGAATGGTGGGAGCGGGAGAACTGAACTATCGCAACTCCAGCGAGTGCAGCCCGGATGTCGCCCCGACGTCGAGGGCGAAAGCGAAAGCGACACCGTACCGGGTGACGATGGGCCGAACGAATGAGTGCCCCGTCGCTCCCGATCGGCTACGACGTCTCCAAGCACGTCCCAGCTGGCCGCCGCGACTGCCTGCTCACGGTCGGGTTCGACCAGCACCAGCAACACATCCCGCGCTTCCTCGTTCAGCTTCACTATCGCGTCGCGATCGACCCGATCGAGTGGACGGCAATCGCCCGGATGGACCACAATGAGACGTCGTCACTCGGGCATGACGTGTACCGCGAAGGGCTCCACGTCGACGTCGCCCGCCGTTCGCAGCCGACTGTTCACCTCCAACTCGCGCATGCGCCGCTGCCGATAAGTCGAGGAGCAGTCATCCGCGGCTGTGCCAATTACCTCAAACGCGAGGCTGAGTACTTCATCGATGTCTTCGAAGAGCGTCGATCGCCGGGGCGCCCACCGTCGTGGTCGGATGGTGGTGAACCGACACCCACGTTTATCCCTTCGCACCGGGTAGAAGGAGACATGAGTCGCGAAGCCCCGGCCGACGCCGACATGGTTTCGGACGAGGAGCTCACCGAGCTGCTCGCCGACGCCGAGGGGACCGCGCCCGAAACGATCGAGCGCGGCGCTGCCGAACTTGAGATCGCACCGCCTGAAGAGGCGACAGTCGTCGACGTCGACGAGTAGTATTACTGGTTCAACGTGTCAGTACCTCTGAACGACGGCTCCAGCTGGATCCACTAGCGGTCTTGTTCTCGAAAACAGCTCGAACCCATGGCAGCCACCGTCGACGGTTACTCCTCTAGAGATTCGTACCGAAGTTGTTGATTCAGTGACGATCCGCAGATCGTGGATCTCGACCGCCGTACCACGAGAGCGTATCGAGCGCCTCGGTGGAAGTCGAACAGTGGTGGACCCGCCACGGCGACTAGCCGCGACAAGGACACGACCCCTAAGTAAAAAGGATACTCGCAATACAGCCTCACACTCCACCGTTTCGAGTGTTCGCTGAAAATACGAATTGAACATCGATCACGAACAGGATGAGGATCGTTCACTTCCGGCTACAAATTCGCGGTCATACCGCCGATCATAGATGGTGTCTCGCTGGTTGTCTACGCCGGCGTCGGCCCGGTGTTCGCGCCGGGACTTCCCGTCCTGCGGGTGGGATATGTACCAAAAGTAGTGCTTCAGTCAGCAGATGTGGGAAGAAACTCTCCCGTCTTAACCAACAAAACTATGGATTAGCACCCTATGTTGGTTAACACGAAGGAAGTCAATGGCCTACGACCCACCGACCCCACCGACAAGCCTCCCGGCAGAGCTGGTCGACACGCTTAACGAATCCAGTCCGGACCAACTCCGCGACATTACTACGTACGCCGAGGAGCTATCTGAACTCAAGGAACGCGAGACACATCTCGAGGAAGAGCCAGACCAAGACGAAGCGCAGGAGCGACCAGATGATCTGCCAGATGACGTCCCTGCAAAAGCGACGATCACAATCAAGGAAATCAACGATAATCGCTACTACTACTGGCAGTGGCGGGATGGTGATCAGGTCCGATCTGAGTACAAGGGTCCGGTCAACTCGGATGGATGAACTCAGAGTGTCTGATTTCTATTGGTATACCCCCCGTAATCGAAGTGTAAACTGATAGCTGACAGTCGGAAGAGCGAGAGACTAAACCGATTTTTACATCGATAGTGGGGTGGTAGAACCTACAACTTACACTTCGATGACGGGGCGTTGGATAACCAGATGACACGTCGATTAAGAACAGTAGAGTTGGCAAGATCAATTATTGAATTGTCAGAAACACAAGAAAGCGCAGTAGATCTCGTTACACATCGATCACGGGGGGGGGATTCGTGAGATGTACTTCGGTGGTGGTCTAAATGGGTAACCAAGATCTATCCGAATATAGGTGGAAGAACGAGTATACCGGCTAGATAAACATCGATGTGGGGTGAAGGTTTTTAATCACTCGGAGGTAGAGTATTCGTATGGCCGGTCGTGATCAGGATGGATCGGACCAATCCATCCCCGACGATGGGGCTCGTTCCCGAGCTGACGGAGAGGACGTTGGAGAGACTATTACAAATCACTCATTACGGGAACACGGCAAAGAAATCGCTGAAGACAGTGAGGACAGTAAACACCGGTCAATCCGGGATATGCTCGACGATGAGGGAAAAGCATCAGTTTTTGTCAATCGAGACCTTGTCGAGCCAGACACAATTATTGATGAAGAGCGAATCGTCGGACGCGATGAGCAACTCGAGTCCGTCGTTTCGTTTCTGAAGCCGACCCTTCAAGGAAATCGGCCTCCGAATATGTTGCTTTACGGCCCGGCCGGAACAGGAAAATCGCTTATTATTGGTGCAGTCACACAGCAAATCATTGAGCTCTGTCAGTCCAAAGGCGAACGTTTCGGTGTTGTCGACATTAACTGCCAGCCGATCAATACCCTCGATCAAGCTGTATTCGAACTGGTCCAAACCGTCGCAAAGGACATCGGTGTAGATGCCGGCGTTCCGGAGACAGGAGTGTCGACCAAGCGTAAGTATCGGCGCTTGTATGAACTCATCAACGAACACTACGACTCAGTCATTTTCATCATCGACGAGATCGATCTTCTGGTAGGCCGGCGAGCGAGCGAAGAACCTGCGTACTCAAAGCTACTCTATCAACTGTCTAGAGCCAGTAATACAAACGAAATCGAAGGACAAGTCTCGGTCGCAGCTCTGACCAATGACCCGAAATTCATGGAGAATATCGACGGTCGTGCCGAGAGTTCATTCAATCCTCGAGACATCTATTTTCCGGATTATGATGCCAATCAGCTCCGTCAAATACTCGATAACCGACGTGATGCCTTTCGAGACGATGGCTTAAGTGACGATGTGCTACCGCTTGTTTCAGCATTTGCAGCCCAAAGCCATGGAGACGCACGAAAGGCAATCGACCTGTTTCGCGGTGCCGGTGATCTCGCAGATGAATGTGGTGACGGGGAAGTTCGTGAAGAACACGTTCGAGAATCGCAGGAGGAGATCGATAAAGATCGGTCGCTAAAGTTAATCGAGGGATTGACTACGCAAAAGAAGATCTCTCTCTACGCAACCGCTTCTGTCGCCAATTTCTCCAATTGGTCTGGGAGTTCCGTGCCAAGCCCGGTTGGTTTCAAAGTTTACCAATGGGTTACTGATGAGATCGATGCTGACCAAATGACACGGGAAACCTACGTCAAGTATGTCAAAGAGCTCTCCACGTATGGTCTTATCTCCACTTCTCGGAAAGGTCGAGGTCGTGGTGGCGGAATGTACATGGAATTCACGTTCACAGGAGATCCTGAAGCGATGATGAATCGAATCGTCGACGACACTCGTCTAGGGTCAATTGCCGAACAAGAAGCTCTTCTTCAGTCTGTCGTCAACGCCCAGCTAAAGGAATTCCACAGTTAGTTTCAAAAGGTTCTCTCGGAAGCACACCCCCCGTCTTCGATGTGTAAAATTGAAGCTGATCCCGTAGAGGTTTGGCTAGATATCATGTAGGAGTGATTGCCGTTCCACTGACCAGCAATACCTACAAGAATCGCCCGTGTTTGTCAGGGGTGTCAAACACCCTCCCCCCGTCATCGATGTGTAAGCAAAAAACAGTGGAGGGTGGAAAAACTAAACACTAATCCATAGATTGCTGTTTTAGACGCTATAGACGCTGTTTTCAAGAAGAACAGTTGATATAATCAGAAATAGAATCGTTAACTAGTTTATCGAAGTTACCTTCTCTTACCATTACAAATTGATCCATTGCGGGTATTGTTTATATGGCACTTATATAAATCTTTATCAAACTAAAGGTGATTTGATTTCTGAATGTTCAGATACATCTACAGCGATTTTACGGTGTTTTTGGCTATTTCGGACTCTAACGTGTCTTCACCCTTCCCCATCGCTAGAGCATTTACACATCGATGACGGGGGGAGGGAGTGGGGTCCTTACGACGTGGTCGCTGTCATATCTACTTATTGTCGCTCCTGTGTTCGATATCTCGTCCGAGTGACAGTCTCGCGCTCTACTACGCTGACCGTGGTTTCTCGTTCACGCCCGATCGACTCGGCCAAGAGGAGTTGTTCAATACATAGATCGGACACGAATTGTTACGATCGAGCTTATCAACTACTGACTCGGGACGACGTCCATGCGAGCACAAGCGCTACAAGCCCTACACTGCCGGTGGTGAGCTCAATGGGTACTGCCTACTCAGTGGGACGCACGGTCGGCACGACTGCACCCGGCACATCACTATCCGCGAGGTCGTTGGTGAGCGCGACGCGTTCTATCCCGCACACCTCTCATACTGCTGGTTCGGTACTGGGTACATGAACGGGCACCGGAGTGGTTTCACGTTACTATATTATAGTAACGTGTACGCACAGCGAGACTCGCCGCGCGCAGGTGCCCACACATGAACGACATAACTGGCGACGCAGCTGAAACACTCTTTGAGGCCCGCTCAGAGTCCCATACGTACCGTGTCACGCTCGATGACGAGCGCACGTTCGAGGTAACGACGACCGATTTCGAGTACGAGTCTGCTGCTGAGGACGAAGAGGGCAAGGGGTATCTTCAGTGTACGATCGAGTTTTTCGAGGCACCCGAGTTACACCTCAAACCGGATCGACATGCGACGGATCTGGGCGAAATCGGTATTGTCGAGACGAATGACAGCTGGGGAACGCCCACGCTACACGCTAGGGTCCAGCACGTCGAGGACAACGATATTATCCGATGGGAGTACCCGGTTCTCGGAACGATCGCGACGGTGGAGGAGGCCGACAAATGACTGCTGTTCCGCCGCCGGCGACGCATCAAGACCGCTTCGGCGACGCCGAGGCCGCTCATAACGTGCCTGAGTCGTTTGACAGGGAGTTCTGGTCACACTACCTCCGCGATCTCTGTGGGTTCGACCCGACCGTCCTCGACGACCACGACGACGCGTGGATCTGGGCGCGCGCACGAGAGGTGACCGAGTAGATGCCGAATCAACTGACAAACACGGGCGACGGCCTCGCGCTACAAGTGACCAAACCCGCTCGCAGCGCCGGTCTCGTCGAGGAGGGCGCCAACGGCGACACGACACACCGTGCCGACGTCGTCGCGTACGGGTTCGACGATCTACTGCTCGTGATCGACCGGGATACCGACCGCGTGCCGTTAGCCGACCGCGCTGAGCTAGTCGCACTCGCAGCCACGGAGACGGCGTCGATCTACCGTGGAATCGACACCCGGATCCAACACTCAGGGAATGGGTACCGCGTACAGGTACCGACAACGGGGACGGGCTTCGGCGCCGGTGACGGCCTTCCGTGTCACGCCGCGACCGGCCTGCTGGTCATGGCCCCGCTCGACGCGTCGGTCGGGAAGCGCGAACTCTTAGAGACCCGACAGACGCAAATGCTCCAAACAGATCGAAATGCCGGCGGCTGAGTACGAGTTCCTTCTGCATATACTCGCCGTCCATCCCGTCGCCACCCGAGACAATTAATAGCGAACCACACGAGTCCCGAGACGACCCTATCTTGGACTCACAGCGATAATGAAGTCCTCAATACAGTCAGAGACGAGCACAATCCACCGCGATAGAGAACTAAGGCACCGCTGAAGTGTCTACTGTCGGCTTTTTGAGCAATCAATCGATGATCGCTTTCAGCACCGTATTGACAGACCTATGATTTATCTCGGTCGCTCAGTCGTTTTGAGAGCCTGTTGATTCGTTCCTGAGCAGCTTGTGGCCGTCGGTCCGTCAACTCAGCGTCGTATTGCATATCTACGATCGCGTTATCTGTAATCTCGACCGTCAGGACGCTCCCCTCACCGGTGGCTTCCTCAGGAAGTTGGTCGGCCGGGACATCGAACTGTTCGATCACGTCTTTGCCATCCTCAATGAGTATGACGGCGGTCTTTCCATCGACGATCCGGTCAACGGTTGCTGTGTACGTTCCGTTCATACTGGAATAGTACCGTAGTGTTGTGTGTTAACGGTTAGTGGTGTGAGTGATTCTTGATCGTCACTCGGCTTCTCACCTAGCAGGTCCTCTGCGTCTGGTGAGAATGTGTCACTTGTCGTAATGTTGATTTCACCATCCCCAGTTGCAGTCACGATAATATCACCGTGGACGCCTGTCCAGTACGTGTCAATGTCCCGATCAGCGAATCTAGTGAGTACCTCATCATGTGGATGTCCATACTGAGAGTCGTAAGCGCTAGAGATAATCGCAATCTCAGGGGAGGCTGCGTCAAGGAACGGCGCAGTTGAGGACGTGCTTGAACCGTGATGACCGGCGTGGTATATGTCTGCGTCAAGCTCGGCTGCCCATGAGTCAACCATTCGTTCTTCGGCCGCCGTCTCAGCATCACCTGTCGTTACGTAGCGGAACTCACCGAACTCAATCACGAGCGCGACACTGTTATCGTGAAGGTCGGTTCCCGAATCTCCTTCTGGGGGGTTGACGACAAGCCCGTCGACGTCGTCTTCGATCGGGAGTTCGTCACCTTCCTCGACGATCAGCAACTCAACATCGTACTCTTCGACAGCATCGAGATACCGCTCGTACGTCTGACTCGTATGTGCGACCCCAGAATCGTAGGCGAGCCCGATGCCGTCACCCTCTGTTTCTGCCCACTCGATGATTGCGTCGTGGCCCCCAATATGATCGGCATGTCCGTGCGTCGCCACGAGATGATCGATTCGATCGATGTCGTGGGCTTCGAGATACTCAATCACGCCTTCGCCCCCTTGCCGCCAGTCACCGCTATCGATCAGAATCGTCTCTCCGGCTGGTGTGATGAGAAGCGTCGCATCTGCTTGGCCGACATCGATGTGGTGGACTGCAAGCTCGCCATCGACATCGCGTGGCTCATCAGTGTCGGTGCTCGATTCATCAGTATCATCGGCATCGTCAGAGCCATCGTCTGTTTCAGTCCCATCGTCGACATTGTCAGTGTCGGGGGTATCAGTCTCAATGTCACCGTCATCGACCGGTAGACTGGCACAACCAGCAAGGAGAACAAGGAGGGCGACAGCTCCGATCACCAGCGCTCGTCTCATACCTTTACACCGACCGGCAGCAAGTTGAGGGTTCGGGTTACAAATAGCGTTTGTGTGCTCTCGTTCGACAGGCTGCATTGAATTATCGTTCAGATTTACAGGGTGGGCGTGATATAGCGTTTGCCTGTACTGACCACAGTCTAGACAGGATATATCGATTTTTAACCATTTCAACAGAGCCAGACAGGATTTATACATCCGCTACCCGATCCGAGTCATATGCCCGAGGTAAGCGAAGAGGTTATTGAAGCAGCGTCCGAGGCCGTCAGTTGTTCTGTATCACCACGGGACTTCTCTGGTCTCGGCGCAGCGGTTAGGGCCGAAGACGGAGATATCTATACTGGCTCTGTCGTAGAAACACGCGATCGTCACCAGAGTATCCATGCCGAACGCCTAGCCGTGTTCAACGCTGTAAGCGCTCATGAGGAAGAGAATTTGATCACCGAGTTAGCAATGAATTTCCCGCTTGGAATGGATGAAGAAAGTTCGGCCCTGAATGTTTGCGGGTCCTGTCTCCACATCCTCGCAGAGTTTTCGGAAGGGGATGTCCCGATCCACATGAAAGGTGCCGCTGGGTCAAAACAGGCGATGCTCTCTGAGCTTTATCCCGACCCGTGGAGCTGATTCACATCCTCAGGTCCGAATCAAAAACAACGACTATTCTGTCACGAAGCCGGCCAGCGTCTCGTCGCTCGTCCCGCTGAGGTACTGCCGGATCTCACCTTCTCGCCACCCGATCGGTGCGAGCACGCTCTCGAGGGCACGCACGGTAGCGTCCTCGTACCACGTGGTGTCGTACCGGTCGAGGTCCTCGTACTCAAGCCGGACGCGTGCGGTGCCGCCTGCGTCCGCATCGACGACAACGTACCGAACGGTCTGCCCCGGCGTCAACCCAGCACCCTCGATCCGGGCGCGTTTTAGCGCGGCCACGGTGAGCGTCTCCATCGAGTACTCGTCCACGTCCTTCGACACTCGGTTGTCGATGATGAGTCCATTGGGGCCCACCTCGTGCTCTCGCAGCTCGCGAAGCCGCCGCCGAAGCACGTCACAGACCGCTTCGGGCGATCGCGTCTCGTCGAATACACGGAGTGCCTCACTTTGGACGTCTTCGATCCACGCCGGCGTCGAGCGCTGTCGCCCCTCGATGCCGCGCGTCTTAATCGCATCCCCGAGCCCTGCCTCGGGATACGTCTCTCCCCGACGTTTCCCGAAGTAGCGGGTCAACGCGCCCGACTCGGAGTTTCGCATTGGACAGAACGCCACCCACTCGAACGCACACTCATACTCTAACTCGATACCGGTCTCCGCGCTCACCTCGCGAGCAACCTCTTCCAGCGGTTGCTGGTCGCGCTCGTCGGCGGGCGTCACCCAGATTGAGTCGACGATCCCGTGAACCACGCGCCACCCTGCGTCCTCCAGTGCGGTCTTCGCGTCGAGGAGGATCTCACGGGCGAACGCGTTGATCGCCTCGTGACACTCGATCCGGCCGAACTTTGCGTTCGAAAAGCCCTGATACCCGAAGCACGACACGAGGATCCACTTGATCGCTGACGACGCGGCCTCAAGCCGCTCGCGATCGTCGCCGTCGGCCTCGGGGATTTTCGCTTTGATCTCACTCCGGGCGTCGATCAGCGGGCCGAGTACCTCGGGCAGATACCCGTCGCGCTCGCAGATTGAGTAGTCCAACCCCGGCACATCGTCGGTGTCACAACAGCCGCACCGGACGGCCTCGGGCGAGATGTTCCGCGTCCGGATGATGTTGGGGTACAGGGACGCGAAGTCCAGTTCGTGAACGTTCTCGTGGACGCCGACGTCGGGCGCGAACGTCGTTCCACCGCGGTCGGCGGTGTCGAGCGTCGACGCCGTCTTGAACAGCTCGGGTCGCCACGCCCGCCACGGTACCAGTACGTCACGCGACCGTGCTTCCCGAATCTGCATGGCCGTCAAAACCCGGCCGATAGACGCCCAGCCGAGTTCTTGCAGCGGCAACCCGGAGCGTCCAACGAGGTCGAGACAGCCCTCCAGCCCGGATTCGTGATAGAAAAACGAGTTGGACTCGTCGATGATAACCCGGCCGGGGACCGCATATCTGGCCGGCGAGTGGCCGACGTTCCCGTAGGAGGTGTACGTCGATTCGCCGGCGAGTTTCGTGTACCCTGTCCCCCGTCCGAGTGCAAATTCGACACCGTAGGCGTCGGCTGCCTCGAACAACAACGGAACCAGATTGGCAGTCGACAGAACCAGCACATCGGGATCACGCTCTTCAAGCACCTCCCGGAGACCCGTCACGACCTCACGGGGCGACGAGCCGACGCGGTCGCCGTCGACGGTAAGCTGCGGCAGCGACTCGATACCGGATTCGTGACTTGGAAACGAGAGATGGAGCGTCCGTAGATCGCGGACTGACCGATCGGGCGCGGCCGGTGTGTCCGTTTCGAGACAATATCGAAGTTGCCGCGTGAGATCGACGTTGTAGCAGGTGTAAGTATCCGGTTGGTCGAACTGACGGACTCGTTTTGCGACTGTACGGACGGCCTCGATCGAGGCCGTATCGACTCGGAGGAGCGGGCGGGCCTCCGTCCGGAACGTCTGCCGGTGCGACTCCACGGTGAGATCCGACACCGCCTGCTGGCCGTCGAGGAACGCCCGGAGTTCGCGTAATGCGGGCGAGAGTCTGTCGCGCTCCGGTAATGACGGCGTCATGCCACCCTGCCGCCCGTAGAGGTCACCCGACGCGTCGCCGATGTACAGGGTCGGTGTGTACGATTCACGAACGCTGCTAGCGATGCCGTCGGCTGTGAGTCTCCACTCGACGACACGACCGTCGTCGAGATTGTCCAGCGTGAGGACCATTCTTGGTCACGAGTTCAGACGACGGACTAAAGGGTGTTAGCCGTCCGTGTACAGCGGAAGTGGAAGTGCTCCAAATTATAACGCGGTTCACCTCCTCAGATTTTCTATCGTAAAAGTGGTCCCGGCCCCATCCACCATCTCAGCATCAGGATAGAAATTGCGATAAAAACCACATACATAGCTAAGTTCGCCATTCTTTCTTTGGTTGGATGGGGCTGATTGTATTCGATCAAGACGTACGGATGCACCCAATTTCGAAACCGAACGAGCAGCAGGACAAATACACCTAGAGCAAAAGTAAGTACATCTCCAATTGTTGGATAGTAGTGGACGATAGACTGCGGTGCTATATCAGCTATTGCCCACCCAACAAAAAGGGCACCGAGTACTGCGACCGCTGTTGCCCTTTTACCCGCTAATGGCTCTCGAAGCCAGCTTTCTTTCGACTGAACTGAATAGAGATATTGTTTTACTCTATATTGTATCGTGTTTCTCCAGTCTGGCTCTCCAGTAGAATATAACATGTGAGACTCTGATTTGGTGCTTTCACCACCTATCGTGCACCTTCCTTCGTCACCAGCAACGGATAGTGTGTAGGCGTCTGAACCATTTATATTAGCAAATACGGTTGTATCGATTTGATCTATTGAATTAAACCGTTTCTCTACTCCACCCCGAAGAGACAGCACGATTTCTATCTCACAGTTTGATGTGTTCTCTCTTAGTAATTCCTCTAAACCCCTCAATTCGTCCAGCGAGAGATGGACTGCTGGGAGTTCTTTGTCGTTGCTCATTATCCCACCTGTATAATGAATGAACAAATTACTGGTGATGGTTCACTCTACCTGCTCCTCCAACTCGGTAATCCGCTTCTCCTGCTCGATCGCGATCGCCATCCACATCGGCGCCAGCGGGTCGGCGTGGTTGAGACTCCCAGCAGCGTCGGCGTGGTCGCGAGCGTACACGAACAGGTGATCGAAGATATCCTGATCCTCGCGGCGGAGCGCCCGGCGGTACGCACCCCACTCGTCTTCGATCGCGCTCAACTGATCGCGGTAGGTCGGATTCGTTCGACCCATTACTGAACCCCTATGGGGCCGGCAGCGCGTTCGAGTGTCGACGCCTCGTGCATCCGGGCACGGTGTTTGAGCACCTCTCGCCAATACGCGAGCGTCGTCTGCATCCACCCGTCGCCCGTGTGGTACACGAGCGTCTCCATCTCGCCGGCTGCGTCCTCGAACCGCGGGCCGAACGGCGTCGCCCGACATTCGAGATGTGTCACCGCAGCGCGCCGGAGCGGCCGCGAGAACTCGTCCTCACGACACCGAGTGACGATAACCGGCACGTCATGTACACGGGCAACCCGCGCGACCGACGCGATCGCCTGAATGAACATTTGCTCGGCCAGCTCGTCAGCGATATCGGCGCCTCGATACATCCCGTCCAAACCGGTCACAACGACGGTTGAGGGCGATCCCCGAGCGTCGAGACGGCCGGCGAGTCGATCGAGGAGCGACGTGTGCTGGTGAGCCGTGAACCCGCGGGCGACCTCGATCCGGTCGAGGACGCGGTCGGCGGGCGCGAGTTTTCGGAGTCGTGTGGTGTTCGCTCGGTTTGCGCCATCGACCCAAAACGCCGGTCCGTCGCCGCCGAGTACCTGATCGAGCAGCAGCGCTTGCACAGGCGTGACGCCGAGGTCGTCGTCAACGTCAACGAGGGTGACTCCCGGGGTGAGATCGGGCATCTCTACCGTTGGCCGTAAACGAGTGTGCATGTCCGGGAAGACGGCGTTGCGTGTAAAAGGGGTGAGCCACGGACCCGGAGCGGAAGTGAAAGTGGTTCGAGTCTACGTTGAAACCCGCTTCACTTCGATCCGACCGTAGTTCCCTCTGTTCGGTCCTGTGTAGTACGTCCCTTCTAACGTGTCGCGATCTGGGTCGTATTCGAGGACCGTTGTTCCGATATGGTGCTCTAGGTCGCCGAGATCGTCGCCGTCGTTCTCGTAGTTGTAGGTCAACGTCGCGGCATCGTCTGGATCGTTGTTGAGGACGAACGTCGCGCCGGTACTATCGGAGTCGCTTTCCGGACCATCAAACCCGACGCCGATCGAGTCCCACGTCTGATCGATGTGCATTGTGGACTCCATCTTCGCGAGGTCTTTCCCGAGTTCGTTGAAAGCGACGACATCTTCCTCATTATACTCATCGCTACTTGTGTAGAGGTGTCCCTCCCAGCGCCCGCGAAGATCGGGTGGCGATCCAAGGATGCCTGCAAGTGGGCCCTTCATCCAAAGCCACCGCGAAACGACAATGTATCCCGCTGTTGCAGCGAGTGTGAACGAGATACCGAAACTCGCGACCTCGCCGATTCCGGTTACCCTCGCCAGCACGGGACCGAGGTAGATCGAAATCAGTAACCCGGCGGCTCCGAAACCGAAGTAGACCTTGCGCCGGCGCTCACGCAGGTCCGTCGAAAATGCGTGTGTTCCCTGCATTAGAGGTCGTCCCGCAGGGTTCGCATATCCGAAATATATGACTTAGCGTCTGACACGTTCCATTGGGTGTTCTCGTCACCGAACAGTTGCTCCATCTCTGAGACTTGGAGAAACGTGTCGTAATCGCGTGCATCGGACTCCAGCCACGCGAGTGTGTCGTCGAACCGCTCTGTAATGTCCGTTCGCTTGAGGACGCTGTCGGGGACGTTGTAGAGGAGGCACTCGATGTAGTATGACGGGGCCGATGTGCCGAAGAAGTGGTCCTCGTTGTAGCGTTTACGGGCGTTTTTGAATATCCGCACCGTCTCCCGGTAGTTGCCGTGCTTGTTACTCCCGTTTTTGAAATGTTCTTTCGGGAAATTGAACCACCACTCATTACTCATCAGCGGCTGAAATACCATCCCCTCGATGTATTCGGGCTCACCATCTTCGGGGTACGATTGGTAGACGCGGTACTCCTGTGCCGCGACGACATCCACGTTAATTGGTAATGCATTGTAACTCCCCGAAATATCAATCGCGATCCCGTCGTTGGTGATTGGGTCCTTGAAGATACTCTCGCGGTAGTACTGTTGGAGCGCTTGGACGACGCTATCACGGAACCCATCTTCGTAGCCGTAGTCTGCGGTTCGTGTTTCTCTGTGATATCGTTCGGTCTCTACCTTGGAAAGGTCACTGAGGTCATGTTTCCACGGTTCCCTGAGTTGCACGATGATATCGAGGTCGCTCGACCCTCTCGTATTAGTGTAATTCTTGTACGAACCCTGCGTGTAGATTGTGAACGCGTTAACATCGGTGTGTTGAACGAGAGCTGACCGATCACGATTCAGGTCTCGTTTGATCCTCTTGCGTGCAGCCTTCGAGTTCTGGTTTGCGGCTGTCTCTCGTTTGGCCCATGTGTCGGGGACCTTGGATTTCCGAATCGCCATTATTCGTTCGCCTCCACTGCGCTCCGGGATGTAGTGTGTTCAATGGACATCCGGCTGAAACAACGGATTCCGGAGACATAAGCGTAGCCAGACCCGAGTGAAACTGATATTTCTCGCTGCTAATTGCCAGACGGAAGGCACATCCCACTAGAAAAAAGGGGGGTTTGTGCTAATTCGCGGCGGGGTCTAATTGCATATAGCAACATGGGATATACTACCTACCTCATAGAGAGTAAACGCTCTCTTGCGGCTGAAATCAGGCGATTAGCGCTCACAACCACAGCTATTCGGGATTATACTTTACCGTGTCTTAGCTGAGTAAGACAGAGTAAGTTCTTAGTGGCCCCCACCCGTGGCCCCAACCGAGGCAGAATCAGAATCATGGCCGACGCTTCCGCCGACGCCCGCTCCAGCCCGATCGTCGCTGCTGGAGCGGCGTTCCGACATCACAACCCCCACACCTCGGTGGTCCAATGACGGGTCGCCGCTCCGTCGAGACGCCGATCGAGGACACGTTCACGAAATACCTCACGGACAAGGGGAAAGGTGATGCCGGCGAGGAGGGCGCGTACCGAACGGACGCTGAGCGCGAACTCCAGCGATTCCGACGCTGGTGTCTCGGCAAGACGGCCGACCAGGCGAACGCCTCGCCGCCGGAGTCGTGGGCTGGCGTCGTCGACGGCGACACCGTCCAATTCGCGGACCTCGACACAACGGTCTTCTCGGACTACGCAAGATATCTCTCGACCGCGGGATACGCGGCCGGCACGGTGCTCACCTACTACGCGCACGTTGCGTCGTGGTGTGGGTGGGCGCACGCCCAGGGCTATCTCCCACGGCACTACGCCCGAGAATCGGACGCCGAAGACCCACTCCCCGAGAACGACGGCCGACGCCCAGGCGACCAGCAGGCGTGGGAGCCGATCCACCGCGATCTGATCACGCAGTTCGTCGACCGGCGGGTCTCTGAAGCGTTCGACGAACTCGGTGCGATCGAAGTTCCCCACACTGATCGCGGTGACCCTGAGAGTAAGCTGTGGCAGGCCAAACAGCAGGCACGATTCGAGGCGTACCAACGGTGCCGTGAGCAGGCGCTCGTGTACGTCGTCGCCTACACCGGCCTGCGTGGCTCGGAGTTCCTTTCCGCGCCGAAAGAGGACCGCGAGGGCCGCAACGGAATCCGCTGGCGTGACGTGTCGTTCGCGGACAGCAGTGTCACCGTGTTCCGGAAGAGTCGCGAGTGGAAGGAAGCCTCACTCCCAGAGCCCGTCATCACGCCGCTGAAGCGATACGCGGAGGTGCTGGACGTACCGGAGTCGTGGCCGGTGTTTACGACGCTCCATCGGCCGTCGCTCGCCTCACACGTCACCAAGGGGCTCGCCAACGCCGGTCTCGACGATGATGAGATTGAACGCGTTCGGGCAGGTACTCCCGACCTGATCGTCGCCGCCGACCACCACCTCGACGCGCCGAAGCCGCTCACCACGGACGGCGCACGTTCGATCATGGAGCGGCTCTGGAACAACGATGCGATCACGAAGCGTCGCGACGAACTGGAGCTCTCACTCGATGGCGATTACCTCGAACTCCACGGCGGCCGGCGGGGCGTTGGTGAGGTCCTCGTTCGACAGTTCGGCTACGCCGCTGCAGCCCGATATCTCGACAATAGTGAGGAACAGGTCCGCGAGGCCTACCAGCACATCGAGGCGGCTGAGCGCGCCGACATGGCGACAGAGGCGTTTTCACAGACAGACCAGCGAGTCAGTGACCAGTAAAGATCTGTCGAGGTCAACGACGAATGATGGCCGTATCCTCTGCGGTCAGTGCGTCAGAAAGCGATCATCCAGAGAACTGGTACCGGTTTTCGACGGACGTGACGAAGTCGAAATCCTTGACGAGTTGAACTGCGTCCCCGTAGCCATGCTGTGAGAGGGCGCGCTCAATCCCGCGGAACGCGGGCAAGTCAGGGAGTCAGTGTCCAGCAGCTGGATGAGTATCGTCGTCTCGGTCCGTATCGATCGGTTCGTAGTCGTAGTCCATCCCCACGGGAGAAAAGCCAGGAACGTAGCTGAACCGTTTGCCAGGCTCTCCGTAGAACATCACGGGGAGAGTGCCCCGATAGTCACGAACGTTGTTCTGTGGAGGCCACTCGTTGAGTTCAGCCGATGGCTTGTACACTTGGGGCGCAGGAAGCGCACCACGTTCAAGATCCCGTAGATCGAGGACTCGGACTTCGAACTGACGGGCGAGCTCCTCAGCCCGAGCTGTGATATCGGTCGTATGACAGAGGACCGGCATGGCCCGGCAGGCAAACGCGATCGTACACAGCCGGAAGATCGTCGACGGCGTGATCGTGTCGCTCGTCCAGTCTTTACACTGAGCGACAATCCAATCAGTCGGCTGCTGTTGTTTTGGCTTCCGGTTGGCGACGACGTCGACCTCGAGACCGAACAGGTGCTGGCGCGTCTCTGCTTGATACCCCCACCGCATCAACGCCCGCTGGAGTTGATACTCAAGCCATCGCCCATCGCCAACCCCACGCCCAGCCACGTCTGCATAGACTGATCGGTGACTGGAGAGTTTCTCAAGCAGCGTGGAGTTATCCGTCGACCCCTCAGAAAGTGCATCCTGAAGAATGACGATGTGGTCTCGAATCGTTTCGAGTGTTTGCTCGATCGAATACTCTTGTGAGGAGTGGTCGTACCCCTGAATAGAGAGATCCTCAAGCAGCCGATCGAGACGTAGTTTGATGTGATACAGTGCCTGAGCAGGGTCGTCCCACGTCACCACCTCATGATCGCCTTGGGACGGGCGATGCTCTGTATCCGCAAGCTGTCGACGGATCGCTTTGAGCGCGTAAAGCGCGAGGAACAACCGCCGCCGTGTGGTGACAGCTTGGACGGTCGTAAGTGTCTCCTCGTCTGAGAGAGCGTCCCGGAGCGTCTCGATCGCGTCGATAAGCTGGGTGAGTCCACGATCGAATCCCGGTGGAAGCGAGAGTGTTTCGTCCGTCATTGAGAGAGCGGGCTGGGAGTGAAGTCATGGCGAGTCAGTGCGGTTTCTGAAAGCGGTAGGAGCGTTGGCTGTCCATGAGTGCGAAGGTGGTGGTAGAACTCGTCTGTCGTCGCAGGATACCACTGTGGGCTATCCCGCTCCCGGTAGCGGAGCTCGCCGTCGACGGAGACGACTACACCCTGCTCGGTGGTGGCCGTCTTCGCGAACACGAGCGCAGGCGGATCTGGACGCGTCCAGCTGTCACGGATCCACTCAACCATCGTTCCGAGCGGTGTCGGGTCGACGGGATCAGGGTACCGGGTGGCTGCTGGCGCGCGGATCGCGACGTTGTCGAGGCGGTCACTCCCACAGGTACGCCACTCAGCGCCAGTCCACTCCCATTCGCGACGGGTCCACGTCTCGCCGCTACTGTCGGGCTCGAACCGGAGGCGGCGAGGCGGAGCACTCGGTGGGTCCCACTGGAGGAGACACGTCCCGTCATCAGCGAGCGTGGCGTCCTCAGTTCGGCGACGATACGCGAACAGTGCGGCGTCGATCTGTGCCCGTGCCCGCCGTAGTGTGGAGAGTGGGTCATCCCCCGCCATGGAAGGGGTCTCAGAGTCGTGGACCGCCTCGAACAGCCGGTGGAAACTCGTGTCGATGTCTCTGAGCGTCTCCAGTTCTGGCTGATACTCGGTCATTGGGACTCCTCCGAATCTGGCTTGTAACACGCAGTCTGGAGTCGGCGGATGTGTTCGGCGAGGGGTTCGGTCGCGTCTGTCGGAGAGACGGACTTCGATCGGTCATCAAACGCGATTGCGCCGCACTCATCGAGCGTCTCGAGACGCGATTGGGTCAGCGAGATGTAGACTGAGGTGCGTTCGTTGCTCCTGATTTTACTGGGGTCAATCGCATTCTCGATGGCGGCGATTTCGACGGCCAGATCACCTGCGGTAGTTGCTCCATGCGACTGTGAGAGTGAGAGCAAGACGCGCCGGCGACGACTGTTTGCGATTGCGTTGAACGCACGGTCTGGATCCATCGGGATGGCGAACGAGGTCGGATCGTCGGTGGCTTCGGTCACTTAGACCGACCCCACGATGATTGTTCGACCGGCATTTCGCTGGCGACGGTTCGGCGGGATTTGAGAACTGGGCTGTACAACGCGGTGTGTCAGTGGGTCAGTGTCGAGTGAGGCACTCTGGGAACCAGAGTTATCACTCCTGACCCTGTTTGGGTTGGTTGCTGTCATTGGATTGCAACACGACTCCTCCGGCGTCTCAGCGCCGGAGGGTTCCGTCAGGAATCGTGCGTGAGTTGAAGAGAGTCGGTTGTGACTTTTATATGAGTGTCACAAACTGTGAGTTGGTCATTTCGCCTTTTGAGCGGCTCTGCAGCTGGAATTAGCTTCTGTTCTTAATTGTCTCTTAAATTACGCCTCACCTCCACCGGTGGTTAAAAAATAATTCTCCCGGAGCATTGAATCTCAGACACAAATGACGAGAGAATCAGAACAACACTAAACTAGAAGCAGGTCGATGTTGCTGGCCTTCTCCCATTCATACCCGAGCAGTTTTCGGGGACGTTGATCGGGGCTTCGTCTTTCTTCGTGATGACGGCGTCTTCACGCTCTATGAGCGTGAGTGTGTAGTTCGTCCCCTTGGGAGCGCCCGCGATTTCGATGAGTGTGTCGGCGTCCTGCTCTGGGGCTGTCTCTTTCCGGTATCGGATGTAGAACTCGTTTCCGTATCGGACCCCCGGTGACTTGTCGAGGTCCCACCCCGGTGGCGTCTCAAGTAGTCGCCTGTCGTACGCCGGGTAGGTGACCCCAGCCGGGCTGTGTTGTCGCATCCACCCGACCGCTTTCTCGCGTAGTTCCGTAGCTGGCGTTTCTGATTGGACTTTTGAATCGAACCTATCCGGAATCATTGCGGCGTCGGCCCCCGAGACACGACTGTCGTACACTTTCAGGAACGAATACTCGTCGTAGGTGTGGTGGAGTTCGACTCTGCGTTCCGGGCCGATCTCGCTTCGCCAGACCTCACGAGCGAGTGAGGCGTGGGGATCGTATTTCCAGCCGTTGAGTTCCATCGGCACACCGGGACAGTAGTCCCACGCCTGATCGAACGGCGTCTCTGCGCGCGGTACGATATCGATTCCGCCCGGTTCCCAAGCGAGGTACGGGTCGTCGGCGTCCTCTGTTGATTTCTCGAAGTAGAACTGCTTGAGGTGAGCACTCCCCTGTGTGTGCCAACGGCCTTGCAGTATCCGCAGTAGCTCCGAGGTCTCCATGGTCGTCGTAGTCCACTCGTACCGGGCAGGCTGGTGGAGTACGACGTCGAATACGTTCTCGGTATCATGGGCCGCCCAGATCGCGTAGTCCCAGTTCCAACTCGATGGGTGATCGACTGGCCCCTCGCCGTCTGTTGCGTGAAGCACGACTTCCGAGTCGTAGAGCGGTTCGATATGTTCGCGTTCGGGTTGTTTCTCGTGCCAGGGTTCCGCTGTCGTGGTTTGCCCGAAACTCCCCAGTCCGACTTGGTCCTTGAACAGCGTCTCGGGGGTGATGCTCTTCTCGAAGTCCTCGTGAGCGTCTATTCGCACCGTTTTGCGCGATACTGGTGGGTTGTCTCCGGGGACTGCTCGTGGGTTCTCGATCCCGGCTTTGAGCCGGTCGATTGCCTCCTGTTTGGAGTCTGCTTCCCAGTACTGTGCGTCGGTGAAGCGGGCTCTGAGAATGGCCCAACAGCCATCGCGGAACGGCGGTCGTATCGAGATTGTCCACGGTGAGCTCATCGTTTTCAGTGGGTCGGCCGGCGCATCAACCAGGTTGCCCTGTCGAACATGTCTTCGCGACACCCGCGAGTCTGTTCGCCATTCGGCTTCATCAAGACGTACGAGCCGTTTGGGATTGCCTCCTTGACGACCCGGAGCGTGCCCTCAGTGGGGTGGGTCCAAATAGCAATCTCTCGCCGGGGGATGTCCGGCGTGCCACACCCACCGATGGTGTGTGCTTCGACTTGCCAGCGGCCCGGCGGGTCGCCGTTGAGGGGGTCGAATCGGTCCCAATCTCCGGGGTAGGGGCCGCCCCGGCCGTATTGAGTGGATTTGGCTGCGGACATGGATCTACTTGTCATCCGACCGGACTTCCCACGGGTCGTCGTGGACTCGCACCTCGTACTCGGTGAGGTCCTCTCGGAGATAGTCCATCGGGTAGTAGGTGTACCGTTCGTCGTCGAGAACCCACACGACAATGCCGTGGTCGTCCATCTCCAGTACGTACCGGAATTCGACGGCGATGTCTTCGCCCACCGTGTTCTGTCGCTCGATCACGTCACCCACGTTAATCGTTATTTCCGTCTCCCCGTTGGATTCCTGTAGTGGGTTGAATCGGACGTTGCCGGGCTTGGGGAGTTCGTGTTCGTCGTACGCTTCTTGCAGGTGCTCGGCTTCGGTGGTTTCTTGCATGGTTTCTTTTTGAAGTCTTCTTCTCCGCTACCCCTTTCGGGAGGTACAAACCCTCTCCTTGGCCAGGATGTTAATTCGTCGCGACCGCCGCGTCCGCTTCTTCGCTGTCGAAGGACTGCTCGCTATCGAGGTGGACGTTGATCAGCTCTTCGAGTGATCGAAGCGCGACCGCTTCCAGAATCGAATCAGCGTATTCTGCGTCACGAGCCCGCCGGTACGTTTCGAATTCGTCGGCACACAGCTTGTGGGCACTTCGAATGTCTCGCAGCACGTTGAGCGTGTCGCGGTCGCCTTCGTCCATCCGGACCAACGACTCGTTCTGGTGGGCGATCTCGTGGGCAGCGCCCACTCGCGAGATGTCTTCGTCGCGCTCGTAGTAGTTGGTTGCTTCGTCCAAAATCTCTTTGAGGTACACTGGGATACTTTCCATCCTTCAACCTACTTTCGGGGGGTACAAACTCTCACGGTGGGGTCACGCGAAATCTAGGTCGCCGGCAGAAGTGTCGAAGCCATCTAGCGACACCTGGTCGTCGCTCGCGGTCGTGGGTCGTTCGTGTTCCTCGTCGAGTGTCTGTGCCGCGTCGATGAGTTTCTTCTTTGTTGGGTTCTCGATAGCGGGAACGTGGGAGTGCCCTCTCTCCAGTGTCGTCTCGCGGTAGTTCCAGATATCACCTACACCCGGCGTAAACGCCGGGGTTTGTCAATGAACTCCCGGTCTACCCGCGTGATACGGTGGGCGTGAAATCGCCGCTCCCATTCACTGTTCCTGACTTCAGGGCAAGGTGATTGGTTGCCCCTCCGGAACCAGACTTACGCCGATTCCGGAGATACCGCGCTGCTATGTTTCGCGCCGCGTTGTAGTCGCTGTGTAGCTCTTTGCCGCACTTCTGACACACAAACTCATCGCCGTCGCGGTTATCCTCATGTGTGAACCCACACTCGGTATGACTACACTGCTGGCTTGTGTAGGCTGGATTCACCACTTCAACAGTGATTCCTTCAGCTTTCGCCTTGTAGGTTATCTTCCGCGATAGCTCTCGAAACGCCCACTGCTGGAACTTTGAGAGATTCGATACCGCTTCTCGGATATTCTCTAAGTCTTCCAGTACAATCGTCTTACACCCGTTGGCGACAGCCTCAGTAACTACCTCTTTCGACACATTGTGTAGATAGTTCTCGCTCCAATTGGCGAAGCGATCACCAATCGACTGGATTGTGAGATGGGCTGATCGCGTTCCGGTCTGTTGTAGGTTGCCGCGTCGGCGTTCGTATTCACGGCGTTTGTGGTTCAACAGGTCTGCGTTACCGATGAACGCACCGGAGCTGGTCACAGCGAGATACCCGTCCACGTTGCGATCTACGCCAAGGACTGTTCGGCCCTCGGCTTCTTCCTGCGTGTCGTCACGTTCCTGCTTGACTGAGACGTGGAGGTAGTAGGTATCTGTCTGCTGGTCGTATCGGAGCTTCGCCCCCTGTTTGTCCCATTCGTCTGATTCCATGTACTCAGCCTGAATGGAATCGTCTGGATAGACGTATTCGGCTTTTACACGACCACTGCCGTAGGCGGCAAGCGTACAATACCCATCAAAATAGCTGATTGCACTGGTATTGTAAACGGTCGTGTTCGACGTGAACACCGGCTTGGAAACTTTCTCACTCTCTTTCATGCGATCAACGACGCCACGAAGTGCATGGGCGGCATGGTTGACCGCAGCAACACAGAGGTCAGAGTGCAATCCGGTTTCGTCTCGGATGTCGTCGTAGAGGTATGGTTGAAGCTGGGAGCGAGAGGTAATCACGTACCCGTCGTTGTTGCCCTCCCATCCTCGATCAGCGAACCGCTGGGCGGCGTTCCTGAAGGTATCCATTGTTTCCTTCAGGTCGTCCCGGCGGTCGTTGGGAACGGAGAGTTTCACGACAGCGGTACGTTGAAGCTCCATCTACACATCACATGTGGTGCTATGTATTTATATAAATTGGGGAGTTGGTTAGCATAGTGTTTTGCGGTTGGGTGTTGCTCATGGCGCGATTCCCGCCCGCCGTGAACGGCGGGACTCCCTCGCTGTATTAGGTGGGGGCCGAAGGTCGTGGCTCCGTCGTGGTCGGCGTACGTCTCTTTGTCCACCACTTGGATATCGAGTGGATTCCCGATATCGGTGATGATCCCACGGAGTAGGACGTCCGACAGACTGTGTTTGTCACCGATAACAGCGTCTGCGATCGCGTAGAGATGTGTCTCGACGAGCCGTTCCGCAGATGGTGTCCCCGAGCCGACGAGGTAAAACCGGTTGATCTGCGTGTGTGGAGTGAATTGGTCAGCGTGGTATCCTTCGTGGCGAACGTGGAGCGTGAACGAGGTCTCATCGGTGTCGTCTGTCATAGGATTCTGGTGTTTTGGGTCGTGTGTCTTCGCGGTGTCTTCACGAGAATGTCGACTGACGTTCGACTCCTGTGGCGTCCGGCTTCGGCGTTTCCGGTGCGAGGTCTGGGATGCTCGACTCGGCGAGTGCGGCCGCCACCCGGTCGTCGTCGATCAAGTCGCTCGTGAGCAGACTCAACTCGCCAGCGAGTTGGACCAACGGACACGAGTCGGCTGTGAGATTCTCCGCGCCTTTCGCTGAGAGATACGATGTCGATTCGGTGGTTGCGAGCCCTGCTGCGTCGTGGGGGAGCGTCACGGAGTTGATGAGCCCGCTGTGGTTGCGAACGATTCGGATGAGGTCGACACTCACATGGGGGGCGTGGATGTTTACATTGACGCCACCCTCGAGGACGCTCTCGATCGTCATGAGGATCTCTTTGAACTGTTCGTAACTCTGTGTTCGCGAGGAGAGCCCACGGATGGCGAAGTCGGTCGGGTTGTTGATCGACTTCAGCCCGCTGGGTCTGTCGGTTTCGTACAGGAGATGCTTGATACACGCTCCGGTCATTTCGAACGGCGGGACGACCGGGATGATGAGCGTCGGCTCTGTCTGGAAATCGTAGTTGGAGTACAGCCGAACCGCGTCCGCGATCGCGTCTCTCGCCGTCCCAGTGTAACTCGCCGGGAGCACCTCGTCGACATGAGCGTTGTTGGCCGTCTCGAAGAGGTCCAACGGGAAGTTGCTTCCCGGTGGTCGATTGTCGACGAGTCGGAGTGTCTGTGTCCGGCGGCGCGTTCGTTCGACTGCCTTTGGTAGTTCACACGCCTGTTCGAGAGTGACCGACCGGTATGGCCAATAGTCGCCCGCCAGATCCGACACGTAGCGAGAGTCATCGAGTTTCGGAACGAACACGTCGATATCCGAACGCGACGCGATGCGGGTTCGGTCGTCGTCGTCTGCGATGTGCTGTGAAAGGCTGTTCATGATGGGGGTGTCGCTGAGCCGTGGCTCACCGGATTTCGGATTCGTCGATCGTGGATGCCCAGAAGCCGGGGTTCACCGCGTATTCGGTGTCGTCGACGACGAATTTCTGCGGGAGTGCGGTGATCTCGAGTGTCGAACCGATGTGGCTGGTCACCATCCACGTGAGTTCGTTGGCGACCTTCGCGTCGAGATATACGGAGCCGTGTTCGACGGTGAAAAACTCTACTGGGAGTCCCCAATACAGATCTGTCTCGGAGTCGATTTGACTTTCGAACAACGCCGGCTCGAGGATGCCCTCGATGCGGCCCTCCGTTCGGGTTCGCGTTCTGACGCCGAGTTCTTCTTTCTCTTTTGTCTCCATCTCACCTCCTCTCGGAGGCTACAAACCCCTCCCGATCGCGGGTTAGTATCGGGATTTGAGGTTAAGTGTGAAAGTAATCTCTCCGATCACTTTTTCGACGAATTCTGACTTGAGCCGACCCTGCCATGGGTCCGTGATTGCGTCATAGTTTGGCGGTGCTTGGATGTTTGAAACCTTCGGGCTGTGGATGGAGAGTGGAAGAATATACGACTCTTCTGGTGTTCTCCCCACATCCCAGTATCTGTCGGGGAGTGGGTGGCTGATGAGATGGGAAGTGGTGGTGATCGCCACTCCGATGAATTGCTGGTCTTCGAATGGGTATGTGTCTGTGGAGATCACGGCGAACATTCGGCTGACGTCGCTACCGAGTTTGAACGGATCGACAGTCCAGACAACGTCTCCTACTTCGTATTCGACGCCCCGTTGTCTCCTCATCGGTCTGTGCTATTCCCCTCGTCGAGATCGAGGTGGATAGTAGATTCATCTTTAGTGTCAAGGGTGCTTGGATGTGGCTGATCCGGTTGTGCATCGCTCCACTCTTTCGCTTCCTGTTCACTCTCGATGGTCGGCCCAAATGACTCGTTAAGAGCTGAGAGCGCATTTGAGAACCGGATTGCCTCAATGATCTGTTCGCGGTTGTTCGTGATCGCCCAGTGGTTCTTGCGATGGCGGACGAGACCGCGCTCCTTCAGTCGGCTCAGATTTGTTCCGACGGTGTTTGGGTCGCGGTCGATCTTGTCTGCGATCTCACTGCGCTTCCATGCTTGGTCCCGATTTTCGAGAAGGAACTTCACGATGGCTTCGCTGGTGGAGAGTTCGCTGTCTTCGTCCCCCGCGGCCTCGAACTCTTCTATGTCCATTGTCATGGTTCCTCGTTGTGACTACGACTGTAAAAGTGTACTGCCGTGCTGTGTGCTGTGTGCTATTGTGCTTGTTCGCGCCAGCGTTCGTCAACTGCTCTCAGGTGGATCCGAGGGCCGCGTTCGCTCCACCGCCGAACGTCTCCTGATCGAGATGGTCAGTCAACTTGTCCCGGAAGTCCTCGAGCAACTCCGTGTCGATCTGGTCGTCGCTGCTGGAGGCCACCAGCTGATCGAACGAAGTGTATCGCTCCTTGAGCAGTTCCCACTCGAAGTTCGGGTTCGCTTCGAGGATGTTCTTCTCGAGACGCTTGTGGTATTTCTCGAACTGGTCCCACCGGACTCGCACGTCCTCGTCGGTCGTCATTGTCGGTGAGAGCATCCGAGCGATGTCCATCAGTTCTGCCGACATCAGCTGAGCACAGGTGCTTGCACTGTCGGTCCCCTGGGCGGTCCCAACGTAGATCGGAATGCGCGAGGTCCCGGCGATACGGCCGGAGGTGGCGTGGTGTTGCGGCGTGGAAAAGTCGACCGACTGGAGTAACGCCGGATCATCCCGCAGGGCTTCGATGAGCACGCGAGAGGAGCCCACACCGAAAGCGTGGACGGACGGCTCATACCCTGCGACCTCACGGAAGCCTCGGATACACGCGACTTGCTCGTGGAGCGTGAGGTTCTTCATCCCGCCGAGTGCGAAGTGGCCGCGCTTCGCCTGTCGCGGGTAGTGCTCTGCCAGATACGCAAAGTGGAGCGCATGGTTTGGCTGGAGGGGGACGATAACCGTCGCCGGGAAGGTGGTCTCGTCGACGTAATCGAGGAAGGCATCGACCTTCTCTGCGGTCTCTTCGATCGCCGTTCGCATCGCCACATTGGGCGTGTTCACCGTGTCGTTGGGAATGATATAGTCGGCCCGTCGCTCGTAGGCGGCGTCGACGAGCTCCTTGATGTCCGGCCCCGAGATTGGGGCGTCTCGCGACGGCTCACTCTGTGACGTGCTTTCGCCCACAAAATCGCCCAGCGTGGCGTTGACCGGGGTGTCCGTGTTGGTCTCCGGCTCGTTAAACCCGGAGTCGATGATGTACTTTGAGGAGCTGCGCCGGACGGTGGGGATCGACTCATCGAACGGTTGGAGCCGACACGGCCAGAACATCCGGCCGTTGCCCCCCGACAGGTAGATGTCGACGACGGCGCTCCGATTCGCCAAGATTCGCTGTTTAACGTCTTCTTGCATTATTCTTATCTCTCACTCCTACCCACCTTCGGAGTCTAGAAACACCCTCAAGCTGTCTGCGGGACGGCGCGACCCTGTGGCTGCTGGATTCGTTCGTGGTCTTCGATCAGCGTCTCGATGTCGGTTTTCAGGCTCCAGGTCAGACAGCGGGACATCGTATCGTAGCCGGTGGCGAACTTTCGGGGCCATTGAAAATCGTGGAGCATCGACTTGACCTCGTCGGGGAATCGCGGACTCGATATCGAGACGGTGATGACACCGTCGTCGTCGATATCGAGGTTCGCGCCGCCGATATCACAGTCGATCGTTTCCAGACGTTTGCTGAGCGCCGTGAGTGCCGCTTCTTTCCGCTTGATCGTGTCTCGCTTTTCGCGATACTGCTGGGCGAGTGCCTCGGCGTCGTCGAAGTACAGTCCGGTGTCGGTGCTGCTGGTCGTTGGTGCGCTATCGGAATTCATGGTGTCGGTGGGTGTGGTTGTTCGAACTCTTCTCCTCTCGCGTGAGTTTCACGTCGGCTGCGGCAACTCAACGTCTACGACGAATCCGTACCCAGTTGCTTCGCCGTCGATGAGGACTTCGAACTGGTCTTCGATCCAGTCTTCCATGTCTACATCGAGCGGCACGTCGAGGTCTCGTCGCGAAGCGACCCACTCGCCAACGTTGTCCATCCACCACCGGACCAACGTCGTGTCCTCCATCTCTTGGAGTTCGGAAATGTAATGGCTCAACTCGCTGGTAGTGTATGAATTAGCCATCTCCAACTCCAATTTCCACCGGGCGATGTCGCGTTGGATGTGTCGGCGCTGGGCGCTGTTCAGCCCACCGTTCGGGATCATCTCTGAATACATCTCTTCACTTCTCACGGAGATTACAAATTCTATTTGTTTCGACGGATATTTTGTTCTACACCCGCTACGATTGTTTGTCAGAGGCCGCGACAACGGGCCTGCCCCGTTTCTTGGCTCTCTCAGAACAAGGTCGCTTGCGTCTCCGTCGCTTCGCACATCGCATCCGGATCTGGCGCGTACAGGAACTGGCTGGTCAAGATTACCGGGCCGTCGATCGATTGTTTCACCTGCCGCTCGCTTGAGCCACCGTCTCCGTAGGTCCGGTCGCGCCGGATTGCTTTGAGGTACTTCGCCTCGATATCTTCGACCGGTCGGCGCTTGAGTGCGTCCCTGTGGGTGCTGTTCGCGAACGCGGCGATCGCGGTCTGCTGTTGGTCAGTCAGTTCGTCAGTACTGAGGCTCGGCTCGATGAACACCGCGTTGTGGGTCCCCGACTCGCGCCACGCTCTCGCTTGTGGTGGGTAGTCCCAGAGTTCGATCGCGGTCCCGTCTGCGAAAATCGTTGCGTACGCCGCGCTGTGGAGGTGGATGTTCTCGCCACAGACCTGACAGACGACGGCGTTGAGCCCGATAAGTCTCGAATCGACTGGCTCGCACCCACAGAACGGGCAGGTGCTGCTCGTGTGGAGCAGTTCCCTGTAGGATTCGTTCATCCGTCGGTGTCTCGCATCTCCGCCATCTCGTCTTCGTAGACCGCCGCGGTCGCCTCGAAGAGCTCGTCCCAATTCGGCGTGTTGGAGAACACCGCTTCGAGTTGCGTTTCGAGCTGGGCCGTTGTCTGGACGGGTTCGACGAACGGGACGTACTCGTACGTCCAGACGCTGGACTCGTCGGTGGAGATCCACGTACTGTGCTCGCCGCTGGCGATCGCGTCGGCCTCGGTCGCGACGATGGGAATGCCATCGAGCGTGTCGTTGGTCGCATACCGCTCGACTCGATCTTCGTAGAACCGGCGCTTGCCGAAGTCGAGAAGGACGATGCCGGTGGGAGAGAGCGCGCACGGCTTTCCGATACCGCCTGCGGTGAGCTCGAACAGATCGTGGTTGCCTTCGAACCACGGGACTGGCTCTTCGAACAGCGGGACGAGCGCCGGCTCCACGCGGTGTCCGTCGATTTCGATTCCCTCGGTGAACTGTGTGGTGGTGATATCGAGCGGCTCGATCAGGCCGACGCCGTCTCCGACCAGCGTGACGACCTCGCCGTCGACCTCCGCGATCAAGACGTTATCGCGACCGTGTTCGCTTGCGAGTTGACTGTGCCGGTTCTCGATGTACTGCGAGTACTGATTCTCTTCGGTGTCTATGAACGCCATCTTTCACTCAAACCGGGAGATAGAAACTCTCTATCGGTTGCCGACTGCGACATCGATGTCGGCATCACCGAACGCCGATCCGAAGACGCCGTTCAAAATCCGCATTCCGATCTCGACCGTTCGATGGGGGTCAATCGGCCCCTCGCCCTTGTCGTAGATTTTCCATTCGTTTGGCCTGTCCCCGAGCAAGAATCGCATCCCGAGGTCGTTGGCGATATACTTGAGCCGGTCAAGTTGTTCGTCATCGAGCCCGTCGAGATAGTGGATGTTTCGTCGTTCTTCGAGGTTGTTCTGGTAGGACTGGCCGTGGTGAACCGTGTACGCCAGTGTCTCGTCGACGGTGGCGGTGAGTTTCATATCCTCACTTGAGGAGATTGTCATCCCGTTGAATTCTTCGACCATCGCCCAATTGCGTGAGCCCTCGTACGTTTCGACGGAGGTGTCGATATCGTCGTGAAACGCCGACTCCGACTCGGCGTCGGGATCGATATAGTCGGAGATGATCTCCGAGAGGTCCCACTCGACGATCATCTGTGTGAGCTTCTCTCCGTCGACAATCCGGAGATTGTGTTCGGCCGCCTTCTCGCGAGCGGGCTGGGTGAGATTGCTGGTCGTCACAAGCGCGACGACATCGGCGTCGACGTCACGGTCCGGGCTCTTGTCCAGATAGAGGCTGCTGTACTGCTGGACATGCTTGAGGCGGATCTTGTTGTCCTTGGCGTACCGTTTGGCTTGGATGAGTTGCTTTTGGTCGAACGGGAGGTCCTTTCTGGCGATCACGTCGATGCCGCCGTCTCTGGATTGATCTGTGACGGTGGTGTCCCATCCTCTGTACTTCCAGATGTCTGCGATCAACTTCTCGAATTCGTACTCGTCGAGCGCCCGTAATTGCGTGAGGAGTTCGCTACGCGGGACGTTCATTGTGTGTTGGGATGCGACAGGGGTGTTTTAGACCTTTCTTGTAGGTGGTGGGCGGTTGCGGTTTCGACAGCTCAATAACTGCCATCTTCTACTCCGGAAACAGCCAGTGGTACTAGTTGATAGCACTACACAATCAAAGATACCACCCGGCTGTCAGTCGTGGCCAGGACGCCATGAACAGTCGTGGAGCCGGATTCGTTTTGGGAGTCCGACGCAGCCACACAGCGGGCACTCAACCAGCGGTGTGGGCGGGAGATCACGACAGTGTCGTATCGCTGCCTCCAGATGGTCACGGACTGCGGCCAACTCACATCGCGTCAGCGCCTGGACGAGATGCATCTCGAGGGCTTCCCGTGCTGTCGTACCTCCGTTGGGGAGCTCGTCTCCAGTCATTGTAGTCCTCGGAACGAGACCAGGGAGTGATCGAGGTGTCGATGCGTGCGGTTGGCTATGCGTCGCCACTGGTGGGTTGGGGTTAGCAGGTACACAAGAGATCCGAGGTGGGCCAGGCTGGCCTCACCATGTCATCATGGCGGCCACGCCAGTTACTCCCACCTCACTTCATTCGGGAGCTAGTACGTGTTTACCCCGAGGTCTCGACAGCCGGCACAGCGTGAGCCCGTGAGATAACCTCATTATTGCTGACGACTCGACGAAGTTCTTCGTATGG
>NZ_JAGGKQ010000026.1 GCF_017873815.1 Halorubrum alkaliphilum | reverse complement strand
AGAAGGCATTCCCGATTCCTGCTGACGGACCATGTGTCCCCCGCGTGTCTCTATCTACGAGACAGTGACGAAATCAGCCCGGGCTAAACACGTACCTCATAAGTAACAAAGAGAGTAGTATTAGTGTTTGCGTGAACGTCCTCAACGGTCACGGATTGTCGCATAAATCCAGATGGATTACTGGATATCGTGGCCTGCGTTCGGAACTGAAGGGAGCCATCCACGATATCAAACGGCTTTGAAACCGTAGTTTCGGCCTCATTTATAAATGGCTCATCAGCTGCAGTTTTGTGCTCTCCAGTAACAGCAAGTTGATATCGGACATCGGAGTGTGGTCCCGTCTTCTCCGTGGAGATGTCTCCGAGCTCGATCTGTTCGATGCGGAGTAGATCATCCGATCCGGTCTTCTCAACCACGAGTTGAATACTTATATCCCCATCCGTCGATTCCTGCCTTTCTACGCGATCCACGGCTCCATTATCAATAGAGATGTCCGTAATGTCGGTTTGAGATGTATTAACACCTCTATCCGAAAGTGGAGAGAGATCGATGCTCAGTCGGAGTTTGTTATCGGAGAGTGTTGAGTTAGAGGTATTTATATACAGATCGGAGATCGTGTGACTGCGATCTCCTGAAACGAGGTCTGTCGGAGTACCGGGTTGTTGGATATAAATTGTATCGTCCGTATCACCCCCCACCGAAACGGAACCCAACCCGATCAGGAGGGTCACGAGCACGAGGGCGACGACGATCGGGGCGAGAGCGCGAGCGGGGGTCATGATCGAGTGCGGCGGAGCCGTCGCTGGGCGCGGGGCCGCCGTCGACGCCGACGAGCCCCGCAACCACGTGCGGATCACGCGCCGCGGAACGTGTGAATTCTGTCGGAGAAGTATATAAAGAAATTACGGAGCGTGACGTTTCGCGAGCGTGAAACCACCGGACTACGACGACATCGAGCCAGTACCGCGCTCGAACGAGAGTATATAAACCACGGCGCTATCGCTTCGCGGACGAGGGGAACACCCCAGCGCCGCCGCTGGTCGGTGTGAACGCGAGCGCAGCGGCTCGGCGGTCGAGCGCGCGATAAAGAAAGCGAGGCGGGAAAGCCGGCTGAAAGCCGGTGGTTGCGAGTTAGCCGTTAGTTGCTGCGGCGACGGGTCGCGAGCAGCGCGGCGGCGATGAGCGCGACGAGGGCGACGACAGCGCCGAAGCCGGGCGTGTCGTCCTCCGCGTCGTCGTCGACGGCGTCGTCGTCGTCAGCTGCGTCGTCGTCGTCAGCTGCGTCGTCGTCATCAGCTGCGTCGTCGTCGTCAGCTGCGTCGTCGTCGTCGTCGGCGTCGTCGTCATCGACGTTGACAGTCAGCGTTGCCGTCTGGCTGTCGTCGTCGGTGAAGACGCCGTGCTCGTACTCGCCGTCGAGGCCGTCAGTTTCGATGTCGGAGAACTCGACTTCCGTGTCGTCTCCAGCATCGAGGCCGACGTCCTCGTCGGCAACTGCGTCACCGCCGACGCGGAACTCGACCGTCTGGTCGCCGTCCTCGTCGCCGGTGTTCGTGATGGTCGCGGTGACGCTGATCAGGTCGCCCTGGTCAACGGTCACGTCCATCGGGTCGAGATCCGAGACCTCGAAGAACGCGGGTTCGAGGTCGGATTCGACGATCTCGCCGTCAACTTCCGGACGCTCGTCTGCGCCGGTGTTGCGGAGCGAGAGCGTGTACGTGTCGCCCACGCTCGCCTCGCTCAGGTCGAACTCTTCGGTCTCGAAGACGCGGTCCTCGTCAACGGAGAACTCCTCGTTGATGTTGAACCGCGGGCTGGTGTCGCCGGTCGACCGGACACGCGCGTCGAACTCACTGCCGGGCGCGACCGTCGTCTCGCCGCTGAAGGTCGCGTCGTCAGTGTTCGTCGCGTTGTACGGGTCCTGGTCGAAGTCGAACGTACGCTCGAGCAGGTCGTACTCAGTGTCGAGCTGCTCGCGGACGTCCGAGAGCTCCTCGTCTTCGTCCTCAGCGGGGTCGAAGTCGAGCAGGCGGTAGTCGTTGTTGCGGAAGCGGACCTCGAACTCGTAGTCCTCGGTCTCGTCGAACTCCTCACCGGCGAGTTCGCCAGTAGCGCCCATAACGTCGCTCATCTCCTGAACGACGTAGACGCTGTTGGCGTCCTCGTCGACGATGACCGTGTCGATGTTAACGGTCTGAACGGTGCGCTCAACGTTCGGGCCGGCGCTGTCGCGAGTCTCGCGAACGCGCAGGTCGAAGGAGTTCACACCGCTCTCCTGGTGGCTGAAGTCATCGCTGAAGACGGAAACGAACTGGTCCACAGCGTCGTCCTCACCGGTTGCGGCGAGGATACCTGCCACGCCGGTCGCGTCGAGTTCGTGGACGAGGTAGTCGTCGTGTGCGACCTGGTCGGTCTCGGTGAGGATGCCGTCCTCGACCGCGTCGACCACGTCGTCGCCGTCCTCGAGGTCGTCGACCTCGTCAGCACCGCCGGGGGCGGTCCAGAGGTTCCACGCGTCGGTGGAGCGGTCGTCGAGGAACAGCGAACCGAGGTCGTCGGCGTCGTCGAAGACGTCCTCGAAGTCGCTCACGTCGTCCGCACCGGCGCGGACGTTGATCTCGTAGTCGCCGGAGTCGAGGATGCCCTCGATGTCAGTGTTCTGCTCGTACTCCATGACTTCGGCGTCGTTGTCGCCGTCCTCGACGAGGACGGGTCCGTCGAACTCGTCGGAGCCGGCAGCGTACGTGTTGAACAGCAGCGTGACGCTGTCCTCACCGTCGAAGTCGACGGTGGCGTTGAGCTGGTAGCCGATGTCGTCCTCGTCGCCGATGGCGATCGAGGCCTCGTCAGCGCCGCCAACGGTTTCCAGTTCGATCTCAGCGACGGAGCCGACCTCCTCGTCGAGCGTCGCGTCAACGAGGTTCACTTGACCCTCGTCACCCTCGACGACTTCGATCGAGTCGGAGTCCTCCGCGGTGGAGTCGTAGACCTCGAACTCGAACTCGTACTCGTCCTGGTCGATGTCGGTGAAGTTCAGGACGTGCTCGTCACCCTCGGCGTTGAGGAGGATGATCGACTCATCGTCCTCGTCGAGGAAGTACTGTCCGTCACCGGCCGAGCCGCGGTCAGCGTGCAGCTCGCTGCGGTCGAGACCGTCAGTGCGCTCGGTGTTCCACGTGGACTCGGGGTCCTGCGTGAAGACGTCCTCGAGTTCCTCCTCGTCGAGACCGTCGGCGGTCACCTCGACGATGTAGCTGTTACGGATGTCGGATTCGATGTCCAGTTCGACCTCGGAGTCGCCTTCGACGTCACCGACCTCGTCCTCGTCGAACTCGACGCTGAGGTCCTGCACGGCGACCTCGAAGGTGAGGAGACCGGAGACATCGGTGTTGCGCGACTCGGTCGTCAGCACGTAGCGGTCCGCGTCACGGTTCTCGGTGTCGAGGATGTAGTACTGGTCACCGTCCTCCTCGATCACGCTCGGGGTGGAGACGAGTCCAGCGACCTCGCCGTCGTCGACGCGGCGGAGCTCGACTTCGTCGTCACCGAACGGACCACCAGCGTCGATCTGGTCGGCGCTGACCTGAACGAGCTGACCCTGGAAGACAGTGTCGCCTTCCTGGAGCATGCGGTCGTAGTCGTCGGCGTCGACGGCGCCGTTGCCGTTGCCGTTGCCGTTGCCGTTGTCAGCTTCGGCGACGGTGATGGTGGTGTCACCCTCGATGTCGATGACGTTACCCTCATCGTTGTCGCGGTCTTCCGCGGTGCCGGAGAGGGTGAACTCGTCACCTTCCTCGGCGTCCTCGGAGACCTCGACCTCGTAGGTGAGCGTCACGTCCTCAACGCCACCCCACGAGGCGGCGAGCTCGTCGTTGGCGTCGGTGACTTCGGAGATCGTCGCGTCGCTGTCGTCGATAACCGTGACGTCAGCGAACGCGGGATCGAAGTTCTCGATCACGCGAAGGTCGTTGCTTTCTTCAGTTGCCGATACGCTTACTGTGACCTCGGTTGTTTCACCGGGCTCAAGTTCCACTTCGTCGATGGTACGATCGGTCGTGTCCACTGCGGCGGCCGCGCTGCCCGCGAAGGCCGCGCCCGCAGCAACCATGGATACGACCATGATCGCAGCAAGGAACACTGCACGTCCCTTGGTTCGATATGATGTGTCGTCTGTCATTGTTGTAGTTTCCAGTAGCACGGACTTTCACACGGTGTTACTCGCCGATGCCAACGGGTATGACGCACTCGTTTATTGAGTAAGGCTTGTTAAATACTTTGTGTGATATGGTCGATACACCGTGCTACGTCGAGCCCCGGCAGGTCCGGAAGACCGACGCAAGCGACCGATTCGTTCGGGCGTCGAGAGATACGCTCTTCGGAACGGTGGCGGGGAACTCGTAGACTGGACACCCGGGGAACGGCGAGCGCGCAACAGACCCGATCTTGTTCTCGATCGCGTGGACACGCAAGTCGCTGATAGCAAGGAAATGATTATATTATTAGAAGACAATTCACAGTCGAATGTCACGCGACAGTAACTGGCGAAGTAACTCGAAGGGAGCGCATTTCAGTCGTCGTCGAGTGATGTCGACGACGGCTGGCCTTGCGCTTGCCGGGGCGGTCGGGAGTGCGAGCACGGTATCGGCGGCCGCACACGACGTCGAAATCGAGTACACGGGTTTGGGCGTCGGTGCTACGAGCACGGGCGATAACAACGTCCGCAGTTCGATGAGCATCGACATCGCCGTCTCCGGTGAACTCGACCTCGGCGGCGACACGGAGACGGCCATCCGTGTGCACAATCTCACCGCGGGAACCGATCTCACCGTCGTTCCAGAAGGTGACCGTCTGGAGAACGTGGAGAGCATCGACCTCCAAAACCTGTACAACCGCGGCGGAGAGCTGTATCCCGACGGCGACAGAGACCTCCAGATCCGGGTCGCTGGCGAGGAAGCGCCGATCGAAGAGGTCCCACACGAGGTCGATGGTGACGAGGACACGTTCATTGGAGAGGAGACGTTCTCCTCGTACCGAGTCGAGCTCATCGAGAGCGTCGATGACCCGACGACTATCGCCGCCACCGACGACCAGACCTTCGCGATCGGGTTCGATCGACCACCGATAGAACAGAGCGGAACCACCGGCGAAGTCGAACTGACGCTCACGCTGCCGGACCCGGTCGACGAGTCGTGGTACGTCGAGTTCGGGCCCAGTCTTGGCGCCGACGAGGGATTCGACGTCGACACGGCCGAGGTCCCGAACGACGGCGGCTCCGTCCTCGAGTGGACCGTGGATCTGACCGACTCGGAGCCGGGGGAGTACGATGGATGGCAAGTCGATATCTACCCGAGCGAATCGGAAACGAGCACATCCGACGGGATCCTGCGAATGTTTGGGTACTTCGCCATCGACGACGACTACATCGTCGTCGAGGAGGGACCCGTCGACGAACCCGGCCAAGAGATCCGGACTGCCGAGCGAGAGATCGACGCGACGACGGTCCCAGCAGGCGAATCCACTGAGGTGACGGTGACGGCCGAGCTGAACGAGGAAACGGAGGATCTGCGCATCGTGGAGACGTTCGAGCCGGCGGAGTTCGCCGAGATCTCCATTCTCGACGATTCCGGCGCCACGATCTCGCAGGTCACGGATGACAGCGACGAGCTCGCCGCCTCGTGGGGCGGCGTTGAGGACGTGACGATCACCTACGAGGTCGCGATCCCCGAGGACGCCGAGGACGGCGAGACGGTGGAGCTTTCCGGCACGGTCGAGGACGAAGTCGCCGGGCTCGAGGAGACGATCGGCGGCGACGACACGATCGAGGTCGGCGAGGTCGACGACCCGGTCGCCGAGTACGCCGACCCGGACACCGGCGAGGTCGACGCCAACGGCATGCTCGAAGCGGCCGCCGACTTCCGTGACGGCGAGGCGGACACCAACACGCTGCTCGACGTCGCGGCTGCGTTCCGCTCCGGAGCACCCGTTTTCTGAACGACTGGCTCCGTTGCGCGTCGCCCGTACCGTCACCGGCTCCGAAAGCCGTTCCAGTCAGGTAACCGGCTCGCCGGTGCGGAACGCGGCAGCGACTTCGAGCAACACGCCGGAATCGATCTCGTCGCTCCGGAAGTCCGATGTCGCATCCAGTAGCCCGCCGGACCGAACGATCCCTTCGTCACCAGCGTAGTCCGCAACCGATGGTTCGTCACTGACGGTAAGGGTGGTAGTTACCGTTTCAGTTACTCCCTCTACATCAGTAACAGTCAGCGAAACGTTATACTCTCCCGGATCGGACACCGTGTGTGAGATGACTGGCTCGGAGGTGTCAACCGGTTCGTCGGACGATATCTCCCAGTCGTACCCCTCGAGGAGGAATCGGGGCTCGGATTCGGATGCGTCGAGACGGAACTCTTCACCGACGCGTGGTACCGGCGGGTCGATGTCGAAGGTGGGCTGCGGCTCGTCGATAACACGGATCTCACGACCGCTATCAGTAAATGTGATCGTGTTGTCGAGCTGATCGTCCGGGTCGCCGTCCTCATCGACCGTATAGATGTTGATCGTGTTCGGCGGACTACCGATGTCTCTAGGGCGATCGAGTTCGATACGTTGTCGGTAACTGATCTCCCCGGCAGGGATCGGACCGAGTACGTCCAGCGTGTCATCGAAGAGCTCATACGTAACGATCAGCTCATGCGGAGTGCCTATTTGACCGATGGTGAGGTGCGTATCATACGTTTTTTGGGAAGGAACGTGGATCATTACGTCCTCAAACTCGAACTCATAGTGGCGGTCGAACGGCTCCGGAACGTCCGGAACGTCCGGAAATTCAGTACCGAACACGTACCGGTCGAAAAACGACTCGAACCGATGGTCCGTGGCTGCCTCGACCGCATTGAGGAACTCCTCGTGAGTAGCAATGTCCTGAGCATTCATCTCCGCGAAAACCGCATCGAACGTCACGTCCCCGCTGGTACGCTCACGGATCAATCGGTCTAACTCGAAGATCACGAAGCTACCCTTGAGATAGTCAGGCGTCGCGTAGGTCTGGTGAGAACCCCACGTCGACGGGTCCGCAAGGATCGCGTCCGGGTAGTGCTCGCGTGCGCGGTCGACATCTCGAACGATGGGTCGAAACGAGGTGTATCCTCGGCGATAAGAGAACAGCCGCTGGTAGAACCTCGCTACGGCCTCGATCAACCACTGGGTCTCGAAGGTGCGCGAATGCACCTGTTGCGTGTGGACGTACTCGTGACCGATCGTGTTATGCTCAAGCGTCGCACACACGCCATCCCCGATCTGATACCGTCCATGTCGAGCGATTCCACACGGACCATCGAGTTCACTGCGTGGTTCAAGCGTTCCAGGAACGGTATCAAACGCGGCAAGCCCGAGCTCAGTCGCCTGCCATGCTAAAAACTCGAGCAGCACTTCGGGGTCGTCGTCGGGATCGGAATCTGGATTGACCAGAAGAATCAAGTCGGAATACGGGGTTTCACGTTCGTACTCCTCGTACTCGACTTCGTCAAGAGGTTCAGCGTCTTCAACCGATCCGCTGCAGCATTTCGAGAACTCATCAACGGGTGTGGGATCGGTTCCGGAGCCGTTCGAATCGCTCGCACTTCCTCTACTCGATGCGGCGGCGGCCAGAGTAAGCGCAGAACTGACCAAGACGGTTCTGCGACGAACCGTAGCGACAGGGTCATTTGACATGATACTCGAAGAGATGAGTTTCAATTGTATTGAACATTTCTCTTGGCTAATCATTCGTGTGCGGGTAGTCTGAAACGGCCGAATTACTACGATACAAACACTGAATACGACAGCGCAGTTGTCGATTTCAGGCTCGACACGGGGAGTTCGGACAAGCTTCCAGCCGCCTTAGGCAAATCATCGCAGAATCGGCCAGCATTGAACGACTTCACGAGATCCGTTCCCCTGATCTGTTCCGCACGACCAGAACCGGGTTGGCCGTCGCCTTCCGTCCGTCGTCAGAGATAGCGGTTACCGTTAACTTTTCAACTGAAGACCACGAGATTCAGTTTAAAATGTCAGATGGGCCTAACATAGGTCGACGGAAGATACTACAGGGGGGGATCGCAGCAGCGATCGGACTTGCCCCATCTGTGGAGCACGAGGCGACTGATCGGACAGTCGCATACTACGCTAATGACGACGGGTATATCGACGCTAACGGACTTGCTGACGCTGCTAGGGATTTTCGACGAAGCATTATCGATGCAGACGTACTCATCGATGTTGCCAACTACTGGCGGACCGGTGAACGAGTCACCGATCCCGGAAGTATCAATCCTGCGAGGTTGATCGATGCCCACGTCTCGACACTCGGTGCCACGGATTATACGCTCGGACTCGAAGAGTTCGAGGTGGCTGATCGAGATGAGATCGTGGATCTATCCGATGAAACGCCGGTGAAGGAGATCGAGTTCCAGTGGGATGACCAGCAGGAACAGTCGGTGCTCGACGAACGGACCCACAGTGAACTGTCGGCAAGCGTCTCTCAGAGCTTCACGCCGGAATCACACCACGTCGAGGTCGACATCGGTGGTGAACGTACGAACGACGCGCTCCTTCCGGTCGACGAGGGACCACTGTATGTCGATGGGAGAACGCTGCTGGACCGCTTGCTGATCGGTGCGGCGCTGTCATATGATCGCGACGTAACCAGGGACGGTCGGAGTCTGCCCCGCTACGTGATCGACTCTCACCGACGGCTCGAGGACGCGACCGGACACGTGGTGGGTAGTCAAGAAACCTACGTGGCGGAACTCGAGATCGAATGGCGGGAGGACGAAGGGAAGACCCGGGCGCTCAGCCTGTGGACCGAACCCGCCGTGACAAGCGTGGACGCCGAGATCACCCCACAAAGCGCCTCGATCAGTTGGGACAACGCTCCGCCGTTCGTCGTGGAGCATGGCGAGACGATACACGTGTCAGTTAGCGGCTCGATCGGCGACGCCGGGTCGCTCGTCCTGGAAGACGTCTCGGGATTTCTGTTCGACAGTACGGTCGTCAGCGAAAGCATCGGTTCGTGGTGGACACGCTCCTCCTGGGATGTCGAAATCGGGTCGGATATCGACGTCGACCCGGGAGACGAGATCGAGCTTCGGGCCGAGATCGAAGAGGACGGATTCTTCGGAGCCTCCGATACGACGATAGCCCGTCGTGTTACCGTACAGGAACCGACACACGTGCTCGAGGTCACGTCGGAGGCGAACGGATCGATCGGCGTCGACCCCCCGGGTGTCAGCACGAACGACTGGACGGACACGTACGACGAGGGAACGACGGTCGAACTGACAGCGTTCCCGGACTCCGACTACGAGTTCGACCGATGGACCGGCGACGTGCCGTTTGGCTCCGAGACGGATCGAACGATGACGGTGACGATGAGCCGAGCCCATTCACTGTCAGCGACGTTCGAGCTGGAGGAGGATATCGACGGTGCGGTCCGCTGGAGCAGTCCCGCGTCGGGAACCTACCACGAGGATGAGACCGTCACCACGACCGCGCGCGTCGAGAACACGGGAACCGTCGAACACACCTTCTTCGTCGGGTACTCGGTGTACGACCCGTCCGACACCGAATACACCAACGACGACCGAACGGGAAGACCGGTAACGTTGGGTGCCGGGGAGTCGACGACTATCGATCTGAACTGGACCGTCGAGACGGCCGCTCCTGCGGGACGTTACGACGCCGTCGTTGCGATCTGGGAGGAGTCCGATCGCGACACGCTGCATACGCGGCTGGACGACGAACGGACGACGGACGCCTTCGAGGTAGCCGAAGAACCGGTGGAACACGAGTTGTCAATAGAGACGACCGTCGGTGGTGCAGTCCACGTGACGCCGCCGGGAACGGTGACGACCGGGATCACCGAGAGTTACGATGAAGGGATGGAGGTCGAGATCGCCGCTGAATCCGACGACGATCACGAGTTCGACCGGTGGCATGGAGACGTTCCGTCGGGACGCGCGAGCGACGAGAGGATCACGGTGACGATGGACGGCGACAGGAGCCTCACGGCCGAGTACACCGAGTCGGACTTCCCGGACCTCACCGTCGATGATATCGAATGGACGCCGTCGTCGCCAACCGGTGGTGACGACGTGAGCTTTACCATCACCATCAGCAACGAGGGGGCTGCTGCGGCGGCCGATTTCGGCGTGCAACTCGAGGCTGGAGCGGAAACGTTCCGTGAGTGGGACGTGGGGCGACTAGCACCCGACGAAACGCGATCCATCTCTCTCGGCGACTGGTCGGCAGTGACTGGAAGCACACCCGTCGAGGCCGTCGTCGATTTCACTGACGTGATCGAAGAGCGTGGACGCCACTCGAACAGTCGTTCGGAGACGATACACGTTACCGACATCGCTGCCGTCGAGTTCGGATCGATATCCGCCGAGGAGTACACGTACCGACCGGGAGACACCGCGACGGTCACCGCCGAGCTCGAGAACGGTGCCGATGACCGTACCACGGCAGTGGTTGAGTACGAGATCATCGGTCCTTCCGGCGGAGTACGCCAGAAAACCGATAACGTACCGCTCGACGGGGGAGAGATCGCCTCCTCGAACGTGGACCTGGCGATCGATGAAACCGATCCTACCGGAGAGTACGACGTCATCGCAGTGGCCGCCACTGAACGCGATCCGGACACCGTAGTGGATCGGAAAGACGTCTCAGGGGTGTTCGCGGTCAGCGACCGTGACCGAACGGGATCTCTCACCGTCCGGACGCTCGATGCACGAGGTGTACCGATCGACGGAGTGGAGGTCGTCGTCGCGGCGGACGAAGGAGGGTATCGGTCGTCGAACGTTTCGGTCGACGGAGCGGTCCAGTTCCGGAACCTCGATGTCGGAAGGTACGCCGTGATTGCGACGTCGGACCGGCTCCATCAGGAGGTCGAGCGAGCGGCGTTCGTCGACGGAGCCGACGACGCGACCGTCGAGGTACGGTTCGGTCCTGCGGAGCCGGTTCGCGGCGTCGTGCTGGATGCGGATGACGAACACGTCGTCCCGGAGACGACCGTGTCGCTGCCGGAACTACACCGGAGCGCCCGCACCGACGAGGCCGGCCGGTTCGAGCTCGACGAACGGATACCCGACGGCGAGTACGAGGTTCGCATCTCTCCTGACGACGGGACTGAGACCACGGAAACCGTGGAACTGGGACTGAACCGCGACGTGCGTCTGAACACGTCCGAACCCACTGACCAGGGGGACGACGAGGCACCCGAGGTGCTTTCCGAGGAGAATCTGTTCGTCACCCTGATCGTCAGGAACCTGGAACGGACGGCGATTCCAGATCACGCCGGAGTTCCACTCGTTCACAAGTACGGCCTCGTCAAAGGAGCCTCGACCGCACTGTTGGACTTCCTGGAGGGACTTCGAGACCTGTTCGATATCAACATCGCGGAGTTTGTCGAGGCGATGAAGGAGCTCTACGGGCTGTTGGCGGAGGATCTCGGAGTGATAAAACAGCTCGTGGTGATGATGGTCGAGGAGTTCCACGCGAAACAGCAGGCGGACAATCCGTTCGAGCCGGGGACGGTGAACTACCGCACGTTCCAGGCCGGCTGGATCGCTGGATTCGGCGTGACGACGATCGTCGTCGGGTTCCTCATCGGCAAAGGCGTCGGCCACGCAGGCCGGATCGCCGGGAGTAGTACCCGGGTGAAGAACGGTATCAGCGATCTGAGATCGCGGATCAGTTCGTCACGGAACGTACCCGACGAGTTCGTCGTGTCCTCGCGTGCGGGAGACATACTGCGGGACAGAGAGGGGATCCCTCCGCGCCCGCTCGCTTCCACGACGGCTGCCGGCGTCGTGAACGCGGCCCCCGACGCCGCGTTTTTCGACCGACTTCTCCGGTCGTACTACCACTTCAACCACAGACAGAGCGGGGCGAGTGACATCGAGAACCCGTTCGAGAGACAACGAGGCGGGACGACGGGTGAAATCGCGAACGTCGCGGGCGAGTTCGCCGAGGTGTACCACCTGCAGCGGGTCATGAACCGAAACGAGGACGTGATCGGCGTGGTGAAATCGCTCCGTTCGGGAAGCGGATCGCCGATCACGAGAGACGATCTGCCGGTCGGCCGGACCGTCGCAGTGAAACAGTGGGAGATGAGCATCGACGGCGATCAGTTCGAGTTCGACAACGTGCTCGTCACGAAGGAGGTGATCGACGGCGAGGAAGTCCTGAACGTCCGGACGATCTGGTCCGTGACAAAAAGCCGGAGCCAGGGACCGGACAGCAAAGTCAACGAGAAGCAGAACAAGATCGACGATCTCCAGCGAAAGCTGGATCAGGGGGATGTACATCCCTCCAACGAGCAGTCGGGGATTCCAGTCGGGGCGTTCGTTCGAGGCAGCGACGCTGACGGCCACGCGACGGTGAAAGGAATAGCGCCGAGAGACAACACGAGAACCGACGACGACGGAAACGGGTTCGACGAACACTTCGAGGAAACGTCCCACGACTTCGAGGATGCCGCCGGACACGCACTCGAGCACGAGTCCGAGTTGGATCTCTTTTTCGATCCGGAGTCGGCGTCGTAAGCCGGCAGTCCGTCTTCGTATCGAGCGAGCGGGCCGCCTCGAGCCGTCGACGGGCGGCATCAGAACGGCGACCCGCTCCGCCCGCGGCTCGAGAGCGGTGTCGACGCTGCCCCGGGAGACGAGTCCATCACGGATGGGACAATTCCTTTACCGGTGGGACGACCGTCTATGACTGATGGATATCGAGGAACGAATACGGGAGGCACAACGGGCCGTCACGCGTGGCGAGTTGACCCCCGAGGAATTCGCCGAACGACTGGGTGAGATCGAAACGGAAGCGAACCGTGCGGAGGAGGAGACGACGGCGGAATCCGATGCGACGACCACGTCGTCGAGCGATCGGGGCCCCGACGCCGACGACGGTACGCAGGAGCAGTCGGTGTCGGATTGGACCATCGAGAGCGTCGAGCGTCCCGACGATATCGGGCCGACACAGGAGCGGATCGAGCTGACGGTGACGGTCGTCCCGGAGGCTGCGGCGTCCGAGACGGCCACCGTCGGGGCCGGGGAGGCGACGACGACGGTCGAGCGAGGCGGTCCCACGACGGCGGCGTTGACGGTCGAGGCTCCGAAGCCCGGCGGCGAACGGACGTACGACGTCTTCGTCGAGACGCCGACCGGACGCGAGGAGCGTTCCGTGACCGTGGCGAACGACGGGATCGCTCCCGACGACCTGATCGGCGAGCGGATCACGGCCGACCTCCTGGGGCTCGCGGCGCGATGGAGTCGGGAGGGACGGATCAGCGACGAGCGGCGTGAGGCGTTCGAGGCAGCGTACGGTTCCGGCGAGCCGCTTTCCCCGGACGAGGGGCGGAACTCGGACGACCTCAGCTGACGGGGAAGGGGTCGCCGGATCGGAACAGCGCGGCGAGGTCGAGGAGCAGTCCCGACCGGATCTCGCCGCCGCGGAAGTCGGCGGCCGCGTTGAGGAGTTCGTTCGCTCGAACGTGGCCGTCGTCGGTCACGTACTCGGAGAGGTCGACGTACACCGGGTCCTCGCGGCTGTCGGTGCTGGTTCCGACGCGGTGGGCGTAGCCGCCACGGTCGGCGGGAGCGACGCCGGACAGCGTCACCGTCGTGGACTCGCCCGGTGAGAGTTCGACGCGCTCGGCCGCGTACACCGACCCGTCTATCTCGGCCCACACGAGGTCGTCGAACGGCTCACCGCCGGCGTTTTCGACGGTCACGTCGGTGGTCAGCGTCTCGCCCGCCGCCACGTGTGTGGACGCGTTCGTCTCCGTGACGTCGAGACCGGCGGGCGCGTCGACGAGCTCGGTCGTCGGCGTCGCGACGACCGTCCGGTCGGTCGTGCCCGGCTCCGTCACCGCGACCCGATGCGTCATCGTTCCGGGCGGTTCGTCGTGGGCGACGCGCTCCCGGACGGTCAGCCGCTCGCCGGGAGCGAGTTCCGTGCCCCCGCCGATCGTCGTCCAGTCATCGCCGTCGCTCGACCACTCGACGACCGGCGTTCGCGGCACGTCGTCGTCGTTCCGGATCGTCGTCTCGACGAGCGGGGTGCCGCCAACGGGGATCCGGTCGGGGACCCGGGTGTCGGTCGCGGAGAACGCCTCCGTGTCCGGAGCGACCACCGTCGTCGGGCCCGTCGTCCGAACGACGGGGTCGGGCGAGCCGTCGAAGACGTGTTCGAGCGACAGCTCCCCCTCGCCGTCGACGGTCACCGTCACCGAGAACGTGCCGGAGAACCGGTCGAACTCACGCGTCTCGCCGACCGGGAGCGGCTCGTCGTCGACCGTCACCGACACGTTCGCGGCGGCGACCGTCGAGTCGTCGGTCGGCGTCACCGTGTAGCCGTCGAGGTGGTCGACGTCGACGGTGAGCGTCATGGCGTCGCCGCTGGAGAGCGTGTCCGGCTGGTCGGTCGTGACCGTGGCGGTCACGGTCCGGTCGAGGTCGAGCTCGACGGACGTGCGGTCGCCCGCCGTCGCCTCGACCGACTCCGTGACGGTGCCGAACGTCGCGGTGTCCGCGGAGAGGGTTCGCGTCCCGGGTTCGACCGGAAGCGCGAACGAGCCGTCGGCGGCGGTGGTCACCGTCGTCCCGCTGTCGCTGTCGATCCGGACGCCGCCGGCGGGGTCGCCGTCGAACGTCGCCGTCCCCTCGATCCACGTCCCGTGTTCGGCGGCGAGCGCGGCGGCGTGGACGTCGACGACGCCGGTGCCGTGTCGGGGGTCGGGGTCGGTGGTGTAGCCGTCCGGATGGACGGCAGTCTCGCGGAGCACGGCGGTCGCCGCGGGCTCCGTCAGGTCGGGGTCGTCGGCACGGAGCAGCGCGAGCGCGCCGGCGACGTGCGGGGCCGCCATGCTCGTGCCGCTGGCCTCGCGGGTGCCCCCGCCGACCGCGGCGCTCTCGACGTCAACGCCGGGCGCGGAGACGCCGGGAACGACGTACTCGTCGGGCCAGTCGGCGGGAGCCTCCGAGCCCCACGCGTCGTCGGTGTCGACGCGCTCGCCGCTGGAGAAGGCGGCGACCTCGCGGTCGGGGTCGACCGCGCCGACGGAGACGGCCGACCGGACGTTGCCGGGCGAGGTGGTGACGTTCTCGCCGTCGTTGCCGGCGGCGGCGACGACGATCGTGCCCGCCTGGCGCGCGTTCTCGATCGGCTCGACGAACGCCGGTTCGTACACCGACTCGTCGTCGGTCGCGAGGCCGAGGCTCATCGAGACGACGTCCGCGTCGTTGGCGACGGCCCACTCGATCCCCGCGATCACGCTCGCGGTCGAGGCCGACCCGTCGGGGAACACGAGCCCGTGCATCAGTTCGGCCTCGGGCGCGACGCCGATCGCCGTGCCGCTGGCGTCGCCACCGGCGACGGTGCCGCTGACGTGCGTGCCGTGCCCGTTGCTGTCCCGGGGCTCCGAGCCCTCGACCTCGGAGCCGTCGAGGTCGAACTCGGCCCAGCCGCCGGGGTACGTCGGATCGTCGGGGTCGTCGCTCCGGAGCGTGATGTCCGGGTGGTCCGCGTCGACGCCCGTGTCGAGGACGGCGACGCGCGCGCCCGAACCGCGCGTGCGAGACTCCCACACGGTCGGCGCGTTCACCATCGAGACGCCGTACGTCGCGTCGACGCCATCGGCGTCGAGCGTGGGGCCCGCGGTGTCGACAGCAGGGCTCGCGGCGCCGATCACGGGGCTCGTGGCGTGAGTCGTGACGCCGTCGGTTCCGTGGCCGTCGACTGCGGGCAGGTCGTCGAGGGTCGCGAGCTCGTGGTTCGGGTGGATCGCCTCGGCGTTCGGCGTGGCTTCGAGGGCGGCGTCGACGGCGTCGGTGTCGGCGTCCGCGTCGACCGTGACGACGAGCGCGTTGGTGATCCAGAACGCGTGGTCGACGGTCACGTGTGGCGTCGCTTCGAGGTGGTCGACCGCGGCTCGCTGCGAGTCCGCGACGGCGGCGCGACGGATCTCGGGGGTCGTCGCCGCCGGGCCACTCGCCGTGGCGGCCGCCTCGATCGCCGCGTCGTCGGGCTCGGCGAGCCGGACGAACAGCGTCGTGGGGCCGTCGAGGTCGTGGTCGTCGACGGTGACGTTCACCGCGACGTCACCGGTTCCAGCGGCTCCGGCTCCAGCGGCTCCGGTTCCAGCGGCTCCGGTGTCGGCGGCACTCACAGCGACGGGGGCGAGCGCTCCAACGATCAGCAACAGGAGAAGCGCACCGACGATCGAAGCGACTCGGATACGGGATGACACGATCCGTGGAACGAGATCGGAACGCATAGCCTTTATGTTCCGGACGACGTCCCGGCACGTCCGACCACACGGTCCGTCGGGCGGCTCGATCGGACGGGGGAGAACCCGGTGTGGACGGGAGGAACCCGGTGTGGACGGGAGGAACCCGGCGTGGACGGGAGGAACCCGGCGTGGACGGATGGAGGACCGGAAACGGGAGGACGGGTGCGGAGTGGGGGCGAGCGGGTCCGGTGGCGGTTAGAACACGGGGTCGTCCGAGCGGAACCCGGCGGCGGCGTCGAGCAGGGTGTTGGCGTCGACGTCGTCGCGTTCGCGGAAGTCGGAGGCGGCGTCGAGCATCCCGTTCGCGTCGACTTCGCCGGTGTCGGGGTCGGCGTACTCGACCGCGCCGGGGACGTCGGAGATGACGATCTCGTGGCTCTCCGTCGTGGTCTCCGCGTCGGCGGCCACCGTGGTGGTGATCGCGTAGCTGTCGCCCGCCTCGACGTCGTCCTCGGGGAGGGTGAGTTCGTAGACGAGCGTGACGTTCCGGACGTCGCCCCACGAGGCGGCCAGTTCGTCGTTGGCGTCGGTGGCTTCGGAGACGGTCGCGTTATCGTCGTCGACGATCGTCAGGTCAGCGACCGGGGTCTCGAACTGGTCGGTGATCGAGACGTTGGTCGTCGGCTCGTCGAGCTCGGCGGTGGTCGTCACTTCGACGGTGTCGCCGGCGGTCGCGCCCGCGGGCACGTCTCGGGTGACGTTCTCGATCGTCTCGTCGACGACGGTGATCGTGTCGGTGGCCTCGCGCTCGAACGCCTCGTCGGCCTCGACGTCGGCGACGAGCTCGACGGTGTCGTCCTCGGCGGCGTCCTCGGCGATCGCGACCTCGTACTCCAGGGTCACCTCGTCGACGTCGCCGTACGAGGCGACGAGTTCGTCGTTGGCGTCGGTGACCTCGGAGACGGTCGCGCCGTCGTCGTCGATCACGGTGACGTCGGCGACCGCGGGCTCGAAGGTCGTGACGACGTCGAGGCGCTCGATGTCGCCGTCGATGGCGATCGTCAGTTCGACGGTGACGGTGTCACCGGGGTCGGCGGTGTCGGGGACAGACTGGGTGACGGATTCGATCGGGTCCTCGTCGGACGGGGCAGCGTCGGCGGCGGCCGGTGCGGCCAGGCCGACGGCGGCGGCCAGCAGCACACAGGCGACCACCAGCGCAACACGCGTGCGTGTCCAGGATGACATGGCCGGACTCACGGCGTGGGTCTACTTAACTCACCGGGGCGCGTGGCGCGGGCGGGCGGCAGTCGCCGGTGCGGTCGCCGGAGCGGTCGCCGGAGCAGTCGCCGGAGCGGTCGCTCGTCGGATGAGCGCGATAAAAAAAGCCCGCAAAGCGGGTGGGCCGCACGGGAGTGCGGTGGTTCGAATCGAGCGGTCGGTGAGCGCGGTCACCCGGGCGGTGACCGGGGGCTCACGCGACTACTGGATGACTTCGTCGGTGCGGAACGCGGCAGCGACGTCCAGGAGGAGGTCGCTGTCGATGTCGTCCTGGCGGAAGTCGGCGGCGGCGTCGAGGAGGCCGTCACCGTCGACCACACCGTCCTCGTTGGTGTAGGCGGCGCGCGGGTCGTCGAGCTCCTCGACGACGCTGACGTTCTCGATCGTGAGCGTGTCGTCGTCGGTCTCGAAGACGTGTGCGTAGTCGTCACCGAGTTCGAGCGCGTCGGTGTCCTCGGCAGCGACCTCGAAGGTCACTTCCGTGGAGTTGCCAGCGTCGAGTTCGACGTCCGCTTCGGTGGCGTCGATCTCGACCGTGTCGTCGGTGGCGTTCTGGAGCTCGTACACGACGTCCTGCGTACCGACACCGTCACCCTCGTTGGTGACGTTCACGCTGACCTCGTAGGACTCGTTCTGGACGATCTGATCCGGTGCGTCCAGATCCGAGAGCGTGAAGTTCGCCTCGGTGGGCTCGACGGAGGTCACAGTGACACTGTCCTGAGAGTTCACCGCGATTGCGCGAACGGTGATGTCGAATCCAGCTTCCTCAGCCGTCAGACCAGTTACAGCCTGACCATCCGAGTCAGTGTCGACGCTGGTTTCTGTGAGGGCTGCACCAGCATCCTCATCAGTATTGATGATCTGGAAGGTGACTTCCTCACCGCCTTGCGCAACAGGTTCTCCATCTGCCGTGAGCTGAGCCGTAATGTTAGTCGTCGTCTCGCCGTCAGCGACGACCTCATCGGACTCGGCCGTGACTTCAACACCATCAGCAGTGGCGATGAACGTCTGGACGCCGAATCCATCACTAACTGCCGCATCTCCGGTGTTTAGCACCTCAATGTCGTAGTCACCGGGTGCGTCATCATCAACATTAGCGTCGAGTTCCAGCAGCGGGTTGTCCGCACTGACTTCGTCATCTTCGAGATATTCTGGATCATCATCGAAGTCGACATCATCGATATCGGTCAGGGTAGTTAGATCCTCACTGACATCGATGTCACCCGCGAGGTCATCGTCAAGCACAGCCACAACGAGCTGCGCCCTATCATCTTCCGGGAAGTCATAACCATTGTCCTCAGCGAAGATGTTCCGCTCGTCAGTCACCACGATCAGTTCGTCTTCGGGTAGCTCAGTGACGGACTGGTTGAGCCACGGGACGAAGTACTCAGCATTGACATCAGCATCTACTTCGTCACCGCTACCGGTGAACTCATCACCGCTAGCTTCGCCGGATGGACCAGTCTCGTCGCCGTACCAGTTGGCGAGAGCACCTTGGTCGTCAAGGCCGTCGTTGTCTTCGATGCCAACTTCGTTGTCGACGATGTCGTTGAAGTTGACTCGGGTCTCACCCCCAACACTACCGTCTATGTACACACCAGTTTCCGTGCTGTTCAGGATCTGGTTGCGGACGAGAACGTGGTTGTCACCGTCGTCCAGTTGCACAGCAACGTCGTTGTCGTAGACGACGCTGTCAGACACGTCGAGGTTGTTGTGGTCACCGTTGACGTGCACGCCGAGACCATCAATTGCCTCGGTCGTGATTTCCGCATTCTCTACGTCAAGGTCAGCCCCGTCCATCTGGACACCTACATCCTCAACCTCGATCACTGTCCCGTTCACCGTGATCTGGTCGTCATCAGCGGCGACGATGCCAGTGTCTGTGTACGTGACACTGCCATCGACGATTTCGAGCGCTTCGTCAACGTCTACGTCAGTCACATCGACGCCGGTATCAGTGCCGTTGATATCGGTATCGACGATCAGTAGATCGCTACTGCCGTCGTGGCCATCAACGAGAATACCGGTCTCGTACTGGTCAATAGCCGAATTATTGAGCTGGGTATCACTCCCGTCACCTTTGAACTCGACAGCTGTCCGGTCCGCGTCATCGCCCGGACCGATGAATTCCGAGTTCAGGATCTGCGCATCGGATACGCTCGTATCTTCGACGAGAATGTCGACCTCGTCACCAGCGTCCTGAGAGTCAAAGGTGAATCCATCTATGACAACCTCGTCGGCTCCCGAGGAGAGGACGATCGTGTCCTGTTCGTGTTCATTCACGATCCCCGTTTCCTCTGCGCCTTCGAGGCTCTCGAATGTGACCTCAGATTCAGTTACGTCGATAACTTCTGCACCATCGTCAGCTTCGACGTACTCACCTGCACCGACGAAGACGTAGTCGCCGTCACCAGTTGACGGGACACCCTCGACACCAGCGAGGAGGCCGAAGATCGTGTCCTCTCGAAGGTCGCCGTCTTCGACGGCATCATCGAAGTCGTCAACCTCCTCGGTGACGATCAGCATCGTCTCAAACGTGTTGTCTTCGAGTAGGTCGTCGACCTCGTTTTCAGCAGACGTGAAGTCGATATGTTCCTCGTTGTTGTCGAAGACGTTATCCTCGACAGTCGGCGCGGGCTCGGCTTCATCATCGTCCAGTACCAACGCAGTACCTTCATCAAGACCAACGACGGTGTTGGCCGAGACATCGACGTCCTCACTCTGATCGTCGAGAGCAAGGTCGATACCCGTCGCATCACTGCCGTCCTCGTCGCCAGCGATATGGTTGTTCGAGACCTCTAGACTATCGATCCCATCTTCGACGTCGAACTGGATACCGTCTCCGGATGCAGCAGTCACGTTGAGCAGGGAGTTGCCGCTAACTTCAATCGAGAGGTCATCAGCGTCAATTGCGCCCGTGGTGAGTCCGTTATCCGCAGACTCAATCACGTTGTTCGTGATGTCAGCACTCGCTGAACCATCGTCTTCAAGCACGTCGATGTTGATCGCGTCATATTCGTCACCCTCATCTTCGGGCTCGAAGGTGTTACTGTCAATTTCAACGTCGATGACATCGTTACTCTGATCAAGGTCAATGGCAGCAACGTCATCGTCGCCTTCAAGCACGAACACGTTATCCGAGATGACAAGATCGCGGATCTCGTTGGTGCCACCATCCGTGATTGCACGAGCGTCGGATCCACCGTCATCAGCCAGAATCGTAAGCCCGGACACTTCAAGATCATCAACACCGTCGTCAATCACGATAACATCCGTATCACTATCACCGATGATTTCGACGTCTTCAGCGTCGACATCAGTGGGTGAAGTGATAACTACATCGTCTGCGCTACCCGCAATGTTGATGGTCGAGCCGTCGAGCTCGTGCTCACCAGTAATGGTGACGGTCTCTTCATCGAGATCGTCTGCCGTGTCCTCGTCAACGGCGGTATCAAGGTCGCCGTAGATACCGTCGATTATTTCATCAGCGATATCTTCGACGATGACGTACTGATCGAACGTGTTGTCGTCGAAGGCAGCATCGAGGTCGATGTTGTCACCGTCGTCATCGATATGGAAGTCGTTTGCGTTGAACTCGTTGTTCTCGACGGTAATAGCGTCAATGTCACTGAGATCTTCGGACAGATCGAGTGCAGTATCAGTCTCGTTCAGCGTGCTGTCAGTGACACTCAGAGAGCCCTCATCGCCGGTTGTACCGACGGAGACTGCGGATTCAGCTTCATCCTCGCCCTCAAAAGTACTCCCATCAATGTCAAGATCAGCACCTTCCTGGGACACGATGTAGTCTTCGCTGCCATCCATACCCTCGAAGGTGCTGTCCTCAACGCTTAGATCAGCCTCGTCAAGGAGGTTGAGCGCGATCTCGGTTTCCTCGTTCTGGTCGAATGTGACGTTGAAGATTGTTACATCTTCAGCATCAACGTCGAACGTCGTATCAGGCGCTCCCTCATCGGTGAGGAACGTCACGTCGTCATTCTCAACCGGACGGATTTCGAGTTGATCGTTGTCAGCACCGATCGTTTCACCACTGAACTCGTAGGTACCGCCCGCGAAGCGTATGACGACGTCCTCGTCGTTATCGTGCAGGTTGCTCGTGAGTGCATCATTCACATTCGTGAAGACTTCACGATCCTCTTGAGCAAGGTTTTCAACCTCGATGAACGCGAGGTTGAACGTACCAGTCCGAGCGACGTCATCAGTGTCGAAGTCTGCGAAGACGTCAAGGTTCTGGTAGTCGATCGTGACACGGTAATCGAGTCCAGTCTGAGTGCTCACGTCACTCGTGTCAAGACCGTCCAGTTCGAGCTGTGAGAACTCTATTTCGCTACCATCCTGTTCGACAACGAAACGGAGTGTCTCGTCGTCCTCGTCAACGTTCGAGTCGATGATCGTGTCACCGGTAGCAGAGTAGTCACCAAGCTCGGCCTCGCTGATATCTACACCGAGGTCAGTGAGCGTGTTGAGGTCGTACCGAACCTGCGTGCGGTCGCCATCTTCGGGAACGGTGATCTCAATATCTTCCTCCGCAGCGAGGTCTTGAGTCACATCATCGTCACCAGCTGCAATGTCCGCAGGAGTGCCTGCGTTATCGATCGACACACCATCATTGGCTAAGACATTAATAGCACCGACAAATACCTGGTCGGATGGACCATCATTATCTTCGTATGAGACGGTGATGTCAACGTCATCGGTGTTATCTGCGTGATCTATATCTACAGAGTCAACAGTCAGAGTGATGTCCTCGGAGCCGCCAGTAATGTCACCACCGCTTACATCGGAGTCATAATCAACGCGGAGTGTACTTTCACCGGCCTGTAGGCTAATGTCGTCAACTGCAGCATCGGTGCCTTCTACAGTATCTCCCCCACTTGTCAGCGTAACATCTTCCTCGGCAGGCGCTGAGTCGAATTCTCCATCACTAAGTGTAACTTCAATTCTTACGTCAATACTACTGGCGACCTCACCGGTATCAACATCAATCTCATCTGCAAAGGTTTCAATTTCGTGATCAACTGTTTGATCCTGGACAACCTCATCAGGATCAACATCAACAAGATCAACATTTTGTGGTGTCGCAGCAGCACTTCCAGCAAATGCTCCTGCCATGGCAACTACAGACAGTACCATGATCATCGAGAGGAAAGCTGCACGAATCTTCTGCTTCCGACCACTCATGCTCTCACCTCCTGCGGGCTGGCCGCTCCCGCATCACTGTTACCTGTCATAACTCTACGCCTCCGTCGTACCGGTCGTTCCGGTCGTGTGTTTTCGATTGCATCTGTGTGATCTCAGGCATCGTCCTCGAAGTACTCGCGGAGTATCTCCTCGAGCTTCTCCGAGATGTTCTTGCCCTCGCCGACTGCCTCTGCACGGACCTTCCGCCAGACCTCGCGGTCTACCTCGATCGTGGTCCGGGCAGTGTCGTCTGTACTGTTGTTCTCTGTCATCGCCTGACTCATAACGGTCTCATGGTGTCTCGTGATCCGTGGGTGTCACCGCGTAGCACTTACTCACGCTACGTTTCCCCTATTCAAAGGTCCATTACTTATAGGTAACGGTAGACTATTACCGATCGTTCTGCAACCCACTGCAACTCCTGTGCCGTTCATGAGTCGTTAAGAACAACACACGCATGCACGTGTGTGTCAGATCGATCCTCACGAGTCCATATTAATCCTTGGTTACTCGACAGTATTCGGAAATATCGCCCGACCCCGACCCCGACGATCCGCGAGCCGATCCCGCCCGACGCACATCACCAGCCGAACACGTCCACCAGATAAACAACTCCATACGTCCGCCCCCCACGGAGTAGTTGCCGACTAAAACCCCGACTCAGACCGCCTTCCCGCCCCGCGAGCCGACCCCGTCGTCCTCGACCGACGGATCCCGACCGGGAGTACCCAGATCCCGACCGAAACTACCCAGTGACCCCGCACGCGCCTCGCGCGCGACCCCCGTGCCCGCGGCCCCCACGCCCGCGAGCCGCGCGCTCGCGACCCCCGCGCTCGCGCGCCGCACGCGCCCCGCGTCCGTCACGCGCCAGCGATGGGTCCGCCCCTCGGCGTCCCGCTCGACCAGCCCCGCCGCGCGCAACGCCAGCAGCCGCCGCCGGATCGCCCCCGCCGAGTACGGCAGCGCCGCGTACACCGCACTCGACCGCACCCAGCCGCCCCGCTCCGCCGACGCACCGCCCAGCTCCGCCTCCGCACCGCCCAGCTCCGCGACCGCCGCGAGCACCGTCCGCGGGTCGATCGTCGCCTCCCGCCCCGCGAACCGCGCGTCCAGATCCGTCTCCGCGACCGGCGGCAGCCCCGCCTCCGCGACCAGCCCCCGCCCGCGCTCCGTGACCGACCACCTCGCCGCCACCGGCCCGCGCGACGCCGACCGCGTCGCGTACCCCCGGCGCTCCAGGCTCCGCAGGCGCACGCCCACCGACGTCGGCGCCAGCGGCAGCAGCTCGGCCAGCGCCGACGCCGTCGCCCGCCGCTCGCGCCCGAACGACTCCAGCACCCACAGAAGCTCCGCGTCCGTCACGAGCGTTCGCACCATCTCGACCCCCGTACGCGCGGTGACGAGATAACCGTATCGGCCGTCCACGCGACCGCCCGGGCCACTCCCATCGACGGACTGACGAATCGACGAACTGACGAATCGACGGACCGACGCGTCGGCGGCCCGCCGACGCTCCGGCGTCGGACGCACGTCGGATGTGAGTCGGACGAAGCGGGAGAATCGGGGGCAGTTGCGACGTCGTTAACCACAAAGTGTTTATCACATCGGAAAAACCCATCTTCCATGAAGCGACGAGACCTCCTCGCCATCGCGGGCGCGTCTCTGCTGGCTGCGCCCGCGAGCGCGGCGAGTGATGCCGACGAGCCCTCGGCCGACGCGGAGCGCGAGGACTCCGACGCCGACACCGTCAAGATAGACGTAGTGACCACCTGACCGGACCACGGACCCTTCTCACGAAACCGTACTACCCACCGACTCCCGATCACATCGACCACCGACCACACCGATCCCCGAGTGCCGACTCCCGATCACACCGACCACGGACGCCACCGACGACCCACGCCACCGACGACCCACGCCACCGACGACCCACCAACGGCGGCGGGCAGGCGCGTTTCGAAGGTATTAGGAGCGGACCGCCGGTACGTGCAGGCGGATTATAATGACTGCTGATTCACCGTCGTGTAAGTACACGGCGCGTCTCGAACGTGTTGGTGACCGCTACGTTGTTGAGATACCGTCCCGCGAGATCGAACTCGGATCGCTGTCCCCCGGCGACGTCTGCCAGGTGACCGTCGACCTGCTCGAGGAGGGCTCGCCCGACGAGTCGACGACCGGCTCCGCCGACGCGACCGGCTCCGCCGACGCCGCCGGCTCCGGCCGGACCGACGGGCCCGACCAGACGGACCAGCCGGTGTCGGTCGGCGAGCGTCTCACCGTCCGGATCGACGACATGGGCCAGCAGGGCGACGGGATCGCCCGCGTCGGCGAGGGGTACGTCCTCATCGTCCCCGGCTCCGACGTCGACGACGAGGTCGAGGTGGAGGTCCAGCACACGAACCCCACCTACGGCTTCGCCGAGATCCTCGACGACCGGAGCGACGAGGGCGCGACAGAGGAGAGCGCGGCCGAGGAGAGCGCGGCCAAAGCGGACCCATCCGACGCGGTCTGAGCGTCGCAGTCGAGTGATGATCGGATCGTCGTCCGCGGCTTCCTGAAGCTCTCGACGGCGTCGTTCGACCTTTGCTATGGTGTTCGTTCCATGAATTCATACTCGAATCAGCCGTGAGACGCTGCTTGCTTCGTGATCGATGGCGGGCGTACGTCTCGTATGTGGGTGACTGGGTTATGGAAGTTACAAGGCTAAAACCCCGCCCTTCAGGGCGGGGATACAGCCGACAACTCCTACACAATCCACCGTCGGTAGCAAGGCGGGATATTCCACGCTAACCGACACTATTAACAGAACATCGTTCATAACCAGTTATGAAGCCAGAAAATGAGTCGAACCATCCGAACCTTCGAGGCCACGATCACGAACCAGCGACAGGTTCGTGGCGACCTCGATCAGCTCGGATGGGCCGCCTCAAAACTCTGGAACGTCGGTCGCTACTACGCACAAGAACAGTGGGACGAAACGGGCGAGATACCCGATGACGGGGAACTCAAAGCCGAACTCAAAAGCCACGAACGCTATACGGACTTGCATTCTCAATCCAGTCAGCGCGTTCTCGAAGAACTCGCTGAAGCGTTCAACGGCTGGTTCGGTAAGCGTCGGAACGGCGACGACCGTGCCCGACCGCCCGGCTACCGGAAAAACGGAGACTCCCACCCGCGTTCAACTGTGTCGTTCAAAGCGGCTGGCTTCAAGCACGACGCACAGTTCACCCGCGTCCGCCTCTCAAAAGGCCGGAACCTCAAAGAACACCGGTCAGACTTCATCCTATGCGAGTACCAGACTCGCCCGGATGTTGATCTGACCGAGTGGGACATTCAGCAGGTTCGCGCCGTCTACAAACGCGACGAGTGGCGACTACAATTCGTCTGTCGCACCACCATCGACCCGGAACCGCCGGGAGACGAGGTGGCTGGTGTTGACCTCGGGATATGCAACTTTGCGGCCGTCTCCTTCGGCGGTGAATCCGTGTTGTATCCCGGTGGCGCACTCAAAGAGGACGAATACTACTTCACGAAGAAGAAAGCAAAGTGCGACGATTCTTCGTCCCGTGAAGCCACTCGCCTCGACCGCAAACGAACGGGCCGTCGGACGCACTTCTTGCACGCACTCTCGAAAGCACTCGTGGAGGAGTGTGTCGAACGAGGCGTCGGAACGCTTGTCGTTGGCGATCTCGACGGCATCCGAGAAGACGACGAGAACGGTGATTCTCGGAATTGGGGCGACCACGGCAATCTCGACTTGCACGGGTGGGCTTTCGACCGCTTCACAACGCTACTCGAGTACAAGGCGGAAGCCGAAGGCATCGACGTGGAGTTGGTGTCGGAACGCGATACATCGAAGTCGTGTTCGGCGTGCGACCATACAGATGACAGTCAGCGTGTCGAACGTGGCCTGTATGTCTGCGATGAGTGTGGTACAGTAGCGAACGCGGACGTGAATGGTGCTGAGAACATTCGACAAAAGGTACTCCCGAGTCTCGCCACGGATGGCGGAGATAGGGATAACGGCTGGTTGGCACAGCCAGCGGTTCACCTGTTCGACCGTAGTGAGGGCGTTTTCGCCCCACGAGAACAGGTCGTGAACCGCGAACCGTAATATCCCAACGCGGTCGGGAATCCTCGCCCTTCAGGGCGGGGAGGATGTCAATCATAAGAGCACGCCATATCGTCACAAAAGAATTCCGCCGATATCGATGCTTTCGCGGACGATAACGAGAACGACTCGTAGTAGCCCTTCTCTGATTATGTGACCCGACCGTTACGAAACGTGCGTGATCGTGATCTCAGGAAGCGAGTGTGCTGCCGGCTCAAATTCTGCGAAGGACTCGTCGTTCGTCAAAATAGTTGGTTGGCGGTCACGATGCTCAAACGCTAACACAAGGATTGGAACGTCTTTCGGCTGGACCCCACAGACGCAAGCCAGTGTTCGTACTGTGGGCGCCGACCGTTGCTCTCGAAGGAGCGCATCGCTCGCATCACGACTTGATGGCGCTTCGATGAGGCCCGTCATCCGGGTGAGTCGTGTCACAAAACTGGTTTTGACAGCGTCTCGTTCTGTCGCAGAGAGGCCCTTCGTGCGATCGAATGCGACTAACGCCTCTTGGAGCATGTACGCGCTAATCGCCGATGTTGTCTCACCGCGATCGATTGCGGTGAGCAATTCGGTTGCCCGTTCGTTGGTTCGTAGTGTCCCGAATACCCACAGATTCGTGTCAAGGATCTTCACGAATCAGATCCGTACACTTGTGTGGCCGTCTCCTCACGGGCCTCTTCGACGGCCCGTTCAAGCTCGTCTGCATCGACTTTCTCGCCGAGTGCTGTGAGATCGGCGTCGATCTCGGTATCTGATTGGTGGCTCTGCTCAGCCTGTGCGAGTAGTTGCTCTAGCCGAAGCGCGGTGATTGCTGCGTCGTCATTAAGTTCGCGAAGATGCGACCGGCAGGCTTCCTTGATGAACTCGCTTTTATTGGTGTAAATACCCGTCTCATCAAGGAACCGCTCAATCTCAGTGTCCAGCTCAACCGGGAATTTGACACTGACACTTGCGTACTTCATAGTAGTACGATAGTATTACAATTAAATAAGTCTATGGCACCGATGAGGTGTGACCTCCCCAGCGTCCGCTCTTACGGAGAATCGAGGAGAAAGCCTCGCGCTTTAGCGCGGGGATGAATCCGACACTACCCTTCACAGTCCACCGTTCGATGGCACGGCTGGATATTCCACGCTGAGCAAATACACAGCTTCAAGATAATTGGTCTACATAGGTTACGTATGGCGAAACAGGTCGTTACCCGCACCTATACTGCTTCCATACGGAACCAGTCTCGGGTACAAGACGACCTTGATTCGCTCGGGTTCGCAGCCAGTAAGCTCTGGAACGTCGGACGGTGGACATGCAGTCGGATCTGGGATGAAATCGATCACATCCCGAACCACAACGAACTCACCACGTACCTCAAAACCCACGAACGCTATGCTGACCTGCATTCGCAGTCAAGTCAGCGAGTCCTTCAAGAACTCGCTGAGGCGTTCAACGGCTGGTACGGCAAACGACGTAACGGAGACACGAGAGCGAACCCGCCCGGCTACCGTAAACACGTCGACGAACACCCGCGTTCCACAGTCACGTTCAAAGCCGCTGGCTTCAAACTCGACACCCAGTACAACCGCGTCCGACTCTCAAAAGGATCGAACCTGAAAGAGTACTGGTCGGATTTTGTCCTGTGTAAGTACCAAACTCGCCCCGACGTTGACCTCTCCGCCGTGGAGAACGTCCAACAAGCCAAGATCGTGTGGACGGGCGACGAATGGGAACTACACTTCGTCTGTAAGGTCGAGATCGACGTGGATGAAGCCCCCGGTGAGAAGACGGTGGGTGTTGATCTCGGTATTAACAACTTTGCCGCGCTCGCGTATGAAGACGGTCACAGCGAGCTGTACCCGCTGAACTGCTTGAAACAGGACGACTACTACTTCAGCAAGCGAATCGCTCGGTGTGACGACTCGAATTCCGATCAGGCCACCCGGCTGAACCAGAAGAAGTCGGCTCGCCGTACCCACTACTTCCACACACTCTCGAAACATATCGTCCAGCGGTGTGTTGACGAGGAAGTTGGAACTATCATGGTGGGAGATCTCTCCGGCATCCGTGAGGATGAGGAGAACGCCGAGTCAAAGGACTGGGGCATACACGGGAATCTTGACCTGCACTCGTGGGCGTTCGACCGTTTCACAGACCTTCTCGAATACAAAGCCGAAATGGAAGGTATCACGGTTGAACAAGTGTCTGAGCGGGATACCTCGAAGTCGTGTTCGTGCTGTGGTCGGAAGCGTGACGCAAACCGTGTTGAACGCGGACTGTATGTCTGCGATGAGTGCGGGACAGTGGCGAACGCGGACGTGAACGGTGCTGAGAACATTCGGCAGAAAGTATCTCCGAGTCCCGCCACGGATGGCGGTGATAGGAGTAACGGCTGGTTGGCACAGCCATCGACGTTCTTGTTTGACAAGGAAACTGGTGTGTTTGCACCTCAAGAACAGGTAACGTCGTAAACCACAATATCCCAACCCAGCGGTGCGGTGCCGTGGGAATCCTCGCGCTTCAGCGCGGGGAGGATGTCAACCGAGCTCGTAGTCAGTGTCGAGAGCGTCGACGTACTCGTGGTTGCCCGCTCGATCCGGCACGTAACACGGACCTTCTCCACCAGCGTAGAACACCGGCGCCTCGATGTCGAGGTCACTCCGTCGTCTCAACAACTGCGGCATGTCACTCCGGAGTTCACTCACTCGTGGTTCTCGACGAGTGCGGAACGTTCCCCTGGGTGGTCGATGCTTCGTGAGTGGTGGGAGCGACTCTGTGGTGAGGTCGTCGATGGTGACGATCCGCACATCGAGCAGCTGGGCGAGAGACCACGCGGGAGTGGTCACGCCCCACGCCACAACAAGGACCGGCATTGCGCGAGCGAGTGCGGCCCGGTGGGAGATAGACGCGACGGCTTGACGTCCGACAAGGGTGGTGTGCCAGTCTTTACACTCGGCGGCGATGAAGTCGTCTGGCTCGCCACGCAGGGGAATTCGCCGCGCGATGACGTCGGTTTGTTGTGGGCGGTGAGGTACCCCCACTGTTCGAGTGCGTCTGCGAACTCTGCTTCGAGCCACCGTCCGTTTGTGGGGTCGTGATCGGTATCGACTTCGATAAGTCATGGCACCGATGGTGGTGTGACCCCTCGGTGTTCCCTGCCATTGTCGTTTCCCCTCTGTCGTCGACACACGGCACCACTGGGCTTTGACATCCTCCCCGTTCAGGGCGGTGAGGATGTCAACAAGTGTTCACGATGTCGATTCAGCGGCGTCATCAACGAGCGAGTAGGCTTTTTCCCGAAGGCTCGCAGTCATATGGAGACCGTGTGAGTCAATCCGCCTTACGAGATTATACGCTTCCTCCCGATCCAGTCCTTCCTCCACAGCCCGGATAATAACACCAACTGTCCCAGTGACTGTCGCGCCAAGCCCGCGGGCCGTGGTCCGAACACGCTGGTCATCTGAGACAACGCCGACCGGTCGGTCCTCAGCAGTATAGGCCAAGACAGCAGCAATCAGAGAGACATCTCCATTCTGTTCTTTTTCACCAAGGACTTCTTTGGCTTGCTGAACTCGGTCTTGAGCAGCTGGATCGGTCGTCTCAACCGCATACTGATCGATAAACCGGCTCAGATTTGTCTGAGCGGGTTCCGTTGTAATTTCAGATTGGACTGTGGGAAGGACAACAAGCTCACCAGTAAAGCCTGTAAGGTGTTCGAGTTCACCGACGGTACCGAGTGCGATGAGCGTTGTTGCATCGAGGAAAATTCGTGTCACAGTTCACGCGCAGCAGCAGCGTCAGATTCGATATCTTCTGGAGACAGTTGGGTTGTGAGATTGTGTTCACGGGCGATCTCGAGCCACTCTGCGAGACTTACACCGGCAAGTCGAGCCGCCTCGTTAACCGAGAGTTCACCACTTTGGTATCGTTCAATAGCGACACGTCGACGGATCGATGAGAGACCCTCCGAGAGTGCTTTGCGAATGACTGTACTCTTGTCTTCCTCTAATAGCTCACTCACCGCTTCAAGCTCGTCTTCATCATCATCGGGAACCCGGGCACTGATTGATGGCATGTATACACTATAATACAGTGTGACACATAACAGTTTCTCCCGGGAGAAACGATATCGACTGATGTCTGTGTGCAAGGAAGCGCCGGTCTCACACGAAGTCGTAATCGCTGTCGTAAGCACTGACGTACTCATCGTTGCCCGTTCGGTCCGGCACGTAACACGGGCCCTTCCCACCACTGCCGTAGAACACTGGCGCCTCGATATAGAGATCACTTCGTCGGTCCAACAGTAGCGGAACGTCATCCTGGAGTTCGCTCACGCGCGGCTCTCGACGGGTGCGGAACGTTCCCCTTGGCGGTCGATGCTCCGTGAGTGGACGGAGCGACTCTGTGGTGAGGTCGTCGATGGTGATGATCCGCGCGTTGAGCAGTTGCACGAGGTATCACATGCGGTGGTCACGCCTCATGCGACGACAAGCACGGGCATCGCTCGGACGAATGATGCTCGGTGAGGGGCAACCGCCGCGGCATGGAGTGGCAGATCGACGAGCGATCCGCGGCAACCGTTCGGGAGAATCTTAGGGCGGATTTTCCGCTTCGTTCAATTGTGTAAGCGAACTCTCCTCGTATGCACGCCGCCAGAGAAAATGTACTGCACGGGTCACCAGTCTGGGCTCTATTGTAGTGATACAGGAGCGTTGCGGACGCTCTGACAGTGCTTCGGGTGGAGCATGAAAATGCTTGTTCGGAGCGTCCGGTTTGGGATGGTAGTCAAATCGGAAATTAACATCCTGCTCGTCGGTATGGTGAAAATTGTAGTATCCTGTTTGGTACCATCGAAGATCAAATCGACATGAGTCCGCACCTCCGATGCCGTCATCGAGTCGTACGACGAGTTTCGTCGGGTCCAGTAGACTGTCGAACCCCGCTTCGATGACAAGCCCGTCCAGCGTTGTGAACTCGTCTCGAATCTGCTCTAACGCGGTCTCATCTAGTGGTCTGACTTCTCCCTCGACATCTGTATCAGGCTCCATCTACGCCGTGGATTGCTCGCTTTCATCGCCGAGTGCTCCGTACTCATCCGATCCGATAACACGCCTGGTGTCAGCAACACGAGCCGCAGCAGCGTGGCTGTCGTCAGGATCGAAGTCGTAGAGTGAGAGCGCCGCCTGTGCAATCTCGAGATTTTGTTCGATCTGTTGCCAGCGGGTGACATCTCGCCAGCCATTGTCGCCGGGTTCCAACTTAAGAGAGAGTTCGTCGACGTCTACAACGCCGTACTGCTCTCGAAAGCTGTTCAGTTCCGTCTTGAGGTCTCGAATCGAGTCTCGGATTTCGCTTTTGGTATGTTCGCGATGAATCGCTGCGATACGCTTCATTGCCAGCATCTGGGGAGCGCGCATATACCGAGTTCCAGACTCTGTGTTGATTATTTTGACCCGGCCAGTTTCCGCCAGTATAGAGAGGTATTTTCGCGCAGTTGGTTCACTCACATGTGCTCGTTCGGCTATTGTACTGACGGCTTGTGGCTCGGTGGTGACGTCACTGACGTGGCGAATGCGGTCGAACGTGGTTGTATCCGCCTTCCACTCTTCAATGGCAGCCTCATTCACGTCTCCCTCCCACAGATCGTGGGGAGCGTCAGTTGTGGTCATGTGTATCAGCGACTACAGGCTCCACCGATAAAATACTTTCTTAGAAATAACTAATATTTGCTATCTTTGCCGAAGTCATAGTCGCTGCCGTAGGCGTCGACGTACTCGTCGTTGCCCGACCGATCAGGGACGTAACACGGACCACTGCCCCCAGCGTAGAATACCGGTGCCTCGATGTCGAGGTCGCTTCGTCGTCTCAACAACTGCGGCATGTCACTCCGGAGTTCACTCACACAGGGCTCTCGACGGGTGCGGAACGTGCCTCTCGGCGGCCGGTGCTCGGTCAGTGGTGGAAGTGACTCCTTGGTGAGGTCGTCGATGGTGACGATCCGGACATCAAGTCGTTGGGCGAGAGACCACGCGGCGGTGGTCACGCCCCACGACACGACGAGCACGGGCATTGCGCGAGCGAGAGCGGCCCGGTGGGAGATGGATGCTACCGCGCTGCGGCCGACAAGGGTCGTGTGCCAGTCTTTACACTCGGCGACGATGAAGTCGTCCGGCCTATTACGTAGCGGATTTCGCCGCGCGACCACGTCGGTTTCGAGCCCGAAGACGTGTTGGTTGCGTGCCGTGCGGTATCCCCACTGTTTGAGCGCGGCTGCGAACTCCTTCTCCAGCCACCGTCCGTTTGTTGGATCGTGATCGACGGTGGGTTCCTCGTCGGTGTCGCCTACACCGGGAATCTGCTGGAGTTCGTCTCGGTCACTCATCGGCGTTCTCCTCCTGTTGGGCTCTGTTGGCTGTGTCTTCGAGGGCGGTCGCGATCGCTTGGGCCTCTTCAGGTGTGAGATCCGCGTACGTCGTCCCCCACGGCCCACCAAAACTGAGCGTGATGACGGAGTCATCGAGTTCGTCTTGGCCCACCTGGATGGAGCCCTCCTGTTGGCTGGCGGGGCGATCGCGTGTGATGTCCGTTTCGAGGGTGACTGTGGGAGCCGTCATTGTGTCTCACCTTTTTGGTTCGTGTGGAGCGTCGGTGTCACGGATGATGCTAGCGTTTCGTGGTGGTGTGGATCTGGCATTCGGGAGTCGATGAGGTGGTGTGCGGGCGGTACGTCGCGGTGGTCGTCTCTTGGTGGCTGTCTTCGATGCGTCTTCACGGGAAGTGTGGTGTCTCGAATCATGGTGTTCTGCGTGGCTATCGGCGTGAACAGGTCCGTGTCGGCGTGGGCGGTGCGTTGTCGCGTCCACACGTCTGGGTGACTGCTCACGACGCGGTGGGATGGATTCGTCTGTCGATGCGCCAACAGCGGCGTTGGTGTCTTTGTCATGTCTGCCGGCGGTCTAGTTGCGCTTTCGTGATCGGTGATCCACCGTCGGTGACCATCCACCTGGACGGCATGTACTCGGGGGAGCTCGCGAACATCGCTCAGCCGGCGGTCATAGCTGCTTGCGGAGATACCGGCTCTGTCGATCAACTCTGAGCGACCAAGCGGTTGATCTGCCTGGAGGAGCGTCGCGTACAGTTTGGTGGCTGTCGGCGTGAGATCGGGCCGAAAGCGTGTGGCTGGGAGGGTGGCCGCTGCACGTTCAACGTCGGCAGGGGTCGGACAGTGGGACTCGTTCAGCGCTTGTCGGAGGCTCTCCACGACGTCGTACGGACACGCTCTTGGGGTGTCCGCCGGGCCGAACGAGCGCAGACACAGCCGCACGAGCCGCTGTCGCTCGTGGGATGTCCACTGTACGTCGTGGGTCATCGCTATCTCGTCGATCACCCGCCGGATGGCGGGGTAGGTCGTCGCGTCGACGACGGGGATTTCGAGCGTCGGTGCGGCTTCGGTTCCCTCAGCGATCGCTTTACGCACCTCGGAGAGTTCTGTCGACAGGGCGGTGGTGATGTCGTCGTGGAGCGCGGTGATCGTCGGGCCGGCTAGTACCCACGACATGGTGAGATCGAGCGTTGTGTTGGACTCGACCTCGTAGGGGAGCCGGCGGCACAGCTTTGCGGGCCGGTCTTCGAACAGCATGCGGTAGCCTGAGTGGACCCCGTAGACGGACTGTTTAGGTACAGTCTTGCCGAGGAACTCACAGAGGTCATGGAGTTGTGTAGTGTTGCGCGCGAGTGCGTCTGTATCGGGAATTCTGATGGTAGTCGTGAGATCGATTCCAACTGCGTGATACAGTTGGGTTGCTGAGGCGATCAGTCCGTGAAGATCGGCGAAGAGGTCGCTTCGGGCGGCTGTGTCGTCGCTGCCTGTGAGCGTGGCGACTTGTGCGAGGAGTCGGTCTCGAACGGTCGTGATCCGGTCTCTCCAAGCTTGGTAGGTGGTTTCTGTCTCGCTGTACCAGCCCACTTGGTGGCCACGGCGGAGGATACGGGCGGTGTCGTGATCACGATGATCGTCGATCGTTTCGAAGTTGTGGCCGAGTCGTGTGGGGGTGAGGATTGTCGAGAGTGCTTTGTCACTGAGTAAGGCGCCCGCGAGACGTCCTAGGGTGGCTAAGGGCCCGCCCCACTGGAGGACGACGAGCGTTTCAGTATCGGTGTGACTGAGATACGTAACCCGACCGTCCTCGAACGATTGTGGTTGGTCGTCGACGAGCGTGATGGCATCGTCATGGGCGACGGTGCTGAATCGCTCGTGGAACTGGTCTGGGCTGGTCTCAGGGCCAGTGAGCCACTGGACGTAATCAGTTTCCCTGTCTGGGTCGCCGGTTGTCGCCACCCGTTCGTCGATGGTGGGTTCCGGTGGTGACCCCACCCGGCGGGGCGACACTGTACTTGTAGATTCCTGAGGGGTCCCAGTAAGACGCCCATCGAGCCGGCGCTGGTCCGGGTGGACGAGGGCGTTAGTGTCGTCGAGACACTGCTTGACGGCGAGTTGCCCCAGGTCAGTGAGCTGGACGGTGTTGTGCTGGCCGCGACGGTCGATCGTAACCAGACCGCGTGTTTCGAGATCGAGGACGTACCGGCTGACGGTCCCGTCGGCGATATCGATCGTGTGATCGTGGGTGAGATCACGGTAGCTCCGTGTGTCGTCGGCGTTGAGGTGTCCGAGCAAGCGTCGCTTTCCTGGTTCGGTATCGAGATCACGGATGGCCTCCCACGCGGCCTCGGCAGTCTGCGTAGAGTGGTCGGTGTGGGGGGACCGATCCCGGCTGGCAGTAAGATCCAGGTGACACTCGGTCCAGTGGGGATACCGTTTCGAGAGGTGTCGTTGGACTGTCGGGGACGCGACGAGTCTGACGTCGAACCCGTCGGCAAGCACTGCGATCGCCGCGAGTGCGCGGACGCCCGTGCGACGGTCTGTGAGGCTGGTCCACGTGTCACCGTCCAACAGAAGTGTGAGGACTTCGGGTTGATCCTCGAGTTCACGATGGAGCGCGACCGGGCCTTTTGCGAGCGCGCCGAGGTCGGCGTTGACTGGGCCACGCCCCGTGCCGATGGTGGTGACCGTGTCGGTTAGGCCGTCGTATCGCTGGTGGTGGTACGTACTCAGTGTGTCGACGTCGGTGTCCCTGTAGGTCAGCGCAAGCGCCGTGATCGCGCGGGTGTACGCGACGGCTTCAGCGATGTCGTCGGTCCATGGTTCATCGGTGTTCTGCCACTCAGGCAGAGTTTCTGTGAGGAGCTGTGTGCTTGCGCGCCACGGATCTGTGGTGGTGGAATCGCAGATGGCCCGTTCGGTGTGCGGTTTGAGCTTGTCGAGGAGGTCTGGAACCCACTCGGTTACCCGTGGTGAGATTTCAGTACAGACGATTCCCTCGGTGGAGAGGGTAGTCTCGTGGCTGACAAGCCGGATCCCTCGCTCACGGGTCGCAGGCTGGCGTGGTCCCACGAGCGATCACCGTAAGATGAGTCGATGGGTCACGACAACCCGGATCATTCTGTCCCCTCGGGTGGGGCGCCACCATCAGAGCGGGCGTATTCTCGAGCCGCAGTGAGAAGCGGCGTGGGCTCCTGTGGTGTCGGGTGGGTTGGGTCCCGTGGTGTTGTAGCGTCTGGGTGGACGTGTAGATTTGTAGTCGTCGCGGGACTCGTGACGACGATCGTTGGCTCCAGCAGGATGTACGTCGTCGATTGGGTCTGAGTGTTCGCACAGGTCCCGATATGGCCCGTGAGGACGTACTCACGAACCCCGCGGGTGAAGACGGTCGGGTGTTCGTGAGTATCTGATCCACACATGATGTAGCCGATCGCGTACGCGGGTTCGCCGGCCGCGCGGTAGGCGTAGGCGGTGATGTCGTCGCCTTCGTGGAGCGGTTGTCCGCAGATTTGGCAGATCGGGTGGTCCGTGTCGAGTGAGATGCGCGCAAGCTGGTGACGATCTACGGTTTGCGTGTCGCTGGTGGGTCGCGTCATCTGTGCCCTCCTTCAGCGTTGTGAGTGCCAGCTTGCCACGCCTGGCGCGCAGAGAGAGCGCGGCGGGCCGACTCAGTGAGTCGGTACTTGGAGGTGTTGTCAGTATGTTTAGCGACAAGGTCGCGTTCGATGAGGTCTTCAAGGGTGTCACAGACTCGGCTGTGATCGATGGCCTCTGTGTAGTAGTCGGCGAGTGCGTGGTGGAGTGAACGGCTCTCGCTGGGACCCGTCTGTGAGAGTAGCCAGAGGAGATCGCGATGGGTGGCTGAGAAATCGGCCAGTGAGTGGATGGCGTCGGTTTCGGGACGGGGGCTAGACATTGTGGCCCTCCCCGATACTCTCGTTGACGTTGCGTGTCTCAGCACACGTACTACAGAGTGGACCGTCGAAGGTAGCGTCGTGGCCGTCGGCTGCGTTTTCACACAAACTACAGTCGGTGGTCTCTCCGTCCGATCCGTCAGTCGTCTCGCAGGGCTTAAGCCCCGCAGTTGCCAGCATTAGCATGGTTCTGTGGTACCGCACAGAACCCGTCCCGGCCGGGTGTTCCAGCACCGCGGTCGGGGTTTCTATAAATTCTCACGAGCCGAGGGTTCGTCACTTGGGTTCTGTAACTAAACTCACACGCTATTGTCTTATTAATATTACGGAGACTATCTGAGTGGCTGCGAGACTTTTGAAATGCGATCCGACCGTAATATAGACCTGGGAATAGCAGTGTGTCCTATGAGATATGCGGGTAGTTGGATGACTGCGGCAGATGACCGCATCCTAGAGTATCTATCTGAGCATAAATCCGGGTCTCCCACCAAAATGAAGCGAGAAGGTCCGATCCGATACTCACGTCAACAAGTGGATCGGCGATGTAAGAAATTAGCCGAAAAGGGACTAGTTGATCATCTTGGAAACGGAGTCTATGTTATTACAGAAGACGGTGAGGCATATCTCAAGGGTCGTTTAGACACCGAAGATTGGCAGTATATTGACGAAAAAGGAACTGATGACACGCACGATAATTCGACCGAAGACGCTGTTACTGACAGTTGAACGGTGACTTTCTGAACCGGTGTGAATAACACCATACAAGCAGAGCACACTTAACCAACAATAAACCCATTTGTGAGCGGCTGTTGGTTAAACAAGATGTGTGACTAACCTGAACCGGTACGTTTGTTTGCTGGCGCCGGGTACAAGTGCGTAATGCGAATTCTCCGAGTCGCGCCGTGGACCTATCCCGACACGAAAGGCGGTGGGGATTACCACGTTCACGCGATGTCGAGAGACCAAGCCGCGATGGGTCACGACGTGACCGTGCTCACGACACGGGAGGATCAGTCTCTACCGCGGATCGAGGAGACGCACGGGTACACGATACTGCGAGTCTCACCGGGCGTGACGCTGCTCGGCAACGACGTGTCGCCTGCGGTGGCTCGGTACCTCTGGCACGCGGACGGCGACGACTTCGACGTGATACACGCGCACTCGCACTGCTATTTCGTGACGAACCTCGCGGCGCTGAAGGGACGGTTCGGCGATATTCCGCTGGCGATCACGAACCACGGGCTGTACAGTCAGAACGCGCCGGAGCGACTGTTCTCGCTGTACCTGAAGACGCTCGGGCGGTGGACGTTCAACCAGGCGGACGTGGTGTTCTGTTACACCGACGTGGACAAAAAGCGCGTGCGGGAGCTGGGCGTGCGTTCGCGGATCGAGGTCGTCCCCAACGGGATCGACACGGAACGGTTCACGCCCGAGGGACCCGAGAGCGAGTTGATCGACGCCGAGGGACCAGTCGTGCTGTTCGTCGGGCGCTTCGCAGAAGGAAAGCGGCCGTGGCTCGCGATCGAGGCGTTCGCGGAGGTGCTCGAAGAGTATCCGGATGCGGAGCTGTACCTGTGTGGCGACGGCGCGTTACGAGAGGATCTGGAAGCGCAAGTGGAGGAATTGGGGATCGGGGAGGCGGTGACGTTCCTCGGACACGTGCCGTACGACGAGATGCCGAAAGTGTACCGGAGTGGGAAGGTGTTGGTGTTACCGAGCCGGGCGGAGGGGGTGCCGCGGACGGTGTTGGAAGCGATGGCGAGTGGACTGGAGATCGTGATGAGCGATCTGGAGCAAGTTACGCCGACGCTTGGGGAGCGAGGCCACGTAGTCGCGGATGACGGGAACACAACGTTCGCAGACGGCCTCTTCGAAGCGATCGAAGATTCTGGTGAAGCGTCGGAACAAATCGCAGTGGACGATCATCGATGGGCCGATACGGTCGAACGCACGACGTGTACTCTCGAATCGATCACCGAGAACAACTCATAAGTAACCGCTCCTCCTGCCAACGCCTAATGAAGCCGAGTCCGGTAGAGATAATCAAAAATTCTCTCCTGTATCGCGTCTCAGCGCAGGTCGTCGAGTGGGCCGAGCACAGCCTGTTGGTTCGGGCACTGAACGACGAGCGCGTGTTGGTGGGGCTTCTCGGTCTGGGGTTACTCGCGAGCCTCGTTCGAATACTCTCTTCGGGCCTCCACGTGACTATCCAATTCTTGAGTTTCGCGCTGCTGTTCGTCGTGCTCGTCGCGGTGATGTGGAACTACACCGAGCCACTCACGGACGAGTAGCTCCCAGCGGGCGATCACGGGCGCGGCGACGATGACGAGAATGAACTCGAAGATTATTCGGTGGCGAACACCGGTCCCGAAGTTGGAGTTGATCGCGCCGTAGCCGGCAGATCCGGCGAGGAACACGACGATCAGAAGGACCGCGACCGTCTCATCGAACTCACACTCGTACAGCGACCGGATCGCGCCGACGAACAGAACGATCACTATCGGGACTGCGGTGAAGGCGAGCAGGTGAAACACCGATTCGACGTGGAGGGGAAACGGCGTGAATACGAAGTAGAGCACGCGCCCCGGGGCCGCAAGCAGGAAATCGAACCAAGAGCTGTACTGCATCCCGTCGAGGTAGACTGCCCCGCCCTGTGCGCGGTAGGCGAGTTCTCGGTTTGCACGCTCAAAGGAATACAGTACTTCCGCGAACAGACCAAACCCGAGCGCGCCGAGACCACCTAAGACGACCGCCAATGAGGGAATTGATAGCTCTATGTCGAGTACCCGGATGAGATCGACGCTCCCTGCGGCACCGAATCCGAGGAGACCGACGAGGCCGAGTTCGGGCCGTAACAGGAAAACCATCGCCCACAAGGGGACTATCGTTAGCCCCATCGCAACGTCACGTTCTTGAAGTGCGTACACTCCGAGCGCGAGGAACGAGAGGAAACTGAACGCCGAGAGCGCGTCTCGCATCGGGAGACTGAAAAAGAGGAACGGGAGCGGGAGATAGAGAATCAGTGCCATCACTCCGTAGTTGTGTTCTGACATCCACGGGTAGAGCGACCGATAGAGATAGGCGACCGGGATGTACACCAGCACGGCGAAGAGACCGTTGAACACCGCTGCGGTCACCGGTTCTGCCGGGAAGAAGACGTAGAGTAATCCCTGAAATGTGCCGTAGGTGGTAACTGTGGAGGACGCTGAGACTAGTTCACCACTGATCAAGCTGATAGCAACATCATGATACTGTCCGATGTCCCAGACATATGGGAGTCGAGGAAGTATCAGTCGATCACATCGACAGGCGCGTGATCTGGTCTGATGGCGGCGGATCAGATCGAACTGGTCTTGGAGTGTCTTCGAAGCGCTGGTAAGCGTAATCTTCGGGATGGACCGTCGCTGTCGGCGGCGGACCGCCGCTGACGCGACAGCGTCGCCACTCACGACTGCTGTCCGGACCGGTGGACAGCTACCGGAAGAACCGGTCGTCGAGTGGTTGGTTCGCTGGAACAGTCCTACGCACACCAAGCGCTGTCCAAGCGGCCCGCAACACCATCTCACAGAACTCCGTGAACGACCACTGCCAGAGGCGGCGCCCCCCGCGGCGGGGCGCCGCCACGTACCGCCAGTGTAGATACCGCCAGCTATTCTGGAGCAGTAGGCTCACCACAAACATCACCAGCCGTAGCCCAGCGTCCTGAGAACTGGTGAATGCGAGGCTCTGCTTGGCTAATCGGTAGCTCGACTCGATGCC
>NZ_JAGGKQ010000025.1 GCF_017873815.1 Halorubrum alkaliphilum | reverse complement strand
CGGTCGGGGTGTGGCGGTTGTGTCGTCCCATGTCGGTTTCCTCCCCGACCTACTCGCTCACTCCGTTCGCTCCTTGAGGTCGGGGGCTCCACCTCGAAAATGCTGATCGCGTCGACGACGGTCGCGTCTATCGCGGCGGTCGCGTCCATCGGCCATGACCGGGCGATCTCGTGGCCCCTTTTATTCTTCGCCGCCTAGCGTCGGGCATGCTCGTCCTGCCCGCACAGACGGTGACACCCGCCGCGGTGCTGGGGACCACCGTCCTGTTCGCGCTGTTCCTCTCCGTCACCGCACACCTCGCCGCCCGCAACGTCCTCGGTTCGGTCGACCCGCGTCGCGCACTGTACGTCGGCCCGCTTCCCGCGGTGGTGGGCGTCGTCGGCGGAGCGTTCTCCGTTCCCGCCGCTCTGACGGTGCCGGTCGCACTCGCGCTCGACGCGGCCATGTTCCGCTGGAGCTACGACGAGGAGCCACTGCGGGCGATAGCCACGATGACGGTCGTTCACGTCGTCATCACCGTTCTCCTCGGCGTCGTGGTCGGCGGGACGGTGTTCCTCCTCTCGACCGCGCCCTCGTGATCGGCACGGTCACGATCGCCCCACTCACGGCTCCGGCGGCGGGCCGTCGTAGGCGTCGTGATCGGCGTAGAAGTTCAACATCGCGAACTTGAGCTTCGTCGGGTCGATATCGAGTAGCTCCTCACGTTCCTCCGGTGGGAACGCGTTCCGGACGGAGTACTTTCCCATGTCGGCCGTCGTGTATCGGCGATCCGCGAGGATCCTGACGCCGTATTCGTCGGGCCCGCGGACGACCCGGCCGATCGCCTGTCTCGTCTTCCGGATCGTCGGGATCTCGACCGCGTACGCCCATCCGGGATCCCTCGTCCGGTCGCGGTCGGCAAACGCTCTGTCGTACGCCTCTTGAACCGCTTCCGTTCGGTCGGAGAGATGCGGGTACGGCACGCCCACGACGACGACCGTTCTCGCGTCGTCGCCGTCGAAGCTCACTCCCTCGGCAAGGGTTCCCCACAGCGAGGTGAACAGCGTGGCGTTCTCGCTCGTGGTGAACTCCCGTCGAAGCTCCTCCTCGTCCTCGCCGGAGCCGTCGAGGTACAGCTCTCCGAGCTCGGAGCTGCCGACTCCCGTTTCCCCGCCGAGTCGCTCATAGTACCGCTCGGCCTCGCTGTATGACGGGAAGAAGGCGAGCGTGTTGCCCGGAGTGAATCGGATCGCGTCGCGGAGGAGCCCCCCGACCGCCGCCTGTGTCTCCGGGTCGTTGCGCTCAGAGGCGAAAAGCGGGGGGGTGTCGACCGCGAACGTCCGTCGGTTCTCCTCGGGATACGCCATCCCGTACGCGAGCGTGGCGACGTCCTCCAACCCGAGCACGTCCTCCGTCACGTCGAACGGGCGGAGCGTCGCGCTCATCAGTACGGAGGCCGCCACCTCGTCGAACAGTGCCGAGGTGACCGAACGGGGAATACAGGTGTACAGCTCCGCACGTCCGTACACCTCGTCCGTGCCGCCGTCGCGGCGCACCGAGACGACGGGGTACTGGCCCATCGCCGCCCCCTCGTCCATCCACGTCGAGACGAACCGGGCAGCTTGGAGCGTTCCCGACTCTTTCCGGCTCGTGGTCTCTCCCTCCCGGTACTGTCGCTCATACTCCTCGTCGAGTGCCTGTCCGAGTTGGACGGCAAGCTCCGCTTCGGTGTCGATGCCGCGGCCCTCGTACCGATCGAGGAACGCGAGCGTGAGGTCGTCGCGCCGGTCGTCGTTGGCGATCGAAACGTCCTCCCAGCTCTCTCCAACCCCCTCGCGTGCGCCGAACCCGAGCGCCTCGTCGTAGGTGTCGATGAGTGCCGCTCGGAACGCACCGATCACGTTCTCGGCCGCGTCCGCACGGGAGTCGTCGCTCTCGGAAAGCTCTTCGAGCGCGGATTCGAGCGTATTCTCCGTGAGCGCTCGCGAGGCGTGCTTGCGGGCCGCGTCCTCGACGTTGTGTGCCTCGTCGAACACGGTGATTATTTCCGACGGGTCACGGTCGATCCACCGAAAGAACTGCTCGCGGATGTTCGGGTCGAGCAGGTGGTGGTAGTTACAGACGACCAAGTCGACACCCTCCATCCCCTCCTTGAGCAGCTCGTAGCCGCAGAGCTCGCGCTCGTCGGCGTACTCGTACACGTCCTCGGGCGTGCGGACATCCTCGAAGAGCCACGAAAAGAACTCGTCCGTGTTTCGTGTCAGGTTGTTGTGGTAGTGTTCACAGACGTTGGTCGCCTCGAACTCCTCCATCTCGGCTTCTACGTCGTCGAGCTCGTCCATGATCGCCTCGCGAGCCTCCGCTGCCCCCGCGTCGCCCTCGCGGCTCTCCGCGAGGAGTTCGCGCTGGCGGGCCTCTAGCTCGGCGACCTCCTCCTCGGTCTCGACGAGTTCGCGGGTCGTGTCCCGTAAGGTCTGACACTCCTGGTAGTCGACATCGATGTGGCACATCGACGACTTTCCTTTAAATACGACCGCCCGAATCGGCTCCGTACGGGTGATCGCTCGCGCGTCCTCGACGAACTGGCGCATCTGCTGGTGGACGTTCGTCGTGATGACGACCGTCCGGTCGTGTTCGCGGGCGTGTTCGAGCGCGGGCACGAGCGCAGAGAGGGTTTTCCCCGTCCCCGGCGCGCCCTCGAACAGCACGTCTTGGCCCCGATCCAGCGCGTTGGCGACCCTGTCCATCGCCTCGCGTTGGTTCGGGTACGGCTCTTCGTACGGGAAGAACCGCAGATGCGACGACTCTGACACGGGTTCAAGTTCGTCGCCATCGCTGAAAAGGGGTCGGGTCGGGTACTCCGGTAAAATTAAACCACATGCGGTCCTGCCGCCGATCGAATCGCTACGGGTGGATCTCCACCGATCAACGCACGGAACTCACGGCACCCGAACCCCGAGATAGTCCGCACTTTCGGAACAACCGTAGTGTTTTGATACTCCTCCACGTACTATGGCTGTGAACCAGACTGCTGTCCTTCACATCGCTGCGACGGGCATGGTCGGAGCTGGCGTCTTAGTCTCTGACACCCTCCTCACGGTCGGGCTACTCCTCGTCGGCGCTGCTCTCTTCGTCGCCGGGATCGTTCTCGCTCGACGGGACGACAGCGCTCCCGACACCGTCGACTGACTCGACGAGACGAGACGGAACGGATTATGCCCTCGGCTTGTTATATGAGTGTGTGGACGGACCGTTTCAGCCCCAGCCAGAACTGCGGGCAGCACTTAAAAATGTACTGACCGCCGATATCGAGTCGTTCCGCGAGACCGTCGACCGACTCACGGCGGAACACGGATTCGACACGGAGCGTCTCGCGGCGACACCGGAGACGTTCGATCCGCCGGCAACCCTCCCCAATGCGTCTGCCCCAGCCGGGGAACTCGTGTGGCGAGCCCGGACGCTGGCGGCCGCGCCGATCGGAGTCGTCCTCACCGGTCCGGCGTATCAGGACAATCCGGTCCTGTACGCTAACTGTGCCACACGCCGACTCACCGGCTACAGCCTCGCGGAGCTACGAGGCGGGAACCTCCGACGACTACAGGGCCCGCAGACCGATCCCGATCCGGTCGGAGCCCTTCGTGAAGCGATTCGCGGCTGGAGCAGAGTTACCGTCGAACTGCGCAATTATCGTGCCGACGGTACACCGTTCGTCAACCGGGTCTCGCTCGTTCCGGTACCTGCCGCCGACGGAACCGTCGAACACTGGTTCGGCCTACAGGCGGCCGTCCCGGACGAGGGATGAGCGCGTCCGGCGCACGTCCGTTGTTTTCCACGCTTATTTTCAGATGGCTGAAACTACTGGTATATAAATACTGGTGACATCTGTGTTACCGGCACACGACCGGAGTAGCTATTCAACTGTTCCTCGCAACGTTCCGTTCGCTATGGCAACCGAAACCGCGACAGCGACGAATACTTTGACTGAGGCTGGCGACTGGCAGGCCGGTGTCGCCGGCGGGCTGGTCGGCGGTCTCGTCTTCGGCGCGATGATGTCGGTGATGACGCCCCCCGTCCTCGAAATGGGGATCCCGGCGATGTACGGTATCGAGGGCCCCGCCGGCGCGATCGGCTGGGCGATCCACATGTCTCACGGCGCGATCATCGGACTGGGCTTCGCCGCGATCGCGGGCCTGAAGCCGGAACTGAGCGAGTCAGTCGGAACGAGCCTCGGTGTCGGTGCGGGCTACGGCCTCCTCGTGTGGGTCGCACTCGCGGTGATCGTGATGCCGATCTGGCTGGGTGCCGTCGGCTTCGGCGGTGCGCCGCCGCTGCCGAACGTCGGCGTCGAGAGTCTTATCGGCCACGTCGCCTACGGCGTCGTTCTCGGCGGCGTCTACGCCGTGGTTGCGAACTGACGCCAACACGTCACCCCGGTTTTTAAGCGCTCGTGACGAGCATCCGTAGCATATGTTCGACGAGATCCTCGAGAAGTTCGAGGGGTCCCCGAGCCAGCAGGCCGTCATCAGGCTGTTCTTAGAGCGCGGGTTCTCGGTCAACGAGGACGGCCGCGTCGTCTCCGGCGGGATCGAGATCCCGTACACGGGGATCGCTCGCGAACTCGATGTCGACCGCCGCGTCGTCGACTCGACGACGGACGCGATTCTGGCAGACCCCGAACTGAAACGCATCTTCACGAACATCTCCTCGGTGCCGAGTCTGATGGATCTGGCACCCGTTCTCGATCTGACCGTGCTCACCATCGAGGTCGCGTCTGCCGGCGAGGCGGGGATCGTCGCCGAGGTGACCGGGATTCTCGCGGATCACGGCGTCTCGATCCGACAGGTACTGAGCGAGGATCCGGAGTTCACCGACGATCCCAAGCTGTACGTCATCACCGACGCGGAGATCCCCGGCGAACTGCTCGTCGAGATCCGCGAACTGTCGTACGTCCGGCGCGTCGGCTTCTGACCCCGTTCAGTTCCGCGACGACTCCGCCAGCGGGATCGTCGCGGAGGGTTATATACGGTGCCGAACCATCTCGGATCGTCGAATCTTCCGTTTTTCACTTTCACTCGGGTGTAAACCAGCCTTTATATCCGAAGCCGCACAACCTCCGTGTACATGCCTGAAGACGAACTCGAAGACCTCCCCGGAGTCGGCCCCGCCACCGCAGACAAGCTCGTCGAGAACGGGTTCGAGAGCTACCAATCGATCGCCGTCGCCAGCCCCGGCGAGATGTCGAACACCGCCGACATCGGCGAGTCCTCCGCGAGCGACATCATCAACGCCGCCCGTGACGCCGCCGACGTCGGCGGCTTCGAGACGGGTGCCACCGTGCTCGAACGCCGTCAGGAGATCGGCAAGCTCTCCTGGCAGATCGACGAGGTCGACGACCTGCTCGGCGGCGGTATCGAGACGCAGTCGATCACCGAGGTGTACGGCGAGTTCGGGTCCGGGAAGTCACAGGTGACCCACCAGATGGCTGTCAACGTCCAGCTCTCGAAGGAGAACGGCGGCCTTGAGGGCGGCTGTATCTTCGTCGACTCCGAGGATACGTTCCGTCCCGAGCGGATCGACGACATGGTCCGTGGTCTCGACGACGAGATCCTCGCCGACGAGATGGAGAAACGCGAAATCGAGGGAACTCCGAGCGACGAGGAGGCGATGGAGGAGCTCGTCGCGGCCTTCCTGGACCAGATCCACGTCGCGAAGGCGTTCAACTCTAACCACCAGATTCTGCTGGCGGAGAAGGCCAAGGAGCTCGCCGGCGAGCACGAGGAGACCGACTGGCCCATCCGGATCGTCTGCGTCGACTCCCTCACTGCGCATTTCCGCGCGGAGTACGTCGGCCGCGGAGAGCTCGCCGACCGACAGCAGAAGCTCAACAAACACCTCCACGACCTGATGCGGCTCGGCGACCTGTTCAACACCGCCATCCTCGTCACCAATCAGGTGGCCTCGAACCCCGATTCGTACTTCGGCGACCCGACACAGGCGATCGGGGGGAACATCCTCGGACACGCCTCGACATTCCGGATGTACCTCCGAAAGTCGAAAAACGACAAGCGGATCGTCCGACTCGTCGACGCGCCGAACCTCGCTGACGGCGAGGCGGTGATGCGCGTCCAGGGCGCGGGACTGAAGCCCGAATAACGGGCACGCACGCCCGTCGTCGAACGGGTTGAAGAACGTTCGTTTTCGTTTTTACGGGCTGAAATCGGTGTCTACGGCCGTCTCAGGCGATCGTGTCCCGCGATCCCTCGTTCGGCGGTGGCAATATTCGCTCACCGACCCCGCGCCCGCGTTCAAACGGCCTGATGAGGCATCGGATCGGCCGTGTTGTAACTTATCGGACAATACGGACGTTAGGTTTCTCGGCAATTGTTACCGAATGCTCGGCGAGAATACGTCCTTATATACCCTGTACTCATCCTTATATTGGATGCGCGAAGTATTATGTTGTCTCTTTCTTTTGAAACCCAACTCGAACGTTTATATACTACTATTGCTCGACCCTGAGACGTGATTCAAGCGATGAACGGTCACGAAGACGCGATTTCCGTGTACGATCGGATAGACAACTGCGGTAGCTCGGGGGGAGACGTATGATCGACGGGACGCTCCTGCTTGCGGAGGGTGACATCGAGGCGCTCGTCACCGGCGTCAACATGACGTGGTGGCTGACGGTCACGTTCCTGATCTTCTTCATGCACGCCGGCTTCGCGATGCTGGAGGCGGGGCAGGTACGCTCGAAGAACGTCGCGAACCAGCTCACGAAGAACATGCTCACGTGGGCGGTCGGCATCGGCGTCTTCTTCGTGATCGGTATGGGAATCTCGAACAACGTCGGCTCGCTGCTCGGCGGTGGCACCGCGTCGTCGCCGCTGACGATGTTCGGCGAGTCCGCCGACACCGGCTGGACGCTCTGGCTGTTCAGCGCGGTATTCGCGATGACGGCCGCAACGATCGTCTCCGGTGCGGTCGCCGGTCGCGCGAAGCTTCGCGCGTACGTCACGTACACCTTCCTGCTGGCTGCGGTCATCTACCCGGTCGTCGCCGGTATGGTATGGTACGCGCCGGGAGCCGACGCACCGATCCTCGCAAGTCTCGGCTTCGCCGACTTCGCGGGCGGCATGGTCGTCCACGGCGTCGGTGGCGTCGCCGGCCTGACCGCCGCGTGGGTGCTGGGATCGCGGATGGACAAGTACGGCGACGACGGCTCCGTCAACGTCATTCCCGGTCACTCGATGACGTTCGCCGTGCTCGGGACTCTCGTACTCTGTTTCGGCTGGTTCGGCTTCAACGTCGGAACCGCCGCCAACCCGCTCGCCGCGGACGGCACCTCGATCGCGCTCGCCGACTTCGCGTACGTCGGCAGCGTGGCGATGGTCACCGCCCTCGGAATGGGGCTCGGCGCGATCGGCGCGGCTGCCGTCTCGCTGTACCTCAACGGCAAAGTCGACACGCTGTACGTCGCGAACGGGATGCTCGCCGGCCTCGTCGGTGTCACGGGTCCGACCGACCTGATCACGCCGATGGGTGCGATCGCGATCGGGTTCCTCGCGGGTGCGCAGCTCCCGCTCGTCTTCCGGTTCGTCGAGAAGACGCTGAAGATCGACGACGTGTGTGCCGTCTTCCCGGTTCACGGGAGCGCAGGGATGCTCGGCTTGATCCTCTACCCGCTGTGGTCGGTCAACGGGACCGCGATCGGCGGCGGCGTCATCGGCGGTGGCTTCCTCTCGATCGAGGCGTCCGCGTTCGTCCCGCAGATCGTCGGCGTCGCGGTCATCACGATCTGGACGGTGCTCGCGACCGCCGCCGTGTGGGGCGGTCTCAAGGCTATCGGTCAGGCCCGTGTCACGCCCGAACACGAGCGCGACGGCCTCGACTCCGCCGAACACGGCGTCGACACCTACCCCGAGTTCGGCAAACCCGGCGTCGCGACCGACGGCGGCTCCGCGGTCGTCGATACGACCGAGACTGACGACGTTTCCCCGCGTGCCGACGGCGGCGAGGAATCGGGCTCGGAGATCAAGATGGTTACTGCGGTCGTCCGCCCCGACAAACTGGGCGACATCAAACAGGCGCTCGCGGAGATCAAAGCGCCCTCGCTCACCGTGACGAACGTCTCCGGCCGCGGCAGCCAGCCGGCAAAGAAGGGCCAGTGGCGCGGCGAGGAGTTCACCGTCGACCTCCACCAGAAGGTGAAAGTCGAAGTCGTCGTTGCCGACATCCCGGCCGATGAGGTCGCGGAGGCCATCGCCGGTGCCGCGAAGACCGGCGAACCCGGAGACGGTAAGGTGTTCATCATGCCGGTCGAGGACGCGCTACAGGTCCGCACCGGCACGACCGGACCGGAGGCGGTGTAAGCGGGTCGCCTCTCGCCCGGTTCGAACACGAATCGATTCCGTCGACTGCTCGCAACGAGGTATTTTACATTGGACGCGTCGGACCGCCGAGCGGTCGCGCCGGCGCTGGCCGGAACTCGGCAACTACTTTCATCCCTCCGGCCCAACCGTCCCGTATGAATCACGAGCGCTCTCGCGGGTTGTACGGCCGCGCGCTGTCGGTCATGCCGGGTGGGGTCAACTCCTCGGTCCGGGCGACGATGCCACATCCGTTCTTCATTGAGCGCGGGGACGGCGGCCACGTCATCGACGCCGACGGCAACCGGTACGTCGACTGGGTGATGGGATACGGACCGCTCCTGTACGGTCACGACCTTCCGGAGCCGGTCGAGGCGGCGATCCAGTCACACGCGTCGGCGGGGCCGATGTACGGCGCGCCGACCGAGATAGAGGTCGAACACGCCGAGTTCGTGGCGCGACACGTCCCCAGCGTCGAGTCGATCCGGTTCGTCAACTCGGGGACGGAGGCGACGGTGTCGGCGGTGCGACTCGCCCGTGGCCACACGGGCCGCGACAAGATCGTCGTGATGCAGGGCGGCTATCACGGGGCACAGGAGTCGACGCTCGTTGAGGGCGCCCCGGGAGACGCCCACCCCTCGACGAAGGGGATCCCCGAGTCATTCGCCGAGCATACCCTCCCGATCCCGTTCAACGACCCGCAGGCGGCCAAGGAGGTGTTCGCTGAACACGGCGACGACATCGCCGCGGTCCTCGTGGAGCCGATCCTCGCGAACACGGGGATCGTCATGCCGGTCGACGGCTATCACGAGACCCTTCGCGACCTGTGTGACGACCACGGTTCGCTTTTAGTCTTCGACGAGGTGATCACCGGGTTCCGCGTCGGCGGGCTCGGCTGCGCGCAGTCGAAGTTCGGGGTCACCCCGGACGTGACGACGTTCGGGAAGATCATCGGCGGCGGGTTCCCCGTCGGCGCGATCGGTGGGCGAGCCGAGATCATCGAGGGGTTCACGCCCGCCGGCGACGTGTTCCAGTCCGGCACGTTCTCGGGACATCCGGTAACGATGGCCGCAGGGAAGGCGGGACTGGAGTACGCCGCCGAAAACGACGTGTACGAACACGTCAATCGGCTTGGTCGGCAACTCCGCGAGGGGATCTCCGAGATATGTGCGGAGCAGGCCCCCGAGTACACCGTCGTCGGCACCGACTCGATGTTTAAAACGATCTTCACCCGGGACGCTCCCGACGATATCGACGACTGCTGTTCGGGCGGCTGTCGACAGAACCAGTCGTGCTCCCGGTACGAACTGTGTCCGAAGACCGGGGCTGACGTCGCGGCCGCGGAGACGGACCGATGGGAGCGGGTGTTCTGGCAGGAGATGAAGGATCGGGGTGTGTTCCTCACCGCGAACCAGTTCGAGTGCCAGTTCACCTCGTACGCGCACACGGAGGAGGACGTCGAACGGACTTTGGAGGCGTACCGGGAGGCGATCTGAGCGATACCGGGAGTAGGTCTCGCAATACGGTGGAGTAGTTGTTTATAAACGAGCTATTGGTGTTGCTGGCAGCTGTTTATAAGTAGATGATGCTGTGGTGAACGCTTCTACCCCTCCAGCTGTTCGTTTATAAGTGGTCGAGTACGGATCGTCGGTGAACACTTCCAAAGCCCCAGCCGTGCGGGCGGCGTACGCTCGCTGTGCTCCTCACTCGGTCGCAAGCTCCCTCGTTGCGGTGTCGCCGGCGCTACGCGCCGGCTGCCAGAGGGACCTTCGGTCCCTCGCGGTTCGCGCCCTTTTGAGGGCGCGAACCGGGGCACGCCACCGCATCGTCTATTTATAAAGGAGCCTCGTGGCCGCTCACAGTCTTTTTAAATACGATCTCGTCGCCACCGATTTGGGAGATTTACTCCCGATATCGGTCAAGACGAGAGCGCTTCTGAAGATCGGCATCACAACGGATCGGTTTCGACGGCGAATGCCGTCTCGTGACGTCCGGGAGCGACCGCGACGAGCGTCAGCGGGGGACCCATCGCGTCCGGGGCGATGGGGGGCGTCGGTCGTGCGGAGGGTCGGTCAGGTGGAGGGCGTCGGTCGCTCCACCGGGCATCACGCGTTTGGATCGAGGAGTGGCTACCCGTTCTATGTTAGCCGTAAACAGTCCGGATGGACCGTACAATACGTACCAAACGAACGACCCGACCGATCGGCATCGTCCGACCGATGCGTTACGCGTCGAGTTTGTGCTGGAACGCGAAGAAGACGCGACGGCCGATCCCGGTGAGGTGAACCGTATCGGAGCGCCCGACCGGTTCGAGTTCGACGTACCCGCGCTCGCGGAGCGGGTCGAGCACCCGCGTCTCCAGCGCGCGGTACTTCGCGGTGCGGCTCTCGCCGGCCTCCCGGAGGAACGCGAGGTCGCGCTCGCGCGCCCACTCGATCAGGTTCCACTTGTCCGTCGTCCGGTCCTGGGCCGCCCGGTCGTACAGTCGGCCGAGGATCGCGACCTGATCGCGGGTCGGCGCGTCCATCGGATATAAGGGCAGGTCGACGGTGCGCTCGACGCCCGTCGTCAGCGGCTCCTCGCGTACGTCGTGGCGGTGGGTCTCTGGCTCGACGCTGTAGGGCCGCGCGCCGACGATCATACACGCCATGGCGACGCCGACCGCGGCGACACGGGGTCCGGTCGAGACGTTGGCGAACAGCCGGTCGCCGGTTCCGCTCGTTCGGTCCCGAGCGCCGGCGGCGCGGTCGTCACCGCCTGCCCCGTGATGGGCGGCGACGGTCGTCGTCACGCCCAACACGTCGTACACGTCCGCGAGTTCGACGGGGAGCACCCGGACCTCGGCGAACCCGGCGACCGTCTCCCACGCCTCGCGCTGGTAGTCGGTGAGTCCGTCCGGGTCGACGCGAGTTGCCGCCGGGTCGTCGAAGTCGACATCGAGGTCGACGACGCCGCGGTCGGCCTCGCGGTTCGGGGTGTCCGCGAGCAGATAGACGATGTCGGCACGGTGCTCTCGAAGAGGGGTGACGATGCGGTCGCGTTCGTGCCCGAGCGGCACGACGTGGACGCGACGCTCGGAGACGCGGGGGGCCGTGACGTCCATGGCGTTCACACCGGCCGCGTCGATATAAAACGGGGGAGTTGATGACCGGACAAGGCGTGTGCGTGCTCCCCGTTCCGGCTCGGGTTTTTATTCGCCCAACAGTTCGATCAGCAGCGCGTTCTGGGCGTGCATCCGGTTTTCGGCCTGGTCCCATACCAGCGCGCGGTCCGATTCGAGCACGTCGTCAGTGATCTCCTCGCCGCGGTGGGCGGGCAGACAGTGCATCACCTTCGCGTCGGTTTCCGCGAGCAGTTCCCGGTTCACTTGGAACCCGTCGAAGGCGGTGAGCTTCTGCTCGCGTTCGCCCTCCTGACCCATCGAGATCCAGACGTCAGTGTAGACGACATCGGCGTCCGCGATGGCCGTCTCGGGGTCGGTCGTCGGCTCGACGTCCGCGCCGAACTCCGCGGCCCGGTCGAAGACGGCCGTGTTCATGCCGTAGTCGGCGGGTGTCGCGACCGACACGTCGATCCCCGCCATCGCCGCGCCGACGACGAACGACTGCCCGACGTTGTTTCCGTCGCCGACCCACGCGACGTGGGCGTCCTCCCCGACCGACTCGCGGATCGTTAGGAGATCCGCAAGCGTCTGACAGGGGTGTGCCTCGTCGGTGAGCCCGTTGATCACCGGACAGTCGGCGTATGCGGCGAGCTCCTCGACGTCGGCGTGGTCGAACAGCCGGGCCATCACCCCGTCGACGTATCGTCCGACCACGCGTGCGGTGTCCCGGAGCGGCTCGCCGTGACCCAGCTGGAGGTCGTCGGGCCCGAGGAACATCGCGTGGCCGCCGAGCCGGGTCATCCCCGTCTCGAAGGAGATCCTGGTCCGCGTCGAGGGTTTCTCGAATATCATTCCCAGCGTCGTGTCCGGGAGCCGAGGATCAGTGTCGCCGGCCTTCATCGCGGCGGCGCGGTCGAGCAGTGCGTCCAACTCGGCGGGCGTCACGTCATCGATGTCAAGGAAGTCGTCGGTAGCGAGTGGCATTTTCGGTGGGGTCTGTGGTCGTGTCGGGGTCTGTGGTCGTGTCGGGGTCTGTGGTCGTGTCTACGATCGCGGTGACGAGGTCCGTTCGGAGCGTGACGTCAGTACAAAACGAGACGGCGTCGCAGCGGAAGCCGCGACGCCTACCGTCGGTCCCGGCAGACGTCGCTCAACACGGTCGTTGCGCGATCCAGGTGCGAGAGCGGCAGCCGCTCGTCGGGAGCGTGGTCCAGATCCGAGTCCCCCGGGCCGTAGGTGACCATCGGGCAGTCCCACGCGGCCGCGAAGAGGTTCATGTCGCTGGTGCCCGTTTTGCGGATGAGCCGGACGTCGCCGCCCGCCTCACGGATGGCGACGCGGAACGCCCGCGCGAGTTCGGTACGCGGGCTCTCCATCACCGGCGGGATCGGCTCCTTCCAGTGAACCGAGCCGGTCGCCATCTGTGCCTCCGCCAGTTCGTGAACCTCGTCGACGGTGCGGGTCGGCGGGACGCGCAGCTGTACCTCCATCGTCGTCTCGACCGCCAGTCCGTCATCCGTGAGTCCGCCGTCGATGGAGACCGGCTTCGTCGTCACCTGCTCGAACACCGGCGTATCGGGGTCGGCGGGATCGAACGTCTCCTCGACGCCGTGCCACCAGTCGATCGCGTGCTGGATGGCGTTCGGCTCCGGCCGCGAGCTGTGACCGGACTCGCTCGTGTTCACGTACGTGCCCGCGAGGAACCCGCGGTAGCCGAGCGTGATCCCGTCCCAGCCGGACGGCTCGCCGTTCACCAACAGCTCCGGCGCGTCGCGGTCCTCGATGAGGAACCGAGCGCCCTGCGAGTTCGTCTCTTCGCCGGCGACGCCGACGAACGAGACGCCGGTCTCGACCGCCGCGACCGCCATTGCGACGAGGGGGCCGGTGGCGTCCACCGAGCCGCGCCCCCAGAGGACGGGCTCGCCCGGCTCGCCGACGGCATCGTCATCGGCCGCCGGCTTCACTTCAACGGGGATGTCGCCCGGAACGGTGTCGACATGCGAAGTCAACAGGACCGCGTCGCTCGCGGGCGCACGAACGTTGCCGACCTCGTCGATCCACGCCTCGCGGCCGTTGGCCTCGAAGAAGTCGACGAGCCGCTTCGCGGCCTGCTCCTCCTCGCCCGACGGCGAGGGGATCGACACCATGTCATACAGCAACCTCCGGGCCGGCGTGTCGCAGGCATCGGGGTATCCCCCGCCGGCGACGACGTCCGTCCCGGCGGCGTTGGAGTCGTTCGCGGACTCGACCGGCGACTCGCGCTCTTCCCCGGTCGCCATCACGCGATCACCTCCTCGATCGCGTCCACGACGGCGTCGGCGTGGTCGCGATCGATCGTCAACGGCGGAAGCAGGCGCAACACGGTCCGGCCCGCGGGCAACGCGAGGATCCCGTGTTCGATCGCCAACTCGCGCAACAGCCGGTTCGAGCCGCGCTTCACCTCGATACCGATCATCAGCCCGTCGCCGCGAACCTCCCGGATCTCGTCGCCCAGACGCTCGTCGATCTCCTCGCGGAGATACGTACCCATCTCGGCGGCGTGTGCCGGAAGCTCCTCGCGCTCAAGGACATCGAGCGTCGCCCCCGCGGCCGCCGAGACGACGGGGCCACCGGAGAACGTCGAGCCGTGGTTCCCGCAGTTCTCGGCGATCCAGTCGCGACACAGCGTCGCGCCGATCGGGAGCCCGCTGCCGAGCCCTTTCGCGGTCGTGAGAACGTCAGGAACCACGTCGTGGCCGTCCGCCGCCCACATCGAGCCGGTACGGCCGAGTCCGGTCTGTATCTCGTCGAGGATCATCGCCGCGCCGGACGTCGCCGTCGCGACGCGAACCGCCTGTAAGTACTCCGTCGAGACGGGGTTGATCCCGCCCTCGCCCTGTAGCGGCTCGATGATCACCGCGGCGGTCTCATCGTCCACCGCCTCGCGCATGGCGTCGATATCGCCGTAGTCGACGAACTCGACGCCGCCCGCGAGCGGCTCGAACCCCTGCTTGTACTTCCCTTTCCACGTGGTCGCGAGCGCACCCATCGTCCGGCCGTGAAACCCCTGTTTTGTCGCGATGATCTTCTCGCGACCCGTCGCGTGCCGGGCGAACTTCAGGGCTGCCTCGTTGGCCTCGGTTCCCGAGTTACAGAGCCAGACGTTGTCGACATCGACGGGAGCGGTGTCGGCGAGCTGCTCGTACAGCGCGGTTCGCGCCGCGTGCGGGTACGACGCCTGAACGTACATCAGATCCTCCAGCTGGCTCGTCGCGGCGTCGACCACGTCGGGGTGACAGTGGCCGACCGGAGTACAGGCGTAGCTCGCGCCGAAGTCGAGATACTCGTTTCCGTTTGTGTCGTACAGCCACACGTCCTCGCCGCGGGCGATCTCGATCGGCTTCTCCGAGAAGACGAAGCCGCTCATGCGGTTTCACCCCCGTCCGTTTCGGCGGCCTCCTCAACTTCCTCGATCGCCGACCGCTCGATGGTCGTTCCCGCACCGCCGAGCGCCGCGACGATCGGGTCACGGACGTTGGCGTCGCCTATCACGACGCGACCGGAGCCGCCCGTCAGCGCCTCCGTCGCGGCCATCACCTTCTTTCCCATGAACCCCTCAGCGGCGTCTTCGACCGCCGCCAGTTCGTCGGGCGTCGCCGCCGACTCGATCAGCGTGTCGGAGTCGTCGGGGTCCGCGTACACGCCGGCAACGTCGGTCAACAGGACGAGATCCGCGTCGAGCGCACCGGCGACCGCGGCGGCCGCCCGATCCGCATCCGTGTTGACTGGCGTGACGCCGCCGTCGCTCTCTTTCCCCTCCATCGGCGGCGAGACGACGGGGGTGTAGCCGTCGCCGAGCAGCCCGGAGAGGAGGTCGGCGTTCACCGACTCGATCCGACCGGAGTGCTCGCCGCGACGGATCTTCTTTTTACCGTCCTCGATAACGCGGACCGCCGACTTGCGGGGTCCGGAGAGGATCCCGCCGTCGACGCCCGAGAGACCGACCGCGTCGACGCCGGCCTCGCGGAACAGCGCCGTCAGCTCCGTGTTGAGCTTCCCGGCCATCGCCATCGTGAACGCCTCCATCGTCTCCGCGTCGGTGAATCGGCCGGTGACGCCGGAGGCGGACTCGACGTACTCCGGCTCCATCCCGAGCCGCTCGATGACCTCGTCGACGACCGTCGAGCCGCCGTGGACGACGACGACCCGACGCCCGTTCGCGACGAGGTGGGCCACGTCGCCGACCGCGCCGGCCGGGTCGACCGCCTTCGCGCCGCCGATCTTGACGACGACGGGGGGCTCGTCGGCGGGTGCGCCGCCGGCGTCGTGCCCGCCGTCGGCGACGATGTCGGACGCCGTCCCCTCGATATCGCCCGTCATGGCGACCCCACGGGGTGGAGCCCCTCGAATTCGAGCCCCGCGGTCTCGGGCAGTCCGAGCGCGACGTTCGCCCCGTGGACCGCCTGTCCCGCCGACCCCTTGGTCATGTTGTCTATCGCCGAGAAGACGACGACACGCCGGTTCCCGGGATCCAGTTCGAAGCCGACCTCACCGTGGTTCGTCCCCGCAACCGACTTCGGCTCCGGATAGCGGTAGACGCCGCCGCCGCCCGAGACGATCCGCATGAACGGCTCGTCGGCGTACGCGCCGCGGTACGCCGTCCACAGGTCGGCCTTCGAGACGGGGTCATCCGGGAAGACGTGACAGGTCGCGCTCGCGCCGCGAACCATGTCGACCGCGTGGACGGTGAAGGAAACGGAGAGCCCGAGATACGCCTCGATCTCCGCCTCGTGGCGGTGACCGGTCGGCGCGTACGGGCGGACGACGCCCGAGCGCTCCGGATGCGAGGAGGCCGCGCCGCCGCCGGCACCGCCCTCCGAGGAGCCGACCTTCACGTCGACGACGACCTCGCCGGTCTCGGAGTCGAGGACACCCTCGTCCACGAGCGGTTTCAGCCCGAGGATCGTCGCGGTCGCGTTACAGCCACCACCGGCGATCAGGTCGGCACCGGGGAGGTTCTCGCGGTTGAGCTCGGGAAGCGCGTACTCCGCACGCTCCAAGTACTCCGGCGACGCATGGCCGTCGTACCACTCGTCGTACAACGCCGCCTCGGGCAGCCGGAAGTCCGCCGAGAGGTCGACGACGGTGTCGGCCGCCTCGAAGTACTCGTCGACCTGCTCCATCGAGACGCCGTGAGGCGTCGCCGAGAAGAGCACGTCGACGGACGCCAAGTCGTCGGGATCCGAAAAGCGCAGGTCGAGCCCGCGCAGGTTTGGATGCGAGCGACCGACAGTCATGTTGTCCGCCGACCGCGACGTGGCCTGTACGACCTCGAAGTTCGGGTGGCCGGCGAGGATCCGCAACAGCTCGCCGCCCGTGAAGCCGGTTCCGCCGACGACGCTCGCGGTGTAGCTGGCGTCGGAGGTCGCCGCGTCGGCCGCGTCGTCAGCGCTCATACCTGTGCCTCCGCGGCGTCGCTCGCCTGCTCGGCTTTTGACTCCAGCCAGTCGACGACCTTCGCCGGAACGTCAACCTCGCTGGCCTCGTCGAGTGCCTTGAACTCGACCGTGTGGTTCACCTCGTGGACGGTGTACTCGCCGGAGTCGGTTCCGCCGACTTCCATCAGATCGACGCCGAGCATCCCGCCGCCGACCGCCTCCGAGGCGCGATCGACGAGTTCGAGCGCGCGATCGTCAAGATCGAACGACTTCGTCTCGCCGCCCTTCGCGGCGTTCGTGAGCCAGTGGTCCGACGAGCGCGTCATCGCGGCGATCGGCTCGCCATCGACCGCGAGTACGCGAACGTCGCGGCCGGGCTTGTCGACGAACTCCTGAACGTAGAACACCTTGTGCTCGTAGTGACCGAGCGTCTCCTTGTGCTCTAAGATCGCCTCCGCGGCGCTCCGGGTGTCTATCTTCGCCATCAGCCGGCCCCACGAGCCAACGACGGGCTTGAGAACGCAGGGATAGCCGAACTCCTCGATCGACTCCATCGCGGCCTCCTTCGTGAACGTCACTTCCGTCGCCGGAGTCGGGATGTCGGCCTCGGCAAGCGCGAGCGAGTTCTTCGCCTTGTCAGCACAGACATCGCCCGTCTCCGGTCCGTTCACGACGGGAACGCCGTAGCTGTCGAGGAACTGCGTCGCGTACAGCGACCGGCTCGTCGAGAGACAGCGGTCGACGACTAAATCGAGATCGCCGACGTTCGCGGTGGTCGACTCTAGCCCGAACCGCTCACGGCGGACGTCTATCTTCTCGACGTCGTGGCCGCGGTCGCGCAGCTCAGACAACAGCAGCTTCTCGTCGCGGCGGATCCGCGAGTAGAGGACGCCTATGCGCATGTCGACCACTCGCGTGTCGCGGTCGTGGCGGTTGTCACCATCTACTCGCCCCAGTCCTCCTCGAGTTCGGGTGCCTCCTCCAACACGACGGGATCCAGCGAGATGACCTCCAGCTCGGTCCCCGTGACCGGACTGTCGATTATCTCGCCGACCTCGACGTCGGCCGGAAGCTCGATCTCCTCGCCCGTGATCGGGTCCTCTGCCAGCACCGGATCGGTGTCGGTCGTCATCGTGTCTCCTACTCGACCGTGAACCCGCATAAACCCTTCGAACTTATAATCTGCTTTACAAGAACTGTACTACCATCTAACGGACGGAGAGCGGTTTTAAATCGGGCGTGTGAAATCCGGTGTCAGATTTCAGTAATAATTCTGTCCCCGGACGGGGACGGCGGCACCGTCGACGGTCGATCCGCGACCATCGGTGGTGCGGGTCGTCGGCGAACTCGAGGGCGACACCCGAGAGAACACGTCGGCTCACGCATACGAACTCACCTCGGCATCCAGTAGGTCCGCCGCCGCCGCGAGCGACTCCCGCTCGTCGGCCAGCGCCGCGTCGTCGGCCTCGATCTCGACCTCGGCGGTCGCGAGCTCGTCGGCGACGGCCTCGGGAGCGGGTCCCCCGGCGGAGTCGCGGCTCGCGACGCTGGCGGCAGGGGCGAGCGCTTCCTCGACGTCCTCACGGCTCACGTACGTCGAGAGGGGCTCGTCCGTCACGTTTCGAGTGGCCTCGTCAACTTTTGCGGCGGCCGCCTCCGGAGTATCATCGTCGGAGACGGTCTCGGCAGCCACCGCGACGATCTCGTGAGCCGTCCGGAACGGTAGCCCGCTCATCGCGAGCAGGTCGGCGACCCCCGTCGCCGTCGAGAAGCCGTCGCCCGCGGCGTCCGCGAGCACCCCCTCGTTCCAGTCTGCGGTTGCGACCGCGCCCGCGACGACTTCTGTCGCGTCGCTCACGGAATCGACCGCGGTCCACGCGTGTGGCGTTGCCTCCTGTAAGTCGAGGTTGTACGCGCGTGGTAATCCTTTCAGCGTCGTCAACAGCCCGGTCAGCTCTCCGGTCGCGGTGCCGGCCGTAGCACGGACGAGCTCGATCGGGTCCGGATTCTTTTTTTGCGGCATGATCGACGAGGTCGACGAGTAGTCGTCCGACAGCTCCACGAACCCCTTGTTCGCGTAGACGATCAGGTCCTCGGCGATCCCCGAGAGCGTCGTCGCGTGCGTGGCGAGCGCCGCCGTCGTCTCGGCGAGGAAGTCGCGTCCCGCCGAGGCGTCCATCGAGTTCCGGACGGTCCCATCGAAGCCGAGCAGCTCGGCGGTGCGGTCTCGATCGACCTCGAACGGCGTCCCCGCGAACGCCGCCGCGCCGAGCGGCGACCGATTCGTCCGCTCGTACGCGCCGAGCAGGCGCTCCGTGTCGCGGCCGATCGCCCCCTCGTACGACAGCAGGAAGTGAGCGACCGTCGTCGGCTGGGCGGGCTGGAGATGGGTGTAGCCGGGCATCACCGTCTCCGCGTGCTCGCTCGCGACCTCGAGGAGCGCCTCACGGAGCGTGATCGTCGCCTCCGCGGCGGCGAGCAGGTCCTCGCGCAGCCGATGCCGGATACAGGTCGCCACCTCGTCGTTGCGCGAGCGGGCGGTGTGCATCTTCCCGCCGTCGGGGCCGACGCGGTCGATGACCGCCGTCTCGATCGCCTCGTGAACGTCCTCGCCGTCGGGAAGCGCGCCGTGGCCGGCCGTCTCGATGTCGTCGAGGGCAGCGAGGATCTCACTTGCGACCGCGTCGTCGACGATCCCCTGCTCCGCGAGCATCACCACGTGCGCGCGGTCGACCGCGAGGTCGGCCGCGAAGATGCGTTCGTCGGCGTCGAGACTCGACATGAACTCGCGGGCGGGGCCGCCGCTGAACCGGTCGCGGCGGACGGCCGTGTCGGGATCGTCGTCGGTCATCTAGCTGTGGTCGGTGTCGTCCGTCGTCTCAGCGCCCTCACCGCTTCCGTCCGTGGCGAGCTCCGGCTTCGAGACCGCCTTCTTCACGTCGTTGGCGAGACGCTCCTGGAGGCCGTGATATTTCGCGACGCCCGTGGCGTCCGACTGGGCGATGCCGGCCACGTCCTCGGTGTTGAACGAGGCCATCTCCTCGGAGTAGACGGCGTACTCGGAGTCGCGGGCGACGACGCGGCAGTTGCCGCCGGAGACCTTCACGGTCGCCGTGCCGGTCACCACGTCCTGCGTCTCGTCGACGAACGCGTCCAGCGCGTCGACGACGGGTGCGAAGACGAGCCCTTGATACGCCTTTTCGGACCACTCCTGCTCGATTCCCTTCTTGAATGAGCGCTCGTTCTTGGTCAGGACGAGGTCTTCGAGCGCCTGGTGTGCGGTGAGGAGGACCGTCGCGGCCGGGTGTTCGTAGTTCTCACGCACCTTCAGGCCGAGCATGCGGTCTTCCATTACGTCGGTACGGCCGATCCCGTAGCCGCCAGCGTACTCGTTGAGATGCTGGATCAGCGGGACGGGATCCATCTCCTCGCCGTCGACGGCGACGGGAACGCCCTCCTCGAACTCGACTTCGATAGTGGTCTCACCCTCCGGCTCGGCAGTCCACTCGTAGATGTCCTCCGGCGGCTCGTAGTCGGGATTCTCCAACTTGCCGCCCTCGACCGCGCGTGACCAGATGTTCTCGTCGATGGACCAGACGCCGCCGTCGCCGGCCTCGACGGGCAGATCCTTCTCGGCCGCGTACTCGATCTCCCACTCGCGGGTGAGGCCGAGCTCGCGGACCGGGGCAATGACTTCGAGATCGGAGCCGCGCCAGACGGCCTCGAACCGGAGCTGGTCGTTCCCCTTCCCCGTGCAGCCGTGTGCGATGGCGTCACAGCCCTGCTCCTCGGCGACGCCGAGGATCGCCTCGGCGATGACGGGGCGCGCGAGGGCGGTCCCGAGCGGGTAGCCCTGATACGTCGCGTTGGCTTTCACCGCGTCGTAACACAGCTCTGCGAACTCCGCTTTCGCGTCGACGACGTGAATGTCCAGTCCCAGCGCCTCGGCGGTCTCCTCGGCCTCGTCGAACTCCTCGGTCGGCTGCCCGACGTCGACGTTGACGCCGATGACCTCGTCGTAGCCGTACTCCTCTTTTAACAGCGGGACGCAGACCGTGGTGTCGAGTCCGCCGCTGAACGCGAGTGCAACGCTTGTCATTACTGGGGAAGACCCGGTGTATAGACTTAAATTCGTCGCTTTAGATATTGTAACAAAATCGTAGAGACGGTGCTCGCGGAGGACACGGCAGTAGCTCTACGGAACGAAACGGCGCGAACGCGACGAGGGAAGTGAAGTTAGTGGCCCGAAGGGGCCGGTCGTCGCGCCGCGCCGGAATCCGGTCGCGGCGGTCGGACGCCTCGTCGCGGTCGCGGGGCTCGTCGGCCTCGGAAGAGTGCGGCGCCGAGACGAGCCTCCGCGGTCATTATGAGAATATAACCAATCTCCGATATAAAAACATTCCGTAACTGCGCCACGAACTCTCCGAGTCCGTCGAATAACTACGGGAGTAGGTCTCGCAATGCGGTGGAGTAGTTGTTTATAAGTGGAATAGTGTGTTGCTGGCGGCGATTTATAACTGGACGAGGTTATGAGGAACTACTCAAAAGCTCTAGCCACTCGTTTATAAGCAGTTGACTACTAATCGACGGCGAAGACCTCCAAAGCCCCAGCCGTGCGGGCGGCGTACGCTCGTTGTCGTCCGAAAATCGAAGATTTTCGGGATGTCGTCAGAACGCTCCGCGTTCTGACTGCTAGCCAGAAATCGGAGATTTCTGGCAATGTCGCCAGAATCCGCTGGATTCTGGCTGCTAGCCGGAAGTCAAAGACTTCCGGCGATGACGAGAGAGCTCCGCTCTCTCGAACCACGCGCCTCACTCGGTCGCAAGCTTCCTCATTGCGGTGTCGCCGGCGGCGGAGCCGCCGGCTGCCCGTGGCGCTCCGCGCCACGCTGCTCTCGTGAACGCCTACGCCGCCCGCACGGCAGCGAGGCGCTCCGCGCCTCGGACAGCCAGACGTAGTCCGGCGACCGCCCCTGACTCCAGCGAGAATCGAAGATTCTCTGGCAGCCGGCGCGGAGCGCCGGCGACCTCGCGCGTGCTCTCGCCGGCGGCGTTGCCGCCGGCTGTCAGAGAGACCTTCGGTCTCTCCCTACTCGCGCCCTTAAAAGGGCGCTCGGAGGCGCACGCCACCGCATCGTTTATTTATAAACGCTCGTCGCAGCCGCTCACGTTCCTTTTAAATACGATCACGCCGCTGCCGGTTTGGGAGACTCACTCCCGACATTGCTCACCGATCGTTCGCCCTCGACACGAGACGGACGGCTCACTCGGTACGGGCTCAATGGAACCGTCGAAGCAACGAGTGTTCGCAGTCGTCGTCCTTCAGTACTCGTCGTCGCGTCTCACTCGCCGTCGGTCAGATCGACGTAGGTTCGGCGGATCGTGACGGGCGTCACGTCGGCGACATCGGCCGCCTCCTGCTGGGTTACGTCGGCGCTACACTGACGCGCCGCGGTGTACAGGCAAGCGGCGGCGACGCCGACTGGGTTCCGACCGTTGGCGATCCCCTCCTCGACGGCGCGGTCGACGAGTTCGCGTGCGCGCTGCTCGACGCCCTGCTCGCAGTCGAGTTCGGAGGCGAACCGCGGGAGGTACTCCGCGGGCGAGGCCGGACCGATCGGGAGACCGAGCTCGCGGTTCATCGCGTCGAAGGCGGCTTGGTGTTCGTCCTCTGTCGCCTTCGCCTCGGCACAGACCTCGCCGACGGTGCGGGCGACGTCGGCCGTGCGGCAGGCGACGTACACGCAGGCACACGCAAACCCTTCGAGCGACCGACCACGGAGCAGGCTCTCGGACTGCGCGGAGTCGAACAGCGTACAGGCGGTGTCGCGGATGTTGTTCGGGAGCTCCAAGGCCCCGGTGAGCCGGCGGATCTCGGTGTAGGCGTACACCTTGTTGCGGTCGCGCTTCGTGGAGATCTGCGCTCGGTTGTGCTGGGTGCGCATCCGGGAGAGCCGCCGACGCTTGCGCCCCTTTACGCGGGTCGACTGACCGATCTCGGTCGAGAGGCCGCGGTCGTGCCGCGAGCGCGTCAGCGGCGCGCCCGTGCGTTTCGGATTCGTGTCGTCGTCGTCGAACGAGCGCCACTCGGGGCCGTGGTCGATCAGGTCCGCGTCGACGACCAGTCCGCAGTCCGTACAGACGCGCTCGGCGCTCTCGATCCGGGTTCGCCCCGAGCACTCCGGACACCGGTCGGCCTCGTCCATCGTCTCCGTCTCGTCGGCGGCGTCGGTTGTCTCGTCGGCGCGAGCGTTTCCGGAGCGGTGCGAACTGACGCGGGTCGAACGTGCCTGACTCATCACACGTGTATCTCGGGCCCGATCCCTTACTTAAACCCCGGTGGATCGGGGGGTGATCGCCCCGATCGTCGCGCTCGCACCGACCGGTTATTGGTCGGTGAACGGTAGCTCATCTCGCCGCAGTACGGTGGTTTTATCATTCGCTGCCCGCCATCGGCACTCATGACGCTGTCGGAGATCGCGGAGGGGCTGGAGGTGACGGCGAGCCAGCAGGATCGGGGCGTCGCCGTCGCGGACGACACGGACACGCCGCTCGTGGATCGGCTGCGCGCACACGAGGCGGACCTCCCGTGTACGGCTGCGGCGACGGCGACGCTGGTCGACGCGTACACCGCGGGTCGAAGCGTCGCCGATGCGGCCGACGAGGCGGGCGTGACGCCGATGACCGCCGCAAAGACGCTCCATCGATGCGGCGTCTCCGGCGTCTGTCCCCTCGCACCCACGCGTCGCGGGGTCGTCCGTGACTGGCTCGACGGTCGGATGGCCCGCAGCGAGGCGGTCGCTCTGGCGGGCGGCGACGAGAACGACTTCGCGCTCGCGACGTACGTCGAAACGCACGATCCGCTCCCCGAGGTCGCGACCGTCGTTGAGGCGGGAATAGCCGGTTCATCGCCGCTCGGGGGCGATCTCGGGAGCGACGATCCGCTCGGTGACGCGCTGGACGCACCCGAGGGCCTCCGGTAGCGGGATCCCCCTTTCCGCTAGTGACGTGTCCGGTTGAGACCGTTCCGCGCTTAGTTCCGGAGTCGTTCGAGCAGTCCGTCGTCCTCGAACTCGATGTCGAGCGCGGTGTCGAACAGGCGGGTGTAGGCGTCGACGACCGACCGGACGTACTCGTCGGAACCGTCCGCGGCGGTCGGCGCGCTCGCTATCGTCGGGTCAGTCAGTGGGACCGAGAGGTCCGTGGCCGTTGAGGCGTCGTCCGCCTCCGCGTCGGTTCCGCGCCGGACCGCGATCGTTGCGTCGACGCTCGCTCCCACGTCGGCGACGCGGCCACGGAGGCGCTGGAGTGCGTCCCGGCCGTGGGGCGTCGCCGGCCGAATCGCGGCGACCCGGTCGGCCGTCGTGACCGCCGCGACCGCCTCGTTCGACCCGACCGGTGCGGCGTCGATGATCACGGCGTCGTAGCCGGTCGCCGCCTCGTCGATCCGGCGTTCCAGCTTTCGTGCCGCCTCGGCGGTCTTCGAGCGCGCGACCCGCTCGAACGGGGCTCTCGCGGGCACGACATCGGCACGTCCGGGAAGTTCGCTCGTCGGCTCGGCGTCCGCGGTCTCGGCGTTCGTCGGTTCGGCGTCCCCTCCATCGTCAGGCTCGTCGATCGCGATCGAGTACGTCGCGGCCGACAGCGACGCGCCGGCGTCGTCGGTGACGAGGCTCGTGAGGTCGGTTCCGATCCGACCGCGCACGTACTCCGAGAGCCCCTGTGTCGTGAACGCGGCGTCGATCACGGCCACGTCGTGGCCGCCGCGCGCGCCGACCGCCGCCAGCTCGACCGCGGTTCGCGTCGTCCCCGCGCCACCGGTCGCTCCGACCAGCGCGAGCGTCGTTGCCTGCATACGCTCCGCTACTCGCGGTTTCGTGGTTAACTCTGTTGAACGAGACTGCGCTGGGCTATCCCGCGATATCCGCGGCGATCGCGTCCAACTCCTCGTCGGAGAGGTCGGGACGCTCCCCGCCGACCGCGTGGAGGGGTGCGCCGCCGTCGCCCTCGAACCGCGGGATGACGTGGACGTGGACGTGTGGAACCTCCTGACCGGCCGCCTCGCCGTCGTTGATCCCGACGTTTGCCGCGTCGGCGTCGACGGCGTCCTGAACGCGTGGCGTCAGATCGGTCACGGCCGCGAACAGGTCGCTCGCGAGATCGTCGTCGAGATCGCCCACGTGTCGGGCGTGGGCTTTCGGTATCACGAGCGTGTGGCCGGGCGCGAGGGGGTTCGCGTCGAGGAACGCGAGCACGTCGTCGGTCTCGTGGACGGTCCGTGCCGGGATGTCGCCGGCGACGATCGAACAGAAGATACAGTCGTCGGACATACGCGAGCGGTTGACGCCGCGACGTATCAAGGTTTCCCGGAGTCGGGTCCGTATCCGGTCGGGCTCTCGGGTTCGGCCGGCGCTTCCGTCGCCGCCGACCCGGTGTCGTTGGCGGCGTCGGGGTCCGTGTCGTCGGGGTCCGTGTCGTCGGCGGCGTCGCCCGAGTCCCGCTCGGAGACGGTCGGCTCCGTCTCGTCGGGCGCGTCCTCGTTGCCGCCCCTGACCGTCCCGCCGACGACGAGTGCGGCTCCGATGATTACGAGGTTCTTGATGATGTACTGCCCTTCGACGGTCAACTCGTGCGGGAAGGTGAAGAAGACCTGCTCGGGCAGGAGGACGATCGGGAGGAACGTCCCGGGCATCTGGAGGAACAACAGCAGTATCCCCACCCGAATGAGCGGCCGGTAGAGCAGACACAACCCGATGAGAACCTCCCAAACGCCGAGAATCGGAACGAAAAGCTCCGCCGGGACGACGTACACCGTCGAGGCGACGAGTTCGGCGGCGGGGCTCCCCCCGATCACCTTCAGCCCGCCGAACCAAATGAAGACGATGCCGAGCGCGACCCGGAGCGTCGGGATCCCGAGCCGGTCCATCTGCCGAGCGATCTCGCGGTCGACCCGGTCGAACCGCGCCCGGAGGGTCATGTCCGAGGGCGATTCGGCAGCGTCGCCGTCAGCGGTCTGTGGGGTGGACATCAGCTATCACGATCGGTTGGGAGTCCACACTGAAAAACCCCCGCTACAGCCCTTCTATCGGAGAAAATCCGGTGATTCGATCGTGATGGACTGCTCGGAGGCGTCGTCTCCGACTACGCTAATCGGACGAACACGTCTCGCAATTCGTTGGGGTAGTTGTTTATAAGTGATCGAGCGGTGTTACTGGCGGCAGTTCATAAGTGGATGACTCTGCGAGAAACTGGTCAAACGTTCCAGCCGCTCGTTTATAGGTGATTAACTGCGGATCGACGGTGAACACCTGCAAAGCCCCAGCCGTTCGCTTATAAGTAGATGACTCTGTGTTGAACACCTCCAACGCTCTTCTGTAGGAGATTGTTGATACTGTTGAGCTGTCGCTATCGAGTCGAAGAGGACAAGGACACCGCGTCAGCGGTGTCCGACACGGATGATTCCGCTAGATGTGTTTGGGTCGGAATCGGTCGCAGCGGACCTGTTACAGCAGGTTCGCTGGCGTGACGGCGTTTCCTGTCCTCACTGCCGTTCTGACCGAACAGTCAGAAACGGCAGCTACGGGCACTTTCAGCGGTATCTCTGTAAGGATTGCGGCCGCACGTTCAACGATAAAACCGGCACGATCTTCGCTCATTCGAAGATCGCGCTCCGCAAGTGGCTGTTTTCGATCTACGCGTTTTTGCGGTTTAACACGAGTCTCAGGCAGTTACAGTGTGAAATCAAAGTCACCTACAAAACGATCCACAGGCGTGTCGAGCGCTTCTCCGAAGCGCTCGACGCGCCGTCACTCGAGCTCGTCGGACCAGTCGAAATTGACGAGTTTTACGTCTCTGCCGGCTTGAAAGGCCGCGAGCGCGACCGCTGGTCGCGCTCTCGCGGTCTCTCTCGACGCGGGCGCGGAACGTATGAGCAAGACAAACCGCCCGTGTTCGTCTTCGTGGATCGTGGCACTGAGCAACGGTACGTTGTGCCGGCGAAATCCGCAGACGAATCGACGATTCGGCTCCTGCTGGCTGACCGCCAGCAGGAGCCTCTCACCGTCTATACCGACGGATTTTGCGCGTACGATCCTCTTGAAGAAGACGACCAATTCGACCGCGAATACGTCGTTCACGGAGACGGTGAGTACGCCGACGAGACGGTCCACGTGAACACCTGCGAGAGCCACGCGTCGCTGGCGCGACGGTGGCTCTCGCCGCATCGAGGCATCTCAAAAGATCGCCTCACACAATATCTCCGAGCGTTCCAACTCAGACGAGAACTCTACCGCAAACCCGGACGAGAAGCGCTCAAACACGCCATCAAAGCTACTCTCTGAAATCAACAATGTGCTACACAAGAGCGCACCTCCAAAGCCCCAGCCGTGAGGCCCACCCGGCACCGCGCCTCAGACCTCCCCAGCCTCGTCAGGGGCGGTCGCCGGAACCGCTCGGCGACCGCCCCTGACTCCAGCGAGAATCGAAGATTCTCTGGCAGCCGGCGCGGAGCGCCGGCGACCTCGCGCGCGTTTCTCGCGCGCGCCCACCGCATCCCTCGTTTATAAGGGGTTGTCGCTACCGCTCACAGACCTTTTAAATGCGATCTCGTTGCGGTCGATCCGATACACTCACTCCCGAGATCACTCCCGGGAGATGGGTCGGTCACTCCTCGGCGTCGGGGAACGGCACCTCGATTCGGTCGCCGTCGTCGGGGAGGAGGCACGTGCCGTCGAACGCGTCCCTCGCGTCGCGTAGGATCGGAGAAGCGTCGCCGGCGTACCGCGAGGAGACGTGGATCAGCGCCAACCGCTTCGCGTCCGCACGGGCGGCGATCCCTCCCGCCTCCCGGCCGGTCGAGTGGGCGGTGTCGCGGGCGCGGTCGGCCATGTCGTCGGCGAACGTCGCGTCGTGAACGAGCAGATCCGCGTTCGCAGCCACCTCGACGGTCCGCTCACGCGGGCGCGTGTCCGCGGTGTACACCAGCTTTCGTCCCGGCCGTGAGGGGCCGACCACCTGCTCCGGCTCGACGATGGTTCCGTCCGTCGCCTCGACCGCCTCACCCGAGTGGAGCCGTCCGAATTTTGGTCCAACGGGAACGCCAAGCGACTCGGCTTTCGGCCGATCGAACCGCCCGGGGCGGTCGTCCTCGGTGAGGACGTATCCCTGTGACTGGGTTCGGTGTGTCGTCTCGAACGCCCGGATCTCGTAGTCGTCGGCCGCCAGCGCGGTCTCTCCTGGAGCGACCGTCTCGATACGGACCCGAAACGTCGGGTCGTGGCCGACCGCGTGGACGAGGTCGTGGAGGTCCTCACGGGTCCCCGGCGGACAGTGGATCGTCAGGGGCTCCTCGCGGTCGTTGAACCCGAGCGTCTGGACGAGTCCGGGGATCCCGAGGACGTGGTCGCCGTGGAGATGCGAGACGAACAGGTGGTCGATCCCGAACCCGGTTCCGTACCGCATCATCCCGCGCTGGGTTCCCTCGCCGCAGTCGAACAGGAGGCGGTCGCCCTCGCGGTTGACGAACAGGGCGCTCGGCGCGCGCTCGGTGGTCGGAACGGCACCGCCCGTTCCGAGGAACGTGACGCGAAGGGACATGACCGGCTCTCGGAGCGGCGTTTGTAAACCGGTGTCGATGACAGCGTCGACCCGGACCCGCGACGCTCTCGAGTGACTGTACCCCCACGAAACACGCTGTGGCGGTGGTTTTTATACATCCCGTGCGGGACGATCGGTCATGGTCCGGCTCCCCGATGGGGTCCGACAGGACCCGGAAGACGCGGTGTTCGCCCTCTGTTTCGCCGTGACGATAGTGTTCGCCGCGCTCGGGTGGTGGAGTGCGGCGGTGACCGCCTTCGCGCTCGGTATCGGGGGCACGATGGTGGTCGATACCCTCTGGCCCGACGGGTTCGGGGAGTCCGACGACGATACACCGGTAGCGACCGACGCCGACACTGAGTCGACCGCCGACGCGCTCGACACCCTCCGTGACCGATACGCCAGCGGTGACCTCGGTGACGAGGAGTTCGAGCGGAAACTGGAGGCGCTACTGGAGACCGAAACGCCGGACGAGGCGAGGAGACGAGTCGAGCCCGATGCGGAGTCGGTAGAGCCCGATGCGGACGCGGTTGAGCGGATCCGGGAGGACTGACGCGATCCGCCGGCGATTCGGCAGCGATCCGCTGGACTCGACGGCGACGACTCGTCGCCGACACTCACATGTGTCCGCCGCTCCCACGACGATCATGTACGATTCGATCGCCGCGCTCGTCCGTCAGGAGGGCTGGCGCGCCGAGGGCGACGCGGCACGCGTCCACTACGAGGGGGGCGACGATCGGTTCGCCGTGGAGTACTACGCCGAAGTCGACGCGGTCCTCTACTGGACCGTCCCGAACGGCCTCGGTGCGAGCGACGCGACCGACTCGCCCGACACGACCTCCACGACCGACGCACCGAACTCGACTGACGCGAGGGCGGAAACGGCCCACCCGGTCCCGCGCGCGAGCGTCCCGGACCCCCTTCGGAAGCGGATCAGGCGGGACCTCTCGGCCGCGAACGTTGATCCGTCCGTCGAGAAACGGGATATATGAGACGGCTCCGGCAAGGCGTGCCGACGCATTTCGGTTCGAGGGAAACATACTTTCGGCACCTCATCCGTGTGAACGGTAATGAGTAGCGTAGATTGGGAGAAGGACGACCCGTTCGAGGAGCAGCGGGACAAGATAGAGAACCCGATGAAGCGACTGTTCCTCGTGTACGGGCGCGACTACGCGTTCCCCGTCACCGTCGGAATTCTGGCGAGCATCTTCGCTCGCCTCCTCGATCTCCTCCCGCCCCTCATGCTCGGTATCGCTATCGATGCGGTGTTCCGCGAGGACGCCGTGTTCAGCGAACAGATCCCCCTCGTGCTCCTCCCGGAGGCGTGGCTGCCGGCGACACAGACCGAGCAGTTCTGGTTCCTCATCGCCGCCATCGCCGGCGCGTTCTTCTTCGGCGCGGCGTTCCACTGGGTCCGCAATTGGGGGTTCAACGCGTTCGCACAGAACATCCAACACGACATCCGGTCCGACACCTACGACCAGATGCAGCGGCTCAACATGAACTTCTTCTCGGACAAACAGACCGGCGAGATGATGTCCATCCTCTCGAACGACGTGAACCGCCTCGAACGGTTCCTCAACGACGGGATGAACTCGCTGTTCCGGATGTCCGTGATGGTCGTCGGGATCGGCGTGCTCCTCTTTTGGATCAACTGGCAACTTGCCCTGGTCGCGCTCCTGCCGGTTCCCGTCATCGCCGGCTTCACGTACGTCTTCATCAAGATCATCCAGCCGAAGTACGCGGAGGTGCGCTCGACGGTCGGGAAGATGAACTCCCGGCTGGAGAACAACCTCGGCGGCATTCAGGTGATCAAGTCGTCACATACCGAGGAGTACGAGTCCGACCGCGTCGACGACGTCTCGATGGATTACTTCGACGCCAACTGGGACGCCATCGAGACGCGGATCAAGTTCTTCCCCGCGCTCCGGGTGCTCGCCGGCATCGGCTTCGTGATCACGTTCATCATCGGCGGACTCTGGGTGTTTCAGGACGCTCCGCCGGGGCCGTTCACGGGCGAGCTGTCGGTCGGGATGTTCGTCGTCTTCATCCTCTACACGCAGCGGTTCATCTGGCCCATGGCGCAGTTCGGACAGATCATCAACATGTACCAGCGCGCCCGCGCCTCCTCCGCGCGGATCTTCGGGTTGATGGACGAACCCTCGAAGCTCGAACAGAACCCCGACGCCACCGAGCTCGTCGTCGACGACGGTGAGGTCGTGTACGACGACGTGACGTTCGGCTACGACGACGAGGAGATCATCAAGAACGTCGACTTCACGGTCGAGGGCGGCGACACGCTCGCGCTCGTGGGACCGACCGGAGCCGGGAAGTCGACGGTGCTCAAGCTGCTCCTTCGGATGTACGACGTCGACGAGGGATCGATCCGGATCGACGACCAGAACGTCAGCGACGTCACGTTGCGGTCGCTCCGCCGCTCGCTCGGCTACGTCGGGCAGTCGTCGTACCTGTTCTACGGGACGGTCAAGGAGAACATCACGTACGGGACGTTCGATGCGACGGATGAGGAGGTCGTCGAGGCCGCGAAGGCCGCCGAGGCGCACGACTTCATACAGAACCTCCCTGACGGCTACGACACGATGGTCGGCGAGCGCGGCGTAAAACTCTCCGGCGGCCAGCGACAGCGGGTCACTATTGCCCGCGCCGTGTTGAAGGACCCGGACATCCTGATCCTCGACGAGGCGACCTCCGACGTGGACACGGAGACGGAGATGTTGATCCAGCGCTCGCTCGACGAGCTCACCGAGAACCGGACGACGTTCGCCATCGCCCACCGCCTCTCGACGATCAAGGACGCCGACACCATCCTCGTGTTGGAGGGTGGCGAGGTCGTCGAGCGCGGCACCCACGACGAACTGTTGGAGAACAACGGACTGTACGCACACCTCTGGGGCGTCCAAGCGGGCGAGATCGACGAACTCCCACAGGAGTTCATCGACCGCGCACAGGAACGGACCGCGCGAGTGTTAGAGGACGCCGAGAGCGACGACGACTAGCGCGCGCACTCGGTCGTCCGCGTTTTCCTCGGACGGGCGTTTTTCCTCGGATGGGCGTTTTTGCTCAGACGGAGGTTGGACTCCAGTCGCCCGGCTCGTCGGACTCCTCCGTTTCGGAGTCGGAACGCGCCGCCAGCGCGTCGGGATCGAGTTCGGCGAGGATCGCATCGCGAACCTGTCTCGGTTCGCGAAACGTCGGCGTGTCGGCGTTTCGTAGTACGGCTTCCAGATGGTCGCTCCCGTCGGCGTGGTCGAGTTCGAAGCCACCGTACTGTTCTATCAGTTCGGATCTCGTTACTGGATACGTGTGCTCCCGAAGCGCCGGCTTCAACGGGCCGAACTCCACGCCGTACGCGCTGGCCGGGTCGTTCTCGTCGGTCATACCTCCGTCATCGACGCGTAGCGAATTAACTCTCCGGGTGCTAGGACCCGCGGAGTCGTTCCCCGGAGCGACCGCCGAGTATAGAACCCCGGGCCTCGCAGAGAGGATATGCGACTCGCGGACGCCACTTGGACCGACGTGCGGAACGCCGACGTCGACGTCGCGTACCTCCCCGTCGGCAGTACCGAGGGGCACGGCCCCCACGCCCCGCTCGGCACGGACACGCTGAACGCGGTCGCCGTGGCGGAGGCGGCGGCGGAGGAGTACGGATCGGTGGTGGCGGACGACGCTAGTGAGGCCGCCGACCCCGACGCCGAGGACGGCGACTGCGGAGAGGCGCTCGTCGGCCCGCCGATCCCGGTCGGTGTTGCGGAGGAACACCGGCGGTTCGACGGGACGATGTGGGTGAGTCCGGATACGTTCAGGTCCTACGTCCGGGAGGCCGCCGCGTCGTTTCCCGCCCACGGCGTCGACCGCGTCGTGTTCGTGAACGGCCACGGTGGCAACGTGGAGGCGCTGGCGGAGGTCGCCCGACGCTTCTCGCGTGACGATACACACGACGGCTACGCCGTCGCCTTCACGTGGTTCGAGTCCGTCGGCGAGCACGCGAGCGACATGGGACACGCGGGACCGCTGGAGACGGCACTGTTGCGCGCGACGAACCCCGAACTCGTCCGCGAGGACCGTATCGCGGCCGCCCGCGACGGCGGAGCCGACCGCTGGGGCGAGTGGGTGTCGGGCGTGAACCTCGCGCACGACTCCCACGAGTTCACGGACAACGGCGTCGTCGGCGACCCGAGCGCGGGCGACGCGGCACGGGGTCGGGAGCTGCTCGACCGCGCGAGCGACGCGCTCGCGACGCTCGCGGCGGCGGTAGTGGAGCGCGATATCGACTGACGCCGGTACGGAAGGCCCTTCCCGGTCACCGAACCACCGCTCCGATCACTCCTCGTCGCTCGCGGCGTCCTGAAGCGCGCCGCGGATCGCGGGGACGGTGCTCGTGAGCGAGGCGACCTCCTCGGCGGCCGACTCGATGTCCCCGACGAGCGACTCCAGCTCCGTTATTTCCGCTTCGAGGTCCTCGGCGTCCTCGAAGGCGTCGGCACGCTCACCGAGCACGTACGCCTTCTTCGCCGAGCGGACGTGATCGATCGCGTCGCCCGCGTCGAGTGCCGACTTCAGCCCGTTGAGGGCACCGAGCACGTTGTCGGCGTCGGTGGTCCAGACGTCGTCGGGGTCCGGGAGGGCGTCGCGTGCGGCCGTGAGATGATCCTCGACCTCGGCGCGGGTCTCCTCGGCCGCCTCGCCGAACAGGTCGTCGTCGTCGAACGTGGACTGGCTCATGTCCGGACCGTCGTGCCGACGCCTTTTATACCCGAGCCCGAAAGCGAAAGTGAAATTCGGGTGCTGCGGCCCGGCGGAGGGGGTTCCAACGCTCACGACCGACCAGTTTCGGGACGGTACGGCTCGCCGACGGTATTTATATTCATCGTCGCCGAACCCACGACTATGCCCTCCACGAGCAGACGCACCCTGATCGCGGGGTCGATCGGCGGCCTCGTCGCCGCGGTCGGCGGCGGTGTCGCATGGAACGCGTACACGACGCGGACGCACGTCCGGTTCCGCCCGCTCCGGGCCGTGAACGAGTCGGATGAGCCCGTCGAGCTCGTCGTCAGGGTCGTCGACGAGTCGGACGGGACCGCGGCGACGACCCACGAGCCGACGCTCGCGCCCGCGGGCGAGACCGGCCACACGGCGACGCTCCGTGGGCGCTCGGTGTCGTATCCGGCACCGTACGGGGTCACGGCACGGCGGGTGGACGCATCGACAAGAGCGGACGACGGTGGTGGAGACGACGATAATAGAGACGACGATGGCGGTAGCGTGACTGACGGTGAGGGCGACCCGGATCTCTCGCTTTCGAACGCCGAGATCGTCGATCGTCATCCCGACCTCGGCTGGGGATCCGATGACATCAGCCTGATCGTCGTCGTCGAGAGCGACGGAACCGTCTCAGCACGCGTCGGTGAAGCGCGTCAGCGGTACTGAGCGGTTCTATTTATTCGGCCTCCGGTCTCAGAGCCGGCCGACGAGCTCCAGCGCGAACAGCAACACGAGGAGTGCCAACACGCCGGAGGCGACGGCGAGCGTTCGGATCCACGGGAGCACGTCGTCCGCGTCGGGAGTCACGGCGATCATCGGACGCCACCACGAGTTCCCGGGTTCGTCTTGGCTCATGGTCCATTCCCCGCTTCCGACCGATAAGAAGTCGACTATGAGGGGAACGTTCGGGATCGGTGGCGCACGAGGTGCTCCGGAGCCGTATAGAGTGGTATCGCTCGGAACGCTTCATCCTCTGGATCGCTCGAATCCGTACGGCACCGGTGATGCCCGTATATCGGATACGGTGCGTGAATCCGACACAGAACAGGATCAATCCTCACAGCAGCGTACTCAGCGATTCCTATTCATTATTTAACAGACGGCTACCGATCAGCGGACTTTCTTGCGTACGTACGCGGAGAACAGTTCGCTGAACATCACGACGAGGAGAATGGCGATCAGAATGGTCAATACACCGTTCCAATCGAAGAAATTGATCCGGGTTTGTAGCTCCATACCGATCCCCCCTGCTCCCACGAACCCGATGATCGTTGCCTCGCGGACGTTGATATCCCAGCGATAGACGGAGATGCCAATGAACGCCGGCTTGACCTGCGGAACGACCCCGTACATCATCGTCTCCAGACGACCAGCACCGGTCGCCTGTATGGCTTCCAGTGCGGTTTCGTCGATCTCCTCGATCTCCTCGGAGAGCAACTTTGCGAGGAATCCGATCGAACGGAACGCGACCGAGAGGATCCCGGCAAGCGTTCCCGTTCCAAACAAGATAACGAATATCAGCGCCCAGATGATGACGTGGACGGACCGAGACGCGACGATCAGGAACTTCCCGAGCGAATAGGTGTACCGGTTGGGGGTCGTGTTCCGCGCACCCAAATACGCGACGGGGATCGCCATCAGAATCGCGACCATCGTACCGACAACGGCGATGTTAACGGTCGCGATCATCGGAGCGACGATCTCCGGCGCGTACGCAGTGTCCGGCGGATACATCCGCTGGAACAGGTTGAACGTCATTTCCGGTGCCGTCTCCAGATACGTGTACCGGACGCCGAGTGCCTGCCACGAGGCAAGCGTCACGATCAGGGTCCCAAGCAAGCCGAAGTAGCGAAGTAGCTTCTTTCGACGATCGAATCGTTCCCAGTCGCCGCTTCGTGTTGCGATGTCGGTCGCCATTACTGGACCCTCCGTCGGGCGATCGCGCTTACGGCTTCACCGACGAGCACGACCGCAATGATCGCGAGAATGATCGCGAGGCTATACTGGTAGTCGTATCGGTCGAACGAGCGCACGAGGACGTTTCCGATCCCGCCGGCACCGACCACCCCGAGGATCGTCGCCGCGCGAACGTTGATATCCCAGCGGTAGATCGTGAGCCCGATTAGCCGCGGCATGACTTGCGGGGCGACCCCGAACAGCATGACTTGAAGCGGTGACGCACCGGTTGACCGGATGGCGTCTATCTGTGCCGGATCGATGTCCTCTAAGTCCTCGGCGATCAGCTTCGCGAGAAACCCTGGGGTCGCCCAAACGAGGGCGACGACGCCCGCAAGTGCGCCGAAGCCGAACCCGACGACGACGATAATGCCAACGACCAACTCGTGAAGCGCACGGGAAACGGAGACGATCGTCCGTCCAATGATATACACCGGTTTCGGAACCAAGTTTTCCGCCGCCATTACCGCGATCGGGATGCTGATGATGACGCCGACGACGGTCGCCACGATAGACATCGCAATCGTCTCGACCATTCCGTCCCAGAGCCGCACGGCACCGTCGCTCACGTTCGTCCCGACCGGTACCGGTACGCCGAACTCGGTCGTCCGAACGACGATCGAGACGCCGAAGTCGGGCGGAAACATGTTCCCGACGAGTACGCCGGCGGAACCGAACCCCTGTACGATCCGATCGAGCGGGAGCCGAACCGCCCAGACGTTCCAGGCTACAAAGAGCAATACGACGGCATACACGGCGTACTTGACCGTGTGGCTTCGAAACACGGTCGGCCGCTTCCACTGTCCGTCGTACTCGGCGTACCGGTCGTCCGATGTCGCACTCATCTACTTTCCGTGATCATCCGTGGATCGGTTCCATTGGAGCCTTCCGCGTCCCCGTCCGGATCTGAGGAGCTTTCGGCTGTGGCTCGATATATCGTGTCGCGGGCGTTCTCGTCGAGATCCGACGGTGATCCCTCGAAAACGAGCCTCCCGTCGGCGAGTCCGACGACCCGATCAGCGTATTCGAGCGCGAGTTCGACCTCGTGGATGTTGATGAGGACCGGGATGTCCTCGTCCGCGGCGATCTCCGTGAGCAGCTGCATCACGGCACGGGAGGTCTCGGGATCGAGGCTCGACGTCGGCTCGTCGACGAGAAGGATCTTCGGTCGCTGGACGACGGCGCGTGCGATCCCCACCCGTTGTCGCTGTCCGCCCGAGAGCTCGTCAGCCCGGTTGTCGTCGTGTCCACCGAGTCCGACTCGATCCAACGTTGCCCGCGCATGACGGACGTCCTCCTCCGGGAAATCACGACGGAACGCGTTCCATGCCGAGAGGTAGCCCAACCGCCCCGCGAGTACGTTTTCCATCACGGAGAGTCGCTCAACCAACCCGTACTCTTGGAAGATCATCCCCATGTTCCGCCGCTGATCGCGGAGTTCACCGTCGGAGAGGCCGGTGAGATCGACGCCATCGAGTTCGATGCTGCCGCTCGTCGGCTCCGTTAGCTGATTGATACACCGGATGAACGTCGACTTGCCCGCACCTGAAGGGCCGATGATGGCCACGACCTCGTTTCCGCTCACCTCCATCGACACGCCCTTCAACGCCTCGTCGCCCGACGAATACGTCTTCTCCAGGTTCTCGACCGACAGCATGTATCGCTTAGAGGCCCTCTTCGTACTCGACGCCGTTGACCTCGTGGTTCACGAGGATGTCGTGCCAGTGGGTGTTGTAATCGATCTCAGTCCACGTACCGCGACCCTCGAACTCGTCCGCGATGTCGGTGTCCTGGTAGTCGTACTCGAGGAACGCGTTCCGGATGCCTTCCTGAAGATCGGGATGGAGGTTGTATCGCGTACAGAACGCCGTCGTCGGGAACGGAGCGCTCGCCCACACCGACTTGATTTGTGTCGTATCGATGTTGTCCTGCTCCTGGGCACGGGCGTAACACGTCGAGCAGATCGGACCGACCTCGGCGTCCTGCTGGAAGATCGCGTTCGCACTGTTGTCGTGTCCCCCGGAGAACTCGATCTCGTAGTCCTCGCCGGGCTCGACCCCGAGATCGGTGAACGCCGCGTTGGGTGCCAAATGTCCGGAGTTCGACGAGGGGTCCGTGTGAACGACGTCCGCTCCAGCGAGGTCGTCGAGTTCGTTGATGTGGTCGTTATCGACGTGTGTGATGACCCACAGACGGTAGCCGAACGACTCCTCACCGACCTGAATACCGAACGGCCGCGCGCCGGCGTTGTTCACCGCGAACGGCGTGTTTCCGGTCGCGAATCCGGCAACGTGAAGTCGTTCAGCGCGCATTGCCTCGACCTGTGCGGCGTAGTTGTCGAGGCCAACGTACTCGACATCTCTACCGGTCTCGGCCTCGATGTTGTCCATGAGCGGCTGCATCGTCTCCTCGTAGATCGCCGGGTCCTCCGTCGGGACCATAGAGAAGTCGATGATGTCGGGGTCGAGCCACTCGTCCTCATCGTCAGGGATCGGTTCCGGCGGGTTCCCGTAATGGGGCTCGGAACGCTCCTCGAATAGGTCGAGCTCGTCGATCGATCCGGTTTCGAAACCGTGGTCGAGATACGTCGAGGTGAGCTGTGGATACCACGTGTCCGCATCGAGCGGATCGAACTCCGCGAAGTCGTAGTTATCACCGGCGTCGCCACCCGCATCGTCACTACCTGTATCGTCAGCTGGGTCCTCCGCTTCCCCTTCCTCCTCCAGACAGCCGGCAAGTCCGAGCGTCGCGCCACAACACATACACGCTGCCGTACTCTTGAGAAGTTCCCGCCGTGTGTCGTCTGACATTACAACTGTATCACGCGAACGTTCGAGGATAAACGTTTATACGAGTCATATATAGCTGTATATAATACCCCGTAGAGACCAGTACTCGCCGAGAACGGCGTTCGAATCACGTCCGTACATGGGCCCGATTCGAACCGATTCGCTCTAGCTTCCAGTGTTCACCGCTCCCGTCAAGCCCCGGCTCAACTCTGATTCCACGGGGCCTCCTCGAAGTCGACGACTCGTTCCTCGCGGTCGAGCGCGTCGATCCGGTCGATGTCGTCGGCGTCGAGCGTCAACTCGCGTGCGGCCCAGTTGGCCTCGACGTGGTCGTGTGAGGCGGCCTTCGGGATCGGTGCGACGCGCTCCTTCGAGAGCAGCCACGCGAGGCTCACGGCTGCGGCCGTCGTCTCGTGTTTCGCAGCGATCTCCTGAAGCACATCAACGTCGGCGACCCGGTTGCGCGCAATCGGCGAGTACGCGACCAGCCAGTGGTCGTTCTCGCGGGCGAGTTCCCGGAGTTCGTCCTGTTGACACAGCGGGTGACACTCGACCTGATGAGCGAACACGTCGGCGTCGAGCCGGTCGGTCGCCTCTGCCAACTGGTCCGGCTGGAAGTTCGAGAGACCGACACGGTTGATGACGCCCTCGTCGACGAGATGATCGAGCGCGGGGAGCGTCTCGTCCGGATCGTAGGTGTTGATCGGCCAGTGGACGTACAGGAGGTCGATCGAGTCGACGCCGAGCCGCTCGCGGCTCTCTTTAGCGGTCGCGACCGCGTCGTCGTACGAGAGATTGTCCGTCGAGAGCTTCGTCGCGACGAACAGCTCCTCACGGTTGCGTTCGGATCGATCGATCCCCCGAGCGACATCGGTCTCGTTGTCGTAGCCCTGTGCGGTATCGATGTGGCGATAGCCGGTCTCGATGGCGTGTGCGACGCCTGAGGCACACTCCTCGGGGTCCTCCAGTTTGTACGTTCCGTAGCCGAGTCGGTCGAAGGCACTCATGGATCCGGCTACCGAGGCAGGGGATAAAAAACGAGGGCAGTTCGGCCGGATCCGGGCGTCGACGTTCGAGTCGAAACCGCCTCTACTCGATCGTCGCGTACTGCTCGGAGAGCTTCTCGGCGGCCTCGTCGAGCAAGTCGGACTCGTATCCATCGAGGTCCCACTCGACGACCTCCTCGACACCGTCCGATCCGAGCTTCGCGGGCACGCCGAGAGCGGTGTCCTCGTAGCCGTACTCGCCGTCAAGGACGACCGAACAGGGAAGCACCTCGCCGGTGTCGTTCAGGATGGCCTCGACCGTGTGCGCGACACCGGTGGCGGGCCCCCACTGGGTCGCGCCCTTGCGGCTGATCACGTCCATCGCCGACTCCTGGAGGTCACCGAGGATCTCCTCGCGCTCGTCGGCGTCGAACGCGGGGTCACGACCGTTCACACGCACCTTCGAGAAGACGGGTGCCTGCGCGTCGCCGTGTTCGCCGAGGATCGTCGCCTCGACGTTCTTGACCGGCGCGTCGAAGCGCTCGGAGAGCACGTAACGGAAGCGTGCAGAATCGAGTCGGCCGCCGAAGCCGACGACCTGGTGACGGTCGCGGTCGCCCGCCTCGTACAGGTGACGGTTGAGGAGATCCACCGGGTTCGAGGTGGTGACGGTAACGAAGTCGTCGTTGTGCTCCGCCAGCGACGACCCGATGTCCTCCATGATCGGCGCGTTGTCGCCGGCGAGATCGATCCGCGTCTGACCCTCCTTGCGCGGGATACCGGCCGTAATGACGACGACGTCCGAGCCGGCGGTGTCCGCGTACTCGCCCTGCCGAACGGTCGTGTTCGAATCGTAGGCGACACCGTGGTTCGTGTCGGCAGCCTGTCCGATGGTCGTCTCCCGCTGGTCCGGGATGTCGACGAAGACGAGCTCGTCGACCACGTCGCGCAGTGCGAGGTTGTAGCCGGCCGCGGCTCCGACGGTTCCTGCCGCGCCGATGACGCTGACTTTCGTCATATCGTATGAGTTCGAGTCCGGGCGGCGAGTAAACGTTTCGGAAGGCTCGGAACCGACCGTGAGAGCTTCCGTCGACGCGTCGCGAAACGCCTAACTCCGACGGCCGCACAGTAGCGCGTAGTGCCGACGTTCCGTTACCCGTGTCCCGGCTGTCGGACGACCAACAGTCTCCACGACGCCGACTGCGAGTTCGAGGGCGTGAGCTGGCCGACCATCGAGAAGGCGTACACCGACCTCCTCGCCGTGCTCACGGCCGAGGCGGACGGACTGACCGAGCCCGCCCTGCGGGAGGCGGTCGCCGACGAGTGGAGCGGGCTCCACAAGGCCGCGCTGGGAACGCTCGAACGCGAGCAGCGCGTCGTTCGCGACGATGACCTGCTCAGGCTGCTCACCGCCGCCGAGTTCAAGGAACGCGTCTCGGAGCCGACCCGCGAGCCGATGCGAACCGTCTACGAGCACGGTTCGGTGCCCGGTTGTCACGACAACGCCGTCTTCGCGATGGTCGCGTGGTACGAGATGGTCGGGCTCTCGTGGCCGGAGACGAAGGAGAACGTCGTCGACTGGCTCCAAAGCTCCGGCGCGTGGGACCGCGGTGGCTTCGAGGAGTCTTCTCCCGAGGAGCTCGTCGAGTCGAAACGCCACGTGTACGACGAGGGCTACGGGTGGAAGGAGAAGGGGCGGGCCGCGAAGGGCGTCATCGAGCGGCACGTCTGACGCACACGACGCGGCACGACACCTTTAGGCCGCCCGTCCCCCTCGGTATCGACGAATGGTTTCCGACATCGTCCCCGCGTGGCCCGCCGTCGGCTCCATTGCCGGCGGCGTGGGGGCGATCGGGCTCGCGTGGGCGATCCGTGAACACCGCGGCCGTCCGGGCGTGAACTGGTTTCTCGGGGTGTTTGTCGCACAGATCGTCTGGTGTCTCTCCTACGGGATCGGCCTGCTCGTCACGGATCCGACTCTCCGCGTCGTTCTCGAAACGACGATGTGGCTCGGGATCGTCTGGACGGGGATCGCGTTCGTCGGCTTCGCGCTGGAGTACACCGGCCGCAGCGATGTCGTCCGAAGCCGCATCTTCGCGACGATCGTCGGCTTCGGCGTCCTCTCGACGGCCGTCCTCGTCACGAACCCGATACACGGCGCGTTCTGGACCGGATTCGGGCTCGACCCCGTCTTCGGCGTGTCGACCGTTTCGTACGCGCTCGGTCCGTGGGCGTACTTCGTCGTCGCCGTCGAGACCGTGCTCGTCGCCAGCGCGGTGTTCCTGCTCGTCGACACCCTGTTGAGCTACGGCCCCCTCTACCGTCGCGAGAGCGCCGCGGTCGCGTTGAGCTCGCTCCCCCCGGGACTGGCGCTCGTCGCATGGACGCTCGAACTCGGGCCCGTCCCGCAGCTCCAGCTCGCGCCCCTGATGTTCGTTCCGCACGTGTTGCTCGACGCGTACGCGTTCAACCGTGCGGAGATGTTTGACCGGAACCCCACGACCAGCCGCGCCGCGGAGCGAACCGCTATCGACGACCTGACCGATCCCGTGGTCGCGCTGGCGCTCGACGAACGCGTGGTCCGGCTCAACCCCGCGGCCGAGTCGCTGTTGGGCGTCGACGCTGCGACCGCCCGGGATCGACCGCTCGACGCGTTTCTCGACGTGACGGTCGCGGCCGACGACGAGAGCGCGGACGGAACCGACGAGCTCACCGTCGGGACTGGCGGTCGCCGCCGCACGTACGCGGTCGCGACCTCGCCGCTGACCGATCCCAACGGCACGCACGTCGGCTACACCGTCGTCCTCTCCGACGTCACGGAGCGCGAGCGTCGCCGACAGCAGCTGGAGGTGCTCAACCGGATCCTGCGACACAACCTCCGCAACGACGCGGGAGTCGTGGCCGGCTACGGCGAGCTGCTCGTCGAGCGGCTCGACGACCCCGAGCTGCTCCGGATGGCGGACGCGATAGACCGGCGGGCGGGCGCGCTCGCCGCGCTCGGCGAGAAGGCCGGCACCGTCGAGACGCTGCTTTCCGACGCCGACCCAGAGCCGGTCGCGGTCGACGAACTCGTCCAGTCGGTCGTCGCCGACGCTCGTGAGCGCGACCCCGACACGACGGTCGAGCTCTCGATCGTCGGCGACGAGGAAGCGACCGCGGACGCGGGCGACACCGACTGGACCGCCGAACTCAGAAGCGACGCCCTCCGCGCGGTCGTCGAGAACACCGTCGAGAACGCGCTCGAACACCACGACGGCGAGGGGACCGAGCGCGAGGACGGCGGTTCGTGGGTCTACGTCTCACTCCGTTGGGAGGGCGTCGACGATGGAGACGCGGGTGACGCCGCCGTCGACGACGCCGGCGAACGATTCGTCTTCACCGTTGCGGACGACGGGCCGGGGATCCCGGACCACGAGGTCAACGCGATCGAGTCGGGTCGGGAGACGGCGCTGGAACACGGCTCCGGACTCGGGATGTGGGTCGTCGAGTGGGGTGCCGATGCGCTCGGTGCCGACGTCGAGTACGTCGACCGCGATCCGCGGGGGACGCTGGTGACGGTGCGGATCCCGATCGAACCCGGTCGGGACGGCTCAGGTGGTGAACCCGACCCCGACGACCGATCCGGGTAGGAGAGTTCGACTCCGTTGAGACCTACCACAGCTGATGAGCACCGGATCGCGTGCTGAACACGGACCCGTCACTGAGTGATATTGGGAGTGAGTAAATCAGATCGATAGCGACGAGATCGTATTTAAACGGACTGTGAGCGGCTGCGACGACCACTTATAAATGAACACCGCGGTGGCGCGCCCCGGTTCGCGCCCTTTTAAGGGCGCGAACCGCGAGGGACCGAAGGTCCCTCTGGCAGCCGGCGCGTAGCGCCGGCGACGACGGCGCGAGGGAACCCGGAACGGCGCTTTAAG
>NZ_JAGGKQ010000024.1 GCF_017873815.1 Halorubrum alkaliphilum | reverse complement strand
ATTCTTCGAGAGGCTGAGGACGCCGCCGAAAAGCAGCCAGAAGGTGAACCGATCTACCAGGCTCTCAGACAGGTATACGTCGCTCTCCAGGCTCGGCTGGAGAGCGACCCAAGTCCTCGTGAGAGAGCAGAGCTCCAGCGTGTGGCGCGGAGAGAGCTTGAATCGCTGATTGACCGGTCAGTACCCGACGGACCAGTGGCAACACTGCTGGGGAAGATCGAAGGAGGTCTCGACCACTGGCTCACCTTCGTCGGTGAGCCAGCGGTCTCTCCGACAAACAATGCCGCAGAGAACGCACTTCGTGAGCCAGTGGTTCTCCGGAAAATCATCGGAACGCTCCGTAATGACCGTGGAATGTTCGTTCACGAGACGGTCTTGTCCCTGCTGGCGACGTGGCGCCAGCAGGGACGCAATCCATACGAAGAACTTCGTCGAGTCGTCAGCAATAATGAGGTTATCTCACGGGCTCACGCTGTGCCGGCTGTCGAGACCTCGGGGTAAACACGTACGAAATTAATAATCTGGACACGTACGAACCGTGTTGTGAAGCGTGACCGAGTCAACCGACGGGGAGCGCTCACCGTGTTGGGGGCGCTGTCTATATGTGGCTGTCTCGAAACGATACGAGGAGGGACCATGTCAGACGGACCCGACGGCGACTGGACAGTTGTCGTCGAAGAGCAGTGGGATCGGTTCGATCCGGATCGGTGGGGTGTCGGCTTTATTGATCGAGATGATTGGATCCCCGACGACGATGCAACCGTTAGCCCCGACCACGTATTCGTGGAAAATGATCACTGTGTTTTAGAGATTGAATCCGAGGGTACTGGCCCGTCCGGTTGCTATCAAGGAGTAATAAATTCAAGCGTCGGTGACGAATCCCATCATCCCGCCGTTGGGATCCCGGTTGATCCGTCTCCCGGCCAGTACGTCGAAGCTCGGCTCAAGCTCCCGGGTCGAACGGGAGTGTTACCTGCCTTCTGGATGCACCCCGCAAACATGAATTGGCCACCTGAAATCGATATCGTCGAACTGTTTCAACGTGGAGATGACTCCGAAACGGAACGGCAGTCGCTGAACGTGAATGTTCACTGGAGTACCTCGGGAGAGCCGGATGACAGAGAGACACACGAAGATGCACCATCAGCGGTTGATGTCGGGGTAGATCTGACCGAGAGTTTCAATCGGTATGGTTGTGCGTGGTTCGAAGATCGGGTTGAGTGGTATTTCAACGGAGAGAGAGTCGCAACGCGCTCGTCACCACCAGCGATGATCGATTCACTCACAGCACCCACGGCTCGGCCATTTGGGCTCGTATTCTCGAATCATGTTAACCGAATCGGACGGGCAGACCTCACTCACGCATGGACGGAACGGCTCGTTATTGATTGGGTCAAGGTGTCTACACTACGTTTCTGAAGACGAGTCGCTGTTCTCCGCAGTTTCCGTCTCCATTTCGGTTCTCCGATTCTGTCCCGTCTGCGCCGCCGCCGGTATTACTTGTGCAGCATCCTCGTCTTTGACTTTTGTTGGAGTAACCTTCCGTGTTACACGAAAATTGGTAGTCGGTGAAACAATAGCCCAAAAAGCACCGGCAGCATGGATAACCGCTACGAGTGGGATCGTAACTAACAGAAGTAGTAAGACTCGAAGCCGCTCTCCAGAGTACCAGTAGCCGAGGATCGCCCAGCCGAATAGTCCGATGAGCTGGAACTGAAACAGTAGCAAATATAATTCTGGAGAAAACACCACGGAAAACGGTGTTACTACCGGAATCAGCAGTAGCGGGGAGAGAAATACGAGTCCCCACGCCGCGTTCCGAAGCAGCGACAGTATCTGGTATCGATATGGAAGCAGGTGTGAGTCGTTCGCCGCGCCGGAAATCCATCGCCGCCGCTGATGAATCATTTCACGGACGGACGGTGGCGCTTGATTCATCGCCCGTACACGGAGAAACGCCAAATCTCGTGACGAATCCTCGAACGCTCGCCAAATGAAATTCGTATCCTCTGTAACTGAGTTCACATTCCACGTCACCTGATCCTCGACGGTCTTCCTGATCGCAAAACCACCTCCCCACGCATACATCGGGTAGCGGAACCTAGGGAATGTCGCCTGTTCGTACTGGAATCCCATCCGGAAAATCTCTGCCAGATAGGCAAGCCACGAGTCACTCCGAATCGGATGTTCAGATAACTGAATCAGATCTGCGTCGGGGAGACCTTCAAAATCCTCAAGCAACGTGTCCTCATCAAGATACAGCACGTACTCCGCTTCACACGGGATCTGTTGGCGTGCCCATTCAATGGCGCGGCCCTTCCGAGTAGCTTCGCAAACAAAATCGTCTGGAACAGCATGAACTGTTGCCCGCTGTATATTGATGTCTCGCTCAGCGATGACGCGAACTGCCGATAAGTTATCAGGGAGTACATCAACCGTGGCTTGGACAACGGATTCAGCGTCAATAGTCATAATACGGACTTCGACATCTTCTGGTCCGTATTCGAGCGGGCCACAGGATGCTCGACCTACCACCAGCATTTCGAATAGCCAATACACTGTCGCAATAAAGAAAATCAGCAAAATCGTCCATACAATAACTGAATAACCGAAATCCACCGTCAGCCAAAGGAGAATATTATTCACATAATCCGTACGATCACAGATCAAATAAATACATCGTTGAGATATTACGACGGTCCCGGACTGCTTAATTTGTCAGCAATTAGTATGCTATGATTCGGGCGTGATTATAACAGATGATAGACACACCGCGCAAGCCTACAGGTGCCGGGAAATCAACTGTGATACCTCTATTGCTACCGCGATCAGACATGCAAGCACAGCGAGAACTGCCCAAAGACCACCATCACCCTGTACAATCCTCACTAGCATGCTTCCTCCCGCGATGGCCATGGCTATGGTAACCAAAATAATTCCTTTATTTGACTCACCTGAACTCCCCATATGTCCGTGTCATATCAACTGTTTAAAACTCTTGTTCAGTAAGCAGGCATATTCTATCGGCTGATTCAGGATTCATTTGAGGAAAATAATGCAGTTCTCATGCTGACTACAACCTCTGTATCTCGCAAGGCGTTACTAACAGAAGTGAGAGGGGTGTAGGCCAGCTTTGGTCTATGTATCTCCTGTACTGAGCGTTCCGTGAGTTCCCTGTATGGATCTCACCCCGTCAAAATGGATTTTTCCTGAGGGTTTGAACAGAGCCAATTCATCAGGATGTGGGATCAGTCGTGATCAAATCGGACAACTCAAAGAGGGACACGTCATCGCGGGTCGCAGCGGTGTGTTCGAGATCGGTAGTGTATCCGGAGCGGCTGAACAGGACATACATCGTCTCTCCGTCTGCGGGTTCCTTTGACCACTGGACCTCCGATGCTGTGCGTTCGAGATCAGCGAGAACGCCTTCGCTGACGGGGTGAGAAGTGAACTTACACTCCCCGGCAACGAGTCCCGCATCTGTGAGGCCGAGGACATCCAACTCGTGTTCTTTGAACCACCACTGTCCGACATCACGGAGCGGGCGGTCTACGAGCTCCGGGAGCGTACGTTGGCAAAGGCGTTCGAATAACGGGCTCACGTAATCCGCGATGTCAGGGGCGACGAGTTCATCATACGCATCGTCGCCAAGCACGTGAAGCTGGTCTTGGTTGCCGTAGACGAATCGGAACCAGAACCGGAATAGCGGTGCCGCAATGCGGTATCGACCGCGTTTCGACGATGTCGGTGATTCAGTGACTGGGATGTGCCGCTCGACGAGGCGGAGTCGGCGCAGTTTCTGCAGGTACGTGCTCAGTGATCCTGAATCGACGCCGGCCATTCCCGCGATCTCGTTCGGGGTGCGGCGACCGTGAGCAAGTGCGCGGAGGATACTGAAGTACGTGTTCGGCTGTCGGAGTTCGGTGCGGAGTAAGAACTCAGGTTCGGAGTACAGGAGCCCGCGCTCCGACAGGATCGTTTGCTGTACGTTCGTTCCGAGCGACTGGTCCGGGTCGATGGTTTGGAGGTAGTACGGCGTGCCACCGTAGATCGACCACGCAGTGATGGCGGTTTCGGGGGTGTACGCCGGGAAGAACTCGCGTGCGTTGGCAACGGAGAGCGGTGCGAGGTCAATCGTTGCTGTTCGGCGACCGTACAGCGGTGCGCTACCGGAGAGTACCTTGTCTTCCATGACGCTGATCGACGAGCCGACGAGAATGAGCGTCATCCCCGTTTCCTGTAACGCCGTGTCCCAGACGCGTTGGATCCGGGATGGCAGCGAGTTATCCTCGTCGATGAGGAACGGGAACTCATCAATGACCACAACGGCATCCTCCTCGCCCAGTGCTTCGAGGAGTACTTCCCAGTCCCGACGCACGTTCCGCAGCGACGGAAACTGTGTAGTGGCAGTATCAATAAACTGTTCGAGCTGGTTCGGTGCCGTTGATTCGACTGCCTGGTAGTATACGGTGTCGTCACGATCAGCGATGGACTGACGGACCAGCTCGCTTTTGCCGAGGCGACGGCGTCCGTAAATGACGACGAAGTCTGCCGTCTCAGACTCGTAACAGTCCGTGAGCTGACCGAGTTCCGCACCCCGATCAACGAAGTGCCCCATACGTGCGACACCATTCCCATGTAAATAGAATTTTGGATTTCAGAAATCATGAGTTCCAAATCTATGATTTCTTTTCTAGACGATTCTGCTGTGAGACCTGACATCCTCCCCGCGCTGAGGGGCGAGGCTTTCTCTTCGATTCTCCGTAAATTGATTATGAGTATGTCTGTGCCGCGCTACGCTCAACAAAACCGTGCCGCCAACTATAACATGCTAGCTGCTCTCGATTGATTTGGATTTAGCCTATTCCATTCGGCGTAGACTAAATTCAGTCGAATGTTCTTGGTCGGTCCCTTGGTCGGGGACCTTCCATTTGAGATTGATTTTAATATCTGATTATCAAGTGAAAACTACTACGTTAAAATATATGCTTAGTGGCTCTGTTGAAATCCTATTCTTCAGATAGGTTCTCACCTGAAACAGCCGGTCACTGAAGAGTGCGTGTTGAGCGGAGCGAATCGGTGTGGCGGTCTCAACCACGTATTTCAAGTTAGTGTATAGTCAATCTGTGGTATGGGAATCGTCCGGGACTCCGAACACAGTGACGGTGCGCCGACAATCGAGGAGACGGGAATCCGTGTCAAAGATATCGCCTCGGCGTACGAACACAGCGGCTACGACCCCGACGAGATTACACAACTGTATCCTGATCTCAGTCTCAGTGATGTCCATCGGGCGCTCGCGTACTACTACGATCATATCGACGACTTCCGATCGGCGTCGTCTGAACCGGCATCCGTATGACACGGCCGCTATATTGTGACGAGAGTATATGGCTTCCTGTTGCTGACGGACTCAGCAGACGCGGGTGGACAGTTCACACTGCTCGAAATGAAGGCACCCTTGGTGATTCAGACCGCGAGCAGCTGAGATACGCGGTCGCAAACGACTGGCTTCTCCTGACGTTCGACGATGATTTCCTCTCACTCGCTGAAGGTCAAGAACTCGAACATCGAGGGCTGATCTACGTACAGCAGGCGGGACGGCAAATCGGCGATGTCGTGAAAGTCGTTGATGAGCACCTACAGAACCGATCCGAAGACGATCAGTCGATTCAGTACTTGTGATCTGTCAGCCCAAACTGTTCCATAGACCCTCTGTATTGACCGCTCAGAGTGATCGGTCGATATTGTGACTGAGACAGGCGATGGTGAGTTCACGGAACTGCTTCCACCAGCGTCTCGATCGGACGAACGTACCGTACTTCCGCTTGAGCGTTGAGTTACCCGTCGCTGATTGACTCCGTTGCCCGTAGAGATCTGTGTCCAAGCGCACATTCCATGCCCGGTGGAGTGGCGTGAACCCACGATGCTTAATCAATGGCCGAACCTCATGTTGTCGGGCAAGTCGCCTGGTTTTCTGGTCGTCGTAGCCCTTGTCACCGAGCAGAATCTCAATATCACCGGGATTGCGCTTGATCAACGATGGAGCGATCTGGCTATCGTGTTTTCGTGTCGTCGTCACGTGTAAATCAAGGATTGCGTTCACCTTCACATCGACCAGTAACGTCACCTTCAGCTGCTGAATCGTGAGTTCAGCGCGTTTCGTGTAGTGTTTCGAAGCGTGACTGCGGTCAAACCCTGATGCATCAACTCCAATAACGCCGCTCGTCGGAAGTAGCGTCGTTGAGAGAGTCAATATAACACGCTACACAGCCATATCAAGCCGGTTGAACGCCTTACAGAGCGTTGAAGGCGCAGGAAGTTCGGATAAGCCAAGGGTTCGACGGATGCGTGGCATCTCGATCAGTTCGTCAAGCAGACCACGATCGGTCATGTTCTTCCGCACTTTGAGACAGATCAGAACAGCGTGCTGAGGGAGTGTATAGCAGTGTTTAGAGAATTTCGAGGAGTATCGAGAAACCGCTCGGCGTGCCAGATGAATCGCCTTCTCAGTAAACCGGAGAATCTGCGACTTCGGGAGGGCCTTCATCTCGTGGAATTACAGGACGAACATGTAACTCTCTGAAGATTTCAACAGAGCCACTGGTATGTAATCTCAACCTCAACTCCATTCGATGACACCCGTTTTTAACTGGTGCTCATCTCCTTTGGCGTGTCTGAGCCGCTTTCTCTTGGTTGGGACACTCAACGGGTTGCTACCGCTGGCGAACGCTGTTCTTCTTGGCTACAAGCCGATCCCGGAGCAAACAGGAGCCGGCCATGCCCGCGATCAAGGAACTCGTATCAGCCAGTATCCGATAGCGAGCCTCATTCGCCATCGCTGCCCGTCAGGAATTCAGACGTGTCTCGTTCCATAGCCGACTCGAACGACTCTTTCTCTTCTTCCGTCCTATCGAGTTTCTCGCCGAGAAGGACACGGGCCACGTCCTCACCGATCTCACCACGACTGTATCGTTCGTACACGGTAATCTTGCCTTGTTCATCTAATGACTGTCGGAGCATTTCGACCAAGCCGACGCGGGCGAGTTCGCTCACGTTGACGCCACCGATGTGTATCTCATCGAGGAGTTCCGCGGCCTCTTTTTCGGCTCCGGCACGGAACTGAATCGTCTTGTCATAGCTTGATCCGCCCATACATTGACGTTCGACATGGAGAGGCGTATATGTTATGACGCGTACTTACTTGTCATTACAAGTGGCCAAGAACGTAGCACTACCAGACAGGTCACCCTCTCTCAAGGGGTGCGATATGAGTTAGGGCCCGTGTAGAACCAGTATGATCTACTGAAGTGAGCGAAAGCTAGTGAACTCGTCAGCATGCTTCCAGTAGGAGTTCGAACTGGTAGTCAGTAAGGACATCTTCGTGAGTATGTCGGATCGTGAGTGCTTGCCGATGCCGGTCAGCCCATTCAGTTCCGGGTTGCTTGTAATGAGACACTCGTAGTGGTTCTCATGCTGGGAGACCGACACGCAGTATTTACGACTGCGAGCCTGACTGGTGGTAGATGCGGTGGGATCTACGACCCGCGCTTCGGCGACTCTTTAGGCTGGTGACTCCAATGACGCTCACACAAACACAGATACGCGAGTACGATCGTCGTGCGATGGATAGTGCGGAGACTGCCACGGCGACGTTCGGGATCGGTTGTTTCTGGGGGCCTGATGCCCAGTTCGGTGCGATGGACGGCGTTGTTCGCACTCGTGTCGGGTACGCCGGCGGGACAAAACTCGATCCGACGTATCACGCGTTAGGCGACCACACGGAAGTGGTTCAAGTCGATTTCGACCCTGACACGATACCGTATCGAGCCCTCTTGGAGCGGGTGTTCAACTCTCATAACCCACAGCACCAGACGAGAAAGACACAGTATCAGAATATTGTGCTCGCTGCGTCGGAGGATCAACGAGCAGTCCTTGATGAGCTTCTCACGACACGGGGACTCACTGCCGATGGGATCGGGACACGTATCGAACAGCTCTCACGCTTCTACCCCGCTGAAGACTATCACCAGAAGTACAAGCTCCGGTCCGTCTCCTCGTTCATGGACACGTTTGAGGCGGCCGGATACGACGACGACGAGTTACGGGAATCGCCGATCGCTGCAAAGCTGAACGGGTACGCCGCCGGGCATGATGTTGGTATTGCTGAGGAGCTCCCGGTACCTGATCGGGGGACAGTATAGACTTCACGAATTGGGTGATGACGGACAGTATCGCCGATGAGGCCGGTTAAACAGAGGCTGCAGCTCTCTGATGGCGACGGGTTCGAGTTTGTTACTTTCTGGGGACTTCAACAGAGCCTCAGCAATACTTTACGAAAGACCAGCTCACGGCGATCCTTTATTGCTACCCGAGGGCTAGTTTAGATCAGAATCCATGGCACGGAATGACGCACGCACGAAAACGACGGAGGTTCATGCGCATGAATTAGATGGCGAAATGATTGTCGGGAGCTCTGATGGTGATTTACCGCTCGAAGGTTACGATGCCGTGCGTGAAGCCGCTGATGAACTTGAGGAGTATGACGACGAGGAACTCATTGCGACTGTCACGCACACGAGCACCGACGTGATTTCGGTGACCCTGGAAGAAGATTAGGAGTCAGTGCGTTCACTGTATGCGGTTAGTGTCTGATCCGTTGTGCCGGTGAGGTAGTCTCGAATCTCTCCCTCTCGCCACCCGATCGGTGCCAGGACGCTTTCGACAGCTCGTATAGCGGCGTTGGCGTACCAGTCAGTGTCGTATCGGGTGATGTCCTCGTACGATAGCCGTACTCGTTCGGTACCGTGTGCGTTGTTGTTGACGACGACGTACTGGATGGTCTGTCCGGGTGACAGCCCGGTCCCGTTCAGTGTGGCTCGCTTGAGTGCGGCAACGGTAAGCGTTTCGTGCGTGTAATCGGCGATGTGTTTTGACACGCGATTGTCGATGACGAGTCGCTCTGGATCAACATCGTCGTTGCGTAATGACGTGAGTGTACGGCGTAACACGTCACACACCGCTTCTGGTGATCGTGTTTTATCGAACACGCGAAGGGCTTCCGCCTGTACGTCTTCAACCCATGTGGGCGTTGAGCGTTGACGACCTTCGATCCCGCGGGTTTTGATCGCATCACCGAGCGTGGCCTCCGACACGGGTAACGCCTCATCACGTCGCTTTCCAAAATACCGTGTGAGTGCGCCAGACTCGCTGTTACGCATCGGGCAGAACGTAACCCAGTCGAACGCGCATTCGTATTCAAGTTCGATACCCGTGTCGGTGCTGATCTCGGCGGCGACCGTTTCGAGATTGCGTTGTTCACGATCCTTGGTTGGTGTCACCCAGATCGAGTCGACGATGCCGTGGACGACTCGCCACCCGGCGTCTTCGAGTGCGGTTTTCGCATCGAGGAGAATGTCGCGGGCGAACGCGTTGATCGCTTCATGGCACTCGATCCGACCGAACTTCGCGTTTGAGAAGCCTTGGTACCCGAAGCAGGAGACGAGGATCCATTTGATCGCTGACGACGCTGAGTCGAGTCGGTCGCGTTCGACGTCGTCGGTCGTTTCCTCGATCTGGTCTTTGATGCGGCTGCGCGCGTCGATGAGCGGGCCGAGCACCGTCGGGAGGTACCCGTCGGCCTCACAGATCGAGTATCCGAGACCGGGGACGTCGTTAGTGTCGCAGCACCCGCAACAAACGGTTTCCGGGGAAATATTTCGGGTTCGAATGATGTTCGGGTACAGCGACGCGAAGTCCAGTTCGTGGACGTTCTCGTGAACGCCGACTGCGGGGGCGAACGTGGTGCCGCCGCGGTCGGCGGCGTCCAGCGTGGCTGCGGGTTTGAAGAGTTCCGGTCGCCAGGCTTGCCACGGGACGAGGACGTCACGGTCGCGGGCGGCACGGATCTGCATGGCGGTGAGCACGCGCCCGATCGACGCCCAGCTGAGTTCTTCGAGCGGGAGTCCGGCACGGTTCACGAGATCGAGGCAGCCGGGCAGCCCGGCTTCGTGGTAGAAGAACGTGTTCGACTCGTCGATCACGACGCGGCCGGGGATCGTGTACCGGGCCGGGGAGTGCCCGACTTGCCCGTAACTCGTGTACGTGGATTCCCCGGCGAGTTTCGTGTACCCGGGGGCGCGGCCGAGTTCAAAGTTCGGTACGTCGTGCGTGTCGGCGGCGTCGAACAGGACCGGGACGAGCTTCGCCGTGGACACGACGATGACGTCAGGGTCGCGTTCGCGGACGGCTCGGTCAACGGCGGTGACGGTGGCTTCGGGTGTGGGCCCGGCGGCGTCACCGTCGATCGTGAGGTGTGACAGGGCGTCGGGTCCTGCTTTGTGCGGTGGGATCGAGAGCGTGAGTGTACGGAGTGACCGGACGGACCGGTCTGGGCTCGCCGGTGTGGTGGTTTCGAGGCAGTACCGGAACTGCGGCGTCAGATCAACGTTGTAACACGTGTACTCGGCCGGGCCGTTGAACTGCTGGACGCGCTGTGCGATGCGTCGCACGGCGTCTACGCTGGCCGCGTCGATCCGGAGAAGCGGCCGCGGAGCCGTTCGAAACGTCTGCCGGTGGGCTTCACACTGTATGTCGACAACTGCGTCTTGCCCGGTGAGGAACGCTTGAAGATCGGTGAGCGACTCCGACAGTCCGTCACGGTCCGGTGGTGTTGGGGTCGGGCCGCCGCGCCGCCCGTACAAGTCACGGACTGCGTCACCGACGAACAGCGTCGGCGTGTACTCGCTGTGGACCGTGCGGGTGACGCCGTCGTCGGTGAGTGCCCAGTGAACGACGTCACCAGAGGAGTGGAAGTCAACGGTCAGCACAATCGGGACTGGTGGGGTTTTCGAGTTCGGTGATGTGGGCTTCGAGTTCGTCGATCCGGCGTTCCTGCTCGATGGCGATACTCACGAGCAGAGGTGCGAACCGGTCGTCGTGATTCAACATCCCGGCCGCGTCGGCGTGGGTGCGGGCGTAGACGAACAGCTGGTCGAATCGCGGTTGATCGCGGCGGCGCAGCGTCCGGCGGTACGGCCCCCAGCGGTCCTCGATCGCGCGCAGCGTGTCGCGGTATGTCGGGGTGGTTCGCCCCATCAGACACTCCCCGACGTCGCCTCTTCACCTACGACCGACGCGTCGTGCATCCGTGCTCGATGGGTGAGTACTTCCTGCCAGTACGCGAGCGTCGTCTGCACCCACCCGTCGCTAAGGTGATACACGAGCGTCTCGACGTCGCCGGCCGCGTCGGTGAATCGCGGCCCGAACTGCGTGTCCTCCCACTGGAGATGTGTCTGCGCTGCATTCACGAGCGGTCGCGTGAACTCGTCGGCACGCGATCGTGTCACGACGACCGGGACGTCATGAACACGCGCAACGCGTGCGAGCGCGGCGATCGCTCGGACCAACAGATCCTGCGCGTGGGTCGCCGGTACGTCGGTGTCTCGATACAGCCGGTCGATCCCGGTCGCAACCACGACGCTCGGGGTCGTGACGCGGTCTCCGGTGAGCCGGTCAAGCAGCGACGTTTGTTGATACGCGGTGAACCCGCGAGCGACGTGTACCCGGTGAAGGTACCGCTTGTCGGGGGCGAGTTCACGAAGCCGTGTGGTCTGTGCCGTGCCGGCCGCGTCAACCCAGTACGCGTCGCCGTCCCCGGCGAACACGCGGTCAAGCAGTAACGACTGGACTGGGGTTACGCCGAGATCCGAACCCACGTCCACGAGCGTGAGTCCGGTATCCAGTTCCGGTAACTCCACGGGTGATTGTCGTTGAGATGTGTTCATACTCGTTACCTGCCGCGTGATATTCAAAGGGGTGAGCCATACACGCGGAGTGGAACTGGAAGTGGAACAGTGACAGCCAGAACAACTCGTTCGCCGAATCCCCTGACGCCTGACCCGCACCCATAGACCCACAGAACCACACAACGCTACCACCACACGACTCCCAATGACTGAGACACTCGCCGACGAGTACCCGGAAGCTGCCCCGTACATTCAGAAAGCCGTTGACGAACACGGCGAAGACTGGGTGTTAGAGAACTACTACGAGCAACGCTATCCGCTCGGACAGGTGATGGCAATGCCGGAAAAAGAGGACCTCCCGCTCTACGATGCGGACGAACACGATACGATGACGGAAGCGGAACGAGTGGAGATGTATCAAGCGCGGGGCGCGTACCGGGAGACCCTCCGTACCGGATCGAAACCCGACGAGTGACGACCACCCTACCCTTTTCTCGGACGTCATCGTTGTGTTGCGTATGAATCCGGATCGTGTCCGTGGAGTCATGCTCGGGTTGGCGTGTGGGGACGCGCTTGGCCGGCCAGTCGAATTTCAGTCCGAGTCCGATATCCAGCGTGAACACGGGGAGCTCAACGAGATGATCGGGCACGGGACGTGGAATCAGCCCGCCGGGACGATCACGGACGACACCGAGCAGGCGCTGTGTATCGCACGAAGTCTCGCCGAGCAACAAGAGTTCGATCCGGCGGACATTGCCGAGCGGTTCGTTGCGTGGTACGATAGTGGCCCGTTCGACATAGGGGGGATGACGAGGCGGTCGCTCAGCCGCCTCCAACGCGGCGATTCGTGGGACGAGGCAGGCCAGCAGGTCTGGGAGAGCAGTCCTGAAGGCCAGAACGCAGGGAATGGGAGTGTAATGCGGTGTCCACCGCTCGCCATCCCGTACACGACGGACTGGGACCGACTCACCGAAGTGAGTCGGCAGTCTTCCCAGATCACGCACGCTGACCCGCGGTGTACCGAGGGCTGCGCGATTCTGAACCTCACGATAGCTGGCCTACTCGAAGACGCGGCCACGCCGTTACAGGATGCCCTCGACTACGTCAGTTCAGATGCTCCTGAGGAGTTCGTGACGGCGCTCGAACCACTCGCTCGTGGCGACTCACCCGGCACGCTGGAAATGTCAGGGTACGTCGTCCATTCGCTGCAGACGGCACTCCACGATGGCCTCGTCGCGGACAGTGCTGAGGAAGCGATCGTGACGGCGGTCAATCGCGGCGGAGATACCGATACGATTGGAGCGATTGCTGGCGCAGTCGCCGGTGCGCGGTTCGGAGCGTCACAGCTTCCGGACCGGTGGGTGTCCGCTGTCAGGGAAGCTGAGGAAATCGAGGAGTTGACAGACCGGCTCGTTGTGGGGATGTAGCTCTCTCTAGTTGGGGGAGTGGATTGATCAGGAAACACAGACGCATGTTCTAACCTAGTCGATAGTAAGGATTACACTGGGATAGCATCAACGTCTGGGTGAATGGCTGATTCGTTCTGGTATCCGTCAGTGAAGGATGTTCTCGCCATTCACGACGACATCGTCTCGGAGTATTCTGACACGCCGTCTGGCGTGCAGAACCGTGGTGATATCGAGTTCGTCCTGAATTACATCGAAGACGGTAGTTTTGGAGCCGCTCCGGAGACGATTCACGAGAAAGCATTTCATCTTCTTCGACTCCTCGTAGCAAATCATCCGTTCGTCGACGCGAACAAGCGTACAGCTCTCAACACGACGACCGTATTTTATTTTCTCAACGGATACCGGTTCGCGTACGACGACGAAATACGGTCGCTTCTCAAGCAGTTCGGCACCGACGAAACGTCAGTTGACGATACGGAGACTATCGAATATCTTCGTACTCACACCGAAGTCATCGACCTCGAAGGAGAGATCGAAGCGTGGCGCGAGGATCTTATCCAGTACGGCGTCGACGAACTGACCGGTGGCTCGTCGGATCCGAACGATTAACAGCGCTCAGAACGAGAACGTACATATGGCAACTGAGGAGGGTACAGAGTCTCGACCTCCGCTTGACGAAGTGATGGAAGATATCCGAGGCGAGCTTGTCCGGCGGGTTGCGGCAGCTGATAGGGATGCGAATCGGGAGATCTACGACGCGCTTGAGAACGAGTAACGCGTCTAGATTTCAGCGGTAGGGTTCTGTGGTGACTGTTGTATCGAGATGAGCAGAAGTGGATCTGGACTCGATTTAGATTCTGTGTGTGCTGAGCGGTCCACGCGACAATGTTGAGTGAATGAACTCTCATTGACATCCTCCTCCGCGTAAACGCGGAGGAATCCTGAGCGTTGGAGATTTCAGGTTTGCAGTTCCATCGAACCTCGGGCACGGTGAGAATCCGTGTGAGGTTCGCGGACTGTGGCAGGTGGGACTGCTGGGAGTGCCAAGCCCCCGGTACTCCTATCCTCCGTCGTGTTCGGACTCCCGGAGTTGTTTTTGCCTCGGGGAGTCCGGCAGATCTCAACGGATTCGGAGTTACTTCCGTGGTGCGTACAGCAGTCAACTCCACTCGTACTCTGTGAGAGGACGGCGGTCATCAACTGGTTCCGATTACTGCTTGGTTGTTGGGGCGGACAGGCCGCCATCGTCGGACTGGCGGGAATCGCTCTGTTTCCAACCGATTCCTGCCTCTATGTAGCGTTGCCTGTCAGTTCAAAGTGAGGATTACGAAATCTCGGACTGGCTATCGCAGCGTAGACTGATTCTCTGTTGTCATATTCATCCTGCGTCTAAAGCCGCAGGTATTCTCCTTGATTCGATATAACCCATTGTAACGCATCTATTGGCACGTATCATTCGCACCAAAATCACGATCATCGCGCATTTTGACAGAAACACGCTGTACCGGTCACGTAGCCCGTTCAGGATTTCCAAAAATTGCTGAGGGCTAGGGTTCTTAAGTAGCTGGATAATTCACTTGTTTGCTTCAATGACAGACAAGAACCGAAAATCGATTACGAACGAGCTTGCGGCGGCGCTCGGTGACGAAGCGAACGCCGTTGAGAATGAGCTCAATGCATTCCACAACTGGATGCGTACGAAGGGAAAGAACCCGGATCGACAGAAACCGCTGTCCGACTCCATTTCGACCAATTACTATCGACGGATCGACCAGATATTCAGGTTCGTCATCGGCCGAATCGAACCTGCAGATGCGACGGTGATCACTCACGACCAAGCGGACCTGATCGTGAAGTGGTTAGACCAGAACGATATCTGCCAGCGGAACGGTGACCCGTACCAGGAGACCAGCAAGCGAAAGTTCTCGAACGCTCTCATCAAGTACTTCACGTGGCAGCACGACCAGCGAGGCGACGCCGAGCAGTGGCGGCCGCGGATCAGCTTCTCGGACGGCGAACACGAGAATGCGGACCGCCTGAATTTCGAAGAGCGGTGGAAAGTGCTGCAAGCCGCCAACGAGTACGGGTCGTTGCCGTCCTACTACGAGACGACCGAGACAGAGCGCGAGAAGATCAGCAGCCTCGTCGCGCAACGACTCGGCAAACCGAAGACCGAGGTGACGCGGAAGGACTGGGAGCGCGCCGACACCAGTACCAAGGTCGGGTCGCTCATTGCCGTGACCCTTGAGACGGGCATCATCCCGATTGAAGTCGGGCGGGCGCGAACCGACTGGTACAAGTCGAACCGGAACATTCTCAAGATCACAAAGGACGACGCGGGGAAAGATCGGCCAACGTCGGAACTCCCGCTCACGGACGCGACGGGAGATCTCCTGAGCGAATGGATCCAAGAGAGACGGCACTACGAGAAGTACGACGGTACGAACCACCTGTGGCTCAACCGCGAAGGGAACCCGTACAACTCGAAGAACCTGTGCTACCTGCTTCGACGACTCTGCGAGGAAGCCGGGATCGACCACGAAGACCGGAAGATCGTGTGGTACAGCCTCCGGCACAACCTCGGGCAGTCGATCGAGGAAACAGAAGACATCTCGCAGGCCCGCGATCAACTGCGTCACAAGTACATCGAGACGACGAAGCAGACCTACGGCGAATCCACCATCGAGAGTCGTCGGCATACACTTGAACAAATAACTGATGTCTCGCAGCGCGCTGCGGAGGATCCAGAATTCAACCCGTACGCGGATGACCCGGTACAGCCGGATCCAACCCCCCGTAATGAGTCGAGTCACTCGTCAGAACACGCTCACGGAGATCACATCGACGTGTTCATCGATGACACACAGGATGACCGGGTTGAAATCGCTCGAAAAATACTGTCTGAAGAACTTTGAGTATCGCAGGCGGTCGCTACCGATCACCCCATCCGATCTAACGCGTTCTGCCTGTCTTCGACGGGAGCTTGGTCGTATTTCATGGTCGTTTCGGGACTCTTGTGTCTGAGCTGCGCCTGCGCTGCGGCGAGGTCCTCCTCCCGAGTCATATACGTGCCAGTTGAGTGCCGTATCGAATACCAGCTCATCTGCCGGTTTCCGTAGGGGATCTCCGCCTGATCACAGAGACGGCGAAGGACTTTCCGCAGTGCGGCCGACCCGTACGTGTTCCCACGGCGGGTCAACCAGATCGTGTCCGTATCGTCGTATTTTGGATCGGTTTTGCGTTGTTCGAGCCACCTGTCGAGCGTCTCTGCGGTCCGGTCTTGGAGTCCGACAACCCAGTGGCCAGTGTTTTTCGATGACTGCTCTTTTGGAATGCGTAGGACGGCGTTTTCGATGTCAACCCAACTCGTCACGGCGCGTTCCACTTCGATCGGGCGGAGTCCAGCATCGAGACTTACGGTGACGAGACTCGGGATTTTCCACCCGTTGGCCTTCTCCCAGTCGGCTGGAACCACCGCCGATTTCGGTTTTTCGAATCGCTGAGCGAGATAGGCTTTCCACCGGTCGCGCTCTTCAGCGTTGAGGCTCCCATACGACGGAACACTCCCGTGTTCGAGTGCCGCCCTGCGGATCAGACCACGTTCTTCACGGGTCAGGTAGTCGCGCGGCGCGGTCGTCTTATGCCCGGTACTGAACGAGAGTTCCGGCTCCCACTCGTCAAGACCGTGTTCGTGCTCACGCCACTTGTATAGCATCTGGAGTGCTTTCCGACAGTTGTCTTTGTGAGCGTTGCTGTGTTCTTGCTTGGCGAGCCACAACAGGTACGTATCTGCGTGGTCGTGCGTGACGTTCGTCGTGTACCCACCTTCATGGTCCCACACCCACCGGTAGAACTGGTCCATACGGTAGGCGCGATTACTGACGGTTGTCCGTGCGTACCCCTCAGCCTTCTTCGGATCTTTGCCGAACACGAGAAGCCATTCTAAACACTGTTCACGCTGGTTGCGGTAGTCGATCTGTTGCCGCTCGTTGAGCAGGTCAGCAACAGGTTCGGTGATGACTGTAACCCCTTCAAGAGGCGTCGTTGCCTCGTCGGCGTTCTTCATTGCCGGCCACCTCGCAGGGGACCCAGGTTCTTGCCCGTCGATTCGCCCCGATCGCAAGACGGCGTCGGGTTTAGTGTACTGAACTTCATTGCCCTCGCGCTCCTGCTAATCGCAGGACGGCAGCGGGGTGAGTTGGTCCATCGAACGTGATTGCCCGTGATCATAGGTTTATTTCACTCTAGTTCACGAGCGAAAACTGCAAGACGGCGGAAGGAAAGAAATGCTCCGGCTGGGATTCGAACCCAGGTCATTGCCGTGAGAGGGCAATATGATTGGCCGGACTACACCACCGGAGCGTGCTACGCTTCTACGCGATTATCGGTATGATAGTCCAAATTAAAACAGTTCCGTTTCAACCGCGCCGTGACCCGGTTTACCGTACTCACGTAGCGTTCTCTATCACGGGAGGTCGGTTCGGATGTCCACGCTGAAGGAGTCGATCGTCCCCGACGCGTCGGCGATCGCGGCGAGGAGGTCGGCAACGTCGTCCAGATCGGTCGTGTCGACGACCTCGACCGGGGTGTGCATGTATCGGTTGGGGATGGAGACGTTGAGCGAAGGAACGCCACCTCGGGCGGTATAAAAGGCGTCTGCGTCGGTTCCCGTTCGTGATCCGGCCGCCTGTATTTGGACGTCGATACCGGCGTCGGTCGCGGCGTCACGCGCGAGATCGACGAGAACCGGATGGTTCGCGCTCCCGCGAGTGACCACCGGTCCCGCCCCGAGCTCGACCGGGCCCTGGTGTTCGGTGTCGACATCGGGATTGTCAGTGGCGTGCGTGACGTCGACGGCGACGAACGCGTCCACGGGTTCGAGATCGAATCCGACCATTCGCGCGCCCCGGAGACCGAGCTCCTCCTGGACCGTCGACACCGCGTAGACCGTCGCGTCGACGTCGGCGGAGGCGGCACGGCGGAGCCCCTCGGCGGCCGCCCAGCTTCCGGTCCGGTTGTCGATCCCGCGGGCCGCGATCCGGTCGCCAACGAGCGATTCGAGGCCTGTCGAGAACGTCACCGGGTCCCCGATCTCGACGTGATCGAGCGCCTCGTCGGCGTCGGTCGCTCCGATGTCGACGAACTGGCCGGTGATCTCCTCGTACTCGTCGTCCGAGGGGTCCCGGAGATGGATGGCGGTCTGTCCCACGACGCCCTGTACCGGGTCGTCCGCGTGGACGGTCACGTGTTGTCCCTTCGAGACGGTCCGGTCGGACCCGCCAATCGGGGCGATCCGGAGGAATCCCTCTTCGAGGACATCCCGTACGATGAACCCGATCTCGTCGCCGTGGCCGGTGACGGCTATCGTCGGGGCGTCGGAAGCGCCCTCGTGGACGGCGACGGCGTTGCCGTACGCGTCGGTGAACACCTCGTCGGCGAACTCGGCGACGTAGTCCGCCCAGACCCGCTGTGATGCCGTCTCGAACCCGGAGGGGCTCGGCGTTGCGAGAAGGTCGTCGAGGAACGCTCTGCTGGAGTCGTTCATACGCGTGCCTGCGTCCGACTCGAAAAGAAGCCGGCGGTCTCGACCGCCATCGCCGGGACCGCGGGCGGGCGGTACGGTTAACCGGTCGGCGCGACAATCGAGTCGTATGGCTGAGAGATCCCTCACGCTGCTCGAGATACACCTCGGCGATGGCGACGTTCGAATCGGTCCGAACCGGCTCCTCGGTGGGGAGGACGACGTGCTCCGCGAAAACGGCCGAGACCCTGACGCTCTCGATGGCGACACCTCCGAGGATCGGTGTCTCGGAAAGTCGATCGGTATCGCACTGCTCGTCGTCGGCCTCCTCGCGGCTATCGGGGTCGTGGCCGCGCGACTGCTCGGCGGGGACGGACTGGAGGACGCGGCCGACCTCGACGCGCTCGACGAGTAACGGGGGTTCGGAGGTTCTCGCACGACCGGTGTCACCGACCGACACAAACGACTTGAGGCCGGACCACCTCCGGTCCGTATGGACATCCTCCGAAGCCTTCGGGCGGTCTCCGAGGCGTCCGGAACGGGCGTCATCGACTGGTCGAAAGCCGGCGAGGCTGCGAAAGCCGGTACGGATCCCGGTACGCTCGATTTGACCCCTGCGGACAGACGTGGCTACGCGGCTGACGTACGGGACGCCCGGACCCGCCTTCGGGAGGTCGCGGGAGTCGATTTCGACGTTCCAGACGCGATCGAAGTCCAGAACCGACACCACTGGATCGACGCGAACCTCGCGACGTTCCGGAGCGTGATGGGGCCGATCGAGGCGACGACGAACGCTCGCATGCCCGATCTCTCTCGGATCGCCAACACTGGGTCGATGGCGTTCACGCTCGGGTTTCTCGCGCGCAACGTGCTCGGACAGTACGACCCGCTCCTGCTGGCGGACGACCCGAACGCCGACCACGGACTCTATTTCGTTCACCCGAACGTGGTCGGGGTTGCCGCCGATCTCGACGTGGCGTACCCGCGGTTCCGTCGGTGGATCGCGTTTCACGAGGTGACACACGCCGCCGAGTTCGGTGCCGCACCGTGGCTTTCGGGCTACTTGGAGTCTCGCGTCGAGCGCGGCGTCGACGAGCTAACCGCCGGCGGGCTTGATCGGGCCGCTTTCGGGGAGCTTCAAACCGCGATGACCGCGGTGGAGGGGTACGCGGAGCTGTTGATGGACCGCGCGTTCGACGACGAGTACGCGGACCTCCGACGGAAGCTCGACGACCGCCGCGGGGGCGGCGGACCGGTCCAGCGGATCGCGCGTCGACTCCTCGGACTCGGTCTCAAGCGACAGCAGTACGAGCGCGGCGCGGCCTTCTTCGAGCGGGTCGCAGATGAGCGCGGGCTCGAAGCGGCGAGCGCGGTATGGGACCGCCCGGAGAACCTCCCGACGAGCCGCGAGATAGCGGATCCGGCGGCGTGGATCGTCCGGGTCGACCCGTGAGCGGTTGGACACGGAGCGGAGTAGACGGTGGATTTACGCGAGAGCCGGCCGTATGAACGGTATGAAACTCACCGGCCCGTGGGATCGGGAGCGCGTCGACCGGTTCCTCGCCGACGCACGGATCCCAGTCCGGATCGGGTGTCGAACCCCCGAGGGCAACCCGTGGATGGTATCGCTGTGGTTCGAGTGGGACGGAGCGATCCACTGTGCGACCGGGGCGGACGCCGACGTGGTCTCGTTTCTCTCGGCCGACGACCACGTCTCCTTTGAGGTGTCGACGAACGATCCACCGTATAAAGGGGTCCGCGGACGGGGCCACGCGACGGTCACGCCTGACGACGACAAACGACGCCTCCGATCGCTCATCGACCGATACCTCGGCGGCGTCGACAACGAACTCGGCGACCGCCTTCTCGATCCGGACCGGGAGGAGGTCCACGTCCGGATCGCACCGGGTCGACTCCACTCGTGGGACTACTCGGGTCGCATGCCGACACCGGACCGGAACCCCCGGGACGAGTAGAACGGTCAGGACGGCTGAGGGGAAGCGGGAGTCACCGACCCAGATCGCGCAGGTCCTCGACGTCGACGCGGTCCGGAACCACGTCGAGCGCCTCGGGCACCCAGCCAGCGTGTCCCAACGTGATCGCGGAGTCGGGACTCGTCTCGGCAAGCCGTCGGACCCCCTCCGCGGCAGCGGTCTGTGCCGCGGCGTCCGTCCGATCGGGTGTTTCGGCGGTGAGCGGGTACGTCTCGGAGAGCGCGCGGGGGAACGGACCGAACGGCGGTTTCACACGCCAGACCGCGTCGTACTCGTGGTTCGACGGCGGCTTCGACTCGGTGACGAGTAGCTTCGGGGGCGTCTCCAGTCGAGCCAGCCGGTCGTGGTGTCGACGGACCTCCGGACGCCGGGCCGACTCGTGAGAAGTATAAAAGAACGCGTCCTTCGAGACCGGGTCGGCCGCTTCGAGCCGGTCGGTGCGATCGAGCAGTGTCCGGAGTCCGTCGAGCATCGCGGGATGTCCCCGAGCCCGGCGGTCGACTAGTTCGAGAAGCGTCCCCGAACGGATCGCCCCCTTGATCCGCCGTATCTCCTCGAAGGTGACGTGGAGGTTGTGCTCGGCGAGCAGTCGTTCGGCCTCGTCGTCGTCACCCTCCCGGAGCTCGGCGGGCGTATGATCGACACATACCGGGCACGAGCAGGGGAAGTACTCCATCTCCGCGAGGTGATCCGTCCCCGAGACGGTGAGGTATCGGCCGTCCCGCGCCATCAGCGCGTAGGCCGCGGAATCGAACAGATCACAGCCCATCGCGACGGCGAGCGCAAGCATCATCGGGTGTCCTGCGCCGAACAGATGAACCGGACAGTCAGGATCGAGTCCGCGTTTCGCGGCGGTCACCGCCTCAATGACGTCTGCGTAGCGATAGGAGTTGAGCAGCGGCACCATCGCCCCGACGGGGAACACGTCGAGGTCGGTTCCGGCGGCGTGTCGACCCGCCGCTTCCCGGAGTTCCGGATACGTCGACCCCTGTACGGGGGCGTTGACGAGCATCCGGCCGGTGTCGGCCGCCTCCGCGTCCGCGAGTGCGGTTCGCGTCGTTTCGAGGTCGCGCTCCGCCCGGTCGCGGTCCGCGTCCGGCGGCGTCGGAACGTCCACGGGGGTCGCGACATCGCTGCCGATCCGTCGCTGAAACTCGAGTATCTCCGCGGTCGTGACGTCGATGTCGCCGTACTCGGCGAGTTGGAAGGAGCCGGAGTCCGTCATGATCGCGCCATCGAACCCCAAAAACTCGTGGAGACCCTCCTCGAGTACGCGGTCGCGGATCCGGTCGGTGCTCCGGATGATGTAGGAGTTGGTGATCAGCATCTCCGCGCCGAACTCCTCGCGTATCCGCCGGGGTTCGATCGTGAGGACGTTGGGATTGACGACGGGCAACAGCGCCGGCGTCTCGACCGTGACGCCCGCGCGTGGGACCTCCAGCCGCCCGATCCGGCCGGCGGCGGCGTGATCCCGGATCTCGAAGTGATCGCGCATACCTCGACTGGGCGTAGGCGAGCGGTAAGGGTTGCGTTCGGGGTCGCTCGGGAGGTCCGAAGCGGGCGGTCAACCGTGGCTTATAGTCCGGTGGGATGGGAGAGATACGTCGTCTCCAACCCCCACTCGTTCGTAAGCGACCGTACCGAGCGGACACCGAACGTCTCCGTCGCGTAGTGACCGGCGAGAAACACCGTGATCCCCGCCTCCCGTGCGTCGTGGTAGGCCTGCTGTTTCCCCTCTCCCGTTATCAACGCGTCCGCGCCCGCCTCGACGGCCTCGTCGAGCCAGTCGGTACCGGAACCGGTGACGATTGCCACCCGCTCGATGCGATCGGGCCCGAACTCCATGGCTCGCACCGCCCCGTCCGCCTCGTTGCCGTCGAACCCCTCCAGTCGTTCGCGGATCGCCGAGGCCGGAAGCGGCTCCCGAGTCTCCCCGATTGTTCCGATCGTCACCGGCCCGATCGTTCCGAACGGTTCCCGGTCCGACAGTCCGATCGCATCCGCGACGCCGGCCGCGTTACCCAACTCCTGGTGACCGTCAAGTGGGAGATGCGAAACGTACAGAGCAACGTCGTTCTCGACGAGCGCGGCGATTCGGTCGTAGGTCCGGCCGGTGACGTGGTCGATCCCACCCCACGAGACGCCGTGGTGTGTGACGAGCACATCGGCACCCGCCTCGGCCGCGTCCTCGATCGTCGTCGTCGCCGCGTCGACCGCGAACGCGACGTGGTCCACCGTCGCGTCCGCGTCGGTTCCCTCGCCGCCCGGTCCGACCTGTAACCCGTTCGCGCTCGCGTCGACGTCGGCGTACGCGTCGGTATCGAGTCGATCGTCCAACCGGTCGACGAACGTGTGTAGATCCATACCCGACGATGAGTCCCCGGGAAACAAAACGTACCGGTCAGTCGTCGACTTCCTCGGACGGCGAATCAGGGATCGCGTCGAAGGGCGCATTGGACGGTGTATCCGCCGACGCAAGTCCGTTCTCGCTCCCTCCCGGACCACCGGGCGGTTCGTTAAACCCGGGATCGAACAGCTGTAGGGCCGTCCGGATCGTCTCCCAGTCATCCTCGCCGGCGGCATCACGGAGCGAGCGAGTCGGTGCCGCGAGGAGTTGTCCAACCAGCGCGTCGGCCATCGATTCGACCGTCTCGCGCTGATCGTCGGTCAGATCGCCCTGTGCCTCCAGTTTCGTGACCGCGCGATCGACCTCTCGGGCTCGTACCCGGTCCGCACCGGCGTACATCGCCGAGATGGCGTCGTCGGCGCGTTTCCGTTTATAGGCTTGGAGGATCCGGTCGAGCTCCTCGTCGATGATCGACTCGACGTGACGGGCCTCCGCCTCCCGCTGCTCGCGGGTCTCCCGCGTGACGTCCTCCAAGTCGTCAATGTCGTACAGCGAGACGCCGGACAGCTCGCCCGCAGCGGGGTCGACGTCCCGGGGTTGTGCGATGTCGATACAGACCACTCGGTCCGCTCCGTCGAAGTGTCTCGTATCGAGCACGGCCTCCGGACTCCCAGTCGCCGTGACCACGAGGTCCGCTTCGGGGACCACTGCCGGGAGATCGCGCAACGGAACCGCTACGGACTCGGTGTCGATCTCCTCGGCGACGAACGCCGCGTTCGGCACCGTCCGGTTCGCGACGACGACCTCGCCGACCGCGGTGTCGTCGAGGGACCGAGCCGCGAGCGTCCCCATCTCGCCGGCACCCACGACGACCGCGGTTCCACCGGTGAGGTCGATCTCCTCGGCGGCCAGCCGAACCGCGGCGGAGCCGAGCGAAACCACGCCCTCGTTTATCGAGGTCTCCGTTCGAGCGCGCTCACCCACGTGAAGTGCCTTCGTAACGGCGTCCTCGAGAACCGGGCCGATCCCACCGGCGGCCCGCGACTCCTCGTACGCCTCGCGAACCTGACCGATTATCTGGTCCTCGCCGAGAACGAGCGACTCCAGCCCGGAGGCGACTCGCATCAGGTGTTCCAAACTCTCTTCGTGATCGAACCGTCGGACGGCGGCACCGCGAACGTCCGGCGCGAACGCGTCGAGGGCGGCAGTCCCGTCCGTCGTACTATCGGTGACGACGAAGGCTTCGGACCGGTTACACGTCCGGATCGCGAACGCCTCCTCGACCCCGTCGCGGGCGAGGAGATCGGAGACGGTCGCCCGCACGCTCTCGCCGCCGGCCGACTCTATCTCGTCGACTGTCGCGGCGGAATGGGCGACGCTAACTCCGCGTATCGCCCCCATCTCCTTCATCGGTCGATGACCTCCTCGATCACTGTGTATGCCTCTTGACGACCGTTCGATCTCCCCTTTTGTAAACCCTTCCAAACCCCCTCGGATCGCACGACGTGACGGATCGCTTCCCGCCGTGTTTCGGGATCGATTCCCCGGTCGATTAGGTCCCCGCGCAGCTCGCCGGACAACTCCGCCATCGCCCCCGCCCCGTCGATCTCGGCCTCGATACGCTGGCGAAGCGCCTTCGAGAGCGCCGGGCTCGCGCCGCCCGTCGAGATCGCGACGCTGACCGGGTCGTCCTCGATCGTCGCCGGGACGACGACGCTTCCGGCGTCCCGGCCGCCGGACACGTCGGTACGGTTCACCAGCACACCCGATTCAAGCGCTGCCGCCTCCGCGGCCGCGTTTACCGCCGGATCGTCGGTGGCAGCGACGACGAGCGCGGGCGACAGGCGTTGTACCCACTCCCACACGGCCCCGGGATCGGGCTCCGCGCGAACCAGATCGATCTCCGCGTGACCCGCGGCGTCGTCGGCAGCGAGAAGCCGGTCAGCGAACGCGGGGCTCACGACGACGACACAAGCCTCGTCGGCGAAGCCGATCGCCTTCCGGCTGCCGACGGCACCGCCGCCGAACACGAGCACCGTTTCTTCCGAGAGGTCATGATATAAGGGTGTCATTCGGTGTAGTGTTGTGGACGGATCTGGATCGATGTCGCTGTCTTAAACCGTGTTGCTGCTCGCGCGCTCGTCGATTCGGATCCCCGTCTTCTTCAGGATCCGCGTCGAGAACAGCGTGTCCCAGTCGTCAGGCGTGACGTCCCAATACTCCGCCATCGTGTCCCGAACCTGTGCGACCCGCTGATCGCTTTCGGCCTCGGTGCGACCGTGCGTCATCGCGAAGAAGTTGTACTCCCAGACGCCCACGTGTTTGGGTCGTTTATAACAGTGTGTGACGAAATCGAGATCGGCGATCACGGGCCCGACCTCGTCGAGGACCTCCTCCGGGACGTTCCAGACGGTCATTCCGTTCTCCGTGTAGCCGAGCGCGTAGTGGTTCGGGATGACACCAACCCGTCGGACCTTCCCCTCGCGTCGGAATCGCTCTATCGTCTCGATCACCCAGTCGACGTCGGCGTCGAGCGCGTCCGCGACGTCGGCGTAGGGCGTTTCCGTTATCGGGAGTCCGCCCTGGATCTCGACGACGAGATCGCGCTCCTCGGGAGTGAGCGTCGACCGATCCGACGGGCTCACGTCGGGTGCCAGCTCCGAGAGATCGACGTCGCCGTCGGGAACCGGTCCGTCGACGAGGAACTTCGCACCCACGTGGAACTCCCGCTGTTTCGGCAGGTTGTACGTCTCCTGACCGGTCGCCGCCTCGATGTCGGCCAACACCTCTTCGACCCGGTCGCTTCCGTCTTTATCAGGATCCGGGTGGTCAGCGACGCTCACGACGAACCAGACGTTGAGGTGTGGGTGTTCACGCTCGTAGTTGTGTGCGACCTCAGTGAACCCGTTCACCGTCTCGACGACCGCCTCGAACCGCTCTTCGGGCGCGTGCATCGCGACGAGCGACGCTGCCCCGCCGATCTCCTCGGCGTTGACGAGCGCGCCGAACCGCGAGAGCACGCCCTCCTCGTCGAGTTCGCGCACGCGCTCGCACAGCTCCGGGCCCGTCACCGCGAGTTCGTGATCCCGGAGCGCGGACGCGGCCGCATCGAACGGTCGCGCAGTCACCGGAAATCCGCCCTGAAAGGCGTTGATGATCGCCCGGTCGAGCGCCGACAGATCCGCGTCGACCTCCTTCATGGGACGAGTTCGGGGCTGAAAGAGAATAAGCGATCCGACCGACGCGGACGACGTTCGATCGCTTCTTTTTTACGAGCCGTCGAGGTCACGCGCGATGTCCGCAAGCGAGGACGGAGGGCCACGTTTCACGTCGTACATCGTTCGATCGCCGGGGATCCGCAGTCCGTACAGCTCGTTCGGTACGACGACGTCGAGGACGACGACGTCGCCCGGCTCCCGGTCGTGAGCGTCGAGCCACTCCGCCAGTCGATCCGTTCCCTCGCCGGGCGTTCGTGCTCGTCGCCGATCGTCGAAGGCCCCACGGAGCAGTCGTCCGCGCGAGTCGGACTCGACGCGGGCATGGCGTTCCTCGCGATCGATCACGAGCCGGACGAGATCGTCCGGCTCCATCGACAGCGACTCACACGTTCCGGACTCGAGGCGACCGGGGAGGTCGACGTCATCCGGGATCCGGACACAGGGACGCCGTGTTCCGCCGCTCCGGGCGAGATCGACGCGTATCGACGCGACGCTCTCGTCGTCGGAAGGGACACGAGCCATCGGCTGACAGACGTTTACTCGTCGCCGTCGAACGCGGCTGCGACATCGCCGTCGCCGTCGATCACGGACGCGTTGATCTGTGCGACGTCGTCGTCGATCTCGCGGCCACGAACGGTGACCCGCTTGCGCTCGCCCTCGCGTGAGGGTTTGAACCCGACGCCACCCTCGAGGAGTAGTTCCTTCAGGCGGGTGCCGGAGACGTCCGCACGCATGGGTCGGCCCGTCTCGTCGGAGCCGCCAGTGAGCTCGAGCGTGCTCTCGGAGAGGCCGACGGCGTCGCCGTCGACCTCGTCACCGAGTTCCCGGCCGAGGAATCGGTTCGCGTCCTGTCCGTCGACCTCGCGCTGGAACGTTTCGCCGCTTTCGGGGTCGGCGATGACGATTTTGAATTCGGCCATGACCGGACCGAGACGCCCGCGAATAAAAAGCACGTCGAAACCTCGACACGCCGATCCTCGGGATTCGCCGACGTGATCCCGCCCGATCGACGGGGGATCCTCGTCGATCGATACCGTCGGGAGGGCTCGGAGGGTTCACCACGGCTCCGGACCGACGCGGACGATCTCACGCCGCCCGTCCCGCGACGGTTCGTCGTCCGGTCCGTCGCGATCGAGCGCTCGAACGAATGCCGTCTCCACTGCCCTCGCCACCGTTCGATGGTCGGCCGAGCCACCGGCAGCCTCGACGCTTCCCACCGAATCCGGATCGAACGGGACTCCCAAGGCGTCGTACACGGGGGACGCGATCGACGCGAGTTCCGACGCGTCGGATCGGGTTACCACCAGACAACCGGCGACGAGTGCCGCGTCGGCGCGAACCCGTTGAGCGATCCCGGACAGTTTCCCGCCGGCGGCGACCCGGATCGAGTGATCTCCGGGACAGAACGACGCTGGAGGTTCGCCGGGTTCGATATCCCCCCCGAGGTCGACGAGGACCGTCCGAACGATCCCCGTCGCCCACGCGTATCGATCGTCGATTCCGACGCTCCCGCCGTTGATTCCGACGCTCCCGTCGTCGAGTCCGGTCCGCTCGTCGTCGTTCGTTCGCGGCACGGCGGTGGCGAACGCCAGCGTGTCGCCGGTGTACGGGACTGCCCTTCCACCCACGTCGCGCTCGATCGGGGTGAACCCCGCATTCTCGGCGATCGCCGTCGCGTCCGGATACCCCGACGCTCGTGTGTCCCGTCGGCCGAAGGCGATCTGTCGTGGGGGTACCCAGACCCGAACGCCTGCGGTCCCGTCGGCCGCCGATTCGAGGAGGTTCGCCGTGGCTTCACGATCGGCCGACGGTCGCTCCCGTCCGCCACGGAGCACGCGCATGCCCTCCTCGACGGGTCGGGTCGACAAGCCGCTTACGCTCGCGGGCGGTCCGCGTATGACGCAAACGTTTTGCCAGTGGTCGGGTTCGTTCAGGTACCGATGAGCGATCCGGGCGCGTTACCGGTACAGGCGTATCTGATCGCCTGTCTGCTCGCCGGCGTCATCGGGCTCTGGCTCGGCCGCGTCACGTGGACCGAACGCGACGAGCCGGGCCGACTCGAGGTCTCGCTGTATCTCGTCAGCGGCGGGCTCCTCTCGCTTCTGTACGCGATCCGGATCGCGAGCGACGATCCGACGACGATGGTTGTCGCACTCCAAACGTCGACGCCGATCCTCGCTGCGATGCCCGTGCTCTGGCTCCTCTTCGCCTTCGCGTACGCGGGCTGGGACGAGTGGCGAACCGAATACCGGATCGTCGCGGTCGTGACGCCGGCGTTCATGTGGGTGCTGCTCGCATGGTCGAGCCGGACCCACGAGCTCGCACGACGGTCCTTCGAAGCGGTCTCCGACGGTCCGTTCACGCTCATCGAACCCGGTATCGGGCCCGCCACCGTCGCGTTCGTGTTGTACGCGTACGCGCTCTACCTTGCCGGGCTTCTCGTGGTTTTCGACCTCTACCAGCGGACCGGGAACCGCTACCGGCTTCAGACCTTCGTGGCGCTGCTCGGAACGCTGTTCCCGCTTCTGGCCGGACTCGCCACGATAGTCGACTTCGGGAGCTACGCGACGCTCGAATGGGCTCCCGCCGCGTTCGTCATTCACGGCGTGTTCCTCTACGGCGTCGTGTTCTGGCTCGGAACGCTGGATGCTGCCGTCGTCGCACGCGACACCGCTGTGGAGGTCATACAGGACCCCGTGATCGTGGTCGGCTCCGACGGCCGGATCCGCGATCTCAACCCCGCAGCGGAACGACTGTTCTCCCCGGACGCGGTCGGCGAGTCGCTCTCGACTACCTTCCCGCGTCTCGAATCCGGCGGCGATCACCCCATCACGATCGGTAGTCGACAGTTCGACGTACAGGTGGACCCGATCACCGACCCCCGTGGAACGGATCGTGGTCACGTCTACCTCCTGCGTGACGTGACGGTCCGCGAGCAACGACAAACGGCACTCGAACGTCGGGAAGCACAGCTCGAACGACAGAACGACCGGCTCGAGGAGTTCGCCGGGGTCGTCTCGCACGACCTTCGGAACCCGCTCGCTGCCGCGACCGCGGCGGTCGAGCTCGCGCGCGTCAGCGACGGAGATCGGGACGACGCGCTCGAACGTGCGGCCGACGCTCACGAGCGGATGGACGAACTGATCGAGGGCTTGCTCTCGCTCGCCACCGCGGGCAAGGCCGTCGACGCGCTCGAACGAGTCTCGCTCGACGGAGCGATCCGAACCGTCTGGTCCCGGCTCGAAACGGGATCGGCGACGCTGACCGTCGATCTACCGAACGAGACGGTTCTCGCCGACGAGGAACGGCTCCACCAACTCGTTACGAACCTGTTTCGGAACGCGATCGAACACGGCGGTGACGACGTCACGGTCATCGTCACCGCGGAACGGTCGGCAGACCGCCTCTCCCTCCGTATCTGTGACGACGGTCCGGGGATCCCCGACGACGAGCGATCGCGGGTGTTCGAACGAGGGATATCGCTCGGCGGCGGGACGGGATTGGGACTCGCCATCGTTGGCGACATCGCCGAGGCACACGGCTGGTCGGTCGAATCGATCGACGGACCGACCGAGGGTGCCTGCTTCGAGATCGGCGGGATCGACGTCGTCGACGAGTAGTCCAGAGGTCGGTTCGTACTCCCCGGGTTCCGATGGCCACATTTCTCTCCGGGCCGTCAGGACGGTATGGCCGTCCGTCTCCCCGCGGATTCGCTCGACCCGTATCGTCGGTTCTCGCGGTACAACTCCCCGTATCCGGCTCACGACGACGGGAGCGCGATCGACCTGTATCCGGAGGGTGGAGAGGGGATCGCTCCTGTCGACGGAGTCGTCAGGGAGGCCCGAACCGTCGGCTGTCCGGACCGGTCGTACGCCGCCTCGACGGACCACCTGATACTGATAGACCTCGACGATGAGTGGTGTCGTCGTGCGGGTGCGGAACCCGGGACCGTCGCCCGCGTGCTTCACGTGATCCCGGAGGTCGACCCGGGCGATCGCGTCGCCGTCGGCGACGTCCTCGGACCGACCACTCGAACCGGGTTCTTCGGCCAGTGGGTCGACAATCACGTTCATCTCGGGTTCCGGTCACCGGGAACGAACCCGCTTCGCGCGAGCGGATCGTTGCCGGTGGCCGTCGACGTTCCAGTCGAGCCCATGTCGTGGGACGGTACCGGGACGGTCGTCGAGGCGGGCCCGACTCACGCGGTGCTTGACGCGCCGACACACCCGGACCCCGGTGGATCGTTTGCTGCCATCGCGAGCGACGAGGGTGTTCCGCTGGATGGCGGGCTAGCTCACTACCCGGGCGGCGGCACCGCCAGGCCGGTGGAGCCCGGTGCGGCGCTGTCGTTGTGGGGAACGCGCGTCGGTGTCGGGGTCGATGCCGAGTCGGGCGACGAGAGCCGAATCGAGTGGGAGTCGGTCGACGTGATCGCGAACGGAGAGCGGATCGTCGGGCTGTCGCTGTTCGCGGTGCGGGACGCTCGCTACGGGGCGAAACTCGTCTGTCCGGATCGTCAGTTCGACGTGGGCGAGTCGGTGTCGGTCCGAATCGAGCCCGGCGACGACCCGATCCGGCTCGGGAGCCGGTGAGGCGCTGGAGAGGTGCGACGGTCGAACGATCGGTCGGTGGCGAACAGCCGGCACGCGTGGCCCGCGATGTCCACGGTGGTGTGCCGGACTCCCGCCTCGGCCACCGCGGACGACCCGTCAGATCACGAGTGGGCTGGCTCGTCATCGGTCATAAAGCCGGGTAGTGCGGCGAAAACCGTGGCGAAGACCGCGGTTTCGACCGATCAACCGTCGGAACGTTTCGACCCGTTCCCCGGGATACAAGCCGGCCCGCGGTGACGGGAGGGCATGGTCGAGGACGACATCGCGGGAATGGAACCGATCCCGTCGGAAGCGACGGAGTATCTCCGAAAACGGATCGAGGAGGAACACGGCTACCTCTCGTGGCTGAACACGTCGGTCGACATCGTCGAGCGCGGTCGGATCGTGCTATCGATCCCGTTCGACGAGAAGCTGACCAACATCGACGGGCGAACGATCCACGGCGGCGTCGCCGCGACCCTGATCGATACTGCCGGCGGGATCGCCCAGCGAACCGCCTTCGAGGACCCGCTCTCCGGCGAGGTCGCCACGGTGAACCTCAACGCCAACTACCTCCGGCCGGCGACCGGCGACCTGCGCGCGGAGGCCGAGATCGTCCGGTCGGGGGGCTCGATCGGCGTCAGCGACATGACCGTGACGAGCGCGACGGAGAACGGGGCCTCGGAGGTCGTCGTCGGACAGGGATCGTTCCGTCTGTTCAGGGACTGAGACCGATCGTCCGGGTCGAGACCGCTCAGGTCCCGTACCCGGACATTCCTTCAAGTATCGTATCGAGCCCGTCGAGTTCGTCCGCGAGCGCTGTGACCGCGTCGCGGTCGGCTCGGTCGGCGGCTGCCCGGACGACGACCGACTGCGTGCCGAGGGCCACGAACCCGCACCCGAGCCGATCCGCCGTCTCACGGAGCGCGAGGCCGGCGTCCGCCTTCCCGCCCATTACCGCTCGAACCGGGCTCTCGAACGCCCGAACGGTGATCCCGTAGCCGTCGATCCGGTCGGTCAGATCCGCTCGTGGCTCTCCCCGCTCCGCTGCGAGCGATTCGAGCGCGTCGTCGAGACTCCGTCGGAGCCCGGAGTCGCGCGACCGGTTGACGAATCGCAGGTCCCGACCGACGAGGTCGGCGAGTTCCGAGACGTCTCTCGGGTTCCCTTCGGGGACGACTAGGCCCCACTCTCTGGTCCACGTCCCGAGATCGACGCCGTCGACCTCGCGGTCCGTTGGTCCCGCGACGACGGCGACGTCGGGGACCCCGTCGCGAAGCCGACGAAGGCCCTCCTGGGAGCCGACGGGGAGGTACCGCGGGTTCGCCAGCCGGTCGAGCAGGCGGTTGAGCGCGGGGTCGTCCTCGCCGACGCCGAGAAGCGTGGGGGGACGGACGTCGGGCGAGAACAACTGGACGGGGACGGACTCTCCCGCGTCGAGGTAGTCTGTATCGGCGTCAACGGCGACGACCCCGTCGGCCTCCACGAGACTCGTCGTCGCGCCCGACCCCTTGTCGACCGGGTAGACGAGCGGCAGGCCCGGATCGCCGGCGTCGACCGTTCCTCCCGCGTCTCCCAGATCCAGCAGTCCGACGGGCATGAATCGGAGTCGACCCTCGCCGTATCGCTCGCCGAGCGCCATCCGTCCCTCGACGGTCGCGGTCCGCGGCTCCGGGAGCCCGGCCGCCTTTCGGATCGCAGGTGCGACGAACGTCCGGAAGATGGTCAGCGCCGAGACGGGATACCCCGGAAGCCCCACGTACGCTGACTCGCGACCATCGGCACGGTCGAGTCGCCCGATAAGCATCGGCTTGCCCGGTTTGACCGAGACGCCGTGAAGGAGGAGCTCGCCACGTTCCTCGGTCACGCGATAGATGACGTCGACCGCACTCGCCGAGGTCGACCCGGACGAGAGAACGAGGTCACACTCGTCGGCCGCCTCCCGTAACAACCGTTCCATCTCCGCGTAGTCATCGCCCGCGTGCGGGTAGAGGACGGGCTCTCCGCCCGCCTCCTCGACGCCCGCGGCGATCGTCGTCGAGTTGACATCGTAGATCTCCCCGCGATCCGGGTTCAGTTCGTCGCCGGGGCGGACGAGCTCGTCGCCGGTCGAGACGATCCCGACGGTCGGCCGTCCGCGAACCGGTACTTCGTCGACGCCGAGCGCCGATAGCAGCCCGATCTCCCGGGGCGTCAGTCGCGTTCCCGGTCCGAGCGCGCGAGCGCCCGCGGCGATGTCCGCCCCGGCGACCATCACGTGGTCGCCGGGCGCGACCGAGGTCCGGAACGCGATCCGCGTCGTATCCCCCGCGTCTTCCTCCGTCGCCACCACGTCGGTTCGTTCGACCATCACCACGGCGTCCGCCCCGTCGGGCATCACCGCGCCCGTCGATACCTCGACGCAGGTCCCGGGATCGACGGTCACATCGGGTTCCGCACCGGCATGGACCGCGCCGACGAGGTCGAGTTCGACCGGGTCGGCCTCGTCGGCTCCAAACGTGTCCCGGGCCCGCACCGCGTACCCGTCCATCGACGCCCGATCGAACCCGGGAACGTCCGTTCGGGCGTCGATCCGCTCGGCGAGTACGCGACCGCGGGCGTCCCGGAGCGCGACCGACTCCGGGTCGGGCGTGAGATCCAACGACGCGATGGCCTCGTGTGCGGCAGCGGGCTCCGCGAGATCGCGGAACTCCTTTCGGTCGCTCATTCGGTGGCCTCCCAGAGCTCGACGTCGACGGTCTCGCCCGCGTCGAACCCCTCGACCGACTCCGGGACGACGACCCAGCCGTCGGCGAGCGTGACACTGGAGAGCACACCCGACCCGCTCGCTCGCGTCGGGGTCGCGACGAACGGCGGGTCCTCCCCGCTCTCGTCCGAGCTCTCAGTGAGTTTCACCCGGGCGAAGGTCCGCGTCCCCGGCTCGCTCGCGACCTTCCGGTCCAAGCGTGCGCGGCGAGTGGAGAAGGGGTCGGGTGCGGTCCCGCCGATCCGTTTCTGCGTCGGCCGGAGGAACTGTACCGCGTTGACGATACAGGCGACGGGATACCCGGGAAGCGAGAGGACCGGGGTCCCCTCGACTCGCCCGAGACACACCGGGTGACCGGGCTTGAGCGCAACCCCGTGGACGAGCACCTCGCCCAGTCCGTCGACGACCTCGGGTAGAAGGTCGCGCTCACCAACGGAGGACCCGCCCGTGGTGACGACGACATCGGCGTCGAGGTCGCGTTCGATCGCGTCCGCGAGCGCGGCCTCGTCGTCGGTGACGACGTCGCGGTAGCGAGCCCTCCCGCCCCAGCGCTCGACGAGCCGTGAGACGGTGAGCCCGTTCGTCTCGATGACCTCTCCGGGGTCAGGGTCCGACTGGACGAGTTCCTCGCCGGTCGGGATCACGGCGACGGTCGGTCGGTCGGCGACCTCGACCGTATCGAGGCCGACCGACTTGAGCAGCCCGAGATCGGAGGGCCGAAGCGTCGATCCGGCGTCGTAGAGCCGCTGCCCCTCCGCGACGTCCTCGCCCGCGGGACCGACGTTCTCACCCGACGCGACCGCGTCGAACGTCTCCACGTCGTCGCCGACCTCCTCGACGCGTTCGATCATCACGACCGCGTCGGCCCCGTCGGGGAGCGCGCTCCCCGTGTGGACCCGGACGGCCTCGCCCGGATCGACGGCGTTCTCCGCGGTCCGGAGCACGGTCGGGGACCGGTCGGACGCGCCGAACGTGTCCTCCGCGCGGACGGCGTACCCGTCCATCGCCGCGCGGTCGTATCCCGGAACCGGTACCGGGGAGTCGATCGCTTCGGCGAGAACGCGGCTGTCGGCCTCGCCCAGCGGGACGGTCTCCGTACGGCCGTGCGGATCGACCGCGTCGAGGAGGGTTGTCAACGCCTCCTCGACGCGAGTCCGTCGTTTGAATCCGGTTTTACGTCTGTCGTGGCTCATGTCGAGTCGTTTCGGCTCCGCGTGGAAAAACCTCGCCTCCCCAGTTTACACCGACCGGCTCGCCGGTCTCGACCCGGATCGCTACCGGATCCACGAGAGCGTGCGGCGGATCCGCCGGAGCCCCTGAGCGATGCCGACGCGTGCGATCGACCTCGCCTCACGGCTCCCGCGGAGCACGCCCCTCGTTCCGCGTCGGGTCCCGGTTCGTGCGTAGTAGCCCGACTTCCGGATCGCGGCGACGACGTAGTGTCTCGCCGCCATCGGGATCGGCGCACGCTTGCCGCTCACGGTCGTCGGCCCATCGCGTATCGCCGCGAGCACGTCGTCGGCGGTGACGTCGTCGACGTGCTCACGGCCCTCGATCGTCAACTCGGTGAAGGCCCGACCGACGTAGTTCAGGGTGTGAGCGTCGCTGGCGGCAACGCCGGGATATCCGTGTTTCTTCGCGAACCGCCGGGCACGACGATTGTGGTAGCCGGTGAACAGCCACGCGTTGAACACCTCTACCGCGTCGACCTCGTCGACGTGATCCGGTCGGCCGCCGCCGACGTGATCCGGTCGGCCGCCGCCGACGTGATCCGGTCGGCCGCTACCATCATCGCCGTCGTCCCGGCTCGTCGTGGCCCGCGTCCCGGACCCCACGACTCTCGTCGCGGCGTCGAGATCGGGGATGGGGAGGTGTCGTCGTCGGACGCCGTGGCGCGATCGCTGGAACGGATGGGGAACGACCGCGATGCCGCCGTGATCGTGGACCCACGCGATGGTCTCGGCGTAGGAGAGCCGGCGCGGCGGGACCCGGTCCACGCCGATGGCGAGCAGATGCCCGTGTGCGGTCGACACTTCGACGCCGGGGATTCCGATCAGTCCGTAGTCGGCCGCGATCTCCGCGGCCCGAACCGACCCCGTAGTCGTGTCGTGGTCGGTGATCACGACCGCGTCGAGTCCGATGTCCGCGGCGTGTTCGAGGATGAGCTCCACTGGCTCGTGGCCGTCGTAGCTCGCCTCGGAGTGGACGTGCGGATCGATCCGGACCGTGACGCGTGACACGACGGTCCGTAGTGGTCAGTCATATATAAGTGCGCGATGCCGTCGCGGTCGGATGTCGTTCCCGTCGGATCTCGTTCCCGCCGGACCCCTCCATCAGTTCCCGGCACCCCGTCAGCTCTCAGCGATCACTGCCGACGGTCCGACGCACTCGTGGTACTCACCTGATGTACGACAGGATCCGGTCGAAAAGCGACTGATCCTCGGCGTCCGCCGCCTCCTCCGCGCGCTGTTTCTCGCGGAGCTCGCGCAGCGCGGTCGCCTGGTCGTCGGTTCCCTGACCGCTTGCGGTGTTCTTCTCTCCGCCCTGTAGCCCCTTGAGCTGGGAGACGGCGTCGGTTACGGTCCCGGACGTGGTGCGGGTCTCCGTCGCGGATCCGGAGAGCGCGTCGGCGTCGACCTCGACCTCGTCGACCGCGGTCGTGTCGAGCTCCAGCCGTCGGCCCTCGCCGCGCTCGACGCCGCCCCACGTCAGCTCCGCGTCCTCCAGTTCGCGCTCGATGTCCGCACGGACCTCGGCGTCGGTGACGGTTTCGCGCTCGCCGTCCTCCGCGGCCGCGTCGTCGACACTCCCTGCGGCCGCGCCGGTGGCCTGCTCGACGCGGTGGGCGACGAGCGCGACCCCGGTCGCCCCGATGACTCCGACGAGACCGACGCTGTAGATGGCGACGCCCTGCGCGCTGTAGTCCGGCGGGTTCGTGACGTTCCAAGCGTCCGGGTACGCCCAGACGAACAGGCCGACTGCGGCGAGACAGACGGCCGAGCCGGCGACGCCGAGGTACAACATCCGGAGGTCGACCGGCAGGAGGACGACGACGCCGAGAAGCAGTGCGGGAAGTCCGAGCGCCGCCGCGACCGACGCGACCTGCCGGACCGCGTACATCGACTCCGAGTTCGGCGGGAGCGTCGCGCTGTAGAGGAACACGGTGACTCCGACCAGACCCAGTCCGAGGCCGACGAAGAAGAGGCCGAAACCGGCGTACACGTCGACCGTTCGGTCCGGATCCCCGATGTACTGTCGATAGTACTCCAGGAGGGGGTTCGTCCCGTTCGTCTCGCTCGACTCGCTCATGTATCGACCGTCCATGCCGACTCTATTGATTGTTGTCCCCGCGAGCGTGGTCCCGGTCGGGACGTCGGAACCGACCCGTGTGTTTTTCACGGCTCCCGTCGTCGATCCGAACGATCAACCGTGCCAACCGAGTGCCCGCGATGCGGATCGACGCTGACGACGTTCGCGCTCGGCGGGACCGAGGCGATAGCCTGTGACGACTGTGGGTTCGCGGGCGTCGAGGCGGACCACTCCGGCGAACCCCGTAACGTCGAGAGCTGGGAGGAAGCGCTCGAACGGTTCGGACGCGGTGGTGACCGATGATGAACACGCTGGACATACCCGACGAGTACCGGGACCGGATCGAGACGCTCCGAGCCGAACTGGCCGAGGAACACGCCGGACCGTACGCGACCGTCGAGCCGGACGACGTGCTCGCGTACCTCGTGGATCTCGCCGAGGCCGTCGATGACCCGGGACGCGAGGTCGACCCGAAAGGCAAAATGGATCCGGGACGCGAGGTCGACCCGGAACGTGAGCCGAGTCCGGGGGAGTTCGCGGAAACTCCCTCCGCCTCGGCGGAGCCGTTCGACCGCGAGACAGTTCGCGAGCAGTTGGCCGATCGGAACCGCAAACACGCGGAGCCGGACGACGGCGATCGGATGGATCTATACACGATCGCCGCCGAGCTCGACGTGACCGGGCGAAGCGGAATGACGAAAGACGAGTTGATCGCGGCGATCCTCGACCGGGCCGCGGCGCTGGCCGCCGACCCCTTCAGTGCGGTCGGCGTCGATGTCGACGCTGGCCGAGACGACCGTGATAAAACGGGGGATTCGGGAGTCGACGAACCGTCCGAAGTCGACGAACCGTCCGAAGTCGACGGGTCCGCGGACACGGGCGAGGACGAGGAGACGGACGGATCTGACGGGTCGGACTCCAGCCAGCTGAACGCGATGATGAGCCTGTTGGACACGCACGACGACAAGTGGCGGGAGGGTGACGGCGACGTGCGATACGAGGTCGACCTCCCGGACGGGGGCGTCGAAACGGCTCGCACCAAGGACGACGTGCGGGCGCTGCTGTTCCGGAACTACTGATAATGGGACTCCTCACACGACTTCGCGAGTGGTTCGCCGGCCTCCTCGGCGGACCGGGGCCGGACGACGCCGACGACGCGGACGGCCCGGTTCCGGAGACGGGCGACAACGACGGATCCGTTGAGGAGCCCGGAGAGGGGGACGGCGACGGGGGGCTCGATCCGACGGCCGTCACCGAGACGCGATCCGACGCGACCGACGACGCGGTCGACGCCCTCAGGAACGTGCGCGAGTCGGGGCCGGCGGCCGACGCCGATGGCGACGATCCGGACGAGACGGGCGAGGACGACCCCATCGACCGGGACGGCATGGACGGCCCGGAGCCGGACCCGCCGGGCGACGACGCGAAGGATTAGGGTCGGGGAGGCCGACATCTCGATATGACTGAGGATCACGTCCACATTACCCGAGCGATCGAACTCGCCGAGGAGGCCGTCGAAGCCGGGAACACCCCCTTCGGTGCCCTGTTGGTCGTCGATGGCGAGGTCGTTCGGGAAGCGAGGAACGCGACGCGAACCGACGACGATCTCACCGCCCATCCGGAGTTGGTGCTCGCACGCTGGGCCGGCCGGTCGCTCGAGCCGAGCGAACTCGCCGAGTGTACGATATACGCGAGCACGGAACCCTGTCCGATGTGTACGACGGCGATCCACTACGCCGGGATCGACCGCGTCGTGTTCGGCGTCGCCGGCGAGACGCTCGACGCGCTGGCGGGGAACGTCGTCACGATCCCCGCCTCCGAGGTGATCCGCCGTGCCGACGGGGAGACGACCGTCGAGGGACCGATCGCGACCGAGGAGGCGATGACGGTCCACGAGTCGTGGTACGGGAGCGAGGGGGACGCCTCCGACGTCGATGGCAGCTGATCCGGTTCCCGAGACGCCTGATCCGGTTTCCGAGGCGACAGATCCCGCTCTTAAATACGTTTGACGGCCGAGATCGGAATCGGATCCGTCGGGAGCACGACTCTCGATCGCATCGTGACTCGCGGAAGGTACAAACGGCTTCGTGATGAACGGACACATATGTCATCCACGCTCGCGGACGAGCCGGTGGAGTCGTCGACGGACGACGACGATCCGCTGACGCCCGATCAGTACGAGTCGCTCCTCGAGACGCTCGGCGACGCCTGGCAGGTCGTCGAGGAACACCACCTCGAAGCCACCTACGAGTTCCCGGACTTCGAAACGGCGCTCGAGTTCACGAACGAGGTCGGCGAACTCGCGGAGGCAGAGTGGCATCATCCGGACATCCACCTCTCGTGGGGCGAGGTCGGCGTCGAGATGTGGACCCACGACATCGGCGGGCTCCATCGGTCCGATTTCGTGATGGCCGCCCGGATGGACCGGATATACGACGACTACGACGAGGAGAGCTAACGGACGAACCACGGAACGCGCTGTCGGACGAACCACGGAACGCGCTGTCGGACGGAGCGCCGGACGACGCGACGAGCCAACGGACGCTTTTAAATCCCTGCCGGGGATAGATAGACGTAATGAGCGCGAACGTCTTCCTAGTCCCGATCGATCCGGAGAACTTCGATCGAACGGTCCGGTCCACGGTCGACCTCACCGACTACGACGACCGCCCGGACGAGCTCGCCGACGCCGACGAGGCCCGACTGTGGGCCGTCGACGACGACAGCGGAAACGGTTCCACGTTCGACCGGATGGAGTCCGGGGATCTCGTCCTGTTCTACCACGGGGACGAGTACGTCGCCACCGCCCGGATCGGCGCGACGTTCGTCGACGAGGATCGCTGGGTCAGCGGGACGTTCTGGACCGCCTTCCCGACGACGCGGGTGTACACCGTCGAGTCGTTCACGCCGATATCCGTCCCCAAACGCGGCGTCAACACGATCTTCGACTACTCCGCGTCGTACACGCCCGGGTTCATGCGCGTCGCCGACGGCCGCGTGACGCGGGACCTCTCGACCATCGAGAGCGCACTCGATGCGTACACGAAGCGGAACTCCGAGCCTCAGGCCGAGGCCTAACCACGCCGAACACGCCAGCTTTCCTCTAGACCGCGTCGAGTAGGGCCTCGTACGCCGGCGCGTATCGCTCGGCGACCGTCCCCGGTCGCCCCCGTTCCTCACCGGAGAGGGCCGGCAGTCCGACCGTCGCGAGCGGCTCTATCATCCCCGTCACCGTGTCGGTGTGCTCCTCCAGCGTCCCCTCACGGGCACTTCCCGAGGCGACCCGTCGAGCCTTCGCGTAGCGGTCGCCAGCGTAGACCCGTGCTCGTCCGGGGTCGACGACCGCGACCGCATCGACGTCGACGGGCGCGTCGTTCCCGATCGAGAGCGGTGCGGCCACGTCCGCGTACGACTCGATGACGACGGGGGCCGATGCCCGTCCGACGCGGTCGGCGAGTCGTTCGAACGCGGGGACGTAGCTGTCGGCCATCACCTCGTTGAACACGCCGACATCGTCCACGCGAGTCGCGTCCGAGAGCGGGAGCCGTTCGGCCAGTCCCTCCGGGATCAGCCCCTCCGATTCGGCGGCCGCGTTGACGACGAACCGCGAGCCATCGCCGGTCGTCACCCGGTCACAGAGGAACGTCCGGTCAGTATCGCCGAGCATCCCGGTTCGGCCCGGAGTCGGCCGCCACAGCCGGTGGACCGGGTTGATCGCCTCGGGTGCGATCGCGTCCCGGCCCGGACCGAGCGGGCGGGTGCTCGCGGCCGCGAGTCGGCGAGCGTCCTTCCCGTACAGCCGTCCCGCGTCGGTCGAGATCCGGACGTCGTCGTGGTCGAACCAGTAGTCGTTGCCCGCGCGAGGTTTCACGCCGATAACATCAGTGTCGGCATCGGCGGGGGTATCGGCCGTTCCGGCGGCTTCGTGGTTCTCACCACTCTCCGCGAGAAACGCCAGCAGTCCGGTCGAGAACGTCGTCTTCCCGGCGTCGACGCGAGTACCTCCGGCGACGAGGAGAACCGGGGGATCGGGGTCGCGGCCGGGTCGGGGTCCGTTCGGGGTGGGCCGGCTCCCGGTCACCGCTCGTCGTCCGGGTCGTTCTCCCGGTCCGGATCCGAATCGAGCGCTTCCGGCGCGACCCCGTAGTAGCCGGGTCCTTCCTCCGCGAGCGGCTCCGCGATCACGAGATCCTCGCTGTGGACCATCACCCACGGGACCGCCCAGTCGGTCAGCACGGCCTCGGTGTCGGCGTCGATCTCGGCGTCCGGTTCCAACCCCTGAAGCAGACGAGCTATCTCCGGGATCGTGTACAGCAGATCCGGCTCGAACAGCTCCGCCGGCGTGTAGAACTCACAGGGGAACGTCTCGTCGAAACGTGACCTCGGTTCGGGCATGGCTCCCGGTAGACGAGCGAGGCCGTAAACTCTCCCGGTACGCGGCTCGTGCGCCTCCCGGTGTGCGGCGAGCGACGGCCGCATGGCTCCGGAGCGACGCGGGTTCAAAAGAAATCGGGGTTCGACGCGTGGCCTCTCGGCGGATCCGAAGGGTTACTCGAACAGCTCGACGGCCTGCTCGTAGCGAGTGGACGGCTCCTCCCAGTCGACGACCTCGAAGAAGTTGTCGACGAACTCGCCGCGGGCCGGACCGTAGTCGTGGTAGTAGGAGTGCTCCCAGACGTCCAGCGCGAGGATCGGGTGACCGCCCCAGATCGCTCCCTGGTCGTGCTTGTCGACCACGACGTTACGGAGCTGGTTCGAGAACGTGTCGTACACCAGAAGCGCCCAGCCGCTCGCCGCGGAGGCCGCCGCCTCGAACTCGCCCTTCCAGGCGTCGTACGAGCCGAAGTCCTCCTCGATGCGGTCGGCGAGCGCACCCTCGGGTACGTCACCGCCCTCCGGCGACATATTCTGCCAGAACAGGTCGTGGAGGATGTGACCCGAGGAGTTGTGGGTCACGTTTCGGATCGCGCCGCCCGACGAGGAGAAGTCGTGCTCCTCGCGGTTGGCTTCGAGCGTCTCCTCGGCGGCGTTCCAGCCGTTCACGTAGCTCTGATGGTGCGTGTCGTGATGCCATTCGAGGACCTGCTCGGAAATGTGCGGTTCCAGTGCGTCGTAATCGTACGGAAGGGGATCGAGTTCGTAGCTCATGACTAATTCACCTATCTCAATACACGGTCGGAAGTGTGTTAAAGATAATGCGTCACGCGATACCACACGACACCGGACGCGGGCGTTACCGGCTGACGCGTTCGTGATCGGTAGGGTAGCGGTTCACACCAGTACGTACGGCTCCAGATTCGTGCGGAGTCTCGGCTATCCAAGTAACTACGATCGGTTACAAGGTTCGCGCTCGCCGAACGGGGGACCGTTCGGTTCCTGCCCTCCGGCTCAGATCCGCGCGCTTACGGTGGGACTGGGATTTGAACCCAGGAAGCCGTGAGGCTACCGGTTTTCAAGACCGGCGCAATGGGCCGCTCTGCCATCCCACCACGTCTCCACGCTTGAGGTCGCACAACTAAGGGGTGTCGGTGTCGGTCGGTTCGCGGATCGATCCTCGGTGACAGTTACCGGCGACGGTCATCGATCGAATCTCGCGACGAACTCGCCATCCGCGACGGGATCGGGAGCGTCGGACTCGACCTCCGCCCGGGACCAGTCCCGCGGCTCGTCAACCACAACGCGAGCCGCCCCGGTGTCGTCGACCGCGTACACGACCGCACTGAACCCGATGTCGGCTTCCCACATCCCGCCGTCGTCGACGCCCGCGGTCGCGCCGCCAGCATACCGGAGGAAGACGTTCGCCCCGTTTCCGGCCCGATCGAACGTCTCGATCTCGTCCGTGCTGTAACTGACGCGGACGATGTGCCCGGACCCACCGTGATCACAGAGAACCCGGTGTGTCACGTACGCCTCCTCAAAGGCGATGACGTAGTCGGCGATCCCCTTCTCGTCGAACGCGTCCGGCGGGTCGGGATACGGGATCGTTTCGGCAGTCTCGAACTCTCGCGTCTCGTCGCCGATGTCGACGTCGACCGGCTCCGAGCCGACCATACACTCCGGCCGTACGGGGTCACCGTCGAACCCCTCGGCGACCGCGAACTCGTCGCTCTCAGCGGGAAGCGTTCGTGAACAGCCGGCCAGTCCGGTCGTCGTCGCGGCCGCGGCGAGACCGGCAAGCATAGCGCGTCGTCTCATGGCGGGGGGATCGGACCGGACGGGGTATATAAATGGCCAAGGCACAGAGGATCGTTGTAGTCTCTTGGATCGGTCGATCAGGCTACCACAGCCTAGTCTGCCCGGCTATACGCGGTTGTTTATAAGGACGGATCGGAGACGAAGCCCGACCGTTCACGCGACTCATTTATAAACGGCTATCGGCGACTCAAGCGGTCAACGGTGACCGGTTCAAAAGCTCCGCATGTTTCCGTATAAACTGCTAACTGTGACTGTGGATCAGCGGCGAACTCCTCCAAAGCCCCAGCCGTGAGAGCGCCGTACGCTCGCTGCGCTCCTCACTCGGTCGCAGGCTCCCTCGTTGCGGTGCTTGCGTTGCCTACGGCGCTCTCACGGCTGCCCCTTTGAGTCCCGCCCCGCCACCGCACCTCACGCCTCCCCAGCCTCGTCGGGGGCCCCCCCCCCCCCCCCGGGGGGGGGGGGCCCCCCCCCCCCCCCGGGGGGGGGGGGCCCCCCCCCCCCCCCGGGGGGCCCTCTCCTCCGCCCCGTATGAACCCCCCCGGCCCGTCCCTGCTGG
>NZ_JAGGKQ010000023.1 GCF_017873815.1 Halorubrum alkaliphilum | reverse complement strand
GAACTGCTCCAACGATCGACCAAAACAGCAATGAGCTGTGAACTCTCAATTGAGAGCACCAGAGGCAAACTCTAGACCGCTTTGCAACACGACCAGTATTTTGCCGCCGGGGGATTCAGAGAAACGGAACGCGTCGTCGACCACCTCGGGACCGATCCATTCTATGCCGTTATCGGTCGGGAACCACACAGCTGAACGGCCAGTCGGTCTCCAGATGATGTTCCTGCTGCTCTGTTGAAATAATCAAAAATTGATATGTTTTGTGGTCGTGGTGGAAATAGAGCGGTGGTGACGCGTTCAACAGCTCAACCCAGAAGGAGATCATCCTCGGCGCGCTCCGGGAGTGGCAAACGTCGCGTGGGCTACTCCCCTTCTGAGTCCGCAAATTCGGAGCGTTCAGCATCTGACTTTTCGACGTTCTGTAGGAGTAGATCTGTACCAGCTGCAGCAATCATGCCGACACCAATCGCACGCAACTGTTGGAGGTACGCTGGGTTTGCCTCAAGTTCAGAGGCGTTGTCGAAGTTCTTCCCTATCATTTTCTTTGTGAGTCTGACACTTGCCTGTGGAAAGAGTACAGTCACGACTCCCTGTAAGAGTATCAACACTGATCCAAATGAACGGCTGTTTTCGCTGTCTTTCACATATTACTATACACGTTTCTGTCCCATAAGTATTGTCTTACACATCCAATACTGAGTTGATTGGATACTTAATAAGGGCGTTACAGTGTGGATATGCGATTTTTGTCTTGCCAGCATTACCCAACACTACATTTATGAGTCTAGCATTCTTGTGTATGATGTGAACAAAAACGTCGGGCCGACAGATCAGCGAGTGAGAACAGCCATCGGTGCGGTTTCGGGCGTGACCGCTATCGCAACTCTTCTGGGAGCAGTCCCGCTTCCACCCGCAGTGTCTCCAGTGCTCGGTGTCGTTGCTCTGTTATTACTCGGTACAGCATCCGTCCGGAACTGTCCTGCATACTCGCTGCTCGGGGTTGACTCCTGCTCGCGTGCGAGTAATGTCTCCGAATAGCAAGCCAGCATGCCATCTCAGAATCCAACAGCCGCTCGGGCGCTTGCCACTCGGGGAATCGGAACGTTCGTAATTGCGGTCATCGTCAATCTGATTCTCGGCTGGATCACACTATCACAGAACCTTGTAGCTTCAACTGAGTTTTTCCAGTACCCACCGATCATCGTCTGGACGCTACTCGGAACGGTTGGCGCAACGCTCGTGTACGGCGCGCTCACACGACGTTCCGCAACGCCAGACCAGACGTTCGTCCGCATTGCTGTTGCGGTGCTACTACTGTCATTTCTTCCCAATATCGGTCTTCTCTTCGCTGTCGACGATGTGACGACGAGCGAGGCAATCGGACTGATGGCACTTCACGTCCCACCCGCAATCGTCGCAGTCCTTGCGCTTCCTAATACCCCGCTTGGGCGGTAGTTCGTTCCCACTTTCGGCTTCCCGGTGGAGCGTTGACACCCTCCACGACGTCATTTGACGTGGCAATCTTGATTTTGACACCGGATTATCGAGCATCACACTTAGGTAAGCAACTATACCTTATCTCTCGTGGAGACTAGGCACTATCCGTCAGATCGGCAATTGACTCGATGACCTCGGTCGGTCGGTATGCGTACTCCGGTATTTCATCACGATTAGTTGACCCCGTTAACACGAGGTATGTGTTCAGGCCGGCTTCAATACCGGCCACCACGTCTGTATCCATACGATCGCCGATCATCGCCGTGGATTCAGAGTGAGCACCGAGTCGGTTCAACGCGCCGCGAATCATGATTGGATTGGGTTTACCGACGAAGTACGGCTTGTTCCCCGTCGCCTCTGTGATGAGGGCAGCGACGGATCCTGTCGCTGGAAGCGGACCGTCACTAGACGGGGCCGTTGCATCTGGGTTTGTTACAATAAATCGCGCACCTCTGTCGACTAATCGAACGGCCTCGGTGATGTTCTGGAATGAGTACGTGCGACTCTCCCCGAGAACGACGAAATCCGGATCCGTATCAGTGAGCGTATACCCAACGTCATGTAGCGCCGTTTTCAGCCCGGCCTCGCCGATTACGTACGCAGAAGCCTCCGGCATCTGATTCGATACAAACTGTGCCGTCGCGACGGCTGATGTCCAAATTCGTTTTTCTGGGACAGTGAGTCCGGCTTTCGAGAGGTGGGCGGCGAGGTCGCGCCGCGTATATATCGAGTTGTTGGTAAGGACGAGGAATTGACGCTCTTGCTCCCGTAACTGAGCAATAAACTCTTTAGCCCCGTTGAGGGCGGTTTCATCACGTATTAGCACACCGTCCATATCGATCAGCCACGTCTCGTGTTGTGTCTCCGACTTAGACATCCTTCCCACACCTACATCTACTTATCTGAGCAACGAACTTGAGACTTTGTCAGGGAGTCAGTAACTCGTTCAGACGGCCGATCAGACCGAATAGGACGGCCACTATTGTTGTTCAATACAGCGATCCACGGCGAGCACGACCCATAGTTCAGGTCCAGTCGTCGCAATCCGCCGCAGCAAGGATTTCTGGGTAACGATTTCGTATCGTTACCTCACTCACGTCCGCAGCACGGCTGATGTCGACCTGTCGTATCTGCTCGTCACACAGTCGTGCCGCCGCGTACAGCGCCCCTGCAGCGATCCCCACCGGGTGTTTTCCGCTATGAACGCCCTCTTTCCTTGCTGCCTTGACCAACTGTCGCGCCCGCTGTTCCGTCGCCGGCTTACAGTCAACATCCGACGCAAGCCGGCCAATGAATGCGCTGGGGTCCGTGGGAAAAATCTTCAGCCCGAGTTCACGTGAGATGTGTCGGTATGCTCGCTCAACGCGCAGCTGCTTGACCCGGCTCACTGTAGCGATTTCATTAATCGAACGGGGAATACCATCCATTCGACTCGCTGCGTACAGTGAGGCCGACGCAACAGCTTCAACGGCCCGGCCGGGAAGAAGCCCATCGTCAAGCGCCTGCCGATAGATCACGCTTGCCGTCTCCCGCGTACAGTCAGGGACACCGAGTGCGGCGGCCATCCGATCGATCTCACCGAGCGCATGCATGAGGTTGCGGTCGGTTGCTGACTGTTGCCGAGAGCGTTTGTCCCATTTTCGCAGGCGGCTAAACTGTTCTTTCCGCTCTCCTGAGAGATTGTTCCCGTTTGCGTCGACATCTTTCCACCCGATCTCCGTCGACAACCCCTTATCATGTAGGAGATTTGTGGTCGGCGGCCCAACACGTGAGTCCCCATCAGCTTCACCACTCGGTGTGTATAGCGTGATACTCGTGTCAAGTGTTGCGTCTGGAATGACTATCCCGCAGTCGGCACAGACGATCTCCGTGTCATTATCATTTTGACAGAGCTGTCCGTCACACTCAGGACAGAGAGTAGGATCTCCAGACTTCGTGCTTTCATTATTGGTTGTCGGCTTGGAGCGGGTCCGCTGGTCACCACCTACGTTCGGTGTCGCAGCTGATGATCGACCTCGTTGCAGGGCCGCCTCCGTTTCATCCGTGCTGAGGTGTTGTCTTACCACTGGTCATCACCACTACTGGGTCTCATAGATCCACCACAGCAGACGCCACCGAACCGTATTTCGTTCATAACGAAGCCCGGTTTGTTTTTTTATTTTTGATCCTGATCCCGTATGCGGTGACCGTAGTAGCGACACTAGGCGGAACCGACCATATCGGATCAGCCGGAACCCGCATGCCGTCGATGGTGAGACAGACGAGGCTCCCTCGTCCACGGCGTGCTGCGATCTCGAACTCGAACCGCCGTGAGTGTGCGTCGACTGCCGTCACGTGAATTGCCGAAAGCCCGTTTGCACTCTCCCAGACATCCGTATCTACTACTTCAGTATTGCCCGCTGGCGTGACTGATGTCGATCCACACGCTGGGCATGACCCTTGGTGTGGATCCGTTCCGATGTATCCGTAGTCGGTATCACATGCGAAGCAGTGTTCCATGGTTCGGAGCTAGTGACGGTTCCTGATCGTCTCTGCGATGTTCGCTTGACTGGAACATGCTGGGCAGGCAACTACGTCACCGCCGTCTAAGCCGAACACCGTCACGAATCGCTGTGAGACGTGTCCTCCGCAATGTGTACACTCCGGCATCAGATCACCCGAGCGAGCCCTCCATCTCGAGTTCGACGAGTCGGTTCAGTTCGACTGCGTACTCGATGGGTAGCTCTTCCGTGATGGGCTCGATGAAGCCCGAAACAATCATCTGTTTCGCGTCGTCGTCGTCGAGACCACGCGACTGGAGGTAGAAGATATCCTCGTCGCCGATCTTCCCGACGGTCGCCTCATGGGCGACGTCGACTTTCGACTCGTTGATCTCCATGTACGGCATGGTGTCCGACGTCGACTCGTTGTCGAACATCAGCGCGTCGCACTCGACGGCGGTCGAGGAGTCAGAAGCGCCGTCAGCTATGTGGACGAGTCCGCGGTAGTTCGTGCGGCCGCCGTCCTTCGCGATCGATTTCGACTCGACGGTCGACTTCGTCTCCGGCGCGTTGTGGTACACCTTCGCGCCGGTGTCGATGTCTTGGCCCTCGCCCGCGAAGGCGATGGTGATGTGGTTGTCGGAGGCGCCGCGACCCTTCAGGATCGTCGAGGGGTACAGCATCGTCGCCTTCGACCCCATCGATCCCGAGATCCACTCCATGCGCCCGCCCTTCTCGGCGATGGCGCGCTTGGTGTTCAGGTTGTACGTGTTCTTCGACCAGTTCTGCACCGTCGAGTACTGGACGTGGGCGTCCTCGTCGACGAACACTTCGACGCCCCCACAGTGAAGATTAAATTTCGAATACTTCGGTGCCGAGCATCCCTCGATGTAGTGGACTTCGGAGCCCTCCTCAGCAATGATGAGCGTGTGCTCGAACTGGCCCATTCCCTCGGAATTCATCCGGAAATACGCCTGAACCGGCATGTCGACGGTGGTGTTTTCGGGGACGTAGACGAATGAGCCGCCGGACCAGATCGCACCGTGAAGCGCCGCGAACTTGTTGTCGCTCGGTGGGACGCACTCCGTCATGAAGTACTCCTTGACGAGCTCCTCGTGCTCTTGGACGGCCTCGTCCATGTTACAGAAGATGACGCCCTTCTCCTCCCACCGCTCCTGCATGTTCTGGTAGACGACCTCCGATTCGTACTGCGCGCCGACGCCCGAGAGCGCGTTCTTTTCCGCCTCGGGAATGCCCAGCTTGTCGAACGTGTCCTTGATGTCCTCAGGGAGCTCCGTCCAGTCATCGACGCCGGCGCGAACATCGACGTCGGGGCGGATGTACGGGACGATCTCGTCTACGTCGACCTCGCTCAGGTCCGGCTGGCCGGGCCAGTCGGTCGGCATCGGCATCTCTTGGAACTGTCTGAGCGCGCGCAACCGGCGCTCCAGCATCCACTCGGGTTCGTCTTTGTCCTCAGAGATGACGCGGACCGTCTCCTCGGTGAGCCCCTTCTCGCTTTTGAAGGCGGACTTCTCCTCTTTTTTGAACTCGAAGCGAGCCTCGGTGTTTGTCTCTTTAAGATCGTCTTGTTTTGAACTCATCAAAGTATTCTTCAGAGACTACGAATATAAGTGTGGCGCGCTAGAATATACTTTTGTAACGTATATAGGTTTCTTTAACGAAAGAGAACAACTTTATGAGGTTTAATTTGGTTATTCTAATTAATGAATTTAATAAGCGCCGAGAGGGCGATTCCGTGCAAAAAGGAACACAGTCACTCGTTAGCGAGAACGACTCGACAGCATTCAATCGCCGCTTCGATGTGGCGGTCGGCGACCACATCGTCTGTTTCGTCAGCCGACTCAAGCAGTGTGACAACCTGACGAACCCGTTTCTGTCTGGTTTGCGGGTCAAGATCGTCACTGGTAGCATCACGGGCGACTGCTTCAGCCTCTCCGAGCCATCGGTTCGTTGCTGGCGCTACTGGGCGATCTGCGGTCGCAGTTAGATGAGTCGCCAGTGCGTCGACCGCAGCCCGCGGCTCGGTTGGGATATCTATTTCGTCCGTCATCGTTGACGTATTGGCACCCACTGTGAAGAATTGTTGTCCCAAGCTACACTCCAGATGATTGAGGCGTCCCCAGCCTAGCACGACCCCTTGTTAGCCAGTGGTAACGCGTCCTCGGTATCTGTCCGGTCTCGTTCGATAGACACACCAGACGACACAAACCAATACGTAGCCGAGAACGACTGTGATCGAGTCGCTCCTCCGGATTGACGTCGTGCTCTTCGTCCTCATCGGCGTGCTGGGCGGCGCACACTGTATCGGGATGTGCGGTCCACTTGTGACGATGTACTCGAAGCAGATGACGCCGCAGCCTGACAGCGGAACGGCGACAGCCAACGACGGACGTGCCGGTCATCTCACGACCTACGAGGTTCGCCAGCACTTCCTGTTCAACGTCGGGCGAGCGACGACGTACGCAATTCTTGGAACTGTCTTCGGCGCGCTCGGAAGCGTCGTCTTTGTCACCGCTGATCAACTGACACCGATGGCTGGCCTCCTGCGAGGCATTGTCGGTCTTGCGGTAGGAGGGTTCATTGTGCTGACAGGGGTTCGGTACGTCATCGGAGGGAGTGGAGGCGATATTCGAATACCCGGCGTACAGCGCGTCACATCGTGGCTTGCGACGCGAGTTCACCGACACGTCAACAGCCCAAGTATTGTCGGTCTTGGCGCCGTCCATGCGTTTCTTCCCTGTCCGATGCTGTATCCCGCGTATCTGTTCGCTTTCGCGAGCGGATCCCCGACCGCTGGGGCAATCGCTCTCGGTGCCCTCGGTATCGGGACGATCCCGGCCGTCTTCCTCTATGGAACGATTATCCAGTCGATCGACGTTGCCCACCGGCGTCGCGTCCATCGGTTGCTTGGCGTTGTGTTCGTTGTGCTGGGGTACGTGTTGTTCACGCACGGACTGATGGCACTCGGTATACACCTCCCACACCCAATGTTCCCACATTATCAGCCTCTCGGTGGGATGGTACACTGACGCATTCGATGGATGTGTCGAATTAGTACCTAATTCAGTAGATTTCTCTAGGCAGAACACGGAATATCGAGGCGGAACCGTGACCGGAGACCGCGGCAGACCCAACAGACAGGTCTCCTAAGTTGATATACACCCGGAACCCAGACGGGGGTCTGTTGAGGATTTTAAAGACATTACACACCTCGTCTGGACCTGTACCTCACGTACGGACTCTTTCCATATCACTTCGATATATCGAACAACAGGACAGGGGGAGACCGTAATTTCAGACCACTCTCGTGTCGACTGGGAGATTCCGGGAGGAACTGGCAAAAAGAGGCCAATACCAACCGAACTGGATACTTTATCCGATGCGACTGAGCTCACTTACGCCAACAAAATAGACGTGATTGGGGATATAGGGCTGGATCTAATGGGGTTTCTGAAACAGATGAAGCCAAAGCATTCGCTAATAATCACGTCGGATCGACTATCGGGTCCAAGAGTAGCGATCGACCACTCGTCGATAAAATCCAAATGACAGAGATAGAGTAAGTAGACCACTTTGCTGTTAACCGCCTCAGAAATCACATGTACTGTTCTGACGACTCAACTCGCGACGAGTGTCTGTGAATGCGCTCTCTGTGTGAAGCGTACCAACTGGGGAGTACTATTCGGAACAAGCTCAAAGAAACCGATCTCGTCACCGCGTTCGAGAAGCTCGATCATTCGATAGATGCTATCGAAGACGGGTATCCAGCGTGGCATCCTGGGCCACTCTCGTTTCGCGCGATGGTCCTCTCGTTCGTGTTCATGGAGATAACGGGTGACTCGTACGCTAACTTCACTCGACGACTCACCCGACAACCGGAAGTGGCGACTATCCTCGGCTTCAGTCGAGTGCCCGACGAATCAGCGTTCTCGCGGGCATGGCGAAATCGATTCGACGACGCGACCCACGGATACATCCACGCTGCCGCCCACTTCGTTGTCAAAGAAGTCCATGATCGCAGCATCTCAGAGCCGGAGGTGCGGCCTAAGGCAGAGATCGTCGACAATACGCAAGAAGACGCAGACCCAGTCGAAGACAAATCCTTCTCACAGGACGAGATTGTCCAGATAACGCGCCTCGCGCGTGATCACGCCTATGGACACTTCGACTCTGGTCGGGCGTCGAACGCCTCGTACGAGGACACCCAATTTTTCGAGTTACAGACGTTCATGGGGATGGTCCGCTGTGGCACCGCGCAGGGAGCGACTCGCTTCCAATATCGTCGTGGTGAAGAGTACGGTCCCCACGGTGACACCCACCTCCGCACTGTCAAGCAGTTCGATCCCGAAGAGCTCGTGAACGGCTTCGATGAAATAACGGACCACTTGCTTTCCGTGATCGCCTCAGAAGCATCCTTTCGAAGGCCAGTCACTGCCGCGATCGATATCACGACTATTCCCTACTACGGGGATACCGAGGAGATGCCAATGGTCAGCGGGACCAAAGATAGAGACAGCCGAGCCTTCAAATTCGCAACGCTCTCGATCATCGGACAGAATATCCCGGTCGTTCTCGCCGTGGAACCAGTTCGAGAGAGCTCTGAGTGGGATGAGAACCCGTCGAATCAGATCCATCGTACTGTGCGACGGCTCGTTCGACGAGCGAAAAAGCATGTTCCGATCGAGACGGTGCTGTGTGATCGAGAGTTTGATTCGATACAAGTGTTCCAGACACTCTCAAACCTCGATGTGAACTACCTCATTCCGAAGCGGGTCTCCAGCTCCGAACGGGATGTACTCGAACAAATGGAGGAAGACGACCAGGAGGTGGCTGTTGAGTCAGCTTCTGTCCATGTGGAATCTGGATCGCATCCAATGCGGCTCCTGTACGTGCCGTCGACGAGTGGAGAGGGGACGGCCGTCTTCGCGACGAATCTTCGAGTCGGTCCCGAGGAAGCCGAGACATTCTGTCAGCGCTACAGCCGCCGGTGGCAGATCGAGAGTGAGTACAAATCGATCAAAGGTGATTTTCTCGCGAAGACCTCCTCGAAAGATTACCGTGTTCGCCTATTCTACTTCGTGTTCGCGGTCCTCTTGTACAATATTTGGCGGCTGACCGACTTCCTGCTGAAAGCGGATATCGACGGCGAGATGGACTACGCACCTGTGATTACTGCGGGTGAGTGTGTTGAGCTCGTTGCCTCGGCGTTGATCCCGCACGACTAATCGGCTGAGCTCCCGCTGGGTCCGCCGTTCAAGAGTGACAACCGTATTCAGCAGCGCCAAAATCCACGCAATTTCGTACGCTCGTCCGGTAGTTCGACAGTAAGGATTCAAAATCGATTTCCGACCGCTGAGAATCACCACGACTTGATGGCGATTCGATCCAAAACTAGCCCACCCTCCGAAACTGTGAACTACAGACACACAGATTCTATATCGCGGAATGAGATTTATGAAGGATCGAACGCGCGGATCGTCTCGAAGGGGCCGTCGGCGATGGCGGCGGCGATGGCGTCGGTATCGGCGTCTCGTGAGACCTCGTGGGGATACTTGCGGGCGAAGTACCGCAGGAGGTTCGCCACGTCGCGTTCGAGGAACTCACGAGCGTTCTCGTGGTCGACCGGGACCGCCTGCGGCCAGTCGAAGATCGTGATCCCGCTTTCGGCGACCGCGACGTTGTGCTCGGACATGTCCGCGTGGACCCATCCGAGGTCGTAGGTGGTCGCGAGCTCGCGGAACACGAGATCGAGGACGCCGACCGCCTGTTCGGGTTCGAGGGTCGCGCGAGCGAGCTCGACGCCGTCGAACTTGTCCATCACGATGGCGTGACGGTTGTGATCGACCGGTCGCGGGACGCTCACGTCGGGATACAGCGACTCCATCGCCTCGTACTCGCGCTCTGCCGCCTTGCGCGCGGTGTAGAGCCAGGAGACGTGATCCCGGTCGGCGGTGTACTCGCGCTCGCGGTTCACCTCCCGGAAGTTCGTGTATCCCTCCCGGTGGTACTTCAACGCGAGCGGCTTGAACGACTGGACCTCGTACACGTCGCCCTCCTTGCCAAACCCGAGCGGGGAGCCGACGCCGTCGATGGTCTCTCGCTCCGAGAACGTTCGGAGCGCAAGCGCGTCGTACCCCTCGAAAGTGAGTTGGTACCCCTCGTACTGGATCGTCTTCCGCTGGATCAACTCGCGGTCAAGACACCGGTCGATCCGGAACTCCACCTCCTCACGGGTCAGGTCGGCGTAGTCGGGGAGCTTGTCGCGACGCACCCACTCGGAGAAGCGCATCCCCTGCTCGACGCCCGAGAGCAGGTAGAAGTCCTCGGGCGCGAGCTCCGCCATGTCGCCGGCGACGTTTCGAACCATACCGACCCTTACTCCACCGGTTCCTAAAAGCGACACGCGTCGGCCGAGACCGCTCATAAATCGTAATTCACGATATAGAATACGCGAGTTCGACCCGAACCGAGCACAACCGCTTTCGGCACGCCCGACTGAGGGAAGTCTATGACCGCGCCCGACATCGACTGGCGGGTGATACGCGAGGAACAGCGGCCGGGACCGCTACAGATGGCGCTCGACGAGACCGCGGCCGCGACCGCGGGGAGCGGGGGTCCCGCCACGGTCCGGACGTACCGCTGGGATCCGAGCTGTCTGAGTCTCGGATACGGGCAGAACCCGGACACCGTCGACTGGGACGCATGCGATCGGGCAGGCGTGGAGGTCACGCGCAGGCAGACAGGCGGCGGCGGCATTTATCACGACGCGGTCGGGGACATCGCGTACTCGATCGCGGTCCCCGCAGACGCAGTGCCCGGGGCGCTTCTCGACGCGTATCACCTGTTGTGTGAGCCGATCCTCGATGCGTTCGACCGACTCGGGATCGACGCCGACTACGTCGAGGAGGCGGTGCCGGAGCTGTATCACCCGGCCTGTTATCTCCGGGAACTCCATCCCGCACACGACGTGGTCGCCGCGGGGCGGAAGATCGCCGGCAATGCCCAGTATCGGACCCGCGACGCGGTCGTCCAGCACGGTTCACTGGCCTACTCCGTGAACGCGGCAGCCCATCTCGACGTGTTCGCGGATCCACCCGTCGACGCGGAGGGGTTCAGCGAGCGCGTCATCGGCATCGACGAGGTGGCCGACGCCGACAGGTCGACTGCCGTGAGCGCGCTCGAAACGTCGCTGTCGGCGTGGGTCAGGTCGGGCGTCGCGGACGGCGGCGGCTCGGTCGACACGGACGGGTCGTGGACGGACGCGGAGCTTGACCGCGCCCGCGAGTTGGCCGCGGAGAAGTACCGCGACGACGACTGGGTGCGGAGCCGGCGAGGCGGCGGGGACCGCGAGTGATGGATCGGAGCGGTCGATCGCGGCCGATCTCGTGTCGCTCCGGAATGGAAAACGTCGGCTTCCGGAGCACTACGACCCGGGGGGTCGAGAGCTCGGCCCCTTCCGAAGCCGCTTTTTCCTCCGACATCATACGACGGCTATGAGCCTCAGAGTCGGCGCGCACGTGTCGATCGCCGGCGGCATCGACAACGCCGTCGCGAACCAGACGGAAGTGGGCGGCAACTGCGGACAGATCTTCACCCACTCCCCGCAGGTGTGGCAGGACCCGAACGTCGGAGACGAGGAGGCGGCGGCGTTCCGCGACGGGACCGAACGCGAGTTGGAGGGGCCGTGGGTGATCCACACCTCCTACCTCGTGAACCTCTGTACGCCCAAGGAGGGGCTCCGCGAGAAGTCGCTCGACTCGATGCAAAAAGAGGTTGACGCGGCCGCCAAGCTGAACATCCCCTACGTGAACGTCCACCTCGGGGCTCACACCGGGGCGGGCGTCGAGGGCGGCCTCGACAACGCAGCGAGCGTCATCGACGACATCGATGTGCCCGACGGCGTGACGATCCTCATCGAGTCAGATGCCGGGTCGGGGACGAAACTCGGCGGAGAGTTCGAACACCTCGCGGGGATCATCGACCGGACGGAAACCGACATCGACGTCTGTATCGACACTGCCCACGCGTTTGCGGCGGGCTACGACCTCTCAACCCCGGACGCGGTCGACGAGACCATCGCGGCGTTCGACGACGTGGTCGGGCTGGAACACCTACAGTACGTCCATCTGAACGACTCGAAACACGCGTGCGGTACCAACAAGGACGAACACGCCCACATCGGCGAGGGACACATCGGCGAGGACGGGATGCGACGGTTCCTGAATCACCCCGACCTCCGTGACGTGCCGCTCGCGTTGGAGACGCCGACGGAGGACGGGAAGAGCTTCGCGTGGAACATCGAGCGAGTCCGGGAGCTTCGGGAGGAGTGATGCCGGCCCCGAACTAGTTCGAGAAGAGAATCCGAACGGCACGGTCATCGGCGAGAGGCGTGGGGACCGACGCCGCACGTCCGACGCGGCTTTTTAGCCTCCCGGTCCCGATCCCCCACGTATGGCGACCTCGGAAGCCCTGCTGGTCGGCCGCCGACGCGACCGCGCCGTCACGCTCGTCGTCGGGTTCGCGGCCGTCGTCGCGGTCGCGATGGTCGCGGCGGTCGCCGCCGACTGGGCCGATGCCCGGATCGCGGCGACACTCACGGAACGAGCGGTACCGCTCCTCCTCTTTTATGCGCCCGCCCCGGTGGCAGCGCTCGGTGCGTACACCCGGTGTGGCGGCCCCGCCTGCCTCGCGGTCGGGGTCGTTCCCGCCGTCGTGTTCGCCGGCCTCGTCGTCGTCGGCACGCTGTTCGGGATCCCGGGCGTCGGTGCCGCCGACGGCCCCTTCGGATCGCTGACGGGCGGGTTCGCGGCCGTCGGCCTGACAGGCGCGTTCATCGGCTACTGCGTCGGCGTCGCGGCCGCGATGGTTACGGACCTGTTCGGGATCGGTGGTGGCGGAGATGAGGGGGGACGGAAGGACGACGACGGCTCGGTGTGATCCGTCCGGGATCCCCGCGTTTAATCCGGACCGCCGCCAACGACGCGGCGTGAGACGGTTCTCCGCGGCGTATCTCGAACGCACCCGCGAGGGGATGTGGGACGGCGACCGGGAGACGCTCGCCGACCTCGCGCTGGCGAGCCGGCGGCGCGTGCTCGACGTGGGGTGTGGCACGGGAGAGTTCACGCGCGTCCTCCGCGAGGAGACCGGTCCGGACGCGACCGTGCTCGGGGTCGACGCCGACACGAACCTGCTGGCAGTCGCTCGCGACCGATCGGGGTCGCCCGCCTACCTCGCGGGCGACGCCACGCGGCTCCCGCTCGCTGATGACGCAGTCGACCTCGCGACCTGTCAGGCGCTCCTCATCAACCTCCCGGACCCGGCGGCCGGCGTGCGGGAACTGGCGCGGGTCTCCGGCGACCTCGTTGCGGCGGTCGAGCCCAACAACGCGGAAGTCTCGGTTGCCTCGACGGTCGACCGTGAGGCCGACCTCGAACGGGAGGCACGGCGCGCGTACCTCGCCGGCGTCGACACGGACGTCGCGCTCGGCGACCGCGTCCGAACGCTGTTCGCCGACGAGGGGCTCGTCGACGTTCGGACGCGGCGCTATCTCCACGAGAAACGGACGGCCCCGCCGTACGACGACGCCGCGCTCGAAGCGGCCGCGCGGAAGGCCTCCGGGTCGGGGCTCGCCGACCACGAAACGGAGCTGCGAGCCGCGCTGTCGGCCGCCGAGTACGACGATCTCCGGCAGCGCTGGCGCGAACTCGGCCGCGACGTTATAAGTGGGATGCGCGAGGAGAGCTACGAACGGGTCGAGTTAGTCCCGTTCGAGGTGACGGTCGGCCGGGTCCCCGACGCGTCGTGATTGAGGGCGGCACGAGCGACGATCTCTTATAAACCAATACGCGACACGCCATATAAATCGACATGCGATGGCCGGAGCGGTGGCGCGTGCGAAGCGAGGGCGACCGGCGGGAGCCCTCGCCGCGCGCGAGGGAGCCCGCGACGGGCATTTATAAATGCCCGTCGCGGCGAGGCTGGGGAGGTGTGAGGTGCGGTGCCGTGTGGCGGGACTCAAAAGGGCAGCCTCGCGATCGGGGCTTCAAAACGATTCACCGTCGATCAACGATCGACGCCGTATAAACCGCCGCCGGCGACGCCGCTCGGTTACGTATAAACACCGACCAGACCGTATCGGTACGCACGCTTCCGACATCGAACCACGGCTCCGGAACCCGCGACACGACTCCGGAACCCGCGACACGGCTCCGAGAAGCACTCGGCTACGTATAAACCGGTCACGACGCGTCCCGCCGACGCCGGCCTCACACCATGTCGCCACGGACGGAGGGGCCCTCCTGGTCCGCACGGCGCGTTTCGAGTGCCGCCGCGGCCGCCTCCGCCGCCGACTCGTCCGCGCCGAGCATGCCGAACGCGTCTGACAGCGTCGGCATCGGGAACGCGGCGTCACGCAGTTTTGTGAGTGCCTCGTCGTCGCGCTGCCCGTCGACCCACAGGCAAACGCCTCGGGGGTCAAGCGCGTCTTCGTACGCCTCGCGCGCCAGTGCGCCCTTAAACCGCTGTGTGACGTTGTCGTCGAAGCTCGCGTTACACACCTCCAAGTGGATCGGCTCGTCACCAGACGCGTCGACGCCGTCGACCAATTCGGCCGCGAGACACTTTTCAGGGGCGGCGTATCCGTTGTCGCTCGTGCGCACGCGGTCCGGATTCGCTCTCGCCCACGCGGCATCGACCGTGGTGCCCACGCCCTTGATTCCGTACTCGGCCTCAAACTCGGCCGCCGCGTCAGTGTCCCCATCCATGATCACGTCCTTCGTCACGTACACGTCGAGCCGCTGGATCGGGTCGAGCCCGAGCGTGATATCCCCGAACGCCCATACCTCCCGCACCGGGACGGGCATCGGCTCGCGCTCGACACGGTCGACAATCTCCTCAAGCCGGTCGACAGCCGTCGCCAGTTCCATTGCCGGAACGTACGTGCGGCGGGCGCATACCGGTTGCGCTCCGGACGGACCGTTGCTTAGAGATCCCTAAGCGTCGCCGCGACCGACTCCCAGTGGCCCCCTTTCCAGAACCACTGCCCGCACTCGCGACACCGCCAAAGCCGGTCGGGGCTCTCTGGGCCGGGGTCCGGGACGTAGTCGGGGCGGTCGTCGTTCGATATCGCGTCCCCGTCGCTCCGCTCAACCGGCCCGTTACAGGAGCCACACCGGGTCGGTTCAGCCGCGAGCGACACCGGATAGCCGGCAGCCACAACCTCGCGAAGCTGGTCTACGACCTCACGCTCGGTGAGCAGCACCGCATCAGCGGTACGGGCCGCAAGCTCGCGGTCGCGCGTGATCAGCACTCGCCTCTCCGCAGCCGCGAGCTCACGGAGCCGGTCGTCAGCCTCGACGCCACGGTCGAGTGCGTAGGCGGCGTCGTACCCGCACATTCGGAGGTACGTCGCGAGCGACCCGCACATAGCGTCAAGGAGGACGCGCGGCGGGTCGGCAGCGTCGCCGTTGTCCGACTCGTCGCTCATCTATCCGAGGAACTCCCGAACCTCCGTGACGGACCACGTATTGAGCACGTCAGCGTGCTCGGCCCACCCTCGGCGAGCGGTGTGAGCGCCGTAGCGGGCGTTGTCGAGCTCTCGCGGCGAGTGAGCGTCCGTGTTCACGGCGATCGTCGCGCCGGCCTCGACCGCGGCGCGGACTGCGGCCCCGTCCGCATCGAGGCGCGCGGGGTTGGCGTTCACTTCGATCGCAACGCCCTCACGGGCCGCCGCCGCCGCCACCGCGTCCATATCCGGCGCGAGCCCCTGCCGGCTGTTGATAATCCGGCCGGTCGGGTGCCCCAGCACATCGACTTCGGGATGCTCAACCGCACGAACGAGCCGCTCCGTCGCGGCGTCGGAATCGGCATCGAGCGCCGAGTGCGGGGAGGCAACGACGACATCGAGGTCGGCGAGGACCTCGTCGTCGGTCGTGATCGCCCCCGCTGCGTCGATGTTCGCCTCAATTCCGTGGAGCACCTCGATATCGTACTCCCCGGATATTTCCTCGCGGACAGTCTCGACCGCGCCCGCCTGCTCGCAGATCGCGGCCTCATCGAGCCCGGTGTTCCCGAAGATCCCGGGTCCGGCTGCGTGGTCGGTGACCGCGTGGAACGCGTACCCGCGCTCGGCCGCGGCGTCGATCATCTCCCGGATCGTGAACGCGCCGTCCGACCACTCAGTGTGGGTATGGAGGTCGCCGCGGAGATCGCTCGTCTCGATCAGCTCGGGGAGCTCACCGTCGGCCGCGGCCGCGACCTCCCCCGTGTCCTCGCGGAGCTCGGGGGGGACGGGATCCATGCCTAACGCCTCGTAAACGCCCCTCTCCGTTTCGCCCGCTACACGGTCGCCGACCCGCTGACCGGCGTCGGGATCGTCGACGTCGCTCACGTCGAACAGCCCGTACTCGTTGAGCGTGAGCCCCTGGTCGATCGCGCGGTTCCTGACCGCGACGTTGTGCGCCTGCGACCCGGTGAAGTACTGGAGCGCCGCCCCGAACTCGGCGTCGTCGACGATCCGGAGATCGACCCGGGTGCCGTCCGCGCGGACGCTCGCCTTTCCGGTGCCCGCCTCGATCGTCGCGTCCGCCGCCGGCCAGTCGACGAACGCCGCGACGATCGGGTCGCGCTTGTCGCTGGCGACGAGGAGGTCGATGTCCCCGATCGTGTCCTTCCACCGCCGGATCGAGCCGCACACCTCGACGCGAGAGACGGGATCGAGGTCAGCGAGGTACTCCAGCGCCTCGTCCGCGACCGGGCGGGCGTCGCCGAGGCGGGTTCGTTTGCGCGATTCGCGGGCGAAAGGGATGTTCTCCAGAATGGACTCCTCGGTCTTCGCGCCGAACCCCTTCACCTTGCGGATCTCGCCGGCCTCCGCCGCGGCCTCCATCTCGTCGAGCGTCGTGATCCCCAACTCCTCGTACAGCGTGCCGACCGTCTTCGGGCCGACTCCCTCGATAGCGGTCAGTGCCTCGATGTCGGCGGGCAGCTCGGTTCGCAGCTCCTCCAGCTCCTCGATCTCGCCGGTCTCGAAGTACTCGACGATCTTCGCGGCGATGGCGTCACCGACGCGGTCGATCGTCGCGACCGACTCGTCCCCTTCGCCCGCCAAGTTCTCGATCGGCGCGGTGTGCTCGCGGACGTTCTCGGCCGCGCGGCGGTACGCGCTCGGTTTGTACTCGACGCCCGTCGCCTCCAGTCGGTCCGCGAACTCCTCTAAGAGGGCAGCGACCTCGTCGTTCCGACTCATACGCGTCGTTCGCCCGGGCGATCCTTATACTGTCGGCCCGCGCGGCGACATTCCCAAGTCCGTGTGTCCCGATCAACGTGTGTGTCCAACAACGACTCCGAGCCCGCCGACCGCAACGTCCTCGGCGGCGAACTCCGGCCCTGCGGCACCGACCCGGTTACCGGCTACCTCCGCGACGGTCACTGCCGGGACATCGACGGCGACGTCGGCGAGCACACCCTGTGTGCGGTCCTCACGGCGGAGTTCCTGACGTACAGCCGCGACCGCGGCAACGACCTGATCACGCCGCGACCCGAGTTCGACTTTCCCGGGCTGGATCCCGGCGACCGCTGGTGTCTCTGTGTGGGGCGCTGGGTGGAGGCGCTGGAGGCTGGTGTCGCGCCGCCGGTCGTCCTTGAGGCGACCGACGAGTCGGTACTCCGGGCGGTCGACCCCGACATCCTCCGTGAACACGAGTTCGACCCGGAGACGTTCGAGCCCGGAGCGGTCGGCTCGGAGGACCCGGATCGAGCGGCGTGAAACCCGTAGCTGTACCGACGAGACGCGCGGATTTTCCTCAGACCGACCTCACTCCGTCAGCCACAGCCCGGCCGCCACGAGCGCCGCCAATGCCAATGACCCCGCGAGCAGTCCGAACGCCGGGCGAAATCCGGCGACGTCCGCGACCCCGCCGACGACCACGGGCGCGAGCGCTCCGGCACCCATCAGGAGCGTTCGGACGACACCGAGCCCGCCGCCGGCGAGCCGCTCCGGGAGCGCTTCGATCAGGTACGCGCCGCGAACGGGACGGAACCCGTGTGACCCGAGCCCGAGCGCGACGACGAGGACGCCGAGGACGATGGGGCCTCCTCCCGCGACGGCGACGATACCTATCAGGGCCGCGGCCGCGACTCCGAGCGCGGCGACCATCACCGGGAACCGACCCAAGCGGTCGGACAGGTCCCCGGAGACGAGTTGGACGAACGTGACCGCGAACAGCGCGGAGTACAACAGGCTCGCGGTCGCCGTTGTGAGCCCGGCCTCCAGTGAGAGATACAGCGGGAGGAAGGCGACGGTTCCGTTGTACGCGAACGAGAAGGCGACGGTCACGAGGACGAACGCGGCAAGCCGACGGTCCTCGAACAGCGCGAGGTAGTCACGAGCGCTTGGCCCCGGTTCGTCTCGCTGGGGGCCGCGGTCGGCGTCGCCCGGAAGCCGACTCGGGACGCGGACGAGGAAGGCGACCGCCGACGCAAGCGCGACGACGCCGGTGACGACGAAGAGCCCCCGCCAGTCGGCACCCGGCAGCCGCGAGAGGAACGCGTCGAGTGCCGGCGGCGCGGAGACGAACAGAACGACCGCCGCGGGCGCTGCGACGCCGCCGAGCGCGCCGAACGTGTCGTGAGCACCGAGCGCGCGGCCGGTTCGGACCGGATACACTCGGGAGAGCAGCCGCACCGCGACGGTCTTGTGTGCGCCGGTTCCGGCACCGAGAACCAGCATCGCGCCCGCGAGCACCGCGAACGGGGTGTCAAACAGAAACGCGAGCGACCCGACGCCCGCGACGGCGGCCCCCGCGGCGATCACCCGAACCGCTCCGATCCGGTCGGCGATCGCGCCGCTCGGGAACTGCATGAGCGCGTAGACGGCCATGAACCCCGAAAACGCCGCGCCGACGACCGCGTTACTCACGCCGTAACTCGCCTGTAACGGCTCGAACAACGGGGGGAACGCGTACCGTACGAACTTCCCGAGAAACCAGATCAGCGACGTCAACACGAGCACGTCGTAGTCGACGAGCCGCCGGAGATCCATCGACCGGCCGTACTCCGGTGAAACGGTTAAAACGGCGGGAGCCGGCAGTCGGCTATCCGAACGGTCCCTTGCCGCCACCCATCATGTCGCCGAGACCGCCGCCGCCCCCGCCACCCATCTTCTTCATCATCCGTTGCATGTCGCCGTCGCCCATCCCCTGGAACTGCTCGATGGTCTGCTCCATCATCCCGTGTTGTTCGAGGAGCTGCTGAACCGTCTCCTCGTCGGTACCGGAGCCGCGGGCGATCCGCTCCGTGCGCTCCTGACCGACGACGCGCGGGTTCTCCAGCTCCTCGTCGGTCATCGAGTCCATGATCCGCTCGAATCGTCGCATCCGGTCCTGCGTGACGTCCATCGCGTCGTCGGGCAGTTGGTCCATCATTCCGCCGCCCATCCCCGGAATCATGTCCATCACCTGGTCGAGCGGACCCATGCGGTTCATCGCGTTCATCTGTTTTTGCATGTCCTTCAGGGTGAAGTTCCCCTCCAGCAGCTGCTCGGGGTCCCAGTCCTCGTCCTCCGCTTGGGTCTCCTGCATCGCGCGCTCGACGCGCTCGGAGAGCTGCTTGAGATCGCCCATTCCGAGCAGCCGGGAGATGAATCCGGAGGGCTCGAACCGCTCGATGTCCTGAACTGTCTCCCCCGTCCCGAGGAAGGCGATCGAGGAGTCGGTCTCGTTGACCGCGGTGAGCGCGCCCCCACCCTTCGCGGTCCCGTCGAGCTTGGTGATGACGACGCCCTCGATGCCGATCGACGCCTCGAACTGCGAGGCCTGCTCTTTCGCGCCCTGCCCGATCGCGGCGTCGAGGACGAGCAGCGAGCGGTCCGGGTCGACCGCGCGCTCGATCTCCTCGATTTCGGCGATGAGGTCGTCCTCCAGCGCGTGACGACCCGCCGTGTCGACGATGTGGACGTCGGCGTCCTCGGTCGCCTCCATCCCATCGCGGGCGATCTCGACCGGGTCGTCACCGTCGGGGTCGCCGTAGAAGTCGACCTCCGCGCGCTCGCACATCTGTTTCGCCTGGTCGTACGCGCCGGGGCGGAAGGTGTCCGTCTGGATCACCGCGGGCCGGAGTCCCTTCTTCGAGAACCACCACGCCATCTTGGCGGCGGAGGTCGTCTTCCCCGACCCCTGGAGGCCGGCAAGCAGGATCGTCTGGTTCTCCAAGGGGAGCTCGGTGGAGTCGCCGACCAGCTCGACCATCTCCTCGTAGACGATCTTGAGGACGTGGTCCTTCGCCGTGGTGCCGCCCGGCGGCTCCTCGTCTAGTGCTCGACTCTCGATCGAATCCGAGAGCTCCATGACGAGGGAGACGTCGACGTCGGCGGAGAGCAGCGACCGCTGGATCTCCTTGACGATCTCCTCGACGTCTTCCTCGTCGAGGGTTGTTTTTCCCTGAAGCCTGTCGAGACTGCTCCGCAGGGACGTTCCGAGGTCGTCGAGTACCATTTGCCGAATCTAGGTCGGCCACGCGGTAAAGGCTTTGTTCGTCGTGTGACGCGGTGGTCCCCGCGACCCCCGTATCAGCGGCTACTCGAGCGTGTACGGTTCGTCCTCGTCGTAGAGCACGCAGGCGGCCTCCTGTGTGGGGGTCACCTGATGGGTCTCGATCGGGCCCGACTCACACGGGGTCGCGAACTCTCGACGGAGGACATCGGCGGCGTCGTTCGAGTCGCCGGCCAGCACGTCCGAGAGCGCCGCGTCGAGCACGTCATCCGCGGCCGCATCCGCGAGGCGGTCGGGAACGTCGTACGCGTCACGGATCGCGAGGGCGCTAGCCTCGTCGTCGTCGCGGTTTCGACGGATCGCTTCGGGGTCGACGTCACCGGCCAACACGTCCCGGCGGAGGTTTACGACGGCACGCCAGTCGTCCTGGTCGAAGTCGTACCCCTCGGGCTGGACGATCCGGGGACATCGCGGATGGAAACGACAGCCGCTCGGCATGTCGACCGGGTCGGGAACCTCGCCGACGAGTTCGATGCGCTCGCGGTCCTCGTCGGGATCGATACGGGGGACCGAGGAGACGAGCGCCTGCGTGTACGGGTGTTTCGGGTCGTTGATGATCTCGTCCGCAGGGGCAACCTCTACCAGCTCGCCGAGGTACATGATGCCGATCCGGTCACACATGTGTTTCAGAAGCGAAAGGTCGTGGCTGATGTACACCGCGGTCAGTCCGAGATCGGTCTGAAGCCGCTTGAACAGGTCGAGGATGCTCGCGCGGATCGAAACGTCGAGCATGCTCGCCGGTTCGTCGGCCAGCAGGAACGACGGTTCGAGCGCGAGCGCGCGGGCGATCCCGACCCGCTGGCGCTCCCCGCCCGACAGCTCGCTCGGGTACTCCGGGGCATAGGCCTCGGCGGGCTTCAGTCCCGCCTGTTCGATGGTTTCGTACACGCGAGCGTCACGCTCCTCGGCAGTTCCGATCCCGTGGACATCGAGCGGCTCTTTTATCCACTCGTAGACGGTGAACCGCGGGTTCAGCGACTGATAGGGGTCTTGATGAATGATCTGTGCCTCCCGCCGGAACCGATTGATCTCGGCACCGCTGGCGTTCGTGATCTCCGTCCCGTCGAAGTAGATCTTGCCACCGGTCGGTTCGAGCAGGCGGATCGCCGACTTCCCGAGCGTGGTCTTCCCGCAGCCGGACTCCCCGGCGAGTCCGAACGCCTCCCCTTCGCGGATCCCGAGTGACACCCCGTCGACCGCGCGAACCGCCTGATCGCTCTCCCCGCGGAGGATCCGCGAGACGATCCCGGAGTTCACCGGGAAGTGCTTTTCGAGGTCCTCCACCTCCAGTTTGTACGTCTCGGATCCGTCGACGACGCGCCCCGTCGCCTCACTCATCGGCGGAGCCCCCCTCGGTCTCGGTCGCATCGGCACCACTCGTATCGACGATGCCGCCGTCCACGACGGCGTCACGGTCGCCGGTCGTCGCGTCCTGCCACGTGGACTTCTCTCCGGCTGCCGACTGGAGGTAGTCGATCTCATCGGCGCGGTGACACTCGACGAAGTGGCCCGGCTCGTACTCCTGTGGTTCGGGCGTTATCTCCCAACAGTCCTCCTCGGCGAACGGACACCGGGGCGCGAACCGACACCCCTCGCCCGGGTCGACGAGGTCCGGTGGCGTCCCGGGAATGGAGATCAGCTCCTGGTCGTCGTCGCTGATGTCCGGGAACGCGTTACGAAGGCCGAGCGTGTACGGATGTCGTGGGTTCGTGATGATCGTTCTGGCGTCGGCGATCTCGACGATGCGCCCGCCGTACACGACGGCGATCCGGTCACACGTCTCGGAGACGACGGACATATCGTGCGTGATCATAATCATCGCGCTGTCGATCTCCGCCTGTTTCTCTTTGATCGTCTCTAGGATCCGGTCCTGTATGACGACATCGAGCGCGGTCGTCGGCTCGTCAGCCAACACGAGGCTGGGGCCGAGCGCGAGCGCGAGGGCGATCATTGCTCGTTGTGCCATGCCGCCGGAGAACTGGTGCGGATAGTCGTCGATCCGATCGGGTTCGATCCCGAGCTCGTCGAACAGGTCCCGAGCACGGTCGCGCGCATCGGCCTTCGAGACGCCCTCCTCGTGGTGGCGTATCACCTGTACGATCTGTTGACCGACGGTGTAGACGGGGTCGAACCCGTTCATCGCGTTCTGCGGGATCATCGAGATCTCCTGCCACCGGATCCGCCGGCGGAGTTCCTTGTCGCTGAGGTCGGTGATCTCGGTCCCGTCGTAGTCGATCGATCCGCCGTGTATCTCCGCGTTATCGGGGAACAGACGGATGATCGACTTCGCGAGCGTCGTCTTCCCGCTGCCCGACTCGCCGACGAGCCCGACGGTCTCGCCGCGATCGATGGAAAGCGAGACGCCATCGGTCGCGCGAACCCAGCCGCCGTCGGCCCGGTAGTACGTCTTGAGGTCGCGTATTTCGAGTAAACTCATTCTTGATGTCTCAGCTCGGGGTTGATCACTTTCTCCAGCGTGCGGCCGATGAAGAACACCGACATCACGAACAGCGTGATGGCGATCCCCGGCGGGAACACCCACCACCACGCCTGCCGGATCGCGTCCGCGGTGTAGACGGTGAATATCATCTCGCCCCACGACAACATGTTCGGGTCGCCGAAGCCGAGGAACGAGAGGCTGGCTTCCGCGATGACGGCGTACCCGACGGCGAACGCGGCGTATAAGAACGCCAGCGGCAACACGTTGGGGAGGATGTGTTTGTACATGATCCGGACGTCGCTCGCGCCGATCGCCTCGGCGCTCTCGACGTACGGACGCTGTTTGTGGCTCAACACCTGTGATCGGATCACCCGGGCGGTCGACCGCCAGAGGATCAACACGATCGCGCCGATGATGTTGACGATGCTGCTGCCGACGATGGCGACGAGGACGATCGCGAACGGGAGGAACGGCACCGCGTAGACGATGTCCGTGATCCGCATCAGCACGTCGTCGACCCAGCCGCCGTAGTAGGCGCTTATCAGTCCGACGTTCGTGCCGATGAACACCGCCATGAAGGCGGCCAAACTCCCGACCAGAAGCGTCACGCGGGTGCCGGCGATCAGCTGGGAGAGCACGTCGCGGCCGAGCTGGGTCGTCCCCAGCGGATGCGCGAGCGATGGTGGCTCCAGACGGCCGCCGACGGCGCGGGCGTTCGGGTCGTGGGGCGCGAGCCCCGGGATGGTGACGTTCAGGAACTCGATCGTGATCGGACGGGCGAAGACGCCGACGAAGACGAACACGAGAACCAGGGCGATACCGATCTGCCCCAAGCGGTCCCCTTTGAATACTCCGAGGCCGTCCCGGAGCTGTTCGATCCGCTTTTCGAGGCCGGTGACCGCGCCTTGCGGGGTCGTGTCTGTATCAGTGCTCATTCGTATTCCACCCGAGGATCGAGATACACGTACGCGAGGTCGGCAACGAAGTTCATCAGGATCACGACCGATCCCATGAGGAAGAACGCTGCCATCGCGATCGGGTAATCGTTAGTGTTTACGGCGCGCACCATCTCACGACCCATCCCGGGCCAGTTGAAGACGGTCTCGATGACGACGGAGCCGCCCATCGCGGCACCGGTCGCGATCGCCATCACGGTGACGAGCGGGAGCACGGAGTTCCGCGCGGCGTGTTTGTACAACACGGTCATCTCCGGTAACCCCTCGGCCTTCTTGATCTCGACGAAGTCGGCTTTCAACACGTCGAGCATCGTGCTCCGCATCAGGAGCGTCGGCGTCGCTAGGTAGACGATCGCACCCGTGAGCGCCGGCAGGAAGAGGTGCCGGAGGAAGTCGATCGAGCCGTATCGCTGGATGAACCCGCCGCCGAGCTCACCCCCGGTGGTCCGCATCCCGCTGGACGGGAACCAACCGAGCCAGAACACGAACACCGACAGCAACACGATCCCGACCCAGAACTCCGGGGAGGACCGTGCGACGAGCGTGACGATGATGCCGCCGCGTTCGAAGCGCGACCCGCGCCACCAGCCCATCAGGGCACCGAAGGTGACGCCGATGAGGTACGCGAAAAACAGCGCGGTCCCCATCAGCACGATGGTGTTCATGAACCGGACGACGATGATGTCGATCACCGGCTCGCGGTAAATGAACGACTGACCGAAGTCGCCGGTCAACAGCTGTTCGATGTAGTTCACGTACTGTACGTGTAGTGGCTGGTCCAAGCCCAGCTCGGCGATGCGCTGCTCACGCTGTTCCGGGGTCATCCCGTCGAGGAGGAACATCGACGTCGGGTCCCCCGGGACGAGACGGAACAGGACGAACAGGAGCGTAAAAAACGCCCAGAACGTGAAGACGAGCTGGACGAGGCGTCGAACGACGAACTCCCTCAGTCCCACGCGTCGCTCACTCCGGTCCGGACGGGTCGTGTGTTACTGTGTCGGAACATGATTCGGGTGATGTCGGTGTGTTTCGGGTGGTGGGAGGACGACCGGATCGCCGTCCTGTTTTACTGGTCCGCCCCGTAGTGGAGGCGGCCGTCGTCGTCCCAGCCGTAGCCGGCGTCGGCGAGCTCTTGGCGAGCCGCGTCGAGGTCGAGGCGGAACTGCTCGACGTCGGGGTTGTGCCAGAACTCGTTGTGCTCGGAGATGGTCGAGTCCGTGACCGTCCCCATCCCATCGCGGATGAACTCGACGTACTCCTCCTTCGGGACGCAGTACGAGAGCGCCCGACGGATCGCGACGTCGTCAAACGGTTCACGCCGGAGGTTGTACGCGATCTTCACGTAGCCGATGTCCTCAAACGGCGCGCTGTCGAGGTCATCGTCCTCCTCGATTCGGCTGAGCGTCGCCGGCTGCGGCACCGCCCCGACGAAGTCGATCTGACCCGCCTCTAGGTCGCCGATGAGCTGTGAGACGTCGGCACCGGGGATCCGGATGAACCGGTCCGTGTTCGGCGGATTGAAGTGATCGTCGAACGCGCTGAGTTGGAGTTCCGATTGGCGTTCCCAGTCGTCGAACTGGAAGGGACCGCTCCCGATCCAGTTCGGGTCCTCGAAGTCCGCGAGGTCCTCGGGGTCGACGTCGCCCCAGATGTGTTCGGGGAAGACGTACACCTGACCGAGCACGTTCGCGGTGAACGGTGCGAACGGCTCCCCGAGTCTGAACGTGATCTCGTTGCCGGACGTCTCGATCTCGTCGATGACCTCGACGAGACCGCTGTACGTCGGCGAGTCGGCGTACAGCTCGTAGGTGAACTCCACGTCGTCGATGGTGAGGTCCTCGCCGTCGTGGAACGTGACGTCGTCGCGGATCTCGACCGTGTACGTCATGCCGTCGTCCTCGATGACGGGTTCGCCCGTGGCGAGCCACGGCTGCGGGAGCCCGTCCGGGCCGATGCGGAACAGCTGGTCGTACAGCAGCCGAACGAACTGCCGGTCCGGCGTCGCCAGGTCCTGCATCGGATTCAGCGAGATGATCTCGGAGGGGTACCCCATCGTCACGGTGCCGTCGCCGTCCGTCGGGGTGACGCTGATCATGTTCCAGAAGGAGTTGAGCCCCTCGCCGAGCGTCGGATCGATGTTCTCCACGCGGGAACCCGCGTACGGGTGGACACCGCCCTCGTTGGCGATGTACGTCCGGGGTTGCTCGCGGGCGATGATCTCCTGTGCCTCGTAGACAGTCTCCTGTCGCTCGTTCTCGTCGGGCTGTGTGACCTGTAGGTCGGCGAGATCGTCGTACTCGGGGTTCGAGTAGCCGGGCGTGTTCCGCCCGCCCTGCCCGGTGTTGTCCGAGTGATGCATATCGTAGATGAACGTGTGCGGGTCGATCCGCTCCGGCGTTCCACCCCACCCGAGAAGCGAGGCGTCGAAGTCCTGTTGCACGACCGCTTGGTCGACCTGTGCGCCGAACTCCATCTCGTTGAGGTCGACATCGAAGCCGATCTCTTCCCAGTTCTCGGCAGTGACCGAGGCGAGTTCGTTCCGGAACGCGTTCACGCCCGCAGTGGGTCCGAGGAACTGGATCGATTCGACCGGCTCGCCCAACTCGTCCGCTCCGTCAGGGGTCGTACCCTCGTCAGTCTCGTCAGCACAACCCGCGACCGAGACCGCGAAACCGGCCGCACCCGCCGCGCCAGCGGCCCTAATGAACTTACGTCGACTGTGGTTTCCCGATGACATACACCGCCCCGAGGGCACACGATCTTATATACTTTTGTGAAAATTCATCCACAGATCACGGCAATAGCTATATGTACCACACACGCACTGGCCGTTTACATTAAATATATGATAGCACTTTCGCGGAAGATAACACACGGCGGTTGATGACGGACGAGCGGATGCCGACGGACGCTCAGATCAGCCGCTCGGCGATTCGGCCGGCACCTTCGGCCGCGGCCGTCGCAGGATCGTCGGGAGAGACGACCTCGACGTCGCGGTCGAGTTCGGCGGCCAGCCGCGTCTCGAACTCCTCGACCAGTCCGGGGATACAGGCCATTCCGCCGGTGGCGGCGATCGGACGGCCAAGGGCGAGCTGGTAGGGTTTCATGTGGTCGTTCGCGAGCTCCGGCAGGAACTCGTTGGCGACGACGTCGACCGCCTCGTCGATGTACCGGTCGACCGGCTCCCGTACCCCGCGGTCGACGGTGAACTCGTGGCTCCCGCCGCCGGGCTGTTGGATCACGTCGGTGAACGGCTCGAAGTCGTACACGTCGGCGTGCTCCTCCTTGTACTCGCGGGCGGTCGTCCGGTCGATGTGGACGCGGCCCTGCGTCTCCTCCTCGACGGCGGCGACGATCCGGCGGTCGACCTCGTTGCCCGTCACCGAGCCGGTCGAGAACGGGGAGAGCTGCTCGCCGCGCCGGTACGCGCACGCTTCCAGCGTCGTCGACCCCATGTTGACCGAGACGAACACCTCGTCGATGGCGGCCAGATCGTCGCCGTAGGCGGGGATCGCCCCGCACAGCGACTCGGGGTAGCTCCGCGTCTCGACCTCCCCGATGGAAGAGCCCTCGATCACCGACTTGAGGTTGTTCACGCCAGCCTCGTTGTCGATGGTGGGCACCGCGTAGACGACCGCGCTGTCCGTCGGCACGTCGTGGGCGTCGACGAGTGCCTCGAAGAAGCGCTCCGCGTCGGCGACACTCTCGTCGTCCTCCGGGAGCCCCGACCGGAGCATGAACCGCACCGTGTCGGGGTACTCGATCGCGGCCTCGCTGCCGAACAGGACCTTCTCCTCGCCCGTGATGGCGTCCTCGTAGGTCGCCAGACACGTCAGGATCGAGTGTCGCTCGCGACCACCCCGTCCGTCGGGGAGGTCGAGCACCGTCCGAGTGCTGCCGAGTTTGACGCCGACCGCTTCGGGGCCGTCTGTACTGTTGATGTCCGTGGATTCGTCGTCGTCGTCGCTCATTGTTCACTCGCACACGAAACGATCCGGACGATGGAGACGAGGCTGATCCGGTGGTCGGCCGGGGTGAACGGCCGGTCGTAACGCGGGGCGTCGAAGCCGGGAATCCGGCGTTTCAGGGCTGCCGCGACGTCGGGGTCGATCCAGCCGAGCTCGGCGTAATAGGAGAGCGCGTCCCGACTCCGGAGATGCCCGCCGACGTCGACGAGATAGCCGATCCAGTCGCCGATCTCACGCTCCGCCGCGGTGCCGCCGGGAATCGTCCGCAGGTAGGGTCGCTCCCCGTCACGGTCGTGCCGTAGGCCACGCTGACGCCGCAGGAGTTCGGTGAACGCGGCCGAGCGCGCCGCCTGCTCCGCTCGGCTTCCGTTCGGTCGACGAGGCCGCCGCTCCCGAGCCGCCTCGTCCACGCCGCCTCGCGTTCCGGCAAGTCGGCGCAGCTCCCGTACGTCGTATCGTCGTGGGTTCAGACTCATAGTCCGTCCGTCGTTCGCGTCCGTATCGGAACGGTTCATGTCGGAGTATATCAACGTTCGTACCCAGTTATCACCCGTGAGAAACGAGCGGGGAGGTCGGTGGCAGGTCGCCGCTCACTCCTCGTCGGCCCACGGAAGTGGTTCGGTACACCAGTGACAGAAGTCGATTTCGACGTCCGTCTCGCGACCGCAGGCCGGGCACTCGACCTGCGTGGCGCCGTCGGCGTCGTCATCGCCGGACACGAGCGCCTCGACGGGAGCCCCGCCGTCCTCCTCGCCGGCCGCACGACGGCGGATCGCCTCCGCGGTCGCGTCCGCCCGTGCGGCCTCCGCGACCTCCGCTCTCCCGACGAGGAGCGCGTCGATGGCGGAAAGCGTCACCAACAGCGCGATCGGGAGGAGGACATCTGTCGGGACCGCCGCCGCCACCTCGGCGATCGAGGCGGTGAAGTCGAGCGGCTCGACGTCGTAGAGCGTGTACAGGCCGATCGCCCCGCCGACGATGGTCGCGTGCCACACGATAGCACGACCGAAGCGGCGTAGGAACAGATGGCCGAGACCGGGGAAACACATCGCCAGAAACGCGGCGAGCGGCGGGAGCAGGCGGCGTCGCATACCGTTCGGTTTCGGTGGCCACTATTTACCGCCTACGGTGTCGTCGTGGGTGTGGTATCGGGCCGGTCGTCGCTCCGGATAACAACCGTTAATCGGGGCCCTCCCGTCCCCGGAACCATGACACGCGAGCGGGCGACCGCGTTCGTCCCGGGCCACGTCACCGGCTTCTTCAGCGCCCATCCGGCGGACAGCCCGGCACTCGCGGGGTCCCGCGGTGCGGGACTCACGCTCACAGACGGCGTCGACGTGAGGGTGACGGCCGGCCAGCGTCCACCCGAGCAGCATCTGAACGGCGAGCCGGCGACGATCGCTCCCGTCGACGACGTGCTCGATACGCTCGGCGTCGACGGCACGGTCGCCGTCGAGACCGACCTCCCGGTGGGAGCCGGCTTCGGCGTCTCCGGCGCGGCGGCGCTCGGAACGGCGCTCGCCGCGAACGCCGTCGCCGACGCCGGACGCTCCGAGAACGAACTCGTCCGGATCGCCCACGAGGCGGAGGTCGAACGCGGTACCGGGCTCGGCGACGTGGTCGCGCAGGCACGCGGCGGAGCCCCGATCCGCGTCGAGCCCGGCGCACCCGGTCACGGCGAACTCGACGGGATCCCCGCACGCGCCCGCGTTGAGTACGTAGCGTTCGGCGAGCGCTCGACCGAAGCGGTCCTCGCCGAGGACACGACCGCGCTCTCCGCGGCCGGCGAGCGGGCTCTCGATCGGCTCCGCGCCGATCCGCGGCTCTCGACGCTGATGGACGCCTCTCGGACGTTCGCCGAGGATGCCGACTTGCTCGTCCCCGAGGTGGCCGACGCGATCGAGGCGGTCGACGGCGCAACCGACGACGGCCCCGGTGCCGCGATGGCGATGCTCGGTCGAACCGTCTTCGCGCTCGGTACCGGACTCTCCGACGCCGGCTACGACCCCGCAGTTTGTCACACGCACGCGGCGGGGGCACGACTCGTGGAACCGTAGGCCGACGACAGCGTTACCCACTGCTCACGGCGCTGCTCGCAGCAGAATACACCCGGGCGGATTCGAACCGCGGTCGCTTTCGTTCGCTCTGCTCGCTCACCTCGCTCCCTGATTCGGATCCGCAGTGCGACTGTTCATCTTCACTTCGTTCGGAAAATAGTCCCGGGCGGATTCGAACCGCGAAGGCTCGAATCCTCTCGCCTTCTGGGCTCGAATCCGCTGGACGTATTTGCCGCTCGCGGTATCGCTCGCGGGAAAAGTAGTCCCGGGCGGATTCGAACCGCCGTCAATGGCTCCAAAGGCCATTATGATTGGCCACTACACCACGGGACTACGAACACGGGTAACCGCGCCCCACTCAAGTAGGTTACTTTCTGCGGCTCCCCGGAGCCACGTTCAGGTCCCTTCGTCCAACCGTTCGTAGCGGTCGAGGAAGTTCCGACGACACGACCCACAACAGAAGTGATATAACGTCCCGTCGATCCGCTCTGACTCCCCCTCGGCGGTGACGGTGTTGTCACACTCGACGCAGTCGACGGCGAGGTCGGCGTCGCCGAGCCCCGGCGACCACTCCTGCCGGTCCACGACCCGCACGGTCAGATCCCGAACCGAACCGAGTCCCACGGTCCCGTCGACGAACCCGCGGACGTCGTCGTCGGGGACCCGGGCAAGAGCGGTCACGTCGCCGTCGGCGGTCAAGGTCGCGTGTTCCACGTGGTCGTGGCCGGCGAGGGACTCGTACGCCGCTTCGGCGTCGACGGGAGCGACGTCGAGCGTCACCAGCACCTCCAGTCCCGAGGAGAGCTCGTCGGCGTCGACACGGAGCGTGAACCCCTCGATGACGCCCGTCTCGCGGAGTCGATCGATCCGGTCGGAGACCGCTGGTGCGGACAGGTCGACTCGGTCGGCGATGTCGCTGAAGGGGCGTCTGGCGTCCGCCAACAGGAGTCGCAGGATCTCACGGTCCGTCTCGTCGAGGGTGCGCATACGTAACGCTCGCCGGGCAGGAAAAAAAGCGTCCTGCCCGAGGGGAAGCGTCCCGCACAGGGGAGGCGTCCTGCCGGAGGGGAAACCCAATTATTCGTGGCGACCGGATCCACGTCCATGACGACGATAGACGTCGATGGCATGGCGTGTGGTGGCTGCGAGGATAACGTGATCGACGCGCTCTCGGAAGTCCCGGGCGTGGAGGCAGCAACCGCGGACCACGAGGCCGGCACCGCGACCGTCGAGGGCGACGCCGACCCAGACGCCCTTGCGGCCGCCGTTGAGGAGGCCGGCTACGAACCGGTCGTCTGAGCGACCCGACCACCTTCGGCGACGAGGTCATCGACCACCTTCGGCGACGAGGTTATCGACCGCCCTTCGACGACGGTTCCGTCGTACCGTCATCGCCCTCGATACCGTCGTCGTTGTCGACCGGGCGTCCCTCGGATCGGGACGTCTCGGCCGGATCGGGATCGAACGGATCCCGCGAGGAGTCCCCGTCGGACGGAGCCATGTCGAGGAGGGACCCGCCGTCGTCAGCCGCCGTGCCGTCGTTGGCCGCCGTGCCGTCGTCGGCCGTCTCGTCGCCGTTGACCGTCCCACCGGTTGCTGCCGACGCCGCTTCGGTCCCGTCCGGGTCGGAGCGGCGGGCCGGCGGATCGGGCCGTCGGTAGGTGTAGACGAACTCACCGGTGACCGCGTGGAACGCGCCGGTGTCGGGGTCCTCGATGACGCCGGTCTCGTTGTCGATGGCGAAATCGACGAGGTCGCGCAGGCTATCGGCGTACGCCACCGGTCGATCGTGAGCCTCCGGCGGGAGCCGGATCCGGGTGATCCACTCGTCGAACTCCGAGCGGTCGTCCCGATACGAGAGGTACGCCCGCTCTGTATCGCTCACTTCGAGGAGTCCCTCGTACCGACCGTACGAGAGGCCCACACCGGCGACGACGCCGATCACGAGCAGGATCGGCGCGCCGATCGTCCGGAGCGGTCCGTACGTGCGCTCGACTTCCCGAGTGACTTCCTGTGGCACCGTCTCCGACGCGGGATCCGGATCGTCGACGGTGTAGGTGTCGCCGGCGTGGTCGATCTCGAGTTCCAATGACGGCGAGCGCGTGATGGTCTCGCCGTTAAGCTGGCCCTCCAGTTCGAACTCGGTGGAGACGATGGCGTCGGTCTGCCCCGGAGACGCGCCCAGATCCTCCTCGATCGACGTCGCCCGCTCGTCGATCGCGGAGCTGTTGAGCGTGAACTCGGCCGCGACGACCTCGCCGGGCTCGGGGTCCTCCACGCTGACTGGTTCGAGCGGCTCGGTCTCCTCCCAGTACACCACGCCATCGCCGGCGTTCCGACTCGATGTCGACGCGGACGTCCTCGGACTGCTCGGCGGCGTACACGAGTTCTGCCGCGACGTCGAGTTCGGGAGCGATCCGGGTGAAGTACGTCTCACGGTCTTCGAGAACGGTGCCGACCGGGAACACTTCGTTCGGCTCGGTGACTTCGGCGGAGTGGTCGTACCCGGCGTCGTAGCTCCACGAAGAGACTTCCTGACTCTCCGTTTCGGTCCCCGGGTCGACGTAGGTGCCGTAGACCAGAACCCCGCCGGCCGCGGCGAGGACGACACAGACGATGACAAGCAGGGTGAACTGTGCGTCCAACAGGGCTCGGAGGCGGATACGGGTCTCGTCCGGATCTGGTTGTGTACTCATGTGTTACTTGTAGAGTTCGCGTAGCAGCCGCCGATGGAGCGAGGTCTTCCGACGGGATCTCCGGGACCGGATCCGCGCCGGCTCCCCGCGCAACAACAGCAGGCCGGTTAGCAGTATCCCGCCGCCGAGCAGCCCGTTTATCGCCACGATCGGAGCCCACGGGTGGACACCGTAGAGGTCGTCGATGAGCGCCGGCGGCAACACCGCGAGATACCGGTGTTCCTCAACGAACAGTCGGTAGTAGCCGGTCTCGTCGGGGGCGGTGAGCGTCACCGTCGTCGACGCCTCCTCGCGTCCCCCGACCGCGACCCGCTCGGGGTCGACCTCGACACCCTGACTGGCCGGGGTTACGTACGTCTGTACCGGGACGAGCCCGGCGTTGGGAACGATGTACTCCAACTCCTCGCTCGTCCCACGTTCGATCACGGTGGGGTTGTCTGACTCGAAGTCGGCGCTGACGACGCCGTACTCCTGTGTGCCGCCGGGAGCGACCATCGCCGCCGTCGCCGTCGCCATCAACACGAGCGCCAGCAGACCGAGAACGAGGAGTACGGAGGTGCCGTCGTCACGCGATCGGTCACGGTCGGGCCGGTCGCGACTCCCGCTCGTGAGATACCAGTCGGCCGCGTACGCGACGATGGAGAGCCCGAACAGGAGGTACGCCAGCCCCTGTGTCCCCTGTAGCGCCCGCGTCCCGAGCGTCACGGACAGCCACGTCTGTACGGACTCGAGGCCCGACTGGAACGACATTGCAACCGTTCCGAGGTGTGGTATCACCACCACGGATCCGCCGGCGGTGAACGCCGTGGCGACGATGTCCGCGTCCTGAACGATCGGTTCACCCCCGTCCTGATCCGTGAACGGATTGGCATCACCCTGCGTAACGTAGCCCCGCTCGGTCTCCTCGACGACTCGATGTGTCGTCAGCCCGCCGCCCTCGATCTCCTGGGCGTCGAACGTCACGACGTCACCGGTTCCGATGCCGCCCGCGAGCGGGGCGGGGACGGCGATAAACCCGTCTCCGGGGTCGAGCGTCGGCTGCATGCTCCCGGTCTCGACGAAACTCAAGAGGACCGGCTGACCCAGATACTGTCCGACGACGAGCGAGAGCACGATCACTACCGCAGTCGCCTGGGCCAGTATCGAGAGGGTTCGTCGGGGGGACATGTGTCAAGCAGTAATCAATCCGTTCCTGAGCGGATGGAGTAGACGGTGATTAATAAGTTCGCGGGTCGGCGAATCCGCCGGCGACGATCAGGACGTAGGGCCCGATAAACGCGAGACAGAAGCCGAGCAGATGGACGTACAGGTTGATCACCCGTCCGTCGACCGTCGCGTCCGTGGGAAACCCGACGACCGGATACGCGACGGCGAGGACGCTGCCGACCACGAACACGTCCCCGTCCCCCGGCCGGTCACGGATCCGGCGGACGGCAGATCGAAGGGAGCCGAGGAGCGACGGCCCGTTCGGCGGCCGAAGCGAACGAAGCTGTCTGGCAGCCACGACGGCTCCGAGAAGCATCACGAGGGGGCCGGCGAGCCCGCGTGCGCCGAGCGCGGTCGGCAGCGCGAGCGCGGCCATCCAGCCGACCAGCAGCAGGAACGTCGCGGGCAGGAGTCGCACTGGAAGATCGGCCGGGTGTGTCGACGCCTCCGAGCCGAGTCGACGACACGCGAACACCGCGAGCAACAACGGAAGCACCCCTGCGAACGCCATGTTGATGCCGGAGAAGCCGAACCCGATGGCGTCGCGGGGGACTGCGAGGTTCAACGCGGACAGCGCGAACGGGAACGCGAGACAGAACGTTACGAACGAGGTAACGAAGAGACGCCGCTGGCGACTCGCGGTCGCCACCAGATACCCGACGCCGGCAAGCAGTCCGTAGCCGACGAGGTTTGCGAGTAGGTGTTCGAACTGGAGATGAACGTAGTGTGCGGTGAACGCCGTGAGGAGCGTGGGATCGGCGTAGGCGAACGCGAGCGAGCGACGCGTCGACTCCGGAAGCGAGAATACCCAGAGAAGCGCCATCGGGACGAGCGCCAGCAGCAGCACATCGGAGGGCCTTACACCCTCAGCGAGAGCCGTCCGGAACGGGACTCGCTCAGTCTGGTCGCCCTCACCATGTTCGTTCAACGTCACGGTGCGTCACTCACACACTCGTAGTAAATCGTTGTCGCCATACGTTCGACCGCCGATCACGAACCGCCCGGCGCACGACGGGCCAGCAACAGCGACACGACGACGATGAACAGCAGCGCGCTGAGCCCGCCAGCCTGGCGGAGACCGAACCCGCCGGGCTCCTCGGTCGGCCCGTCCGCCGGCTCAGCCGTGTCATCGAGGCTCGCGTCCGTGTCGTCTCCCGCATCTCCGCCGTCTCCCGCGTCCCCGTCGCTACTCGCGCCGTCTCCCTCCTGGTCGCCGTCCGCGGTGGCCACGTCGGTGACGCGGAGCGTCCCCGCCGGAGCGTCGTCAACGGCGACCTCGTAGTCGCCAGCTGCTTCGATCGAGACGGGGAACGAGACGGTCGTCGACTCGCCCGGATCCAACGCGACCTCTCGAGTCGCGAGCGAGTCGCCGTCGGCTGTCAGCGTCAGGGAGTGGTCCCCGGCCGCCCCACCGTCGTTCTCGACGCGAGCCTCGACGGTCGTCGACTCGCCCACGTCGATCGAATCGGTCGCGATCGACGCCTCGACCGCACCGATCCGTGGCGTGTGTACCGCCACCGCGAACGTGGAGAAACCATCGGACGTCGCCGAGAAGTGTGTCCGGTCGGGCGGGGAGTCCCGCAGTTCGACGAGCCGCTCGTCGACGAGTCCGGCGTCGAGCTCGTCCCACACTCCGTCGTCGTTCAGTCGATAGAGGGTAACGGCTTCCGGAGCCGTCTCGCTCTCTGCGAGGAATGCCGAGTCGGCACTAAACAGGAACCGGAGCCCGTCGACATCCATCGGGTCGAAGTCGTACTCGAGCGAGAGGTACGCGAGCGGTCGGGGGTCCCCGTCGGCGTCGAGTGGACCCGCCTCGTCGATTGCCTCTGGACTGCCAGCAACCGCCAGATCGTAGCTCCCGGCCGACGCACCGACGAGGTCGAGGCGGTCGAGGGTCACGTTCCGGTCGTCGAGACGCATCTCGTCCGCATCGAACCGAACAGTGTCACCATCCTCGGCGCCACTTGCCCCGAACCGCCGCTCAGACCGGCTTGGCGCGTCGATAGTCAGGCTAGGACCGGACGAGTCCACCGTGTCGCCCTCCTCGTCCGGTTCCGTGACGGTCGCGTGGATCGAGAACTGATTTTCCGTGATCGTCCCGGCGACCGCGTCGAGATCGGTAGTATCGACGACCAGCCCGACGGATACCGACTCGTTCGGGGCGAGAGTCACGTCTCCCTCGTCGCCCTCAATGAGGCGGTAGTCGGGGTCGGAGCCGGCAGCCGTCGAGTCGTCCGCGACAACGAACGAGACGCCGGGAACGTCGTGGTCTATCCAGACGCTCGCCGTCTCTCCCGCGGTGTACGTTATTGTGAACACGTCCCCGATGACGGCTCTGGAATTCACGTTTACGCCGCTGAACTCGCCATCGAGGTTGGGATTCGACGCTGAGACATCGACCACAAGCTCGTCGTCCGCGTCGAGATAGGCGTAGTCGCCGTTCGACCCGTCCGCCGGTTGGATCGCCACACGGTCGTCGGCGAGGGTATCCGCGGGCCCGCCGATAACGCTCGCACCGGTCGCGAGCGCGAGCGACCCCGCAAGCACGAGCGCGACAACGGCGAGGATCGTTCGTAGTCGTGACATCGATACGGAAGCTCGCGTGAACATACCGGAGAGACGGGTATAGTTATGCCCCGCGTGAATGTTGGTACGGAGTGATCTGTGTGACAACGAGAAACACGACCGAACGCAAGCGACGGTTAGAGGCCGTTTATCACCGAATGAGCGAATTCGTCTCTCCCGGTGGATTGTGAGGTGTGTCAGCCCAAACCGACGCCACCGAGTCGGTTCAGGCAGTGCCTGAACGCGGATAGTGGGCCCAACATCTGAAGGAATCCGATCCGTTGGGCAATAGGTTTCGTTGTTTAAATATTGATATGAAACTCGAATATTAGAATAAACCTATAGTAAATTGTACTCAAATGACTCACACGTCCGTTTTTCACTAGCCATAGAGTGGAGTCTCCTGATCTCAGAACGTATCAGATCGTCCAAACGCTCCGAGGGTTTTATGTTGGACGGATCATATGTTGTATACGAAATGGCATCGGCACAGCAGATCGACGGGAAACCCTCCGCTGCCGGGCCGGAGATCTCCGAGGACGAGCTGTTTGATGTCCTCGCGAACCAGCGACGACGATTCGCAGTACACCTCCTGAAACGCGAGGAGGAGTCGATGGAGATCGGGAAGATGGCGGAGCAGATCGCGGCGTGGGAGAACGGCACTGATACGCGGGAGATCACGGGGAACGAGCGCAAGCGCGTGTACACCGCACTCCAGCAGTCGCATCTGCCGAAGATGGATCGAGCAGGGGTAGTCGAGTTCAATAAGAATCGTGGGATTGTTGCGCCGACCACGGCACTGGAAGACGTCGATCTGTATCTCGACGTTGTCGAAGGAAAAGAAATCCCGTGGAGCGAGTATTATCTCGGCTTATCAGGGGTCGCAGCCGCGCTCGTTGCGGCCGTTTGGATGGGTGCGTGGCCGTTCGTGCTCCTCCCCGAACTTGCATGGACGCTCGCCATCGTCGTCGCATTCGCGTTCTCTGCGCTCGGACACAAGTACTACACCACCGAGATGAAAGTCGGGAAGCCGGACGAACCCCCAGAGCTGTAGCGTATTCCGATTCACCCGCGCCGTCCTCGTCCTGGTGAGTTCCTATCAATACACATGCCAACAGCAAATACAACGACGACACGGCTGTGGGTCCCCGACGAAGGGAGTCCTCTATACGACTTCAGGCTGTCCGTACGGGTCTTCTGGCACCGCATAACCATAGGGATGAAACACGTTAATTCGACTACGGAAACCGTGTCCCCCGAACACCCATGAAACGACGACAGCTCATCCTCATGCTCGGCGGGTCGAGCGCCGGCGCGATGACGATCGGCTCCGGCGCGTTCAGCAGCGCGCAGATGGAGCGCGGGGTGAACGTGAGCGTGGTGGACGACGAAAGTGCGGTGGTGGGGTACGAGACGCCGAGCGATGAGGACGTCGTCAGCGAAGGCGACAAAATAACTCTTGTTGAGGTCCGAAACCGGTTCGGAGCGGATCAGGAGATTGCGATCGTCGGCGTCGGTGTCGAGGAGGGACAGAACGCGTTCGAGGAGTACAGAGTGGAACGAAAGTCGGGTGATGATGACGGATTTAATGAGGTCGAACAAGCGGAGATCGTAGAGGGGTCTCCCGGCCCAGAAGAAATTGACACACCTGAGTCCGGGTTTGGTCCCGGAGGTCGTGAGCGGATCAGAGCGAAAATCGGAGAGATCGATCCAGATGAAGAGGTCGAGATCGTCGTAACGATCACTGTCAAAGGTATTGAGGGGACCGGCGTCACGGCGCAGTTGTTCGGCGACACGCGGTCGTTCGCGATCGAGGGAGAGGAAGATGATACAGCAGTTGAGCCCGGCGTCCCGGAGTTTGCCGGCAACGGGAACGTCTTTTTTGAGCCGGAGGGGGTGGTCGTCGACGTACTCGCGCTCTACGAGGAGCCAAGCGGAAACAGCGACGACACACGCATCGAACCGAGTTCTGGGAAGCCGATCACGTGGGACACGGACGAGCATGAGCAGTTCAAAAACGCGAAGCCAGACGACGAAGACGAATTCGATCCTAGAGGTAAACTCCTCGCCGTCTACTTCGTGGACCGCGGTCTTGTCTACTATAATCCAAAACACGGTAAGGATGATATCAGCTTCCCAGAGGACTGGCCGGAGCCCGACCCTGGAGACACCAGAGGAAACGGTTGATCTAATCAGTCCTGGTTCGGACACATCCTAACGTACGACTCGTTCATTTTGATGCGGTCGGTGATCAAATCGTAAATGAATAACCTCTACTCGGTATAGTGGTCGCCGGACTTAGTACCCGCTCCCGTTTTTATACTCCCACATGCCAACCATCCTCGTCACGGGAGCCTGCGGCGGCGTCGGCAGTTGGACGGTCGAACAGTTCGCCCGCGAGGGCCACGACGTCGTCGGCGTCGACCTCGAAACGCCAAGCGGAACCCGCGAAAACGTCGATTTCAAAGCCGCGGACCTGACCGACTACGGCGAGACGCGCCAGCTCGTCGAGGCCGCGGAGCCGGACGCGGTCGTCCACCTCGCGGCGATCCCAAACCCCGAGGACCACGCGGGCTCGCGCGTGTTCGAGACCAACGTCACCAGTACGTACAACGTCCTTGACGCCGCGGGTGCGGTCGACGCGCGGATCGTCCAGGCGTCGAGCGAGAGCCTCTACGGCACCGTGTTCTCCGAAGACGACTGGCTGCCGGACGCGCTCCCGATCGACGAGGAGACGCCGACCGAGCCGGAGGACCCCTACGGACTCTCGAAGGTCGTCGGCGAGGACGTGGCCGCGCGCGTCGCGCGGCGGCACGGCGTCGGCGCGGTGTCACTCCGGTCGTCGTGGGTGACGTATCCCGGTGAGACGCGGACCCGGGAAGCGCGCGAGGGGTTCGACCCGGAGACGGCCGCGTTGAGCGGCAACGGCTGGAGCCACATCGACGTGCGCGACCTCGTTCGTGCGATCGAGGCGGCGATCGACGCCGAGATCGACGGCCACGAGCCGGTGCTCGTCGCCGCCGCGGAGAACTTCCTCGGCCGCGACACGGCCGCGACGATCGAGGCGGTCCACGGCGACCTGCCCGCGACCTGTGCGGTCAAGGGGACCGAGTCGATCTTCGACTGCTCGAAGGCGGCCCGCGTGCTCGGCTGGGAGCCCGACCGCTCGTGGCGGGACGCGGAGGACGCGTCGGTGGCGGGGCCGGCGTTTGTGTAGGCGCACCCTACGGTCGTCGCCGGCGATCGTGAGCATGCCTCGTCGCTTTTAGGGGGTTGCTCGTTGGGGTTCAGGCCCGCCCAGAATCGGTACAGGCCGTACCAGAACAACCCACAGACTGTCCCAGAAACCCTTCAGACGCGGGCAGAAGGTCTTCTGGCGTGTCATAACGATATGGGTAGCGTTCCATGGGTGTAGTAGAGCGACCCGGGGTGACGCGGGATGTCCCGTGCTCCCGGACGTGGGTCGCATGCGGTAAACGAGGTCTACCAACCATGGAACGACGCAAGTTCATCATCGGCGCAGGGGCATTGGCATCAGGTAGCGCGGCTGCAGTGGGGACGGGCGCGTTCAGCGCGATGGACGCGGACCGCGACGTGAACGTGGATGTTGTGTCTGACGATGTTGGGCTTGTAGCATTGCAGGCCAGCGACAATCATGACTTCGTTAATCAAGATAATGAAGGTAATTTGGAAATCGATGTTCCAACTGATGAGGGTGCTGAAGGGCTCAATAACAACGCCCGCTATCAGATAGGTGCCCTCGCAGAAGATGGTGATGCGGATTGGGTTGATGTTGGTGGCGACCCAACTGAAGACTATGCTTTTGTTATCACCAATAATGATACCCAACCTCACGAGATTGGTTTGTGGGGTGACTTCCCCGCTATTGGGGGGACAGGTGGATTTGATCAACATGTAGCAGCGGGAATGTATTATGACGGAGATCAGCACACAGACCGGGCCGATTCCGGTGGCGAGGTTGGCGAGGAATACTTTGAGGGATCTTGGCCATTCACTGTCGAAGATGTTGGTGCAGGTGAATCGGTATACGTCTCACTACTATTTGACACGACGCAAGACGGCGTAGAGGTGGATGAGGGCGACCTGAGTGGTACGATAACGATTAGTGCTGACTAACTGCTGAGTGAGTACAATCACTATCTTCAGGAAAAATAAATAGACGCTAGGAAATTACGCATTCTGCTGAGTCGCAAACAGTAGAACCACCAATCGGAGCAGTGAATCGCTATATGTGGCTGCTCGTAGCCGCGCTCTCATACGTCCGGGACGCGATCACCGGCGATATCGACGCAGTCGTGCCCTATCCCGCGCTGTTCGGCGCACACGCCGTGTTGACCACGTATTACGGTCGCTCGAACGCGGAGGCGTCACGGCTCATGACGAACTTCATGGACGCGAGTCGGATCCACTGGTATGACCGCCCCCCGTCGGATGTCGTCCGAGGCGGATTCGCCCGTGCGGCCGAGACGAACGTCGACGGGTGGGACGGCTACTACGCACAGGTCGCCATCGACGAGGGAGTGTCCACCGTCGTGACGATCGACGACGACCTCGAACGGTTCGACGCTTTCGAGACCGAGGTGATCCTCACATCCGAGGAGTTCGAGCGTCTGAACCGATATCTCGAGAGTCGCAGGTGAGCGGTCGAGAATCACACTCTTCCACATCGAGTACGTGATCGAGATAGAGACGAGGCGAACGGTCGGATCTTCGACGAGGCAAAACGTACCGAACGCCCACAAACACTCTCAGGCCCATCCGTTCGGGACGTGCCAGACCTGGCCTGCCGTCTCCGTGACCGGTCGATCGATACGCTGAATCGCCGTCACGGCCCTCCGAGGTGATGTCCGCTGTTCGGCGAGAAACAGGACGCCGGGGTGGTCCTCGAACTCGAAGAAATCATCATCGTTCGTGAGAAGTACCCGACTCTCTTCCCGACAAAACCGGATGATGGCTTGCCTTGTTGAACGCAAGACAGCATCGGGGTAGGGGCGATCATTCACGCTTTCACGGTGTCAGAACCCGGTTCTTGAACTCAGAAGATGTAGTAGCCGCAGCTGCCGTCGGTAGCTGAAGGGTCAGAACTATGCTATCTAGCGTTCTTGCTTCGGTGACGACGGCGATGCCTCTCCCGGATACGTCCGGAGAAAGGGAGCAGGCGGCGAGCCCTTAACTCGCCGCCTGCGTCAGGTTATGGACGATGCACTTCCGTGTCAGCTCCCGGAACTGGCCGTGCCAGCTCCGGGAGCGAAGCTTCTCGCCGTCGTCTTCCTTCAACTGCGAGAAGTCCGTTTCACTCATCCAGCGCTGATTGTAATCCTCGTTCATTCGGGCGTTGTGCGCCTTCTACAACGGTGTCTGTTCTCTGTGTTTGATCAACGGTCGCGTTGATTCGGAGCGACACTCCTCACGGAGCTTACCGCACGAGTAGTTCGCATCAGCGGACAATACACGCAGGTCTTCCGCCGGAACGCGGAAGACCTGCATCCCGATGTGGCCGTCCCATGCTTTCTGCGTGGTGAAATGGGCGTCTTTGATCGCTAGTGAGTTCACGTCGATCTGGGTCGTGGTCTTCATCGACTGGAACGAGTAGTTCGCGCGGTCGCGGTAGTGGTAGCTGGTTTGGTCACGCTGGAAGCCACTCGCGTCAATTGCAGCTTCACCACTCCAACCCGCCTGCTCCGCCGAAGCGCGGAGCAGGCGGCGGAGTTCACGCATTCGGTACTCGTTTTCCCACCGACAAAACGAACTGTAGTGCGGTGCCTCATCGAGATCAAACACGGCGAGAATGCCGGGCATCTCGTTGAGGTAGTCTTCAGTCTCACGGAGACTCTTTTTGAGCTCAACGCGGTACAGAATCAACGCGATCTGTACCCACTCGGCGTACCCGTCCGCGCCGTCCGGCGCGGCGGGTACGTCGGGGTCGTCAACATGCTGTTTGGCAAGGTCTCGACACATCCAAGCAAGCCGTCTGAGCGATGCCATATCGCCAGACGGCGTCCAATTCCGGGTTAATCTGACGGAAGAACGCCGTGAGAGTACCTGAGACTGTCGTCACTCGGCGGCAAAACAAGGCAAGATATCTTCACCACGTAACAAACATGCCAAACATCTATGTCCCAACAGTCCCAACATACAGCTATGTCGAGCGGCACCATCGATATCGACGAATTTGAGAACGCCGATCCCGACGAATTCGAGGAACGGAACGACACGGAACGGATCGTGCGGTTTCTCGACACGCACGACGACCGTGCGTGGAAGGCGGCGACGATCGCCGAGCGACTCGGGCTGGAGACGGACGCTGTCAGTGCGATTCTCTCGCGACTGAAGGACCGCGGCCTCGTCCGTCACAAGCGCCCGTACTGGGCGATCACGGACGACACGGAACAGCTCCAATCTGCCTACCGGCTCCACCGACACCACGAGACAGCAGACGACCAATACGGTGCGGAGCGTCTCGAGGACCTCCAGACCGACGAGATGGAAAAAGTACAGTGACGACGTTCGAGGACCTGGACCGTGGCGACATCGTCTGGGCGAGCGATCCGCTCTCAGAGAAGGGACGTCCGATGCTCGTGCTTGGAGTCCCGCACCTCCCGAACCACGGTCCCCAGCTCATCACAGTCCTGATCTCAACGAAGACCTACCACGAGAAGTCGATCACGCTCCGAGACGACGACTACGCGGGTGACCCGCTCGGAGAGCGCAGTCACGTCCTCCCGTGGTCGCTCGTGACCCTCAACAATGCTGTAGATGTCGAACACTATCTAACCTCCCTCGTCGACGACCGTACCGAAGACGTAGCGAGGCAAGTGATCGAATACATATCGCCCTGAGAACCGCCTCTGATCGCGGACAGCCAGTACCTTCACCAGAGCTTCCTGTAGCGGCGGTCCCCCCATTGGTCACGGTACGCGACGCCTGTAGAGTGTCTAAACATTATTTACTGATTCGCTGTAAACTGTAATTAAGAACCTCCCGTGTCACCCACCTCTCACCGCACCGACGGCGACATCGTCCAGGACTTTCTGTTGGTCGCCGATCTCCTCGAGGAGCCACAGCTCGCCCGGCTGTACGCGTATCTCGCTCGGGAGGGGGAGGCGACTGTCCAGGACATGATGGACGACCTCGAGCTCGCACAGGGGACCGCCTATAGCTACGTCAATCGGCTCGTCGACGCCGGCGTCGTCGACGTCACCGACGACGAGCAGCCCCGGCGATACGCTGCTCGGGAGATTGACCTAACCGTGACGACCGCTGCGGACGACCGCGAGTACATGATCACGCCGGCGCTCATCGACGCCGTCGGCCGCCGCGAGACGGACGCCGACATCGACACCTACATTGATCGGCACGGCGTCACCGGCCTCGCCACGGCGCTCACCTATGCGGTCGCTCGCGAACGCGGCGAGGTGACCCATCGGCTGATGGCCGAGGATTTCGACATCTCCCCGCTGGCTGCGGAGATGATCCTCCAGGCTCTTCGGCCCGTCGCCCACGAGCACTACGACATCGAGGAAGCTGGAGCGGGACTCGACGAGGTCGCGGAGATATTCGGCGAGTGACGGCGTCAGTCGCTGATAGAAGCCGCCGGGAGAGATCGTTTCGTCGGCTGTAGAGTTGTAGCTACGTCTGAAGCCAGCGAGTGTTCGGCTCTCGCCTGCGGCGAAGCCGAACACGAACGCCCACACGAGGACGGGGATCTGGAACTTCCCGTCTCGTTCGACCACGCCGAGTTCCTCGGCGTGCTCTTCGAGGAACTCAGAGGGAAACAGTGTAGTGTGCCGACGCATAATTTGAGATGAGGAGCCGGAGTTGTACACAGACTCGGCTTCCTCATTCCTCTCAAAAAGTAGCCTCGATAAGCCGCTGCTGTCACGCGGTTCCTGACTTAGCTAAAACGCTTATATGTAGCACATTGTTGACGGGGAGCCATCCTGCGATTCTACGAGAGTTCTGCTGATCTGAAACTCAGTACCTCACAAAGCATCGTCAGCTAACCCGACCTGAGCCACCTGTTCTGTTACAATAAGTCGTCGGTAGCGGTTGATCAACGCTGTTCGAAGCCGGAGCTGTCGCTGTCGGCGGCGCTCAGCCGCCGACGCGACAGCGTTGCCACTCACAAGACGGCGTACTCGGTCAGTGATTACCGGTGGAACCGGTCGTCTGGTGGTCGATTTGCGGGGACGGCCCGACGCACCGCGAGGGCCGTCCACGCGGCCCGTCGAACCATATTCACGAACTCCTTGTACGGCCACCACCAGAGGCGACGCCCGCCACGGCGGGGCGTCGCCACATATTTGTAGTGGAGATACCGCCAGACGTTCTGTAACAGCAGACTCACCACGACGTACAGCAGTCTCACCGTCGCATCTCGTGTCGTTGTCGTCGCTATCGCTTGCTCGGACAAGCGATAGCTCGACTCGATAC